>JANOCU010000014.1:0-4396 GCA_031412295.1 Bacteroidota bacterium
TGTGTCTCCTGGTAAACAATTGGTCCGGCTGCTGAACCACTGTGAATCGAAAGCTGCAACCCGAGCAATTGGTTAATGATCGGAGTTCCGGAAATGTTTCTTGCAATTCCCTGGTAATTGATTGCGTGCGGAGCTTGTGCGAATAAAACTGTTCCGGCAAATAATAATGTGAGCGTAATTAATTTTTTCATTAGCGCGAGACCGTTATTTTGGATGTGGTTGTTGAGATACCGGTAGAAGTTTTAATCGTGCATTTCACAAAATAAATTCCGTTAGCTTGTGTGCCAAGGTTCACTTCATGCAACTGTTTTCCTGTCGTTCTGGAAGTAGTTTCTACATAAATGCGCTGACCTAAAACATCATACGTTTCCACTGTTACAATCGCATTTTCATCGAGATTATATTCGAGAAAAAATTGTCCGTTGCTCGGATTCGGAAATGTGCCGATGTTGGTTGACGGAAGATAAAGCGGTGCAAGTCCTGTTCCGAGATCTGCAGGTTGCTGAAATCCTTGTGTGAGAATAAATGTTCCCGGAGAAAACGTTTCAGTAAGTGATCCTTGTCCGATTGTAAAAGAATTTGTAAAACCTGCGCCGGTTGCAAATCCACCACCGGAAGATAGTACATCAGGCGAGCTTGATTGTGCAGCAACGGAAAGCGGTAGAAAAAAAACTGCTGTAGAAAAGAAAGAAAGAAATATAATTTTTTTCATGAAATTATTTTTATAAAAATTAAAGCTTGATGATCATTACCGTAAGCACACCCTGCAATTGCGGAGCTGATGAGCTGCTGACATTTGTATTGGAAGAACCAACAGCGCCACTCATTGCTTTTACTTCGAAGGTGTGATTACCTGCCGGAAGATTGTAGCTATGCATCAGCGACCAATTGCCGATAAGTTGCGCTAATGCTGTTGTATTTGCAATAGAAATTCTTCGCTGCCCGCCTGAAGTAGTTGCAACACCATCGCAGAATAAGCTTACATCTACAACCGAATAGGTAGATGATGTTGCACCGGTACTTTGCATTCCACCCGAAGTAGAAACATACACAAGCGAATTAGCAGGAACATTTATTGTTTGTGTCATTCCCGGAATCAGCGTATACGAAGTAGTTGATGTTGTTACAACAAGCTGACCTGTTCCATATACTTCAGAAATTGTCTGACCTGTTGTTCCTGCTGTGCCCGAAGGTCCTGTTGCTCCGTTTGCTCCGTTTGCACCTGCCGGACCATTCGGACCCGTAGCGCCATTTGTTCCGTTTGCACCTGCGGGACCAGTCGGACCGGTTGGTCCTGTGGGGCCGCCGCTGGAGCTTCCTGCTGTTTCTGCATAAAGTGCATAAGGAACGGATAACAATTGTGATGTTCCGGCAGCGGCAAAATTTGTTCCGCCGGTAATATCCATTCCGACTTCAAGAAAATATAAACCGGTTGACCAATTGATTGCACCAAACGTTCCGGTTACAGGAGTGCCAAGTCCTAATTTCAAAGTATACAAACCGAATTGATTTGTACTGGTGAAATGTTGTTCCTTATAAACAACAATTCCTGTTGAAGAAGTTTGATGAATTGACAATTCAATCCCAAGTGCTTGATTAGCTAAAGCATTTCCTAACGGATCGCGGGCAACACCCTGGTAATCGATAGCTTGTGGTGCTTGAGCAAAAGCAGCTGCAGAAAAAATTGTAAGCAGGAGCGTAAGAATTTTTTTCATCATCGGGTCAATTTCTGAATAGAGCAGGCAAGATATTAAGTTTAATTAGTGCTCACTAATTTTCTCGTAAAGAAATGGTTAGCATAGAAAAGTGTCATTTTTTTTTTAATCGTTCAATAAACTCCATTCGTAGAAATGTGAGAAAAAGGCGGCCAATTCTCGCTAATGAAAGAAAAATTCATTATATCTTTACTTAGACATTTAACGAAGAGTGAGTTCTCCCGAATTCTCCTGAATTACACTAAATATGCTTAAAATGACTGATACTGAAAGTCTTATATTGACTGATCAGCTCCAGAAATACTTTGGATTTAATACTTTTAAAGGCCACCAGGAACAAATTATCAATAGCGTGCTCGAAGGCAAGGATACTTTTGTGATCATGCCAACCGGAGGCGGTAAATCGCTTTGCTACCAGCTTCCTGCTTTGATCAGTGACGGCGTTGCAATTATCGTTTCCCCGCTTATTGCGTTAATGAAGAACCAGGTCGACGCAATTCGTAATCATGGTTCTGATGATGGCATTGCACACTTCATGAATTCGTCTTTGAACAAGGCTGAAATTCTCCAGGTTAAAAAAGATATTACTTCCGGCAAAACAAAATTGCTCTACGTCGCTCCTGAATCATTGACGAAAGAAGACAACGTTAATTTTTTCAGGGAAATAAAAATTTCATTTTTCGCTATTGACGAAGCACATTGCATTTCGGAATGGGGACATGATTTCCGCCCTGAATATCGCAGGCTTCGTGATATTATTGAAGCCATCGGAACTGTTCCTATTATCGCGTTAACTGCAACAGCAACTCCGAAAGTGCAGCAGGATATTGTGAAGAATCTTGGAATGCTTGAAGCAAATATTTTTAAGTCTTCCTTCAATCGCGCAAACCTTTATTATGAAGTTCGCCCGAAGGTGAATGTGGTGAAGGAAATTGTAAAATATATTAAGAAGAATAACGGCAAGTCAGGAATCATCTATTGCCTGAGCCGTAAAAAAGTAGAAGAGATTGCCGAATTCCTGCAGGTAAACGGCATCAAAGCACTTCCTTATCATGCCGGTCTCGACGCAACAACACGCGCGAAAACACAGGATGATTTTTTGATGGAAGAAATTGATGTCATCGTTGCCACGATCGCTTTCGGAATGGGAATCGACAAGCCGGATGTTCGTTTTGTTATTCACCACGATGTTCCGAAATCGCTTGAAGGTTATTACCAGGAAACCGGTCGCGCAGGAAGAGATGGCGGCGAAGGAAATTGTCTTTCTTTCTATGCGTACGCTGATATTCAGAAGCTGGAAAAATTCATGAAAGGCAAACCTGTTGCTGAGCAGGAAATCGGTAAACAATTGTTATTGGAAACTGTTGCATACGCTGAATCTTCCGCTTGCCGCAGAAAAGTATTGCTTCATTATTTCGGCGAATCATATAAAGAAGAAAATTGCGACAACTGTGATAATTGCAAACATCCGAAAGCGAAAATTGATGCAACAGAAGATGTTGGATTAGCAATTGAAACGGTTTGTGATGTAAAAGAAAAATTCAAATCAAAACATATCATCCAGGTTTTGCTTGGAGAAATTACACCGACCGTTACTTCTTACAAGCATGATGAGCTGGAAGTTTTCGGTAAAGGAAATGAAGGTGAAAAAGATGAAGCGCATTGGAATGCAGTAATTCGTACCGCGTTGCTCGAAGGTTTCCTTACAAAAGACATTGACAATTACGGCTTGCTGAAAGTAACAAAAGCCGGCAAAGCATTTTTAGAAGCCCCAGGCCCGATGTTCGTTACACGCGATCATGATTACGAAGGCGCAGAAAGTGATAATGACGATGATGATGACAGCGGAAAAAAAGGCGCGGGTGCAGATCCTGTACTTTATTCGATGTTGAAAGATCTTTGCAAACAAGTCGCGAAGCAAAAAAATCTTCCACCGTATGTAGTTTTCCAGGAAACATCACTCGATGAAATGGCGATCCAGTATCCGATCACGATGGATGAGATGACGCGCATTACAGGAGTAGGGCAGGGCAAAGCGTTGAAGTTCGGAAAGCCGTTTATTGAGATGATCAATAAATATGTGGAGGAAAATGAAATCGAACGTCCGCAGGATCTGCTTGTAAAATCCATCATCAATAAATCAGGATTAAAAGTTCACATCATCCAAAGCATCGATCGTAAATTGGATTTGGTGGATGTAGCAGAAGCAAAAGGTTTGAAGCTGGATGACCTGATCACAGAAATTGAAACGATCGTTCAGTCCGGAACAAAAGTCAATATCAATTATTACATAGATGATATGATGGATTCCGACAAGCAGGAAGAGATCGTAGAATATTTCAAAGAATCAGAATCAGATTCATTGGAAGAAGCGATTGCAGAGTTGGGCGAAGAAGATTTTTCGCAGGAAGAGATAAGGTTGGTGAGGATTAAGTTCCTTTCTGAGTATGGAAATTAATTCAGCTAGATAAAAATGAAAATGGCTCTGTTGAAAAATGGGGCCATTTTTATTTTATTAAAGTCGATCACAAAAATTTGCAATTAACAAAGCTCATTATAGTACAATCAATACTTTGCAAATCTCAATCCCTTGTAAATCGCTAATTGCCATTTACGACTTAATCACTTTAGTCCCATAGGGCAATGTCATTAAGTTAAGCGCATTTTTGCCTTACCATCAA
>JANOCU010000015.1:0-410205 GCA_031412295.1 Bacteroidota bacterium
AGACAAAGTGAGTGAATTAGAATCAACCGAATACGAATCATTCACCCGAAGTAAAACCTCCGCGATTTCCTTTTGCGCCTCCCGCGCCTCCGCGTTAAAAGGTAGTAAAGACAAAGTGAGTGAATTAGAATCAACCGAATACGAATCATTCACCCGAAGTAAAACTCCGCGATTTCCTTCTGCACCTCCCGCGCCTCCGCGTTAAAAATTTACTCAGAGTTAAGTTTTATTTATACAATTAATCCCCGAATCAAACCAAAATCCCCAACACCCAAACACAGATTCGTAATTCGTTCCCCCAAATTATTTTTTATAGGCTCCCAACAACACATTAATCTCCACAAGCAAACGATTTACTTCAACCGAATCTGTTCCGTCATACACACCGCGGATATGCCCTTCTTTATCGATGAGCGCGAAATTCTGCGAATGAACAAAATCCTCTTTTCCACCATTTCCATTTGAATCAGAAATGAGATATGATTTTCTTGCGAGCTTGTACAGCTGCGGTTTGTCGCCGGTAACAAAATACCATTGCCCTGGATCAGCATCATACTTTTTTGCGTAGGCCGCTAAAACTTCTGCTGAATCTTTTTCCGGATTTACCGTGTGCGAAATGAATTTTACTTCTTTATTTCCCCTGTGCTTATCGTAAACACGTTTCATTTGGGATTTCATTACCGGACAAATTCCCTGGCAGCTGGTGAAGAAAAAATCTACCACTGTAATCGAGCTTTCAAAATCTTTACGCGTTACCGTTTTCCCGGTTTGATCAATAAGTGAAAAATCAAATACGAGGTGACGATTCAGCGAATCCGCATTTGTTTTTAAACCTTTTTCAATCGGCTCAAAATAGGGAAGTTCTCTTATCTGCTGGCCATCTGCAAAAGCAAAATAACCCCCGATTAATACTGCGATAGCACCTATTGCCAGCAATACATTGATGAACATTTTATTCATGCTGCAAAGTTAGCCACACCTGCCTGCCCCCGCAAGTGCTTTCTTCGCCTGCAGGCAGGGATTACGCAGATTACGCAGATCGGGTGCTAAAAACATTGGTAATAAAAAAGGCTGAGCGATGGCCCAACCTTTTTTAATTTTTCTTAGAACGAATTTAAAACTAGTGTGGCTTATGATCCGGCGCGTTGTGATCGTGGGGCGCTGGTGTTTGCTGACCATTCGGCTTTCCTTGTGTTGGTGTACCGGTTGGCTGTGGCGTTGTTGTTGGTGTTGCTGCAACCGGAATTGGTTTCATTTCCATTGGTGTTCCGGAAGCTACTACACCCGCTTTGTATTTCAATTTCGCAGTAGATTTTCCGTCTTCCGATGCTTGTGACCATGCACCTTCACGGTTTCCTTTAACGTATTTCCCGGTTTCGTAAATTTTTCCGCTTGCGTACATCGTGGTCCAAACGCCTTCCTGGAGATTGTTAACATAAACACCTTTTGTTTTTATTTTTCCGTTTTCATGGTATTCAATGTAGTCACCCTGCATCTGGTCATTCTTGTAAATCACTTCACTTTCTTTATTGCCTGAAGAATAATACGTGGTCATTTTACCATCGATCATTCCATTTTTATAATTGGCTTCAGAATATAGTTTTCCATCTGTATAATACCATTTGGAAAGGCCATCACGCTGACCGTTTTTAAAATTTCCTTCAACCTGCATTTTGTTATTGTTGTTGAAAGCTTTGGAATAACCGTGCAGCTTGCCGTTCCTGTACACTTCTTCCGATTTCAAACGACCACCGGTATAAAAAGTGCGTTTCATTCCGTCAAGCGAATCATCCACATAATTTTCCTGCCTGAAAATATACCCGGCGCGATCCACAGCAAGTGAAACACCATTCTTTTTTCCATTACGATAATTATCGATTAACGCAACCATCGGCGTACCGACCGGGTAAGAAACCCAGGTGCCTTCGCGTTTGCCATTGACATAATTTCCTTCCCAATCGTAGGAACCGGTGCGTTCAATCCAGAAACCCTGGCGCATATTATTTGCATCTGTTCTGTTTGTATCGCCAACGGCATCAGATGGAATCAACAAGGTTGTTTTAGTAACAACAGTTGCAGCATTAGTAGAAATGCTTTTTGCGGAAAGATGAAAAGCCACAAGAAGACTGAGGAGCGTAACTAGTTTTTTCATGAGTGAAAGAGTATAGAGAGAGTTTTTGCCACGGCTAATTTAAGCTAATTTACAACCTGGGCGCAATCGGAGTATGATCAAAAATTGTTCCTTTTTTACTTTTTAGCGTTCGTAGGCGATTACCAGCTTAGGCGATTTATAAATCGCGTCAGGCGAAATAAATTTTTCATTCTTCGGAATAGCTGCGCCGTAATTTTTTGTCATTTGTTCGCCGATCACTGTTCCTGTCATATTCATATCACTTATTTTTCCCGGCGCACAGATTTCAATCTTTAGATTATTATACATTTTCCAAACCAGCTCAGTAGAATAAAGCGCATTGTCTGTCCAGCTGTAAAAATCATCCTCGGATTTTCCCCGGAAATCTTTCGCACCTTTTTTCAATTGCATTGTTTTTTTTTCATTCAGAACCTGGGTCGCATCCTTCAATCGCATCACCACTACATGTTTGTCTTTCCCGCGATCAACCCACTCGGTAAGTGGTGTCGCTGTTACACTGTCATTGGCTTCCATCACCATATACATGCGATCTTTCGGGCGGATGAAAATCATTCCTGCATGATTATATTTCGATCCACAGGCTTTTCCGAATGCAATATGCTGCGCGTCTTCCGAAAGCTGCATAACAATATCACCTTCGAAAACAGGAGGCAAGGCAGTCATGTTCACTGTGTCTGCGCTGACAGGAATATCGTTTTTTATCAGCTGTGCTTTAAGTGCTGAATCTGTTTTCAGCGAATCGACATTTACTGCAGGTTTGTTATCACCACAAGAAATTAGCAGGATAATTGTGACAAAGAGAATTACGTTTTTCATTGTATGGAGTTACTATTAGAATTTACGGCCCAACCATTTTTTCTTCCTGAAATAAATAAGCAATGAAGCCGAAATGGCAATCATCACTGCCCAGATACCAACGTAACCGTATTTTGAATACAGCTCCGGCATGTTCATTGGTAGCAGTTCGCCTGTTACGGGGTCGGTCTGCGCGAAGTTCATTCCATATACACCAACGATAAAAGTTAACGGCACAAATATCGTGGTAATGATGGTAAGCGTTTTCATTACTTCATTCATCCTGTTGCTTACGCTCGACATGTACAGATCCATCATGCCTGAAAGGAGATCACGATAAGTTTCAACCGTGTCAATAACACGAATCGTATGATCATGTGCATCGCGCAGGTAAAGGGTAGTATGATCCGTCAGCAGGGCAGATTCGCTTCGCTGAAGATTGTTGATCAGCTCGCGCATTGGCCAAACAGCTTTACGGAAATAAACCATCTGCCGTTTGATATGGTGAAGATGGTGAAGCATCTTCGGACTTGGATGATCAATAAGATTGTCCTCGAGCGTTTCTACTTCATCACCGATTTTTTCCAATACATCAAAATAGGAATCGATCACCGCATCGATCAATGCATAAGCAAGATAATCTGCTTCACATCTTCGTATGCGGCCTTTACCCATACGAATGCGCGTACGTATAACATCAAAAACATCACCACCGTCCGCTTCCTGGAAAGAGAGAACAGTATTATTATTTAAAAGAAGAATTGATAACTGTTCGGAGACCAACGCATCATCACTGTTTTTTTTCAGGTTATGATCCTCGAAGATCATTTTCATAACCGTTACGAGGTACGTTTCAAAATCCTCGAATTTCGGACGCTGGTTGGTGTTTGCAATATCTTCAAGTGTAAGCGGATGGATGTCAAACATTTTTCCGATCTGCTCAATAATGCTTGTATCATGCACACCATCCACATTGATCCACTTCACCATTCCGTCTTTCACATGCGTAAGACATTCCTGTATATCGAAAAAGTCTCTTTCAAAAAATTCGGTTTCGTTGTATTCAAGCAGTGTAATTCGAACGCGATCTGTTGTTTCACGCCCGAGATACATCAAGGTTCCCGGGGGCGCTCCTGATTTAATGGAAATGTGCTGCATAATTTCCGGGAATAATTTTGGTTGCTGAAAGATACGAAGTTGATTGATTTATCCTTTCGTAAAATTTATCAGCGTGGATTGAATTTTAATTTTTCCTGCGACTTAGATTGGCTAGCGCAAGCTGACGGTTTGCACGAATAGGATCTGAATCGGGCCTAAGGATTAATGCTTTATCAAAATCGGCATACGCTTCTTTAAACTGGCCAAGACGCATTCTGGCAATACCGCGTTTGTTGAGGAGCGTTGCATTTAAAGAATCAGTTTTTAATTGGGCGGTACAAAGTGTGATGGTGTCATTTTGAAATACTGTATAAAGCGCCTGGATATAATCAGGAGGAATGGTTTGCGCACCGATTTTTTGAGCCTGCTCAATATCACGCAATGCTTCTGTATGATTGCCAAGATAAAAATTAGTCATGCTCCTGTTAACCAGCTTCACAGGTAAACCAAGACTGTCTTCAATGCCTTTATTAAAATCGGCTAATGCAAGCGCATAATTTTTCATTGCATAATATACATTTCCGCGGTTGTTATAAAACTCCGCTTTGCCGGGCCTTAGACGTATCGCCTCATTAAAACAGCCGAGCGCAGTTGGATATTCTTGCTGCTCGAAATATTTATATCCAAGCATATCATGAAAAAATGCAATTGATGGAGCTTCACGCGTTGCTGCTTCCAGGAATGTAAATTGATCTTTGTAAATAGTAGATCGTGCAATTGTTCTTGCTGAAAATAAAATGATCAAAACGAAAGCGAGTCGCTGTGCTAAAAGTGGTTTAATGCGGACTTTCAGCTGTGAAAGAAAGATCAGCATCCCGATCAGCGAAGTATAAATGCGATGTTCATAATGTTCACCATTGCTGTTTGTCGCGCCAACCCAAACCGGAATCATAATAAAAATAAAAAACCATCCCAGTCCGAAGAAGGCCAGCTTTTTATTTTTTACTCCAACGCGGAACGTTAGTAAGATCAATGCAACTGTAAGAATAACCGGAAGGATTAAAGAAATGTCTTTCAAAACCGGCATGACAGATTGCTGAACGGGCAGCAAGATCTTTCCGGCATACAATAGGATTGCGGAAACAGATTGCACGAGATTTTCCCATAATGAACCTTTTGAAACGGGCGGAAGATAGCCGATGAAATGTGCGCGAAGACTGAACCAGGCAATTCCAATAATTAACCATGAAAGCAGAAGGCGTAAAATTTGTTTTTTGCTTTTCTCATCCCGGAATAAATACGAGAGCGAAAAATAAACGAAAGGCAAAACAATGGCATTCTCTTTAGAAAACAAGGCAAGGCAAAACGTAAAAAGATGTAGTGCTGAATAAATAATTTTTTTAGAAGTGAAATAATTCACAAGCAGGTAACACGACAGCAATGTAAATAAGCAAAGCAATGTATCGTTTCTTCCGGGAATCCACGTCACCGCATGAACATTGATCGGGTGAACTGCGAAAATCAATGCTGCAAAAAATGCTACGCCGGTTGAAAGTCGCAATTGAATCAAAAATTTAAAAAGTAAAACTGAGCACGCAATATGAAGCAGGATATTTGTAAAATGAAAAAATCCCGGCGAACCTTTTCCTATTACCATATCGATCATAAAAGAGCTTGTCCACATCGGGCGGTAATACATGCCGAGTGTGGATTGCGAAAACAATTCGGGTAAACGATTCAGATCGCTCATCAGCTCCTGGTTTTGCAAAATCACCCAGCGCTCATCCAACGGAGAAAAATCAAACCAAAGTGTTGGCAGGTAAACAAGAAAAGCTAGAACGGAAATAATGATCAAAGGACGAAATCCTTCGAGGTAAATCGGCGCTCTAGAAATTTTTGCCGGTGCAGCTTGCTTTTTCATTGGAAAATTATTCTTCCGGTTTTCCTTCCAGCACTATAACGATTTCACCCTTTATGGTTTTCGCGGAAAAATGTTTCGAAGTTTCTTCCACAGTTCCACGGAAAGTTTCTTCAAACATTTTTGTCAGCTCTCTTGACACAGAAACTTTTCTTTCTGCCCCGAAATGTTCTTTGAATTCTTCCAGCGCTTTTAGCAAACGATGCGGCGATTCATAAAAAACCATCGTACGTGTTTCTTCTGCAAGCGATTTTAATTTTGTTTGTCGTCCTTTTTTCTGCGGAAGGAATCCGACAAACACAAAAGCATCACAAGGCAAACCTGATTGCACCAGCGCAGGAACAAAAGCTGTTGCGCCCGGTAAACATTCTACTTCGAGCCCTAATTTCAAACATTCGCGCACAAGCAAAAAACCAGGATCTGAAATTCCCGGCGTGCCTGCATCTGTAACTAAGGCAACGGTTTCTCCCGATTCAATTCTTTCTGCGATAAAGGTTACTGTGCGATGTTCGTTATGCTGGTGATGTGCGTGAACAGGTTTTTTTATTTCGTAATGCTGAAGCAATTTGGATGTTACCCGTGTATCTTCCGCAAGAATTAAATCGCACTCTTTAAGAATACGAATCGCACGAAGCGTCATGTCTTCAAGATTTCCAATCGGGGTGGGGACGAGGTAGAGCTTTGGCATTGGGGGATCTTGAATTATCCTTGGTTTTTAAGTCGCGTATGAATTTTGAAAGTGAATAATATCGCAAATAGAAACAGAATCGAAATTACCCAAAATATGACGAATGTTAATTCAGAGAAGCTTGATCTTTGAATACTTGAAAGTACTTCTTGCTTATAGAATAATTGTTGTGAAATCAGAACCAACATTGAAATGATAATGAAAAGTAAATTTTTCGCCGATAGTTTTTCAATGAATATGAAAACCATAATTGTCGAAATAGCAGCGAAATAAACTAAACCTGTAAAAGGAGGCGAAGCAGAAGTAAAGAGAATAACCAAAAGGTTAGGAACACCAAATTTTTCGCCTTCCCAAAAAATGCACATGAAGGAAATGATTAGTAGTATGCCTAATACTCGGGCTACGATCCTGCTTCTCTGCATTTAATTGGTAGCATTTACAATTTAGAATCAAAATCAAATTACTTTCCGTCCACCCAATTTGTAAAATCACGGAGCAATGAAAACAGCTCTTCGAATTTTGTAAGCGGCAATGTTTCTCTCCGGTCACATGTATCGTGATAGGCTTTTATTCCGCCTAATGTATAAATGTAAAATGACGGAACATTTAATTCGGTGAAAAAATAATGATCGCTTATTGCAGCTTTTCCTCTCGGCTTTAACTGCGGAAGATATTTTCCTTCGGTATTAAAGTATTGCAGCTTTTTAAATTGTTTTTCGAAAACGGTTGCGTTTACTACGGTAATTCCTTCGTCGCCTGTTCCGAGAATATCCATGTTTGTCAGGAATTTAATTCTGCGGATCGGGAAAAGCGGATGCTGAATATAATATTGCGATCCAAGCAATCCGACTTCTTCGCCACTGAACGCGATGAATACGATAGAACAATTCGGTTTATTTTCCGGTAATGAATAATAACGTGCTAAGCTCAGCAGCATTGCAATACCACTTGCATTATCATTTGCGCCGGGAAAATAAACAGTCTTTCCCATTTGTCCGAGATGATCATAATGCGCGGTGAAAACAATAAAAGAATCCGCGTTGATCTTCCCGGGAATGTAGCCTACAACATTCTGGGAAGAATAATTCTTAAAAAATTTTGCGCCGATAGAAACATCAATTTCTGTTGCTGCTTTATACGTGTATGCAATTTGTATAACCGGAACGGTCGATTGAAATTGAGAAAAATCCCACGGTGTAAGTTTGGAACAATCTCCTGTCATCGGATTTGGTTTTACAGGAACAAGAATTCCTTTAACGCCAGTGGGATATTTTATGTAATTGCTTAATAAAGCAAGCTCACTCAGTGTACGAACGCCGATGGTATCAACGAGCAAAAATATTTTTCTAAGATTCAGCTTTTTGAAATCCGAAAGTTTTGCAGCATTATAAACTACTGCAGAATCGAGCACCACAACTTTATAATGACCTTTTACACAAGGCGCATCGCTGTGTACAAGAAATTGCTGGCCGGGCTGACAAACTTCTTTTTTTCCATCAGCGAACGTGAATGTCATTTCAACTTTGCCGGGAAATGTATTGACAGGAAAATTAAATTGCTGAAAAAATGTTCCGGTAAGATTAAAAGAAAGCATCCCGAAAGACTTGTATTGATCCGCTATATAATTCGCTGCGATTTTGTCGCCATTTGCAACGTAACCACGTCCGTGCATAGAAGGCGATGCGAGCGTATCAATAATTTTTTTTGCGTAGCCGCGATCCTGCGCATCGGCAGAGGCGGATAAAATCCAAAAACTAAAAAATAAAAAATTCCGGGCTGTCATATTTTATGCGAAACGGCGCTTAACTATAGAATAAAATATTTGGACAGGCTCAGCGTCCTGTGTCCATTTATAAGTGGAAGAAAAATTTTGTAAAACAGCTTCAGCTTCAGAATACGAAGCACAGTTATTTACCTGGGCAATTGCATTTTCATAGTCTGTTCCTTCACCCTTAAAAAGGCTGCGAATAAACATCAGCTTTTCGTTCAGCCCGATAAAAGATTTCACATCAGGGAAAATTTTCTTCGGAGCAGGTTCAGGTTGCTTGTTCTCAAGTGAAGAAATGGGCAGCGTTGTTTTTTCAACAACAGCAACAATTTCAGGAATAATAATTTGAGGAACCGGAACAGTTGGAACAATAGGTTCAACTACAGGTGTAATTTCAGGAACGACAACTTCCGGTGTTTTAATTTCGGGAACAGGAGGAGCAATTACTACTTGCGGTTTCTCTTCTTCAACGGAAGACAGGTAAGCAAGCGCTTCGGTTTTTTGGGAAAGCGAGGAAGCAAGCACTGCAAAGTCCTGCAGCTGTGTTTTAGTTGAATTACCTGAAAAAATCTCTTCCGGCTTTACGGCGGTCAATCGCTTATACAATTCGAGTAATTCTTTATGAAGCGAATCTTTTGTTTCCTTAATACCTGCCATAATCGTAATCTAAAACCGCTTTTTTGATAGCTTTGCCGTAGCTGAAAAAGCTCTTTCAAAGATACGTTTTAAGGCTGCTGATCCTACAGAAAAATCTTATGTTTCTCGAAAATACTCTTCATTCCCATAAGCGTCGCGGCTGCATCGAAGTCGTTTGCGGCTCAATGTTTTCTGGTAAGACCGAAGAGCTGATCCGTCGCCTGCGCAGGGCCAAGATCGCCAGGCTGAAAGTCGAAATTTTCAAGCCCGCCATCGATACACGCTACGACGAGGTGAAAGTCGTTTCTCATGACGCTACGGAAATCCATTCCACACCTGTTCCGTCATCTTCAAATATCCAATTGCTGGCCACAGGAATGGATGTAATCGGCATCGACGAAGCGCAGTTTTTCGACATGGGACTCGTACAAGTCTGCAACCAGCTGGCAGATTCAGGAATCCGCGTAATTGTAGCGGGTCTGGACATGGACTTCAAAGGAAATCCATTCGGGCCAATTCCAGCGCTGCTCGCAACAGCAGAATATGTCACAAAAGTTCACGCCATCTGCATGCGTTGCGGAAACCTTGCTAATTATTCGCATCGGATTACCGGTGGAAGTGATTTGGTTTTGCTTGGTGAAAAAGACAGTTACGAAGCCTTGTGCCGCGATTGTTTTTATGAGGCGATGGAGAAGGAAGCGGGGGAGTAAATTAGATCTATCCAGTGGAATCAATTCATTAATTGTCTGCGATAATTTTCATATTATTGATCGCATACTTTATTGAATTATTCACTCTCCCTTAGTAATATCTTATGGCTAATACTTATACTCAACTTTACATTCACATTGTTTTCGTAGTGAAAAATCGCGCGAACTTAATTGCTGAAAAACATCGCGAAGAAGTTCAAAAATACATTACCGGAATTGTAACAAAGCGAGGGCAAAAATTAATTGCGATTTATTGCATGCCCGATCACACCCATGTTTTTGTTGGGATGAGGCCAACAATAAGTATTTCAGATCTCACCCGCGATATGAAAGCGGGTGTTTCCAAATTTATCAATGATAATAAATGGATCCAGGGACAGTTTTCATGGCAGGAAGGATTCGGCGCATTTTCACATTCACACGATCGTATCAGTGTTGTTGCGAATTATGTAAATACGCAGAAGGAACATCATGCGAAGAAGACTTTCAAAGAGGAGTATCTGCAGCTGTTGAAGGAATCGGGTGTTGAATATGATGAGAAATATTTGTTTGAATGGATTGAGTAGTGGTGGAGCTTATCAACTTCGAGCGGATTTTTGCTGTGAACGTTTCCTGGTAGGGAGATTGTTTGGAGCCGAGGGAGAACAGGTCGCCCCTACAGGGCTTTAAGGATTGTTGTTGGGTTGGTTATATAGACAGGAGCGCACCTACGGCGCTAATTAAATAGGACTTACATTTCTGTAAGTTAAAGAAATCCAACTTATCAATGATAGAAGAAATATCCTGGACATACAATTTGTTACATACAAATGTCACAAATGGTCAAATAGAAAATGGCTTTTACAGCCGTGGAATATTGCATTGAAAATTTGCAGAAACTTTTCACACTTGAAGTAAGAGACCATTTCCTCGTGAGATTTTTTTCAGCGCCGTAGGTGCGACCTGTCTATAACCAAAGTAATCCTTACCGATAAAAAGCCCTGTAGGGGCGACCTGTTCTCTCTTCACAAGGCAATAATTAATCTGCAGCTGGATGCAATTGCGAAAATCAACCGCTGATCTTCCTCTCTCCACAACCTTTATCTTTACCTTTGACGCTGCTTAACAAGTAACTTCATTCCTCAACATCCATTGACCTACACCATCTCCGATACAGCCCGCATCCTCCGCGCTACACAGGCTCTCATCAGCAATGATGGTCCGGTGAAGTCGTTGCTGATTGATAGCCGTAACCTCACCCACACGGAAGGCGTTTTGTTTTTTGCGATCAAAGGTGAGCGGCATGATGCGCATGAATTTCTTCCTTCGATCTACACAAAAGGAATCCGGAATTTTGTGGTGAATGATTTGCCGCCGAATGCTGAGATAGATTTTCCGGAAGCGAATTTTCTTGTTGTTTCAAACACACTTGATGCTTTACAACAGCTTGCTGCTCATCACCGCAAGCAATACACGTATCCTGTTATTGCCATTACCGGCAGCAATGGAAAAACGATCGTCAAAGAATGGCTCTGGCAATTATTGCGCGATGATTTTTCTATTGTTAGGAGTCCGAAAAGTTATAACTCACAAGTAGGTGTGCCACTTTCGGTATGGCAAATGGAAGCGTCGCATACCCTCGCCATTTTCGAAGCAGGAATTTCACGTCTTGGTGAAATGGAAAAGTTGCAACCCATTCTCAGACCCGATATTGCAGTGCTGACGAATATCGGAACGGCGCACGATGAAAATTTTTCGGGCAAGGATCAGAAATTAGCTGAGAAAATAAAATTGCTGAAAGGCGCTTCAATCATTGTGTGCTGCAAAGATGAACCTGCACTTTATTCGAAGGTGAAAGAAGAAGCGGGCAGCAGTGCACTCATTTCCTGGTCGCGCAAATCGAAAGCTGATCTGCAGATTGCGCGCATCACAAAGGAAAAAACCGAAACCATTATCCAGGGAATTTTCAATAATCAATTTTCTTCCATTCGCATTCCTTTTATTGATGATGCGTCTGTTGAAAATGCGATTCATTGCTGGACTGTGCTTTTACATTTAGGAATCAGCAGCGAATCCATTTCATCGCGCATGCAGCAGCTGATCCCGGTTGCGATGCGGCTTGAATTAAAAGAAGGCGTCAATAATTGTTCGGTGATCAACGATAGCTACAATTCCGATTTGGGATCATTATCTGTTGCGCTTGATTTCCTGAACCAGCAACAGCAATATCCAAAACGCACTTTAATTCTTTCCGATATTCTTCAAAGCGGAAAAGAGGAAAAAGAATTGTACGCCGAAGTTGCACAGCTTATCAAAGGCAAACGTGTCAATCGCATGATCGGCATCGGTGAAGCGGTTTCGAGAATGGAGCATGTTTTCGGTGAAATGGAAAAAACATTTTATCCTTCCACCGCTGATTTTCTTGCAGATTATCACAACGGTTTATTTCATAATGAAACTATTCTTCTGAAAGGTGCACGCATTTTCGAATTTGAAGCGATCAGTAAAATTATACAGCAAAAAGCGCATGAAACAGTTCTTGAAATTGACCTGAATGCGTTAGTGCATAATTTGAACTTCATCAAATCAAGATTAAATCCGGGTACGAAGCTGATGGCGATGGTAAAAGCTTTTTCCTATGGCAGCGGAAGCTTTGAAATTGCCAACGTGCTGCAGTTTCATCGCGTAGATTATCTCGCAGTAGCTTATGCTGATGAAGGAATCGAATTGCGTAAAGCAGGAATCGTCACACCAATCATGGTGATGAATCCCGAAGAGCAGAGCTACGATGCAATGATCCGTTATAATCTTGAGCCGGAAGTTTTTTCTTTCCGTGTACTGCAATTATTTGATGAAGCTGCAAAACGTTATCGTATTCGTCATGCCGAACAACCACCTGTCGCCGTGCATGTAAAATTCGATACCGGCATGCGTCGACTTGGTTTTGCTGAAGAAGATTTGAACGAGCTCATCGTGCGACTAAGCAATAGCCGCGACTTAGTCATTCGTTCTGTTTTTTCTCATCTCGCCGCAAGTGACGAAGCCGAACACGATGATTTTACACGACGCCAGGTAAAATTATTCACAGCAATGAGTGATGAATTGCGTTTGCATTTTACTTATCCAATTCATAGACACATTTTAAATTCAGCGGGCATTCTCCGTTTTCCTGATGCGCAATTTGATATGGTTCGACTCGGAATCGGTTTATATGGAATAGCTGCAACAGAAGACGAGCAGAAAAATTTAAAAAATGTAAGCACGCTTAAAACGACAATTTCTCAAATTAAAAATGTTCCCAAAGGAGAAACAATCGGCTACAGCAGGAAAGGAATTGCAAACGATAATATGAAAATTGCCACCGTTCCGATCGGTTATGCTGATGGACTAAGCCGCAAGCTAAGCAACGGTGCAGGTAAAATGTTTATCAACGGCAAGCCGGTTTCAATAGTTGGAAATGTGTGTATGGATATGTGTATGCTGGATATTAGTGGAATTAATTGCGCAGAAGGTGATGAAGTTATTGTTTTCGGAGCCGATCACCCGATTACGGAGCTTGCAAACGATATGGGAACTATTGCATACGAAGTGCTAACTAATGTCAGCCGTCGAGTAAAACGAATTTATTTCCAGGAGTAACGTAAAAAGGAATAAAACTTGTTGACTGTTTTTAAATCGGAAGGTTTTAAGAAACTATCCATTGAAAAAAGTCAACCCTTAATACGTGAACTATGAAAACCGCAGGAATTTTTGTTTTTGCTTTAAGCCTCTTAGTAATGAGCACTGCTTTTTTCCAGGGCGGAAAAAAAGTAAGTAAGTACGAAGATTGTTTTACCATCACTTTACAAACAAAGGGTCAGTACGATAAAACTGATCCTGAATGTGTGGAGATGCGCTGGAGAAATGATTGCACCGTGAAAATGGATTTGAAATACGCCTTCGAACAATCGAATGGCAAATGGACGATCGGTTCTAAAGATGATATTGCTCCAGGCGAAGAAATTTCATCCTTCTGTGCTAAATCAACCGGCGTAAGTAAAATTTGGGCACGCCCGAGTTCAGAAAGAGCCACAGTTGTTTTTCCAACGAATGAAGAGATCATCAGCGGAAAAGAAAAGTAAAACTGGGCGCGTAAGAATTAGAAAAATCATATCATCATAGAATTGCGTTAAGCCAATGGATTGACTATCTTTCCTATGGCATAAACGCACTTCATGTATAATTTTACCAGGCGAATTTTATTTCTGCTTGCATGTTTTTTGCTTTTACAGCAGGAATCAGTCGCGCAAACCTATTGGATGCAAAGTGCGGGTGGTCCAACCATCGACCAGGGAATGGATGTTTCGGTTGATGCTGCCGGCAATACGTATGTCACAGGTTATTTTACTTCCACAGCATCATTCGGTTCCATTACATTAAGCTCATCAGGCGTTGACGATATGTTCCTCGCCAAATTAGGAACGAACGGATTATACATGTGGGCAGTAAAAGCAGGCGGCGCAAATTCAGACCGCGCACTTTCAATTAAAACAGATGCTTCCGGCAACAGCTACGTTACCGGTTTTTTTTATGGCTCTGCTACCTTCGGCCCGAGTACAATTACTGCTGTTGGTGCGCAGGATGTTTTTATTGCAAAATATAATAGTGCAGGAGTTTGCCAGTGGGCAAAAAGTGCAGGCGGTAGCGGTGCGGATATCGGGAATGGAATTACTGTTGATGCTTCAGGTAATGTAATTGTTACAGGAGAATTTGCAGGCAATGCTTCATTCGGCAGCACATCGTTGAACAGCATGAATGGAAGCACAGATGTGTTTACCACAAAGCTGGATGGCAATGGAAATTTTCTCTGGACAGAACAAGGATCAGCACCGCAGAATGATCGTGGTATTGATGTTGATTGTGATGCGGCTGGAAATATTTATGTCACTGGACAATTTTCCGATACGATCACTTTTGACGTTCAGCATACAAACAATATGCTCAATGCTGTTTTTGTTGTAAAATATAATTCAGCAGGATCAGAACAATGGTTCAGGAAGATTGGTGGTGGCGCAGTAAATTTTGGAAATTCAATTACATGTGATAATGCAGGTGGAATTTATCTCGTTGGTGATTTCCAGGGAACAATTACTTTTTACGGCGCAACAACAACAACATTGAGCGCAACATATACGAACAGAATTTTTATTGCAAAGTATGATGCTGCAGGTGGTTTAACATGGAGCGTTGCAGAAAGTTCTGATTCGCCATTGACTGTAAGAAGCGTTTCCAGCAATGGCGCAGACGTTTTTATTGCAGGGAATTTCAAATGCACTTTCGATACGTATAGCGCACGTTACGGGACCGGTATTTTTAACAGCAGTGGTTACTGGGATATTTTTGAAGGAAAATATTCTGCTGCAGGCACGTGGATCATGTCGCGGCAGCTGGGAGGAAAACAAGACCAATTATGTAATGGAATTGCTGTTGATCCTTCCGGGAATCCGCACATGGCAGGCTCTTATAATTTTTCGCTTGTCACCACAACGAGCCCGGCCTTTTATGGTTATCCAATGTTCACTGCTTATTCGATTGCATCAACCGACAGTCTCGTGCCGCAGGGACAAAATTGCTCCGATCCTAATTACGGAAGTTATGCAACGGCACCTTCCGCCGGTAATTCAGATATTTTCGTCGGCAACCCGATTGATCCTGCACGACCGCCTTATGATTTTTATAATCGGCCCGGATCAGGTTGCCAAACTGATTTTGTCGGAACGTGTATTAATTTATATACGGGACTTGATTTTTTGTGCGGTGATGATACAATCGGATTTTGTCAGCAGGGAATGCTTTTTGCAAGCACCAACACTTCTTTTTACGGACCACCAAGCAGTGGCACGGGACCGGATTTCACTTATCTCTGGTCGAACAACAGCACGGGGCAATTCACTACAGTTTCATCGAGCGGATTTTATTCTGTGGAGATCACCACAGTTGATGGATGTTATACAAGCGAGGATACGATCTATGTAGAAATTCATCCGAATCCTCCGATGCCAACCATCAGCGATAATGTGGTGATCAATACCAATGCTTCAAATCCGCAGGATATTGTGGTGTGTGCAGATTCTGTATTGCTTACCGGTGGTAATTACGGAAGCAGCTCGGTGTATTGGCAGGGACCTGCATTTTATCCGCTGACAAATCCGAACCCGAGTGTTTGGGTGGACAGTTCAGGCACGTACGTTTTTATTGTAACGGATTCAAACGGTTGTTCAGTTGCAAATAATGTTATTGTAACGCTTGATCATCCTTTGCTACCGATTGATCCTGCAATGATCTGTTTGGAGGACACTGATTTTAATGATACGATAACCACTTGCGAAAATGTGATGGTTACGATGTTTCCTTATGATTCGCTGGGAAATCCAACAGCCAATTATGAATGTATCGATGGCTTAACACAAGTTTTATGGACGATCACTCCTACGACCAGTGGTGCAACTATTTTTCCTACTTCCGATTGTAACACGAGTTTCGCACTCACTTATGTTTCTGTTTCAACAACCGGCTGGTATACGATCACCGAAACAATTATCCGAACAAGCGCTTGCGGAAATGATACAACCATCGGAACGCATAATTATTATTTTATTGTTCTTCCTGCACCGCCACCGGGTTCACTTACACTTACGATCACACCTCCCGTTTTGATTTGTCCGGGGGATAGTGCAATACTGGTTGTCAGTGGAGGTTCAACATATCTCTGGAGCACCGGTTCGCTAAATGATTCGATCGTAGTTTATACTCCGGGAAATTATTATGTGACCGGATCTAATACAGTAACAAATTCATTTGGTTGCACGGCAGTAAGTGCAGCCATGGCGACGACCAGCGTTAATTACACACCGCAGCCGCTCATCCTGATGAATCCTGTTGACGGATTAATTTGTCCCGGCGATTCTGTGCAGCTTACAGTTTCCGGCAATGGAACTTTTGCATGGCAGGGTCCGAATGGCGCGATCCCGGGAAATGGAAATACAATTTATGTCAACTCGCCGGGGACGTATTCTTGTATTGAAACAACCGCTGACAGCTGCACGCTGCTTTCCAATTCGGTTCTTATCCAGCAATACAATACGCCTTCGATACAAGCATCACCCTCCGGAATTTTATGCCCGGGTGATACAATTGTAATTTCGCTCACAGCTTCAAGCGGAAGTTCATTCACCTGGTTGCCACCATTAAGCGGAACTTCACTCACGCAAACTATTACTTCTCCCGGTGTTTACAGCTGCACAGTGCTCGCGTGTAATATTGCAACAACCGTTTCCATTACAATTGTACCAACTTCAGTAAGCGCAAACATCACACCATTATCAGCTACAACAATTTGCGAAGGCGATTCTGTTCTGCTTGGTGCGAATGCAGGAATGGCAAATTACAATTGGCTTCCTGGTGGCAGCACCGATACAACAATTTATGTTTTTACTGACGGGATGTATTATCTTACAACAGCAGATAGTGGCAGCTGTATTGCGCGCGATTCTTTTCAGGTAAATTTCACTCCGAATTTGCTCACAGCACCATTTGCGCAAGACACAACGGTGTGTACCGGAACACTTATCACGTTAACAGCTTCAGGTGCGCCGACTATTATGTGGTACAATGCGCCGGGAGGAAATCTGCTTGCAACAGGACCCGTTTTCCAAATAAGCGGATTACAATCTACCACCACGTATTACATGCTAACGAACGACAGCATTTGTAAAAGTCAGCCCTCAACTGTAACAGTTTACACAGAAGATTGTTCTCCGCAGGTTCCGAATGTATTCACACCGAATGCGGATGGAACGAATGATGTATTCTCTATTTACATGCCGTATGCAAAAGACCTGGAAATAGAAATTTATGATCGGTGGGGCGTATTGGTTTATGAATGGTCAGGTCTTGCAGGATCGTGGAATGGAACGTATATGGGGAATGGAAAGCCGGTTGTGGATGGAGTTTATTATTACGTCCTCCATATTGCTGATCTGAATAATATGTGGACTGCCCAATCCGGGTTTATTGAGCTGATCAGGGAAGGTGGAAACTAAACAGCTTCCATACCTTTCAATCTTTCTTTTATCACTTCAATTAATCCCTGCTTTTCATTTGTTATGAATGCAGCTTTTTCAGCAAGCTCTGCTGGTGAAATTTTATCGAGCTCTTCTAATTTTTGTGCGAGCTCTTTTTGTCCCAATAAAGCAATGGATGATTTTAACCGGTGTGCTGTTGCTTTAATTTTCGGAGTTTCATTTGCTGCGATTGCATCTTCGATCAATGAAAAATCTTCCGGGATGGATTTAAGCATCAGCTCGAGCATTTCTTTTTCAAATTTAGCATCGCCTCCTGCAAGTGCTTGTAAAGGATTTTCGCTTGATGGACTTTCTTCTGCTGGAATATTTCCTGAAACTTTTTTCCGTACCGCGCTTACAATTTTAAAATACAATTCCTGTGCGCGAAAAGGTTTTACCAGGTAATCATTCATTCCAAGGGCAAAACATTTTTCACGTTCGCCGGCGGAAGAGTGGGCGGTAAGTGCGATGACCGGAATATCAAGAAAAAGCTTTTCACGGATTATTTTTGTGGCATCGTATCCATCCATCTCCGGCATTTGCAAATCCATCAGGACGATGTCGAAAGTTTCGGTGCGCAATAATTCTACAGCAGCTTTTCCATTGAAAGCAGTTTCTGCTGTAAAGCCGAAATCTGAAATTAATTTTTTCGCGAGCTGCTGGTTGAGCGGTTGATCTTCTACAAGCAGCACATGAACATTTCCAGGCGCATCAACAGGCTCCAACGCTTTTTCAACCTGCTCGATAATTTCAACGCTCACTTTTTTCATTGGCAGCACAACCGTAAATGCAGACCCGATTCCTTCTGCACTTTTCACTGCAACAGTTCCGCCCTGCAGCTCGACGAGATCACGCACGATGCTTAAGCCTAATCCTGTGCCACCGAATTTTCTTGTCGACTCAGCGCTTCCCTGGATGAACGGATCAAAAATGACATTTAGTTTTTCGGAAGCAATTCCTATTCCTGAATCTTCAACGGTAAATTCAAGATCGAGACTTTCATCCGTTTCATTTTTAATTATGCAGGAAAAATGCACGAAACCTTTTTCGGTAAACTTTACTGCATTACCAACAAGGTTGATCAGGATTTGTGTCAATCGCAATTCATCGCCCAGCACATAGGATGGAACTTCCGGATCACATTTCCATTCGAAAGAAAGTTTGGATTGTGTTGCATTCTGTGAAAGCAGCCGGTGGGTGTTCGACATTACATTGCGAACCATAAACGGTTTTGCTTCGAACTCAATTTTCCCTGCTTCGATCTTTGCAAGGTCGAGCACATCATTGATCATCGAAGTAAGATTGTCTCCTGCAATATGAATCGCCTGCAGGTATTCACGCTGCTCTTCATTCATATTTGTTTTCAGGAGCAGATCGCTGAAGCCGATGATCGCATTCATTGGTGTACGCAATTCATGACTGATGTTTGTAACAAAACGATCTTTCATGACCAGCGCTTCTTCCGCCAGCTTTTTCGCGCGACGCAATTCTTTTTCCATCTCATACCTGCCGGTGATCTCCACATTGCTGCTGAGCACATATGGATTTCCTTCGAGGTCGGCGAGCAGGATATTATTGTAAAGCCAATATGTTGTTGTACTATCGCGCATGCTCAGTCGTAACAATCCCTGCGCTTGCCCGTTGTGATTGATCGACTGCAAGTATTTTTCATACTCATCCGGGCTGTTGAGCCAGAAAAATGTTTTGATGCTTTTGCCGATAATTTCTTCCGGTTCAAAACCGACAGCATGTGCGCCTGCGGGATTGATACTCATAATATTTCCCTGCAGATCGTGAATGCAGATCATGTGCTGCGAATGTTCGAACAGGCTTCGGTATTGTTTTTCTGCAATACGCATTTCATTTTCGATCCGCTTGCGTTCGGTAATATCCTGGATTGTACCAACGAGCATTTCCGTTCTGTCGTGGCGGAGACTTACTGCCTGCCCGGTGAGATAAACATATTTTACCGCACCATTTATTACCAATCGAAAATCAATTTCAAATGGAGAATTTCTGCGTAAACCATTTTCAATAGATTTTTTCACCACACTTAAATCGCCCGGGTGAACACGATCCCAGATAAATTGCAGCGGCACTGCTTTTCCTTTTCCGGGATGTTCTTCGCTTTGCGCATCATCAATTCCCAGCATGCGGATCATTTCATCGGAGCCATGAACGAGTGATGCTTTATCATTCCATTCCCACGATCCGATTTTTGCCTGGCGTTGCGCGGTTTTTAATAATTCGCGGCTTCTTCGTAATTCTTTTTCTGTCTCTTTGATCTCTGAAATATCTTCCTGTATAGCAATGAATCTTTCCGGCTTCCCATTTTCATCAAGGATCGGCGTGACGTGCATTTGCATCCAGATGGGTTTGCCATCTTTCCGGTAATTTAAAATGGTATCGTGGAAAGAGACGAGCTGCTTTTTTTTCTCATCAATTCGTTTCGCTGAAATTTCATCTGTAAAAGGTCCGCGTAAAAATTCGGGTTTTTTCCCGACCGTTTCCTCCAGTGAATAACCTGTGAGTTCGGTAAAACCCTGGTTCACCCATTCGATCACATCATCAGGTCCGCTGATAATTACAGCCGTATTTACACGACTTGCAACGAGCGCAAGAATATGATCGTGTGTGAGACGTTGTTCGAGCGCAATTTTTGTTTCGTTGAGCGAGCGATTTTCTTCGGCAACTTTCCTGCTGAATTTTTGCAGGTGTTCCTGGAATTGCCGCGTTGCATACGACAAGCCGAGCACAAGCAGTCCGCAGAGAAAAAGACGGAATAAAAAGAGTTGAATTGTTATTTGCGGAAAAACCACAAGCGTTGCGGCAACACAAGCAAGCAGGAAACCAAAAAGCAGGTAGATAACAAGATCGCGTACGGAAAGGAAATAGAGGCTGCAGATAATGTAAGCGCCTACAAACGTAACTGCATTATCATGATCGAAATGATGGGTGATATTCAGGTAGGCAGAGAAAGAAAGCAACGTTACAATTGCGACGAAGGCAAGGGCTCTTACATTTTTCTTTGAAGCTTTTTTGGTGTAAGTAAAAAAGAAAGCAGCAATCGCCAATATACTTAACGCGATTCGCAGACAAACTTCAGTTGAAAGATCTTTGAAGACAGCAGTAAGCCATCCATCGATCGTCATTCCCCCCGCGACGGAAAGAAACAAGATACGTTCAGGAAAAAAGTATCGCGTGAAGAATATGCGAAGGAGTCTGTCCATTTTGCAGACCCGAATTTACGCTTTTATGGAGGGAAAGGGAAATTGGGTAATTAGGAAATAAGGAAATAGGGAAATTGGAAAATAAGGGAATGGGAATGTTGCGATCGTTTATTGTAGAGATGCGATGCCTGCCTGCGGAAGCACATGCAAGCACGGCGGCAGGCAGGCCTCGCGTCCCCTTCATGGAAATGTGAATGGTATCAAATAATATTTCAATGAAAGTTATGTAAAGTTTTTTTGCGTGAGCGATAGTAGTGAAAAGCCCCCAGCACTTTTTGTCAGCCTTCGATACACTTCGTTACTCAGTCTGACAAAAAGTGTGAGGACTTGCAACGCGTTACTCAGTCTGACAAAAGTGTGAGGACTTGCAACGGATAGCGCGACCGTGTAGGAAACGCGGAAAAGCGTTCCTACACGGGCACGCCCCTACTAATAATTAATTCTTATATCTCACGTCTTATATCTCATGTCTCACGTCTCACATCTCATATCTCACTTCTCCTAAAAAATTCAAAGGGTGCTCGTCGAAACGAACACCCTTCTGCCGGAAGCACAAAACAGCATAACCCCTACACTTTTGTTTGCGCCTCCGTATTCTTTCCTCCTTGATGGTCCTGCACTAAAACTTTATACATTTCTGCGATTTTAACATCGCTGTACCTTCCAAAATTAAAATCCTTGTAAACCGGGTGCAACTCCACGATCATTCCGATCTGCATCTCCCGCTTCTGACTCACCAGCACATTTTTGTAATCCGATTCTGTCATGTTCCTGCATTTCTACTGCACGCCAACCGGCTTACATTGTTTTCACAAGTACAAAAGTGAAAATAATTTTCAAGAAATTTCAGGAAATACGATGCGAAGCTAAGAACTTCCGACGAATAGCAAAATAGCAGGGATGAGCGAAACGGGGTTTTAAAATTTTAATGGCACTCTATAAATTTCAAATGTTGTTTTGTAATTGACATTGTTGATACAAGTTATATTTCTACAACAATTTTAGTCGTTTGAAAAGATCTTCTTTGTGTGAACGACTGACAGGCAATACTTTCCCTGAGAGAATAACGGAATTTTCTTCGATCTCAGAAACTTTGTCTAGACGAACGATATATGAACGGTGAATGCGGATAAAATCTTTGGACGGAAGTTTTGCTTCAATCGATTTCATCGTAGCAAGCACTGTATGACGCGAATCGGTAGTGTGAATGTTAACGTAATCTGCCAGCGCTTCGATCCAGAGAATATCGGTTGCAGGAAGTCGCACGAGACGATTGCCATCTTTCTTGATGAAAAGCGAATCTTCACCATTTTCATGGTTGACGTGCATGCTGTTATGAATGGCTTGCGCTTTCATTGCAGCTTTCAGAAACCGCGGGTAATCAACAGGCTTGAGCAGAAAATCAGTCACGTCATAATCGAATGCTTCTGCTGCGTATTCTTTTTTGCCGGTGATGAGAATGATCTGCGGAATTTCTTTGAACGTGCGAAGAAAATCGATGCCCGACATTTCCGGCATTTCCACATCAAGGAAAATGAGGTCGATCTTTTTTTCTGTAATAATTTTCAATGCTTCAGGCACGCTCGCGCACGAACCGAACAACTGTAGGAAGTCGGTCCTTTCAACGCAATGCTTTACAGTGCGTCTTGCAATTTCGTCGTCATCGATAATTAAACAATTCATAAGCTATGCATAGGCAATATAAGTCGGGAAAACGGGATTATCAAGTGTTTCCCGCAATGAATTCGTTCACAAAGCGATAAAGTTGGAACTTTCCTGTGGAAACTGCATCCTTTATCTTTATATGTAGCATTTCACGATCAACAGATTTCATTTTTTCCTGTTGAATCAATCGCCAGGCTTTTTCTGTGTAAAGAAATTCTTTTCTTGAATTTGTCAACCCCAATTTCCGGTGCGCAAGAATATCGTCGTACAATTCTTTCGCACCTTCCGATTTTGTGGCAACCGTTTTTACAACACGCGGGGTCCAGTCTGAACCTTCACGCTGATGCAAAAGCGCCTGCAGATTTTTAAGAAATGTATTCGCACCCGGGCGATCTGATTTGTTCACCACATAAATATCCGCGATCTCCATCACACCGGATTTTAACGCCTGCACTTCATCACCCGATTCGGGAACGAGCACGAGCACTGTTGTATCTGCAATACCTGCAATTTCAATTTCAGATTGTCCAACGCCGACCGTTTCAATAATTACCAAATCAAATCCTGCCGCACGCACCACATCACTCACTTCAATTGCTTTTGCAGAAAGTCCGCCAAGCGAACCACGCGTGGCCAGCGAACGGATAAAAACATTCGGATTCGTAAAATGCTCCGACATTCTCAACCGGTCGCCGAGCAATGATCCGAAATTAAAAGGTGAAGTTGGATCGACTGCGATGATGGCGACTTTTTTTCCTTCTGCGGTAAGTTGTGTGATGAGTGAATTGATGAGCGTGCTTTTTCCCGCGCCGGGCGGACCTGTAATTCCAACAATGGGCGGCGCATTTTCCGGATCGAGCGATGCTAAAAGTTCGGAAGCGCCATCGAGATTATTTTCCACGATGGTGATTCCGCGTGCTAAAGAAAGCATGTCGCCGGACTGGATTTTTTGGAATAGTGTTTTGATGGTTGACATGGTGTTGGGGCAAAGGTAGCCACAGATTTCACAGATTTCGCAGATTATAGCATACAAAAACTGATTGCTTGTGAGGGGGAACTTGATAAAAAGCTGTTTGTGGTAGTGCTGTAGAAGTGGTAGGTTAGGAGAGGAAATGCTACGAGTCAGATTTATGAGTGTAAAATATGAATTCAACGGACAAAGGTAATGCAGGGGAATTTTTTGTAAATGAAATTGCATTCAATTCATTTATGAAACATTGGTGCTATCCCAGCCCTAGAGATGAGCGCGGAGATAAAAATGAAATATGCGATTTACTAATACTTTTTGATACTGTATTAATACTTATTTCTGTAAAAAATTATGAATTCAAAGAGGAGTATTCCAGATACTTCAGACGAACAATTGATAAAGCAGTCAGGCAAATTTATGGTGCCGAAAGAAAATTGTTCTCAAATAATAAGGATATTCATATCAAACATCCGGACAAAAACGAGGAAATGTTTCCAAAAGAGAGGATAAACAAAGTACATAGAATTATAGTGAACTTAGGGGAGGGTGTAAAATTTTATCCTTTTAACAAGGAAACAATTGATGAAAAATTTATCTCACTCTTTGACAAGGAATCCTTCGAAACAATAATTAAAGAATTAGATACTATACCAGATTTTATAGAATATCTAACGAAAAGAGAAGAACTGTTTTTCAATAAAATAGTAACAATTATGCCTGGAGAGGAAGAAGATTTTCCTTTAAAGACTGCCTCCCAGTTTCATGAATACTCTAAGGAAAATTTTGTTCCTATGGAAAAGCAAAGTATTATTTTGTCTGGGACGGAACATGATTTATTAGCTCATTATTTGGAAAAAGGAAGGAGCTTTCCTGAGGCAATGAAATCTCCCAAGTACAACGGGATGTTTATTCAGTTAGACGGGCACTGGCAAGAGTTTAAAGTAAAAAAAGCAGTTTTGCTTAAAAAGAAAAAGGATAAGAACAGTTATTTTATTGATGAGCTTGTAAAGAGGGAAGTTTTACCAAATATAAATCCGAAGTCTGAAGAGTTAGCAAAGGAATTACTGTCGTTCGATAGATTTCATCGGCGGATGATTGCTGACAGTTTTTTTCAGTTTTATGATTCATATAAAGACAATCAGGGACTAAATATTGCAAGACGCTACGGTGATTTTGAAGGGACAGGAATTGTATTCTTCTTTTATACTCCGGAAATGGAAAATCATGTTGTTAATATTTTACTTGAAATCGCCGTGGATAGTTTTTGTGTTTATTCAAATTATAAAAGCAAAAAAATTATAGTACTTGCCACCACTAGAAAAATGAGTCAATTTAAAATCGGATTAGTTAAAGATATTAAGCCTTTTAATTTTGAAAAGGAGCAACAAATAAAGGATGATGTTAAAAAGCTTGGATGGTTCACAAAGCATGAGGAATTCAATTTTACAGACGCGGAATATCCTAAAGAAGAATAGATTCTATGAATATCGTGCAATATCGTTTTAGTTGATGTCTAGTATAAATTTATCTTAGTTCAAGTAAAAATCATTTTAAAACATGGCATGCAGAAAAAAAGGGCGGATTGGTTTGAACGGTTCCAATGGGATTATTAAAGTGAAAAAGTTAATTAATGAAATACTGAGCATATGAATTCACCAAAATTTTTACTCGAAGGCCAACAAAGCGAACGCCTCAGTTTTCGAAAGCTGGAAGAATCCGATTTTGAAAGCTGGTTGGAATTCTGCAGCGATCCGTCTTCGCTGGAATTTATGTTTTTCGCTAAGTCAGTTCCGGATGATCCTGCGGTTAAATGCAGGATGTGGTTTGATAAGATATTTAATCGCTATGCAAATAATCTCGGTGGATTAAATGCGCTTATTGACAAAAACACAAACGAATTTATTGGCCAGTGTGGATTATTGATTCAAACGATTGATGGAATCGAAGAAATGGAAATCGGATATTCGCTCATGCCGCAGCACAGGAAAAAAGGTTATGCGCTTGAAGCTGCGAAAAAATGCAGGGATTTTGCCTTTGAAAATAATTTGCGTGATTCGCTGATCTCGACCATCCATATTGATAATGTGAATTCTGCTAAAGTTGCAATGGGTAATGGCATGAGTAAAGAGAAAGAAACTATTTACATGGAAAATCCTGTGAATATTTTCAGGATTTCGAAAGTGGAGTGGAGCAGTCAACTCACTCAATGATAAAAAGCATTAACAGATTCAATGAACAATAAAAGCTATAATCCCGCATGGAGCTTTGCAAAATGGTGGTCGAAATACATGCCTGCCAGTGATCTTACGCTGAATTTAATTCTCCCTGCTGTTCTTATGCTTCCTGTGTTTGTTTTTTCACAAATAAAAAACCAGGATAGTTTTCTTAACCTGATTATTTGCGGAAGTTTATATTTTATAATAACGGGTTATCTGATTGTCAGTAACGTAAATGGAAAACGGCGACATAAAACTATCCTGTTTAGTAAGAGGTTTTCTCCATTGAAAGAAATGGGTTTTGAAATTGAGAACCGTGATAATTATTGGGGTTATAGAGGCATTTACAAAAATTATTTTTTCAGGATTTATTATAACTGGAATACCAAGTTAAAAAGGCAGGTTGATTTCAGCGAAATAACCATTCAGTTATCCTTTGTACCTTTTGAAATCAGAAAAAATAAGTTTGATGTTGAAAAAATTATCCAGCTAAATAAGAAGTATAAAAACAATTGGAGGCAAGCAAAAATATATGAAATAAACTTCGGCCTGAGCTTTATTGAATTTCATTACCCTTTTGGTGTATTTACTAGTTTTCAGAACATAAAAACAAGTATTGACGAGGTGCTTAGAATTGCCAGGGAAGAAAACTTAATTCCAATAAGCGAGAAGGAACTGAATAAATTAATAAAGGACAACGCTTTTGCGCATGGGCCGGCCATTGAGACATTCCAGGAAGCGAAAAATGTGATTCAGAACTAAAGCGAAACAATACGCGCTGAAACTTTACACCAAAAGATGCGCACAAGCACGCGCGCTTGCAAACCGTTTGAGGGTTAAAGCAATTTACTTCCAATCTTTCCTAGTATTTTTACAATCGAATGCCGAACCCGATCCAACTTTCTGTTGTCATCATCACCTTCAACGAAGAGCGCAACATCGCCCGTTGCCTTGATGCGGTGCGTGAAATTGCAGATGATGTTGTTGTGATCGATTCTTTTTCAACGGATAAAACAGCATCCATCTGCGTTGAGAAAGGCGCGCGATTTATTCAACACAAATTTGACGGACATATTGAGCAGAAAAATTACGCCATCACACAAGCCAAATATCCATATATACTTTCTCTTGATGCAGACGAAGCGCCGGATGCAACATTAATCGCTTCAATCAAAAAAGTAAAAGCGGATTGGAATACTGACGGATACGAAATGAATCGCCTGACGAATTATTGTGGCAAATGGATTCGTCATTGCGGCTGGTACCCGGATGTGAAATTGCGTTTGTGGGATTCGCGCAAGGGAAAATGGGGTGGGACAAATCCGCATGATAAATATGAAATGAATGATGCGAATGCAAAAGTAATTCACCTCGAAGGAGATATTTTACATTACAGCTTTTATTCCATCGAACAGCATTACAAACAAGTGGAATATTTCACCACCATTGCAGCGAAAGCTATGTTTGCAGAAGGAAAAAGATCTTCGGGAATAAAACTGCTGGTAAAACCTTTCGCGAAATTTTTGAAAGATTATTTTATCAAGCTTGGAATCCTGGATGGCTATTATGGATTTGTCATCTCGCGCATTTCAGCGAAAGCAACTTATCTTAAATATAAAAAGCTGCTTACGCTTCAGCGAGCGTCTGCTTAAACACGTTCAGGTATTCTTCCGTCACTTTCGAAAGCGAATTCCTGGTGCTTGTAATCGCATACGCTTTTTCCACCAACAATTTTCTCAGCGCATCATCTGATAAAATACGATCGAGATTTTCAGCCAGCGCTTTTGCATCTTTGATTTCACTCACCAGGCCAGCATCACCAATTATTTCTTTCAGTCCGCCCGCGCTCGTCGATACTACCGGAACTTTATACATAAACGCATCCAGCACACTGCTTCCTAATCCTTCTTCCTCCGAGCTCATCACAAAAGCATCGAAGACCGTAAAAAAATCTTCGACACGATCCACAAAACCCATTAGCTTGTAGTGATCAGCAATGCCGTATTCTTTTATTTTTTCTTCGAGAACATCTTTCAAAATTCCTTCACCGAAATGAAGGAAAACAAAATCCTTCCGTTTTTTCGACAGCTCATAAATTGCAGCAGCCATCGTCAGCGGATCTTTATGTTGCACAAGCGCTGAAGTGGTTGCAATTATTTTTTCAGCTACAATATTTTTTTCGCTCAATATAAATTGTGCCCTGTCTTTATTCAACGGCCGCGTAACAACGATATCTGTAATAACCGAAATGTTTTTTACGCCGATCTTTTCCAGGATTTCTTTTATCGGGGTAGAAATCGCGATGAGCTTATCGGTCATGCGGTATTTCATCTTCGTAAAAAAACCTTTCGGAACAAAATCAACGCGGCGTGTATAAACTACAGGCCGACCGTGAAAGGGTTTTGCAAGCAGCGCATGAAATTGTGAATTCGCAGTCTGCACATGAATAATATCATAAGCCGAACCATTCCGTGCAAGCCACGCGAATGCTTTTGCTTTTGACTTTATAGTATGAATGGGAATATTAAGCTCTTTTGTTTTTTCTTCCAATGGAAATCCTTCGAGGCAAAGCAAATCCACCTTCTGAGCGACATCCCGAAATCCTTTGATAGTGTACCACGTTTGCCGTTCACCTCCCCGCCACGTTTTCTCAGTATTTACTTCAAGGATGTGCATCGACTAAAGGGATTTAGTAATCTGGTAATCTGGTAAATTGGTAATTGAAATAGAAAATGGAAATTTGAAAATAGGAAATTAAGTAATTGAAGAATTAATCTGTGCGAAGAAATTGATGTCGACGATTATACATTTCAAATACTACCTCTCTATTTGGAATTTGGAATTTTCGAGTTTCGAATTTTCCAGTCATTGGTTTTCTTCTGTTCTTATTGCGCTGTCTCTGGGCATGGCGAATAAAAAGAGGGAATTGAAGAATGCGAAAAAGTTTACGCCCTGGCTTGTTTCGAGCGTGTCGTCGTCGAAGAAGGACATGCAGAGCACGAGGAAAAATGCGAGATAGAGATAGCTTCTCCATCGTTTCATCCTGTGCGGGGCGTACCACAACGAAAAAATAAAATAAAGCAATGCAGGAATTCCAAGACAAACTGCAATCGAAAGAAACTGGTTGTGCGCGTGCATCCATTGATATTCGCGCTCGAGCTTGGTGCCGTAGAAATGGTAAGCTGCTTCGTATGATTTTTGCTGGCCGCCTGTGCCGACACCGATCCACGGATGCTGTTTGATTGTTCGTCCGGCAGTTTGTGCAAATTCAATTCGCATCGTTACAGAATTTCCGCTCGGACTTGCGCCGTTAAAATAATGGTACAATTCCCAGCAGACCTGGTACATTCTTCTTTCCAGCGGCGAGCGTTCTTTATCCAGCTCATTTGTTGCGCCGTGTTCGATCGCAACAATTTCATCCTTGCTGAGCTGTTGAATGGCATGCGCATCTTTTCTTGTATTGGTAGAAGAGAGATAACGCATTAACGTAAAACGAATCAAATCACCATTTACATCTTTTCCTTCGAACGGAATTTTACTGCGCCTGTCCCATGCAGAATCCAATTCATACCAGCAATAATAAACCATCACCCGATTTCCATTTTCAATCATCGGGTATTTAAAATCGTGCTCGTATGCATTTCCGTATTTCGTTTTATCGTCGAGGTGCTGCATGTCGACAGGATGAATTGTGAAATAATTCGTGTAAAAACGGTTGGCTAAAAATCCTGCAGCACAAACGCCGATGATAAAAATACCAATGAGTGTGAACGCTGGTTTTCTTTTCCTGTAAATGAAAAACATAGTCACTACGAGCACAAATCCGCCGGCAAATAAAATGACAAGTCCGGTAAGCGATTGCATGTACTGCAGGAACCATAAAAACCAAATGATAAGGATCACAGCAACGGCGCGCAACACCATTCTCTTTTCGCGCACGATCCAGCGGCCAAGAAAAAAAACACTCAGCGCACACATAAGCGAAAGACGGATCAACGGAACAAAAACAGAAGCATCGCGCAAATTATGAATGACTTTTTTTGTCGGCAGAATTCCATTTGCAACGAGGATGGTATATGCCGAGCTGATAAAAACAGCAAGCACAAACGTCACCAGCAGCAGCTCGAATAATTTTTTGCTGAGCGGCGGAGTAGTGCCGATGATCAGCGGAACAATAAGCAAGGGCAATTTTATTTTCAGATCATTCCACGCTGCAGGCTTATCGGGCGACCAGAGAATGCCGATGAAATGTAAAACAACGATCATCATCACAATCGGGATGGCGGGACGTGCTTTGAACAAGCGCCACTTCGGTTTGAAATTTTCTTCGAGGAGATCGTGGAAAAATGATTTGATGCCGAAGGTTGACCAGCGGCCTTTGTAATGTTTCCAGATCGGCTCGGCGCGATTGCTTTCGAAGAGCCAATTGAAGCTAAGCGTAAAAAGGGAAGCGCCGATCAGGAATTTTCCTAACGACAACGAGGCAGCCATAAGGAACAGGCCGAAAATGAAAATTCTGCGATGGTATTTTTCCCCGAAAATCAAATTGGTAAGCTGGTGTGTGTAATGCGAAAGTAATGAATTGCTGACAGCATCGTGGGGAACGAACTGACCGAAGAAAAATTGTGCAGGAACAAAAGTTTTCTGTGTATCTCCAAGCTGAAGCATGGAGATACACAGAGTTTAGTCGCCTTTGTGCTGAATGTCGGCACGCTGTTTTGGCTTTTCTTTCACTACCACTGTAGTAAGAATGCTTTTCCAGCCTTTCGGGTCCAGCAAAATTTCTGTTGCTTTCTTCAGATCCGGGTCGTCTTTTAAGGAAGCCGCAACACGGCCGGATTCAAAATAATAACGGGAAGCAATTTCAGCTTCGAGCAATACTTTGATCTCGGTTTTGAATTGTGTGAAGTCGTCATTTTTTCCTGATTGCACTTTTTTAAGCAACGCATCGTATTCAGGTGATGCCATAGAGAATGAATTGTTTTTCTCTGCATGCTTTTTATAATCGAGCAGGTCTCTTTCTTCGCGGGAAGTGTAATTGTAATCCTGCGTTTTTGCCCATACTACAAACTCGTCATATTCCGCATCCGTAAGCCTGAACTTTTCCGACTTGTCAATCGAAGCATGTTTGCTGGAATAAATGGTTGCGTAATGAAACAAAATATTTTTCGAGATCAATGAATCGGTAAGCACGCTGTAACGGCGTTCAGGAACTTCCAAATCAGGAATTACTCCGAGTCCGTCCCAAACGGTGCGACCATTTTTTGTTTTAAATGCAGTAACAAGCGAATCATTAAATCGTGCAAGGCTGCCATCGGGATTGCGGTGCGAATAATCGATCGACTGTACGCATCTTCCGCTTGGCGTGTAATATTTTGCAACGGTTACTTTGAAGATGGAACCGTAGGTCAATGGAAGTGTTTGTTGTACCAAACCTTTTCCGAAAGAACGCTGACCAACAACTACAGCGCGATCTAAATCCTGCAATGCGCCGGCAACAATTTCAGAAGCGGATGCCGACCATGCGTTAACCATTACAACTACCGGAATCTGAACATCAACCGGTGTTGCTTCAGTTTTGTATTGTTTGTCCCAGTCTTTCACGCGGCCTTTCATTACAACAACCAATTGACCTTTATCAACGAACAGATTTACAATGCCAACAGCCTCGCGCAAAAGTCCACCAGGATTATCACGCTCGTCGAGCACGATAGAAGTTGCGCCTTGTTGTTTTAAATTCATCAATGCTTCGCGCACTTCATTCGCAGCGCCATCCATAAATCCGCTGAGCTTGATGTAGCCTACTTTATTTTCGAGCAATGCGTAGTACGGAACATTTTTCACTTTCACTTCGTCGCGGATGAGATTAAACTCTAAAGGTTTCGGCTCTTCAGCGCGCGCGACTTTTATTTTTACTGATGTATTCGGAATTCCTTTCATCAGCTTGCCTAATTCTTCGTAGGTTTTTCCTTTGCACGGAATTCCATTTATTTCAAGAAGCAAATCGCCTGCTTTTAATCCTGCTTTTTGTGCGGCAAATCCTTCGTAAGGTTGTGTGATGTAAAAGTCATCACCAATCTGCCGAACCTGCGCACCGATTCCGCCATATTCACCGGAAGTCTGGTAGCGGTAATCTTCAATTTCTTCAGCAGAAATATAATTCGTGTACGGATCAAGTGACGCGAGCATTGCATCAATGCCTGTTTTCATCAACGCGCCCGGTTTCGGCTCATCGACATACAGCTTGTTGAGCTGCTGAAAAAGTGTTCCGAAAATTTCCATGTTTTTAGAAATCTCGAACAGGTGATCGTCATCTTTATCAGCAAAAGCAAATCCCGCATAACCGCCGATAATTAACGCAAGCGGAATAGCCACACGACGAATTTTCTTTCTGAAAAATGTGAATGCTGATTTTTTTTCTGAAGCTGAATTTTCCATTCTTTAAAAATTTTGATCTAGAAATAATTTTCTCAGACTGATTCCTATTGTCTGCTTTCCTTTTGCCTGCCTTCGATACGTTTTGCTACTCAGTCTGACAAAAGGAAAGCAGACAATAGAAAAATGTATCTAAGGCTTGAAACCTTGAATTCTGTTAATCTTGAATCTTGAATTTTTTTGATCTACTAATTTTGAATCTTGAATTGTCAGACTGAGTAGCGAAGCGTATCGAAGGCTGATAAATTCAAGGAACCGGATCATGCCCATGTCCGCCCCAGGGACCGCAACGACCGATTCTTCTTAACGCCAGCCAACCGCCTTTAAACGGCCCGTGCTTGCGTATTGCGTGAATGCCGTACTCAGAGCAGCTGGGAGTGTAGCGGCAGCTTGCAGGAAGGTGTGGGGAGATGGCTCGCTGGTAAAAACGGATTGATCCTACCAGGATTCCCGAACCCAGGCGGATGAAAATATTATGCTTTTGTTCCGCCTTTACTTGCATCCGACGCTTTTATCAAACGTTGTAAAGTTAAAATTATTTTCGCCTCGCTTTCCTTTAGCTCCAGCGGTTCTTTATGGGTAAAGATGAGCAAAGCACGCACTTTAACATTCTTTGTTTTAAGATGTTCGTAGAAAGAATGTTTGTTTTTGCGATAACTCTCGCGCAGCAGCCTCTTAATCCGGTTTCGCGTAACTGCTTTTTTAAACGTGCGTTTAGGAACACCGAAAGCCACCTGTGCCGGAAATGGCATTTCCACATCAGTAAACATCCACTTTACCCGAAAAGGAAAAACATAAAATTCCTCTCCATGACGCATCAGGGCTTCAAATGTTTTTTTGCCGGAGAGGCGTTCTTCTTTTGTAAAAGAATTATTCACTTGAGGATTCGTAGTTGGTGGTAGGTGGTCGTGAAAAAGGTTGGTGGAAAAAAGAGAACCAGTCAAAAAATAAAAATTATCGGGGCGTGTCCCTGTGGGTCAGGCTATCCGTTGCAAGTCCTCCTGCGTCCGGGCTTTCCACTACTATCCTTCACGCAAAAAAGTATCGGCACCACCAACCACCAACAAATTTTTGACCACCAACCCTTTTCCTACTTTTTATTTACCTGTTTGATATATTCCTCTAACGCCATGGTCATGGAAGGAGTTCCTTGCTTTGGCGCGTGGATATCGAGGCGGAGACCGGCTTCTTCTACTGCTTTGGCGGTGGAAGGTCCGAATGCGGCGATGCGGGTTTTATTCTGCTTGAACTTCGGGAAGTTTTTGAGCAGGGACGTGATGCCGGAAGGGGAGAAGAAAACGAGAATATCGTAATACACATCGGCAAGGTCGCTCAGATCGCTGCATACGGTGCGGTAGAGGACAGCTTTGGTGTAATTGATCTTGTGCTTGTCGAGAATTTCGGGAATATCTTCCTTGTGCACATCGGTACACGGGTAAAGGAATTTATCTTCTTTATGCTTGCGGATAATTTCAATAAGATCGCTGAAGGTGGCTTTACCGTGGAAGATCTTGCGCTTGCGGTATTGCACGTATTTCTGAAGATAATAAGCTGTTGATTCAGAGATGCAGAAATACTTCATGGTATCCGGCACAGTAACGCGCATTTCGGAACAGATGCGGAAGAAGTGATCCACTGCATTACGGCTCGTAAGGATCACCGCATTGAAGTCGGCGATGTTCACGCGCTGCTGACGGAAATCCTGTGACGCCACACCCTCGACATGGATGAACTCACGGAAGTCAATTTTCAGGCTGTACTTCTTCGAGAGGTCAGTGTACGGCGATTTATCCGACTCAGGTTTTGGCTGAGTGACCAGGATACTTTTGACTTTCAGATCATTATTCTTCGCTGCTGCCAAGTGGTCTAGGGGTTAAACGATTCAAATGTTCCAACGAATACCTTTAAAATCACGACAAAGGGTATTATTTCAAGCGTGCAAAGGTACAGAATAATATAGAAAAAGGAAACAGAAGAGTCAGAAAATCCTATTAATATTACCCTTAAAAGTCTATAAACCAGTATTAAGCACCAGGAAACTATTCCTGCCCAGACTAAAATTTCCCCCGGAATCTGCCTTGCATAGGCCAAAAGCAGGCAAACGGGGAATAAAACCAGGCCGATGGTTTTATTAAAAAGCAGGATGTTATAGACGTATTCTGACGATGCTTCCCTGACTTCAAAGATGTTTCCGAGAATTCTTGTAGCGAGAATTTTGACAATGTATGCGCAGAAAATAATTCCGCTGATCACTGTAAATCCTGCAAGACCTTCACGCACAGCGCCGAAATGTCCCATGACCTGCCAGATAAAAAGCGGGAACACCAAAAGATAATTGACAAGAAGCAAAAGAGAAATGCGGCTGGTAAGCGAATATTCTTCTCGGTACATAACACTTACGGATGATGCGCGGAAAAAACCATTGAAGAGCAAAGCTATTTTCCGGTAATCAAACACGCGAAGAATGACAATGAGCGTAAATGAAAAAAAGAGAATTGCTGCGCCCCACCAGTTTCCTTCTGAAGTGGCAAGCGGTGAGGGATTAAATGTTTTAGGAAAAGGAATACCGTGAATTTCGGAACCGGATGCTTGCAATAAAACAGGTGCGTGAAAAAATAACTGCATGCAAGTAGGAATATTCTTTAAACGCGAATTTACACATTAGACGTTGCAATTTCCTACTAATGCAGGCGAAGAGCATAAAAAAATCCACACCGTTTAAGATGTGGATTTTAATATATCAATGAAATTTTATAAATCAGCAGTTTATTAATCTGCGTAATCTGCGATCCGCCGCGGCGGACAGCGGCTTATTTTTTAGATGCATTCACCAATTCGCTATGAACAGTAACATCAATTTTTTCTGCGATTTTAGCTCCTACAGCTGTTGGAACAGTAATGTTATGATCAACCAATGCAACCTGGAATTTTGAATCCACTGTTACTTGTCCGCCTTTTACGATGAGTGTAGCATCAATGGTTCTTGGTTTAGTAACACCGTGAATCGTTAAATTTCCGGTGATGGTCACTTTTGTTGTACCGTCTTTTGTGTAATCAACCGGCTCATTGATCTTTCCTTTGAAAGTTGCTTTCTGATTCGGGTAAGTTACTTTTCCGTTTGCATCTTTCGGACCGGCTTTATCGGTTTCCATGTAATTTTCATTGAAGTGCTCCTGCATCAGGGCATTCGCGAAAATGAATCCTTTGATCGGAACAGTCACAAGAACGTCGCCCGATTTTCCATTCAGGATAACAGTAGCAACTGTATCCTTAGCAGTAATATCCTCTAACGGAGTGCTCGAATAAAAAGAAACCACTGATCTTGCTCCTTTGTAAACTTGTGCATTCATGGTAATGGCTGTTGCCAAAACCGCGATAAAAACAAAAATTGATTTTTTCATAGCAATTAGCTTTTTTTGATTGGTCTGTGTTCAGTTTGCAATTACCCTGCCAGTAACAAACAGCAGGAAGATTTTGATCAAAGTTAACAATTATATGTACATACACACAATATTAATCGTGAGAAAGATTAGAAAAAAAACGTCCGAATCCAAGAAAACTATCTTTCACAGATGAATTGATTAGGGTTTATGGCAATATGTTTTGTCTATTTTTGTCCTCCTTCGCCAAAAAGCTACGGCGGTTAGACGCTTATAAAATCAAGAAAAATAAAAAGTAATGGCTACAGACAATTTCCAGGCTCCCGATTATTACCAGTGTGATGATTTGCTTACAGATGAGCACAAGCTTGTACGTGATACTGCCCGTGCATGGGTGAAAAAAGAAATTTCACCGATCATTGAAGATTATGCGCAGCAGGCAAAATTTCCGAAACAGATCATCAAAGGACTTGGAGAGATCGGCGCATTTGGTCCGTATATCCCGGCTGAATATGGTGGCCACGGACTCGACCAGATTTCTTACGGATTAATCATGCAGGAGCTCGAGCGAGGCGATTCAGGAATTCGTTCGACAGCTTCCGTACAAAGTTCGCTTGTAATGTACCCGATTTATACATTCGGTACGGAAGAGCAGAAAAGAAAATACCTGCCGAAATTAGGAACCGGCGAGCTCATGGGTTGCTTCGGTTTGACCGAGCCTGATCATGGTTCAAATCCTTCGGGAATGATCACCAATTTCAAAGACAAAGGCGATCACGTGCTTTTGAATGGTGCAAAAATGTGGATCTCCAATTCACCCTTTGCTGACATTGCTGTGGTGTGGGCAAAAGACGAAGCCGGCGATATTCGCGGGTTGGTGGTTGAGCGCGGCATGGAAGGATTTACAACTCCTGAAACGCATGGCAAATGGAGTCTGCGTGCAAGCGCAACAGGCGAATTGGTTTTCGATAACGTAAAAGTTCCGAAAGAAAATATTTTCCCGACAGTAAAAGGTTTGAAAGGACCATTGAGCTGCCTGAACAGCGCGCGTTACGGAATTTCCTGGGGCGCAATCGGTGCGGCGATGGATTGTTACGATACTGCTTTACGTTATTCAAAAGAAAGAATTCAGTTCGGAAAACCAATCGGCGGATTCCAGCTGCAGCAGAAAAAATTAGCAGAGATGATCACCGAAATCACCAAGGCGCAATTGCTTTGCTGGAGATTGGGTGTATTGAAAAATGAGAATCGCGCAACGCCTGCACAAATTTCCATGGCAAAACGAAACAACGTTCACATGGCCATCACCATCGCGCGTGAAGCACGTCAAATGCTCGGCGGAATGGGAATCACCGGCGAATACCCGATCATGCGTCATATGATGAATTTAGAATCCGTCATCACCTACGAAGGAACGCATGATATTCATTTGCTCATTACAGGAATGGATGTTACGGGGCTTAATGCTATTGTTTAAATAAAAGGGACGAAAAGGGGACGTTGGGACGAGGGGACGGGAAAAAAGGGGACGGAAACGGGACGTTGGGACGAGGGGACGAGGGGACGGGAAAAAATAAGGTTGAGGAATAGAAGTGATGGGAAAGATTCCTGTCGTCTTTTATTCCTCTTTTTTTGTCTGGTTGATTTACTTCACAACGCTAATTTTTCGTCCCCCGTCCCCTTTTTTTCGTCCCTCGTCCCCTTTTTTTTCCGTCCCCCGCCCCTTTTTTTACTTCCCAGTTGCCCCTTTCCTTCCACGAACAATTTTTAACACAGGTTTTCGTTTCTTGTTTAAGGCACAGGTTTCTCTCGCGGGGAGCCTTTGTTACAGGTCATTAGCCTTCGGCCGTTTCCCTTGGCACGCGCATTGCATGCTAGAGAGGTGAACGGTCATTGTAACTTTTTTACCTGTTAACAGTTATAGTATAAAAGACACCTGACCCAAAACAAGAAGTTTCACCAACATCTCCCGTAAAAAATTATGAAACATATTCACTTCTTGCGTACTGCACTTTTATTGATTCCGATGGCTTTGCCATTTGCTGCGAATTCACAGGATTTTATCAACGGAAGCTTTGAGCAAAACGGAAAGCTTTGCCTGATCAATACATCAACAGCGGTTTTTAATTCCAACGTAAAAAATACACGCGCATTCGGTTCATACCGTAAGCCGGATATTGTAAGCAGCGATTGTAATTATGGCGCTGCTAAAGACGGAAACTGGTTTGTCGGAATTGCGACTAACGTTAACGGGGGAATCCGTTCTGAAGCAATTACACTTGAATTATCTGAGCCGCTTACAAAAGGTGTTCAGTATTCACTTACATTTTTCGCGCGACTTCACGCTGTAGCTTCTAATATTGAAGTCGGTCAGAGTGTTGCTGATTCTTTAGCAGGACAAATTTTTTACACGATTTCAGCGGATAATGTTGGAAGTAACTGGTTGGAATACACCATCCGTTTCACTGCGCCGAATAACGGAAAATTTATTTCTGTCCGCGCGATCAATCCGAATGCAAACTCAGGTGTGTGGCTCGACGGATTTAAATTGCATCCTGTTTTTCAGCCAGACAATGTGGTGATGACTTCAAAAACAGTTCCTGCAAAAGTGCCTGTTGAAACTGCAACACAGAAAAAAGAGATCAGCGCTGAAGTTGGTTTGTATCCGAATCCGAGCGAAGGAATTTTTAAAGTGAATTCTGATAATGAAGAGCTTTCAAGCATCGTAGTTTACAATATGCTTGGTTCACCGGTTGCGCAGCACATTGCAACACCGGAGCAGCCCGTTCCGAATCAAATCGATTTAACCGAACAACAGCCGGGAATGTATTTCGTGGAATTAGCAATGGTAGGCGGAGGGAAAGTAACGAAGAGAATTATCGTTAGCAGGTGATAAGGATCTGGTAATCTTGTAACTGGGTAATTGAAAAAAGGATTTGATATTCTGATAAATTGGTGAGTGAATTGTGTGGATGAATTGTGTGATTGATGAAAATTGAAAAGTGCCAATGGAAAAGTTTTTCGTTGGCACTTTTTTTATTTGAAATACTCCTTCACAAAATCAACGTCGCTACAATATTTTGATCCGTCTTGCAGGTTTCGTAAAACAGGTTTTTTCCCGGGCGTGAAATAAACGACACCATCATTTTCTTTGAAGCGTGTAATATCTATTGTGTAGGACTTCCTCTCAACCGTAAATGTCAATATGCTGTCGGTTGTTTTTCCTTCAATTATATTCACTTTCAAAGAATCAAGAACCGGTGTGATTACTGCTCCAAAAAAACCTTGTTGATCAACTATTCTGTAAATCGTTTGGCGATTGTCGTTTTTGAGCTTTTCGGGTAATGAATCATACGAAACTTCATTATCGTGCTTCAATATTTCGTGGAACATATCCAAAAATAAAATTGCAGTCGGTGTATTTATTAAAGTAGCTGATGCTTTTTTGTCAATGGATTTTATAACGAATCTTTCAAAATGACATGAGTCGGCAATGACTGCTTGAGTAATTTTTTCATTTTTATTGTCGCAACCTAGAAGCAGGAAACTGCTGATAATAAATACCAGGATATTGATGTTTTTTCTCATGCAGGACAAACATCATAGTTTTTCCACCTGTGTTTTATGCCGCGCATTAATAAAGCATTGTCAAATGTTACGCTGCCTTTCGGGAAAACAGTTTCATCTTCAAAAAAGCTTGATTTTACATTTTCAACTGCGAGTGAATCGACATGCCAGTCGAGTGTTTTTAATTCCATTCCGTCGTACCCGGATTTATTCGGCGAATATCCGATAGCACCATTCTTATAAAAATCGGAAGCTGTTTTGAGATTTTTGAAGATGGAATTGCTATTGAAATTTTTCGACTTTTTTGCTTTAATTGAAATGATATTTTCATCGGAGCTTACAATGTGAATTTTATATTCATCCGCATTTTCATGTACATCGAATTTTGCCAAATGATGTACGCCGGGAAAAAGACGTCCGCCGGTCCAATGATTAAATAAGGAGTTTGTATCGCGCCTCGGAATATAAACGCCTTGTTTAAGCTGGCCATTGTCTGTCCATTCAACAGCAATTCTATGCGCCGCATTTTCCGAACCAATTCCGATCACTTCCGGAAATCCGGCAGGACGAATAAATTTTAAACGTATCAGGCAAATTCCTGCGAGGCCTTTATCCCCAATAAGAACCGGGCGAAATGGTTTTGGTAAATATTTTGCGAGCACATCTTTATCAACAGCAAAATTGATCAGGATGCGTCTGTCAATTGTTCCTTCTAGTGTTGGTATTTTCATGTTTGTCCGTCTTATCTATTTTCTATTCTATACCCAACTTTAATTTGTTCGCGGTGGCGGACCTTTTCGATTTTTCCTCATCAGCTAAAAAAATTCTTGGTCTTTATCGGTGCAAATGTAGATGTCTAATCCCATAAAATTATTTATCCTTTAAAATAGCTTCACCTTTCGTCAACCATGAAAAACCGAATGCCCATAGCGCAAGTGTTTCTAAAACAAAAACGTATTTGTACGAATTGAATTGCGGTTTCATTGATGGGAATGCAAAGTACGGAATCAATAATAGAATGCATCCGATCATAACATAACCGCAGACTTTATACACTTTGTTTCGTCTCAGTTTTTGTGCGGTGATAATTCCGGAAGTTTTTGTGAAGAGAAATAATGAGAAATAAGCAAGCGTGAGAAAAAATAATGCGGCAGAAATTAAATGAATTATTCCGATAAGGTTTGGATGTGATGCAGGAACCATTCCATTTGGTAAACAAATATCATCTTTGATTGTTGTTGGACAAATAGCAGCGATTGCGCCGAACGTTCCTGCGATGTTTCCCATAATGCCGTCTATTTTCTGCGGACCTTTGTAAGCGAAAAGGAAAACAGAAAACGCGCAGATAATTCCGACAAAAACATTTCCCATGTTGGTGTGGTAATAATTGCTGATAGAAGTTTCAACCTGGTCGCAATGGAATAAGAAAATGGAGCCGAGCACAAGAACGATTGGCAATACAATTCCAAGCAAACCAACTATTTTGCGCAGCGTGAGAAAATGAATCAGGTAGAAATTATTTTTCTGTTCCGATGCTAACATAATATTTCTTTTTTCGACGAACGAATCTCCTATACGACTAGCGGAACCGATCTCGTTCCACAGATTTTTTTTCCAGCATTTGGAAAGAGGTACGCTTTACGACCATTTTATCTTTAGTAAGCGAACTTATCTGCCATTCTTCCTGGTACATTCCACCCCAATTTTGATAAGTGAGGGAAATCGTTGAGTCAGTCTTTTTTTCCCAACTGCCGTTAAAGTTTTTGTAAGTGATCGGTGGTGTGCCGCACCCGCTTTCGTTTTGCCTTTTTATAAGTTTTCCGCTTTTAAAAAACTCAATTCCTGCATTATCTTTTTTGAGGTTGTTTTTCTTTTTATAATAAAGCAAATCATCTTTGTAAGTTGAATACACCCAGGTTCCGATCAGCTCATTATTGTTTATAACTGCCGTTTCATTGGGTTTAAAACCGAAAAAAAGAAAAGGAATGAGGAACAGTTTAATAAATTTCATTGTGGTCATGACATAGGTTTATTCAATCACAATTAATTTTTTCGCTTCACTGTTATGAGATGCGGTTTGCAGCCGGTAATAATAAATGCCGGCAGAAAATTCATTTGCACTAATTAAAATATGATCAGCAGAATTATTGACACCAAACCTTTTCACTTCCTGCCCCGACAAATCGAACAAAACAATTTCGCCATTGCTGATTCCTTCCGGAAGCGTGAAGCTGATGCGCGTAATTCCGTTTGACGGATTCGGATAAGCGTTTGAAATTAGTGTGTTTGAATTGTTGTTTGGAATGCCTGTCGGAGTGGATCCGAACTCATAAGGTCCCATATCGACAGTGAAATTAAATATCCTGGTGTTGGAAAGAATGTCGGTTGCCGGCACTCCCGGATTATTTCCATAATCTATACACGGAGATAGATTATAGAATTGCAAACCATCATCACTTGTCATCCAGTTTCCGTCGACGCCCGGTCCGTTATTTGGGTTTGTGAATTGCGGATCATAATCCATATTCCCTGTGCCCGGGCCGGAAATTATATGTGGTGATGTCTGACCAATTAAATTGATATCGGAATACGTTGCGATGAATAATGCGCTTCCTAAAACATAAAATTGTGGACCTGTTCCTGAAGCTGTGTTGTAATAAAAAATACAATTCCTGAATGCGGGATTTGCGCTGCCTGAATTGCCGGTGGATGTATTTAAATTATCGCAAACCACTCCACCGCCATCGACAGCAATGTTATTTACAAATGAACAATTCAGAACAACAGGACTTGCATTTCCATTGTTGCCGCCCCAGCAATACATGGCGCCTGCGCGTAATGCAGCAGTATTTGCATAAAAAATACAATTGATAATTAAAGGGCTTGCATTTCCGGACAACCCGAAATTATCCACACCGCCACCGCCGGTTGTTGCCGTATTAAATGCGATGACGCAATTTATAATTACCGGGCTTGCTGTTCCGAGGTAACCGTTATTAAAAATGCCGGCACCGAATTCGGATTGATTGTTTGCGATGACACAATTACGAATAGTAGGATTGCAAGCAGTTGAATTACTTCCGTCGTTGTAAATGCCGCCGCCTAAACCATCGGTGAGTGTAGCAGGACGATCATCGTTTGCATCGCGGATGATGAAGCCGTCGATGATTGCGGTGGTGTTTAAATTTGCATTTGAAATAGTGTGATAGCTGTTATCCGAATTTCCGGGAACGCCGATTTCTGCGCTGAGGATGCTGGTAAGTCCGTTGGTGAAAACACGTTGCGAAGCAGCAGTTTCATTTCCGGCAAAGCTTCCGTAAATGCTTACATCGTTTTTCATGCTGAATGAAAGATTGCGGTTGGTTCCGGTAGTTGTATAATAAGTTCCGGCCGCCACCCAAACTTCATCGCCGGATGTTGCCGCGTTGATGGTGGATTGTAGTGAGCTTCCCTGAAATGCATTGATCCAGCTGGTTCCGTTCATTGCCCCTGCGCCGGTGGGTGTGACGTAGCGTGTGGTTGCAAATGTGTGGAGGGAGATGGTGAGGAGGAAGGAGAGAAGGGTAAGTTTTTTCATTGGATAAATTATTGATTTTCTGTTTAGTTAAAAACTTGGCAGACGACAAACAATAATATATTTTTCTGTTTTTCTTTTAACTAGTTTTCCTGTAACAGCATTCAGGATTATATATCGATGGAAAGAATTATTTCCTTCGTCCACATCCGGTTTGCGGATAATCCACACAAAAGCATTTTCGGAAGGCATGTATTCGAGAGAAATTGAAGTTGCTTCTCCTATGAATACACTATCGGCTTCGGTAATTTTTACAGCAGTACAAACATCGATTATTTTATCAAAACTTTGATTCGTTTGTTTTTCGGGAAGAAAATGTTCTGAAATAAGTTTTCCATTTTTATCATAGACAACAGATAAATAATAGCGCATGCTGTCCTGCACGAGAAAGTAATATTGGATAGCATATTTAGCTCTTTTATCAGCATTTTTTTTATCGATCCAGGGTTTTGATTTTTTTATTTCGCGGTACTTACTGAAATCAATCACCTGGCAGCTGTAATAGTGGAGTTTGGAATAAAATTCCGCACCAACTCTTTCCGAAAGGTATTTTCTGTTGATTTCAAGAATGGAAGTCGGGATTTTTGTTGTATCCGTTTCTGTGTATGGGCAGCGACTGACCATGTTGAAATGTTTTTTATTTCCATTCTCGCAATTGATCTTTCTTGTGCCGCAGTTTAGATACAAATCCTGCGCATATGCGGAATTAAAAAGGAGGAAGGAAAGAAGGATGAAAAATGATTTCATTATTAAAATGGGATTTCTCATTCCTCTAATATACCAAATAGTGGCAATGTAATTTTCCTAGCGGGAAGCCTGCCTGCCGCCGCGCTCGCCTGTGCTGCTGCAGGCAGGGATAGAGGCATTTGTTGGAAAAAAGCGACTGCGAATAGCCTGACCCGTGCAGGAACGCTTTTTCTGCGATTTCTTCGCGGGACACGCCCCAATCATTTCCCATCGCCGGAAAAAAACAAATCCGCCACGGCGGATCAAACAAATCCGCCGCGGCTGACACAATGAACAAGTAACCTTTAACTCCAAACTCCAAAACTCCAAAACTCCAAAACTCCAAAACCCGGAACCCGGAACTCCGAACCCGAAACCAACATCTCCGAACTAAAAACTCCGAACTAAAAACTTTTCCCCAACTTCGCGTCACTTTTGTTAACCCTGGGCCTTATTCCTGCAGACCAGAGAATACCGGCCATGTATCTTACCGCAAAAGGCAATGCCATGAGTATCGAAACTAAATATCACGCCAGCCGGGAACAGATTACCGCAGAGGAAGCGGAAATCGACGCCGCCAGGGGGAATCCTGCAAAGTTTGCTCCCCTGTACAACCGTTACTACGCCCGAATCTTAGGATTTGTGTACCAGCGCGTAGAAACAAAAGATGACGCTTACGATATAACTGCGCAAACATTTATTGCTGCGCTGGAAAATATCGGCAAGTATAAATCGGTAGGAGTACCTTTTTCGGCATGGCTGTTCCGGATTGCATTGAATGAGTTGAGCCGTTTTTACCGCCGCTCGAAAGTGCGCCAGGCCATAAACATTGATGACACGCAAGTGGCTGAAGTGCTCGGTGAACTGGGCGAGGAAAATACTGCAGTGACCGATGCGCGGCTGATGAGTGCGATGCAGCAGCTGGAGCCGGAAGAAATTCAACTGCTTGAAATGCGCTTTTTTGAAAAACGATCTTTTAAAGATGTGTGCGATGTGCTCGACATTTCTGAAACTGCTGCTAAGGCAAGAGTATACCGATTGCTCGAACGACTGAAAATAATTTACACCGGATTACAATCATAATTATCATGACAAACTATAACATTAATCGTAACCGTAAACCGTTAACGGATGCTGACATCTCGAAGGGGCAGGATTTCGATGCATTTTTAAAATCGTATTCGGGAGCGAAGCCACCTTTTTACAAAACCGGCACATTTTACATGAGCGTGGTTGCGTTGGGACTTGTGATAGGCGTTGGCGCTTATTTCATGACGAACGAAGAAGATGCTGCAGCGAAAACTGCTTATGTTCAACCGGCTTTTAACGGAATAGATGTAGCAGACACGGTGTATAAAATGAATGCTGCTGAAGGTGGCGAATTCATTTACACTACCGGCTCGCTCATTCGAGTTCCTGAAGGTGGATTTTTAGACAGCGCCGGCAACGTAGTAAAAGGTGATGTGGAAATACGTTACCGCGAATTTCATAACACTGCTGATATTTTTCTTGCAGGAATTCCCATGACGTACGATTCTGCAGGAATCAACTATCATTTTGAATCGGCGGGAATGTTAGAAATTACGGCGTGGCAGAATGGAAAACCGTTGAAAGCAAATCCGAATGCGCCGGTGAAAATAGCGATGGCTTCTAATTCTTCGGAGGAAAAGTTCAATGTGTATTATTTAGATACGGTTAAAAAGAATTGGGATTTTATTGCGAAGGATAAAGCAGTAGTTGTCGGATTTGCGAAAGACACGACAAAAGCAGATTCGCTTGCAAAAGGAAAAAGTACTGCATCTCTTTCTCCGCCCCTTGAAGTGAAAAAGGCGGATAAGAAAAAGCCGAGTTTTGTAATCGGTTTTGAGCCGGCTGAATTTCCTGAATTAGCTTCTTACAAAGGAGTGCGTTTCCAGGTGGACGATGAAAAAACGCCTTATGATAAAAAGGACAAAGAAATTACCTGGGAAGATGTAAGCATTATGCGTAACACCGACGGAGCAACGTACACTGTAACATTTACACACGGAGTGATAACACGCACTTACATTACAGATGTTGTTGTAAATGCAGAAGATTATGCTGCAGCGAAAAAAGTGTACGATGCAAAATATGTTGCTTACCAGGCTGCATTAAAAGCGATCAATGATAAAAATGCTGCTGATGATAAATCGCTTGAAGCAAAATTATTGAATGCAGATGGCCGTCGTATTTTCGACAATGATCAGGCAATGCGGTCTGCGCTTGAACGCCGCTCTGCGATTGATCGTAATAATGAGAAGGAAGATATGGTAGTACGTGAATTCATTATTAACGATTTCGGCATTTGGAATTCTGATTGTCCGTCGAGCTTACCGGTAGGCGAAACACTATTTGTAAAGCTGTTCGACAGTCGCACTAAAAAGCCGTTGGTGGTGAATCATGTTATCCTCGTTGAAAAAGGGAAGAATGCAGTCTATACTTATTACGCAAGTGATCTGAGAAATTTTCAGTTCAACCCCGACGCTGAAAATTTATTGTGGGCCGTAACGCAAGATGGGAAGCTGGCCATATGCAGTGATTCCGATTTGCAGGCGATGGTTGGGAAAACTGAAGCGAACTTGACAATGACCGTAAGCGCTGAAGATTTGAAAACTGCAGAGCAGGCGAGAGTGGCATTGGGAATTGGAATTTAATCGGAAACGTGACAAGTGACGTGTGACAAGTGGCAAGTGAAAAAATTAATTCATTAAAACACCTGTCACCTGTCACGCGCCACCTGTCACCTTTTTTCCTTAGTTTTATCAGATGATCCCCAAACGCATTTTCCTTTTTATATTCCTGTTCGCCGGACTTTTTCAGCTTCGTGCGCAGAGTGATACGCTGGTTGTAAAAACTGTTGCAACAAAAATCACAGTGCTTCCTGAGCGTTCGTTTTTGTATTTGAACGAGGATAATTTTTTCAAGATAAAATACACCGGCAAGAACAGGCTGGGCCGCATGGAACTGAAAGGCGGAACGATTGAAAAAAAAGATTCTATTTATAATTTCAAAGCAACAACAGGAACAAGCGCGATTCTTGTGATCTACGAAAAGCTGAAAAACGGAACAGAAAAAATTGCATTGACTTACACCTACAAATTATTCGGAAGAGAAGTTCCGCGTGTAACGCTTGATGGTGTTCCGAATGATTCTGTGATTGATAAAATAACTGTTCTTGCGCTGGGAAGGTTGCAATGCAAGCAGAAATACGGAACGGATAAATACCAGGTTGTTTCTTTCAAGATCTATATTAAAAACGGAAAGAAGTTCGACACGCTGAGCGCGAAAGGTTACCAGCTTACGCCGCAGATGAAACGGAAAATCGATTCGATGGATGTAAAGAAAAGCGGGGGCATCCTGATGTTTGAAAATATAAAAGCGATTGGTCCGAATGGGAAAGAAATAGATTTGCCGCCCTTGCGCGTGTATATGCGGGATACGAGGACGATGCAATTTGGGACTGGTGGATTTGGTGGTGAAAAAAAGTTGGTGGTAGGTGGTAGGGAAAAGTTGGTGGTAGGTGACAGGAAGAAGTTGGTGGTTAGTGGTAGAAGAAGGCTGGTGGGAGACGCGAGATGGAAATGGTTTAGGAATTAATTAAGATATTTTAGAATGAGTCCGGAGAGAATTTCTTCGGACTTTTTTTGTGGGTTCAAATGAGCCAAATGGCATGGATAGCCCTGTTTAAGCGTTTATATCCGTTTGTAAACGTTTGTTGTCGTGTTGGTTTGAAATAAGTTTTTTTCATTTGCGGAAATGTAAGGGAGTGTTTGTTCGAGTCCCGATAAAAGATGTGGACCCGAACAAACAGATAGAATTCTTCAAGGTGCCAATTTGGCACCTTGAAGAAAACAAAAAGTATATATGTAAGCTGTGTAACTATTAATATTTCAAATATGAACAAACAATCACTTCCTGTTATCCACGATAAAATCCTGGCTGACAAAATTTATTTTATCCGCGGACAAAAAGTAATGATCGACCGCGACTTAGCTGAACTCTATGGAGTTAACACGAAGAATCTTAATAAAGCAGTAAAAAGAAATTCAGATCGCTTTCCGGATGATTTTATGTTTCAATTAACCGAGGAAGAAAGTGGTTCTTTAAGGTTCCAATTTGGAACCTTAAAGAGAGGAGCACATTCCAAATTCCTACCGTACGCCTTCACCGAACAAGGCGTAGCCATGCTCTCCAGTGTGCTCAACAGCAAACAAGCCATTGCCGTAAACATCCAGATCATTCGCGTATTTACTAAAATGCGGGAGATCATCAGCTCGAATAAAGAAATTCTGCTCAAGCTTGAACAGCTGGAGCAAAGAATGGGTGACCACGGCGATGATATCGAAGAAATATTTGCAGTATTAAAAGACCTGATCAACCCGGATTTGATTCCAAGAACCGTTGTCGGCTATAAGTGGAAAAAGGGTGAGTAACTCTTCCCGATCCTTAACTAATTGTAATGTAAATTTGTAATATCAATCCCATATGAAAGCTCCTGAAAATTTATCCGTTGAAATGCCTGCATCCGAAATCTATGAACGGCCGAAAAACCGATGGCGTATGAAAACGCGTCCGGATGCAGTGGCCGTCGATCAGCTGGCGCAACAGCTCAACGGAAATAAAATCATTGCCACACTTTTGCTCCAACGTAATATTTCAACCTTCGACGAAGCAAAAAAATTCTTTCGCCCCTCGCTCGATGATCTGCACGACCCTTTCCTGATGAAGGACATGGACAAAGCAGTCGCACGCATTGAAACAGCTCTCGCCAATAATGAAAAAATTCTTGTCTACGGCGATTACGATGTGGATGGAACCACTGCCGTTGCACTTTTTTATACCTACCTGAAATCGCTGAATGCGGAGTGCGGATTTTATATTCCTGATCGTTACGCAGAAGGTTATGGAATTTCCTTCATGGGAATCGATTTTGCGCAGCAGGAAAATTATTCGCTCATCGTTGCGCTCGACTGCGGAATTAAAGCAAATGATAAAGTAGCCTACGCGAAAGAAAAAGGAATTGATTTTATCATCTGCGATCACCATCGCCCCGGAACTATTTTGCCCGACGCCATCGCCGTGCTCGATCCGAAACGCGACGATTGTTCCTATCCCTACGACGAGCTTTGTGGCTGCGGAATCGGTTTCAAGCTTGCACAGGCCATCGCGCAAAAAAGAAATGAACCTGTTGCTTCACTTGAGCATTTGCTTGACTTAGTCGCCGTTGCCATCGCAGCTGATATTGTTCCGCTCACAGGAGAAAATCGCGTGCTCGCCACCTTCGGAATGAAACGGATAAACGAAGATCCGCGTCCCGGCTTTAAAGCGATGCTGCAAATGGCAAAACTAAAACGCAGCATTTCTATTTCTGATGTGGTTTTTATTTTCGCACCGCGCATTAACGCCGCAGGAAGAATCGAACACGGAAAGCTTGCCGTTGAATTGCTGACTTCCTTAAACGAAGAAACTGCAACTGCCGCGGCAGAAGTTGTAAATAAAAACAATACCGATCGCCGCGACCTGGATAAAGCAATTACATCACACGCGATGGACATGATGGCGACTTCACTGGTCATGCAATCCAGGAAATCAACAGTAGTATTTGATCCGGGCTGGCATAAAGGTGTGGTAGGAATTGTTGCTTCGCGGCTTATCGAAAAATATTATCGTCCTACCATCGTCCTCACCGAGTCAAACGGAAAAGTAACCGGTTCCGCGCGTTCGGTAAAAGATTTTGATGTGTACGAAGCCATCGAAGCCTGCAGTGATCTCCTGATCCAGTTCGGTGGACATAAATACGCGGCTGGATTAACAATGGATCCGTCAATGGTGGAAGCCTTCTCGAAAAAATTCGAAAAAGAAGTTTGTGCACGCATCACCGAGGAGCAAATGATCCCTGAAATTGAAATCGACATGGAAATTCCATTTGAAATGATCGACTGGAAATTTTTCTCGGTGCTCAAACAATTCGCGCCATTCGGTCCGGGCAATATGAGTCCTGTTTTCCTTAGCAAAAATATCTGCGACCGTGGCTGGGCGAGGGTAGTGGGGGAGCGCCATCTTAAAATGGATTTGATCAATCCATCTAATCCCGACAGAATTTTTCCGGCCATCGCTTTTGGTTTTGGCAATATGCTTTCGTCGCTGGCGAATAAGTGTGAGATGAACGTTTGTTATACGATTGATGAGAATGAATATAACGGGAAGGTGAGCTTGCAGCTGGGGGTGAAAGACCTGAGATTTTAGGATAGTGAAATATCGAATTACTTTTTAAATCAATTTTTATTTATGAAAAAGGAAGAATACAACCGGCTCGCGTCGGAGATTGTCAGCTCATGTATTGAGGTTCACCGACACATGGGGCCCGGATTGCTTGAATCGGTTTATGAGGAATGTTTATTGAAAGAACTTGAGCTACGCGGAATTTATGCAGAATCACAAGTTCCTGTACCTCTCTATTACAAAGGTTATCGACTGGATAAAAGATTTGAAGTAGATATCCTCGTTGAAAATGAAATTGTGCTGGAGTTAAAGGCGGTGTTATTAATGCACCCGGTTTTTGAATTTCAACTTACTTCTCATTTAAAACTTACCGATAAGCGCTTAGGATTCTTACTGAATTTTAATGTTCCGCTCATGAAAGATGGAATTAAAAGGAAAGTGAATAATTTTTTCATGTGAGCCAGGTTCTTTACTCCGATTAAGCATTATAGTAAATCCGATTTTAACGCGGAGGCGCAAAGGGCACGAAAACAGCGCGGAGACATTTCCATATTTCCGCGTTCCTCTGCGCCCCTGCGCCTTTGCGTTAAAAAAATCTTCAAGAAAATCTTTACTTTTTATGCGGAGGCGCACGAAAACAGCGCGGAGACATTTCCATATTTCCGCGTTCCTCTGCGCCCCTGCGCCTTTGCGTTAAAAAAATATTCAGGAAAATCTTTACTTTTTATGCGGAGGCGCACGGAAACCGCGCGGAGACATTTTTTATTTCCGCGTTCCTTTGCGCCCCCACGCCTTTGCGTTAAAAAAAGTCCCCATGAAAATCTCAGTTTATTACGATGTCCATTCCCTCTACCGAATCACCACTCTCCCCAACAACGCACTAAAATGTTTCTTAGCATCCTCCAGCGCCTTAAGCTTGGCCAGCACGATCATCATATTCTCAAATTCTTTTTTATCCTCCAACTCACGAATCTCTTTCCTGCTTTCCGCCATCATACATTCAATGCTTCTCAGCTTAAAAGAATTCGCAGCATGCATCGCAGCACTTTTTAAAACCATGTTTTCCGTCGTCACATAGATCGCGTGTTTTTCCCAATCCGAAAGCTGGTACGGAATCGTTACAAGGTCAATCGCCATTTGCGAAACATCATGCTCAGGGTAATTCACAAAATAATTCAGATCAGGAACATTTCCGTGCTCCGCATGCTTTTGAAACTCATCGTAAATTTTCTGGTAGACAGCATTCTCAAATTTTGTATCGTGCTCCAGTTCATTCAGCAGCAAATCGGCAAAGCTTACTTCCACTTCCACTGGCTTACCTTCTTCATCCTGCGAATCTGCTGTCACCAATTGTGTGCCATACGATATTAACAAACGCACAATTTCACGCTCCTGGAATTCTGTTTTTGTTTGTTCGTCGAGCGAAACTTTTTCTTCCGGCTTCGCAGCAATATCTTCAACAAAATTTGCCGCTGCATCCTGCTGTGTTTTTTGTTTAGCAGCATCCGAACTTTTCTTCCCATAATTCGTGCGCCTGAATTTATTCAATTCATTCAGCAACGTTTGCTCACCAATATCAAGAATACGCGAACAATCTTTTACAAAAACACTCCGCGTAATCGCATCGGGGATCAACGCAATGCTCTCCACAATATCACGGATCAATCCCGCTTTTTTTATCGGGTCGCCGCCAACATCTTCAGATAGTAACTCCGTCTTAAAGCGAATAAAATCTTTCGTATTCTCTTTAATAAATCGCTTCAGCTCTTCACCCGAAACTTTTTTGCTGTATGAATCCGGGTCATCGCCATCAGGAAACAACAACACACGGACATTCATTCCCTCTTCCAGAATCAAATCAATTCCGCGGAAGCTTGCTTTTATTCCCGCGGCATCACCATCGTAAAGAATTGTAATGTTGTTTGTGTAACGGCGAATCAATCGTATCTGCTCTACAGTCAGCGCAGTTCCCGACGACGCAACAACGTTTTCAATTCCCGCCTGGTGCATCGATGTTACATCCGTATAACCTTCCACGAGGTAACAAACATCTTCAGCAATAATTTGTTTCTTCGCGAAATACAAACCATAAAGCACATTGCTCTTATGATAAATTTCCGTCTCCGGCGAATTAATGTACTTCGCTACTTTTTTATCCGTCTTTAAAGTCCGTCCGCCGAATGCAATAATTCTTCCGCTCGCATTATGCACCGGGAACATCACGCGACCTTTAAAGCGATCGAAATATTTTGTCTTGTCTTCCTCGTTCTGAATTACGAGTCCGGCCTTTACTAAATATTCTAATTTATATCCCGCCGCAACAGCCGCATCTGTCAAATCTCTCCACACATCAGGCGAATAGCCGAGCATGAATTTGTCAATAATATCCGCGCGCATGCCACGTTCCTGGAAATAAGAAAGTGCAATCGCTTTTCCTTCTTCCGTCTCGTGTAAGTTTTTTGTAAAATGTTTTTGCGCAAATGCCGAAACCAAAAACAAACTTTCCCGCTCATTATCGCGCTCCTGCTGCTCACTGGATACTTCTTCCTCTGCAATCTCAATATTATATTTCTTCGCCAGCCATCTCAATGCTTCCGGGTAAGAAATATGCTCATGCTCCATGATGAAGTTCACAGAGTTGCCACCTTTCGCACAACCAAAACATTTATAAATTCCCCGCGCCGGCGATACGTTGAACGAAGGCGTCTTCTCATTATGAAACGGACAAAGCCCTATCATGTTCCCCCCCCGCTTTTTCAGCGACACAAATTCACCCACCACCTCGTCAATGCGGGCAGTGTCAAAAATGCGGTCAACGGTTTCTTTAGGAATCATTTTTTTAAGGGATGTGAAGTTACGAAAAGTGCAGGGGGTATTGAGTATTTGGTATTGCGTATTGAGAAAAAAAAGACAGAAATCATTATTTTATCTGCGAAATCTTTTGAAATCTGCGTGCAATTTTTAGGGCGTGCCCATCGTACCTCAGGTCAGGCTATCCGCTACAAGTACGGCCACCACACAAATCCACCCACTTCGCGCTTTTCGCTGCTATTCTTCACGCAAAAGAAAAAAAATCGTTTTTATCCGTTCAATCCGCGTCATCCGTGTTCTATCCTTAAACAAAAAAACAAAGTAAGTATATTAGCCGCATCTTATGAAGATTGTATTCCTGCAAGCATTAATTTTCATCATCTTATTTTCTTCCTGCACAGTCGAGAAAAGACTTTATAGGAAAGGATTTTATTTTCATTCAAATGTTCAACACTCCTGCAACAGCGAATTTCAAAAAAAATTCATTGAAAATAATAGTGATAGCGTTATCCAAATTGCCCGACCGGTTTTCGCAACTGACAGTACACCTAAAGGTTTAGTTTCCTTAAAAACTAAGCTTGTCATTGAGAATAAAATATGTCCTGAAGAAAAACCGGCGATAAAAAAGCTACGAAAATTAAATGCCAAGCAAAATAATTCAAAATTTAAAAGACTTGCTCCACCTGATGAAAAAGATAATTACCGTGTAAGGCCGTTACATATTTTCTTCTCCGGCTTATTAGCATTAGCAATATTGTCCATTGCAATCTGGCTTTTTATTTTAGGCGGCTGGTGGATACTTGCCGCAGTTCTTGCCTGTATGCTTGCAGACTCCATCGCATTTCTTGCATTTCTTACAATCGATGAGACGGAAGTTGCTGAATTGCCCCTTTTAAAGAAAATTATTTTTAAGATCGGCCTGGTCTTTATTTTCACAGTAGCAATTCTCCTTTTCCCTCTTTCAATACTTTGGGTTTTGGGTATTTCCCATTTCATGTATTTTGGCGACTAAGAATTTATTCATCCAGAAACATGTCTTAATGATTTAAGACTATCATTCAAAAGATGTAGGATGTAAGAGTTAGGATGTACCTTAGAATAATTCACCAACTACCCCCAACCATTTACCAACCCATCCATACCAATCACCAATCACCCCCAACCAATCACTAACCCCAATCTGCCTTACTCCCCATTTATTAACTACATTTGAATACCATCCCTCCATCAAAACAACGCAAATGATTCTACGTTACCTGCTCATCACAGGAGGGATTTTATTTTCCACTTTTCTCTTCTCACAAGATTTTACTTTCCCCGGTCCATGCCGTCCTGCGCATGCTAAGATCGATCTCGATATTAATAATGTAAGAGCCGGTTTGTTAGCTGGTGGCGATATGTGGTGGGATCTCACTACAAACCACTATGAAATTCCCAAAGGTGGTGGCGCCATGTCAATTTTTAACGGCGCACTTTGGTTCGGAGCCCTGAATGATGGAGGGCAATTAATGGCAGCAGCACAATTATATCGCCAAAGCGGAAATGATTTCTGGACAGGACCGATTGATACTGCAACTCTGACAACGCAAGATTCAGTTTGTGTAGAGTTCGATCGTTTCTGGAAACTGAATCGGTCAGATGTAGAAGCATTCACACAACATTACAACGATCCTTCTTATGTAATTCCCGAAGCAATTTTATCCTGGCCCGGAAATGGTAAAGCTTCGCGCGGACAAGCACATTTTCTCGCACCGTTTAAAGATGTTGATGGCGATGGAATTTATAATCCGTACAATGGGGATTATCCTGCATTTGCGGTGAACGAAACTGTTGACTGTAATACCAATTTACTCGGTGATCAGGCCATATGGTGGGTGTTCAATGATGTCGCGAATACGCACACTGAAACAGGATCGGAAGAAAAATTCGGAATGGAAGTGCATGCGATGGCGTTTGCATTCCACACAGATGATGCGCTGAATGATGCGACAATGTATCGTTATCAAATTATAAATCGTTCTTCGGGAAACTGGAATCAAATGTGGATGGGGCAATTTGTTGATGTAGATCTTGGTGCTTATGATGACGATTATGTTGGTTGCGATGTAGCGCGTGGAATGGGATATGCATATAATGGGGATGTGAATGATGGCACAAGTTCGATACCAATTACAGGATATAGTTATGGAGAACATCCACCTGCAATCGGTTTTGATTTTTTGCAAGGGCCGGTAGCAGACATAAACGATGGAATCGATAATGATCGCGACAGCATTCTTGATGAGTCAGGTGAGCGAATAGAAATGTCGACGTTTAAATGGCTTGGAAGTCAAGGCCCGATGGACTACCCTTATAATGCAGTTGGATATTACCGATCTCTTCAGGGGTTATGGTTGGATGGCACACCGCAAACCTATGGTGGTTATGGTTACGGCGGACCAACCTCATCCATGTTTATGTATCCTGGTAACAGTGATCCTTACGGTTGGGGCACAGGTGGAATTCCACAAGCTCCGTGGTATGAAACAGGCATGCCTTATAATCGCGCCCTTATGCAAAGTGTCGGACCATTTACAATGTCACCCGGCGAAGTGCAAACTATTGTCATCGGTGTTCCGTGGGCACGTGATACTGCAGGAGATAATTTGGATGCAGTTACAAAACTTCAACAGGCAGACGATTTATTGCAGCAGATGTTTGATAATTGTTTTACGCTTCCATGCTCTTCAGATGCGGCGCCCACATTTACAAGTTCAGTAAATGGCACAACGGTTTATTTTACCGCGCAAGCTGCAGAAGGAACATACGCCTGGAATTTCGGTGACAATTCCACATCCACACAAAAATATCCTTCACACACTTTTTCAGAAGGAACATTTACAGTTTGTTTAACCGTCACAAATTTATGCGGCACACAAACAGTTTGCAATGAAATTAAAATTACCGTTCCGCATTACGAATGTGGTCCGCCGGTGCAACGGTTGGAAGGAAAAGGTTCAGGACACCAGGTGCTTGATTTTATGCCGGAGTCCGTTGCCGAAATTCTTACATCAAATGATCATCGCACACATTTTCCGTGGTACAAACCAATGCATGCGCCGGTAAAAATTACCTATGAGAATTATGCTTCAATGATCAATGGCGATTACCGGATTGCATTCGACAGCGTTTCAGCTACTGCAGGATGGAAAATGTGGATCGTTGGAGGAACTGATACTGTTTATTCCGACAGCAGCATTACAAGTGGAAATAAACAATTCATTTCTCAATGGGGAATTGCAGTAGAAGTAAAACAAGTGGCAACCCCCGGTTTTGATAATAACCCGGATAAAAATGGTTTTCTCGAAGCAACAATGACATTTGCTGATCCTGCAAAAAGCTGGCTGTCGGGAGTGGTGGATACAGATTATCCTTCTTCCTATAATTGGATAAGATCGGGAAACGTTCAGGGAAGTGATCCGAACGATCCGTGCGGCAATGCATTTGATGATCGAAGTCAGAGCAATGCATTTCATGATGCCAATTCATTTTATGAAAATATCATCGGCAGAACGTGGGCGCCATATCGGCTGACAGCAACTAATCCGAATCCTACTTCACCATACCAATGTTATTCTACCGGCCCTGCATATCCGCATACACCAACAATGCTTGCAAACAGGATTGAAAATATTTCCAGCGTTGATGTTGTTATTACTTCTGATAAAAGTAAATGGACACGCTGTGTTGTTTTTGAAATCGGTTCAAACCTTGCGCTTAATCATAACGGACAGCAACCATTTTTACTCCGCATGCATCCTTCTGTTGACAAAGAAGGAAGAACAATCAATAACGGAGGAATTTCTGATGTGAACAATCCCGATGCTGCTGATTTTGTCGGCACGATTGGAATGAGCTGGTTCCCGGGTTACGCAATTAACATGGAAACAGGTGAGCGACTCAATATGGCATTCGGTGAAAATTCTGCGCTTACAAATGAAAATGGCCGCGATATGCTTTGGAATCCGACTTCAACAGAACGCTCGCAGTTTGGTGATCCGCTTTTTGGGGGAATGCATTATTTATATGTATTCGGTCATAATGGTGATGCAGTTTATCCAACTCCAAATCCCTGGGCGCCCGCATTAGCAGGTCAACTTAAAGATGTGCCTCTTTATGACGAGGGACGAATGATGAATGCTATTTTATCGTCAAGCGCTGCAAATACAGAACGCACAGAAATTTTCCGTGATGCAATGTGGGTAAACATTCCAATGCTGAAACCCGGTCATTCATTCATGGAAACCGACGTAACCATTTGTCTTCGTGTTGCAAAACCATTTATGTCATATAACACAACTTCCACACCTGTGAATAATGATTACCCGTTATATGGTTTTAAGATCGACAAATTAAATCTCGGCTGTAATTTTTATGATGGCGGCGTTTCCGTTTATCCGAATCCATTCCATGAATCCTGTACCATTCTATTCGATAACACAGATCATGTAAGTCACCGGCTAAAACTATATGATGTCCGCGGAAGAATCGTTCGTGTCTACGAAGATATTCACTCCGACAGAATAGTCATCGAGGCAAACGGATTAGAAGAAGGCGTCTATATTTATTCCCTCCAAAAAGGAGAAGAGAAACCTGTAACAGGGAAAATTATCCTGAGATAAAAAATGTGCGAATGCTAAAATCCGTTTAGCATTCGCACATATAATTGTCAATCCTTTTTTCAATTACCCAGTTACAAGATTACCAGATTACCAGATCATTTCTTCCCACCGAAATCTTTCTCCACCACACGACCTTCTTCATCCCAGAACTTCCAAAGTCCCACCATTTTATTGTGCTCGTAATATCCTTCTGAACTTTTTGCTCCGTTCTGCCAATAAGAAACGCCGTAGCCTTCACGGTATCCGTTTTTATATGTTCCGCGACTCCACTCTTTTCCTGATGGATAAAATGAAACCCATTCGCCCGAACGAAAACCGCCCGCAACTTCACCGCGCATTTTAATTACGCCATTCGGATGACGTTTAATAGAAGTTCCGTTAAAAACCGTGTCATCCACAGCAACAGGCATATCGCCCAACGGATCACTGACCGACATTCCTTTTTTAGATTCAATAGAATCTGCCTTTTCTTTTTTCACTTCATTTCCGCAAGAGAAAAGAAATGCTGTAGCAAGCAATGCAGGAAAAAATATCTTACGCATAAATAATTTCTTTGTAAAGTTTTGAGTCGCGGTAATATTCAAGTTTTTTGACTTTACCGTTTTCACCAAAGTACTTCCACTTTTTGATCTTTACACCTTGTTTATAATATCCGGTCGAACTTACTTTACCCGCGGGCATATAATTGATCCATTTGCCATCGAAGCGTCCGCCATCGTAATCACCTTCCACTAGTTTATTGCCCGAATTATCATAAAAGATCCAATGATCTTCCGCTAATCCTTTTTCAATTTTCCCTGTGCTTTCCAGTTTTCCATTGTCATACCAATGTGAAAAGGAACCATTGACCACATTGTTTTTATATTCTGCTGATTCCTCCAATTGTCCATTCGCATACCAGCGCAACCATCTTCCGGTTTTAATTCCATTCTTATAAACGCCCGCTTCTTTCCTGATCGTATCACCCCAGTATTCAACCCATAATCCGTCAAGCGTATCATGCTTAAAATGCGCCATGCGTTGAATGCCGCCATTTGGAAAAAAGAAATACCACAAACTATCTAAATGATCTTGTTTGTACCAGCCGTAACTATCCAGCTTTCCTTCCGGTGTCCAGAAAAACCAGCAACCTGTTGCATTACCATTTATATATTTACCACCGGATTTCTTCATTCCGTTTTCATGGTAAAATGTCCAGTCACCCGAAAGTTTTCCTTCTGCATTTACCATTCCTTCGCCATTCAGCTTGCCACTCGGGTAAGTTAGCTTTTGGTAATGCTCCTGCGCCGACAAAACCGTGCTCGCGATAAATAAGAAAAGGAAAATCAGCTTTTTCATTTTTCGCGTTCTGTGGTATAAAGGACTAAATCGTGAAGCGATTTGCGCGAAGGACTTTCAGGAAACGTTGCTAACAGGTCGAGCGATTTTTTGCGGTATTCATACATACGTTCGCGCGCGTATGCAATTCCGCCTGATGCGTGTACAAATGCAATGACCTCTTGAACTCTTTCCGGCTCTTCATTGTGATGTTTTACCAGGCTGATGATCCTTCGTTTGTCAGCACGTGAAGCATTGTTCAACGCATAGATCAACGGGAGCGTCATCTTTTTTTCTTTGATGTCGATGCCGGTAGGTTTGCCGATATCGCTTGCAGATCCGTAATCAAAAAGATCGTCTTTCAACTGGAATGCAATGCCGGTCATCTCGCCGAATTCGTGCATGCGTCTTTGAATTGTTTCATCACTTGTTACGCTCGCCGCACCACTTGTACAGCACGATGCAATAAGTGAAGCCGTTTTCTGGCGAATGATTTCGAAATAAACCGGCTCAGCAATATCAAGACGACGCGCTTTTTCAATCTGCAGCAATTCTCCTTCGCTCATCTCACGCACAGCTTCGGAAACAATTTTCAGCAAATGAAAATCACCATTATTAATAGAAAGCAATAAACCGCTCGACAATAAATAATCTCCCACCAGCACGGCAATCTTGTTTTTCCATAATGCATTCACAGAAAAAAATCCGCGACGCATATTGGAATCATCCACCACATCATCATGCACCAGTGTTGCAGTGTGAAGCAATTCGATCAACGCAGCAGCGCGGTAAGTAGAATCATTTACTTCACCGCAAAGTTTCGCTGAAAGAAAAACAAACATCGGTCGAAGCTGTTTTCCTTTTCTGCGGACAATATATTGTGTGATCTTATCGAGCAGCGGAACCGAACTCTTCATAGAAGCCCTGAACTTCTGCTCGAAAATTTCCATTTCGGCGGCGACAGGGGATTTGATTTCGGTGATTGAACTCATAGAGGAATGGAACAAAGGTAATTAAGGTAATTGAGGTAATTAGGGTAATTGGGGTTTAATCTTACTAATTCACTGACACCTGATGCCTCAATTACCCTAATTCCCCCCTTTACCTGATAACCACATCTGCCAGTTTATACGTACTTCCCTTTTCGCCGTAGAGAATCATCCTGTGGGCGTTCATTTGCATAAACAATTTGGGTCTCAAAATGATCTTCAAATCGTTATTGTTGAACATCGACTGGCGGTCCTGGTTGCCGTTGCTGTCCATGCTGACTAATACGGCAATCGACTTTTTCGGATTATTCATGACGCGGTATTTATGGAAACTTTCATCCGTAGCTTTCAGGTTTTTCGGATTATCGTTAAACATGAAATACATTTTGTTGCCTGAAACTGCGAACGTGAATGAAGAATAATATCCACCATCATTCCTGCTCACCTGGTACTTCGGAATTTTTTTCGCCCAGGAAATTTCGCCACCGGGACTAATGCTTACTACAATAATATCATTGTAATAATAATAGTACGTGTAGGTGTAAGCATGTGTGGTGGGATCGTAGCTCTGCACCATTACTTCATAATATTGTTCAGCAACAAGAATTGCACCGCCATCGTCTCTCAGAACAAGATGACGAAGAATGTAATCGAAAAGCTCTCTTCCTTTTTCAACCTTCTTTTCGCTCATGAATTGTGAAAGGAAGTCGGGACGAAAATCCATTGTTCCTTGTTTGGTAATTTCTTTTGTCTCCTTATCAATCTTCACATAAAATGCGCCGATGATCGAAGACGAACTTTTATTCGAATAAAATCCTGCGCAAACAATATCTCCTTTTTCATTCACCGTCATGCGCACATCGGAAATGAATTTCGGGTCGAGACTTACTTTATATTCTTTCAGGTTATCTGTAGCATGCTCGTACATTAATACTGCATGATAATAGGTCGGCATAGAACGGCGCTCTTGTCTCGACATTACTGATTTGTCTTTCGAAACAGTCGCCATCATATACACATCATCATTGCCGGCAACAATAAAATTATCGAGCGAGAAAAACTCATCTTTATAAGGCGGAACAATTTCTTTCTTCCATAATGAAGTAAGGTTTTTATCCAGCAATTCCAGCGAAAATTTTTCATTCGCATATTGTTCGTACGGCGGATTTACCACCACAAGAATATGATTGGAGTCAAGCGACATGCCGGTGTAAAAGCTTCCCGGGTTGCTTTTTTTCTCCGCAGGAATTTTCGCAACGGAGGTCCAGTCTTTTTTTAACGTACTATGCTCATCAAGAATTTTCGCGTAAAGCATGTTAATGTCTCTTTCACGATCGTAATCATGTGCGAAGATGAGAATGTTGCCGCCCATGAAATAGATCGCATCGAGGGAAAGATCTTTTTGACGCGGCCCTTGCATCGAAATGGCTTTGGTATAATCGAGGCTGAGATCAGCAAGCTTATACCGTTCGATGATCGGATCATTATTGCCGAAAATTGAATATTCGCTGCGGAGCGTATAGACGAATGCGCCATCTTCCCCGAGCATTTGGGTCATGGCCGTTTTCCTTGGCTTTTTCTGAGGCACGCCCCAGGTGATTTCCATTTGAGCAGAAACGATTACCGGCAAAAAAATAAGTAGAGAAAGATAATATCGGATGCGCGGCATAGCGATGAGATTTCGTAACTTTAACAAAGCTACGATTCGGAATGAGAACCGCTTATTACATATCCCTCTTTTTCTTTTTGCACGGATTCATCCTGCCTGCACAAGTTGTGCTGCAAACTTCCAATGATACCGCACAAAAAAAGACTACAGTAAAAGTTTCTGTGCTGAATCCGCATGGAAAAAAACCTGTTGCTTACGATGGACATTCTATGCCTGCAGACAGTGTGCAGCAAGCGCTCAAAATAAATCCGGCGAATTTTTTACGCGGCGAATTTTCTCTTTATTACGAATATCGTTTGGCGCGCAAATTCAGCGTTGAAGCAGCAGCGGGCGTTACCTACATCGATTACATCTATGAGCTGACGCAAAATAACGGGCGCTTTATTTTTAATTCGGGCGCAAATTCTGCGAAATTTTATTCCGGTGTCGCAGGGCGATTTCAATTTCGATGGTATCCGTCGAAATATGAAACGGCGATCACCGGTTATTACATCGCTCCTGAGATCAGCTATCGTTCGTATAAAATGGATTACCTGATGAATACCGGTTTGATCTTAGAGCCGCATCGCATCAATAGAAAATATACGGATCTGCGTTTGCAATTCGGCCACCAGGATGCTGATCCATACGACCCGTTTTTCTGGGAATGGTATCTCTCCGCAGGTGTTCGCCATTTCAACGAAGATTTCGTAACCCGCGCCGGCCTCGACGCAGAATTCACCCACGAAGATTATTGGGGACCTATTATCGGTGGAGGAATTAAGCTGGGATTTAACCTGTAGTCCGACAATTTGCTAATTTGCTAATGGGTTAATGTGCTAATCCTTGCCCAGTTTTTTTATTAGCAAATTAACCCATTAGCATATTAGCACATTCTTTTCTGGCTACTTTTTCTCTTTCAACCGGAGCGCTTCTCCTGACTTCGTAATCGCTTCGTTCTTATTTGCTAATTGTCCGCAGGCGGCGTCGATGTCTTTTCCTCTTGAGCGGCGTACGTTTACGATCACACCTCTTTCTTCGAGAATGTGTGTGAAACGATTTAAACGTTCAGGTAATGTTTGCTGAAATTCGCCATCGTCGATTGGATTGTATTCGATGATATTTACTTTGGCCGGAACCTTTTTGCAATACGCTGCTAATTCTTTTGCGTCTTCAATTCCATCATTAAAATCTTTGAAGACAATAAACTCAAACGTTACGCGTGTTCCTGTTTTATCATAGAAATGATTCATCGCATCGGCCAATGCATCAAGCGAATTTTCTTCGTTGATCGGCATGATGTGATTACGTTTGATATCATTTGCGGCGTGAAGAGAAAGTGCAAGGTTAAATTTCACTTCATCATCGCCCAGCTTGCGGATCATTTTTGCAATGCCGGCAGTAGAAACCGTTATGCGTGAAGGGGACATATTTAATCCTTCAGGCGAAGTTATTTTCTGAACAGAAGCGAGCACATTTTTATAATTCAGCAAAGGTTCGCCCATGCCCATGTACACGATGTTCGTGAGCGGTTGCTGGTAACGTTCCTGGGCCTGGTTGCGAATGAGAACTACCTGGTCGTAAATTTCTTCTGCGTCAAGATTGCGTAAACGTGCGAGACGACCGGTTGCACAAAACTTGCATGTGAGACTGCAACCAACCTGGGAAGAAATGCAGGCTGTCATACGCGAATCGGTGGGAATGAGAACGCCTTCAACGATGTTATTATCGTACAAACGAAAAGCGCTTTTAATGGTGCGGTCGTTTGAAACCTGGAAATTGTCAATGCCGACAACCGGGAAAGTAAAATGTTCTTCCAGTAAAGCGCGCGTTTCTTTGGATAAATTCGTCATTTCCGAAAATCCGCGTGCCGATTTTTGCCAGAGCCATTCCCAAACCTGTTTAGCACGAAAAGCCTTTTCACCGTGCTCGGTAAAGAAGGTTTTCAGCTCTTCAGGGGAAAGACTACGGACATTTGGTTTTGCCAATGACATATGCAAAGGTACGATGGAAATTCACGACCTTTACCGAAAAGGAAGGATTTACGATGTACGATATACGATGTACGATTTAAGGAATTCCAACTGTCAGATATTTGATTTAAGTGCCTTTTAATTAATTTTATTTATGCGTTTTCTTTCTGCCGATTACATTTTTTCCGCTCATACAGGCTTTATTAAAAAAGGAATTCTTGCTATTGATGCAAATGGCGTCGTTTATGACCTGATTGATCCTGAAAAAACCGATAAAGTCCCTGTTGCCGAAAAATTTGACGGAATACTTTGTCCCGGGTTTATCAATGCACATTGCCATCTTGAGCTTTCGCATTTGCGGGGACAAATTACCAAACAAACAGGCTTTGTAGAATTTGCAAAAGAGCTGCTTTCCAAACGCGGCACCTTTTCTCACGATGACATTTCCAATGCAATTGAAAAGGCAGACCAGGAAATGTATGATAATGGAATTGCAGGTGTTGGAGATATTGCAAATACAGCAGATACATTTTCGCAAAAAGAAAAAGGTAAAATCGGCTATCATACTTTTGTTGAAGTGCTCGCTTTAAATCCGACCATGGCAGAAAAAGTGGCTGCTGTAGGAATTGAATTGGTACGTGCTGCACCAAAACCAAATTCACTTTCTCCTCATGCGCCGTATTCTGTTTCACCGGAGCTGCTCGAGATCATTGCAAATTCATCACACGAAGAAAATGTTCCGCTGACCATTCACAACCAGGAAAGTCTTGGCGAAAGTGAATTTTTTACGAAACGTTCCGGGCCGATGAAAGGTTTTTATGAATTCCTCGGAATGGATATTTCTTTTTTTAAACCAACCGGGCTGAATTCATTACGCAGCACATTAAAATACCTGCCGCACAATCGCAATATTGTTCTTGTGCATAATACATACACATCCGCAGAAGATATCCGCTGGGCAGAATTTTACAGCAAGAAGCTCTATTGGTGTTTTTGTCCGAATGCAAATTTATACATCGAGAATAAGCTTCCCGATTTTAAGCTGTTTATCGAAGGAAAAACGAAAATGGTTATCGGAACAGATTCACTTGCTTCGAATGAAAACCTTTCTGTGTTGGATGAGCTGAAAGTAATTGCTAAAAACATTCCCGGAATTCCCTTGGAGCAATTGCTAACCTGGTCAACAAAAAATGGTGCGGACGCATTAAATTTATCTTCTCTCGGCACATTCGAAAAAAATAAAAAGCCGGGAGTGGTTTTGCTTTCGAAAGTAACCGTAGATAAATTATTGCCGGAAACGGAAGTGAAAAGGATTTGTTGATGTTTTTGTGACTTGTATTATTCCATAAAATTTCAATTATAAAATAAGCTAAACAAGCAGAAGTGAAAAAAATTCCCCTACTCCTCTTTTTTGCATTAGTTGCAAATGCTGCAATTAGTCAGACTGCGCCGGCTCATTTGAAATATTTTGGATACGCATTGGTTGATGTATTGTGGGACGATCCGCACGATGCAACAAATACAACCAACTACATTGCTGAAGTGGATAGCTTTTCAAACATTGCACAATTAGGAGTATTTAATTATACCGACACAATAATTTCACGCACAAATTTGATGAACGCACATTGCGTAAAGCCTTTTTTGTCCATTCAAAGTGTATGCTATTATGAAGTGGACACACTCGCGCCAAGCGGACATCATTTCATACTCTATCCCAATTTTCAGGCAAGATGGAATTCTTTTAAGACAACCAATCTATCAGTATTGGATTCTTCAAAAGTGGCTGCATTTTATGTAGCAGATGAACCGGTCTGGAATGGGATCAGCTTTTCTGATCTCGACACGGTTTGCCAAATGATAAAGAATGATTTTCCAACTATTCCATTAATGTTTGTGGAAGCTTATCCTGTATTGGATAGTCTCGTCATTCCAACAAGTGTTGATTGGGTTGGTTTTGACAGGTATGAAATATTTGATCCGACAACAAGCACTTTGTTTCTGAATGATCTTGATACACTTAAATCAAAATTGTCAACTCCGGATCAAAGCATATTTTTAGTTATAGATGACCAATGGCTACCATTTTATGGCCTTGCAGGTTTTACACCTGACACCATCCGTTACATGGTTCAGAACTACTACAATCTTGCAGCATCGGACACATCAATTATCGGACTTATTGGTTATTTATGGGCAGGTGGACTCGATGATCCCGGACAACTTGGAGTCAGGGATATGCCTCAAAGTGTTATTGATAAAAATGTAGAAGTAGGGATGATGATAAAAGCAAATAATTCACCTTGCGGAATTACAGGCATCAGCGAAAATGTATTTTCAGAAATCAATTTTTCAATCTATCCGAACCCTGCAACTGAAGCTTTGATAATTTCTTTTCGGGATAATCAAAAGCAACAAATTCTTATTTACAATGGTATGGGGCAGGTGGTAAAAGATGTTCTAATAACAAGTAGCGAAACCGTAAATATTTCAGATTTGCCGGGCGGAGTATATTTTATTCATTTAAAAAATATCCCGTCGCAGACACAGAAATTTATAAAGCAAAACTAAGCTGAGCGTGAATTACACTACTACGGATGCGTTCCACCATTCATATCTCCTGTAAAAGTCGCACGTTGTTTTAGCAAAGCTTCCGCAATCACAAGATCTGTCGGTGTTGTCAATTTAAAATTATCCACATTTCCATCCACGAGATAAATAGATTCACCTAACGATTCAACAACGGACGCGTCATCGGTAAATGTGTATTTGTATTCCTGCGAATATGCTTTTTTCAAGAGCGAAATAGAAAAGCATTGCGGCGTTTGTATCAAACAATATTTAGTACGGTCAACAGCAACATTGCACTTAGAATCAATCTGCCGGATAGAATCATTCAACGGAATTGAAGGAACAGCATTACCATAACGTTCAGCTGCTTTAAAAGAATTTACAATTGTTTTTTTGGTCACCAGCGGACGAACAGCATCATGCACCGCAACAATTCCTTCTTCATCAGGAATCAACGAAAGACCTTTCTTCACCGATTCAAAACGTGTTTCACCACCCGCAGTAATCTGCACCGGAACAGGAAGTGTATATTCTTCCGCAATCTTTTCCCACTGCGCAAATTGATCTGCAGGCAAAACTAGAATGACGGAAATCGAAGGATCAAATTCTGCAAATGCAGCTATGCTATGCAATAAAACCGGGCGACCGTCCAGCTTTAAAAATTGTTTAGGAACGGGAGATTGCATGCGCGAACCTCTTCCTGCAGCGACGATGATGGCGTAGTTTTTCAAGTCCATAAAGATAATGGGAAGAGTGGTTAGTTCGGAGTGGTTAGTTCGGAGAAAAAGTTCGGAGTGGTTAGTATTTTGTTCGGAGAGAAAAGAAGGCAAAAAAAATCGGAGAAACAGAACCAGTCTATTTCTCCGAACTAAAAACTCCGTACTAAAAACTTATTAGATTATAAGCATAGCATCACCGTAGCTCAGGAAGCTGTATTTTTCTTTTACCGCTTCTTTGTATGCTTTCATGATCAGATCGTAACCACCGAAAGCGGAAACCATCATCAACAAAGTAGATTCCGGTGCATGGAAATTAGAGACCATACAATTCGCAATCGAAAAATCGTAAGGAGGGAAAACGAATTTGTTTGTCCACCCGCTGAACGGTTTCAAATATCCGTCTGTAGAAACCGAAGTCTCTGTAGCGCGGATCGTAGTTGTTCCGATAGCACAAACACGTTTCTTTTTACGCTTTGCTTCATTCACCAGCAAAGTTGCTGATTCAGGAATTTCAAGCTTTTCAGATTCCATTTTGTGTTTGGTGAGATCTTCAACCTCAACCGGGCGGAAGCTTCCGAGACCAACATGCAAAGTGAGTTTCGGGAAAGTAACGCCTTTCAGCTCCAAACGCTTCAACAGCTCACGTGAGAAGTGCAATCCAGCAGTCGGGGCAGCAACAGCACCTTCAACATCAGCATAAACTGTCTGGTAACGGTCTTTGTCTTCCGGTGTAAGCTCACGTTTGATGTATTTCGGAATGGGTGTGTTTCCGAGCAGCTCAATTGTTTTTTTGAATTCTTCGAATGGTCCGTCGAAAAGAAAACGAAGGGTACGGCCACGGCTTGTTGTATTGTCAATTACTTCAGCAACGAGATTATCATTTTCGCCGAAATAAAGTTTGTTACCGATACGGATCTTACGCGCAGGATCAACCAACACATCCCACAAACGGCTTTCACGATTTAATTCGCGCAACAAAAACACTTCAATTTTAGCACCTGTTTTTTCTTTGTTTCCGTAAAGACGCGCAGGGAAAACTTTTGTGTCATTCAAAATCATACAATCTCCATCATCGAAATAATTGATGATGTCCTTAAAAATCTTGTGTTCGATTTTACCGGTTTTGCGGTCGATCACCATCATGCGTGATTCATCACGGTTCTTTGCGGGATACTCCGCCACCAGCTCGCGCGGGAGATTGAATTTGAATTGTGATAGTTTCATAGTACTGGAAATAGTGTAATACGCCCTTCTCGGACGTGTGAAAATTACCTTGATGTTGCGAAATTAACGGGGGATTGCCTTCACCTGTACCCTTCGAACGGGCGCAAATATATCCTTCCGCATACCCCCTTGTCAAGTAAAATCGTATAATTCAGCTGATTATTCGTAAGATACCGCTGTAACCCTCATGAATGCTGGGAAGTATTTCCTTGGAAAAGGTTGGTGGTTGGTGGTAAAAAGGGTTGGTGGGGCGTTCAAACGTTAAAATCGCAGGTATTTTGGGGTAAAAGTGACAGTAGTAGTGTTAAAACTCAAAGGCAATCTGAAATTGACCACCAACTTTTTACAGACCACCAACCACCAACATTTCCCCCGACCACCAACCGCCAACCCTTCGAGAAACAGTTACTCAATCAAATCCCCATTTATCACCCCAGGCCCACCACTAACAAAAATTAACTGTTCCATGAGTGACTTATAGCCTTACTTGGCGTTATAAATCAGCAAACCCACTACATGAACAGCAGGATTCTCTCCGCAAAAAGTGCCGTCACCTTCGGGGTGTTTGTGCTGTTTTGGATTCCGGTCACCTTCCTGAGCTTGCTGTTGGTTTTTAATACCATTCCCTATTTTTCTTTCAACGCCGATATGCCTTTTCTCGAAACAAGAGAAGTGCTTTACAGCAAATCGGTTTGGCGCTTTTGTTTTTACGTTCACATCGCAGCAGGTTCTTTTTGCATTCTAACTGCATTGGTTCAATTCTCTTCCTGGATATTGAAAAAAAGAAAGAAGATTCACATCATCTCCGGAAAAATTTATGTGTTCGTAGTATTGCTCATCGGTGCTCCAACGGGATTTTATATGACATTTTTCGCAGAAGGTGGAGTGGGTGAGCGCATTTGTTTTATGCTGATGGCCATCTTCTGGTTTTATTCCACGCTCAAAGGATTTAAAGCTGCGGTTTACGATAAAAATTTTCTTTCGCATAAATACTGGATGATGCGTTCGTATGCCATGGCGCTTACCGCTGTTACCTTCCGTATCTATCACATCATCTTCGATCAAATGGGATTAGCGCATTTTGACAATTATTCCATTTCACTTTGGATAAGCGTCTTCGGAAATGCGCTGGTGTGTGAGCTGATTATTTTCTTCCAGTCAAAAAAATATTTACAAACGCTTAAATCATAATCCATGAAAACCTTCCTCACTATTTGCACCTGCGCAATGATCTCAGCCGGACTTTACGGCTTCATTGATATGGCGGGCGATGTAACAAACGGAACAATGATCCGCTATGACCGTAGCGAGGAAGAAGAATGGTTTGATGCTTCAACTGCCGCCGTTCACGTTGCGCTTTTAAATAATGCAAAGCATACAAAGAAGGTTGTTGCTTCTGCGAAGATTGAAACTGCTGATAAGAAAAAAGAATCAGCACCAAAAGTCAAAAAGGAAAGTGAAAGTAAGGTTGTAATAAAGGACGAACCTGCTGTAAGTGTAAAAGAAGAAGAAATTATTTCCACAGAAAAATTGACAGCAGATGTAATGGTAGATTCTGTTCCTAAAACAGAAATAGAATCAAGCTTCTATATTGACTACGAAGAATTTTCCCGTGGCGAACCACGCAAGCACAAAAAAAGCAAGAAGAGTAAAAAAGATTAATGTCAATTTTTTTCAATCGTTCCTTGTAACTTTTCAGATCCGCGGTGTTATACTAGCGACAACAACGGGAAACCCCACGTTGGCTTACCGAAGGAAATCTTTTCGAAGAAAACCTTTACGTCGCGCCGGGAAAGGCAGGGACCGCAGCCCGAACCCCCGGATCATTTTCATCGCCCGTGTTCCTTCCTCGGACACGGGCGTTTCTAGGAATTTGGTAATCTGGTAATCTGGTGACTGGGTGATTGAAATGATGCAAATTGAAATCAGTAGAATTGAAGCTCAACGAAATCAAAAAGAGAATTTATAGTCAACAGTTTTATTTATAGCATGAAAAAAATCATTTGACAAGCGGGAAAATAACAGATTTGACTTAATGAAACAAAGAAAGTTACTTAGTCAACGTCATCCTGCTTTATACTTTCTCGCTGTTTGGGCAAGACGATTGAGGCGCTATGTTGATTGGTATTTGAGCGGAACAAAATATGTTAGTCAGCGAACAAAAGAGAAGCTGCCGTTCAGAATAAAAAAACATCAATCTGTTTTATTAAAGAAGTTGGGCGAAAGCGATATGCAATTGCAAATTAATAAAGTGACGAATCTTCGAATTGCAATTCAGAAAATCGATGGTGTTGAAATAAAACCCGGCGAAACATTTTCATTTTGCAAATTGGTTGGTCGCCCTACAAAAAGTAAAGGATATTTGCCCGGAATGGAATTGACATTCGGTGAAGCACGTGCGGGAATTGGCGGTGGAATTTGCCAGGTATCAAATCTTATTCACTGGCTTGTTATTCATAGTCCGCTCACCGTTACCGAACGTTATCATCATTCCTTCGATCCCTTTCCTGACGATGGTCGTGTATTACCTTTTGGTAGTGGCGCAACCGTGTTTTATAATTACCGCGATTATCAATTTACCAATAACACGAAGCATACTTTCCAGGTCAATCTTTGGTTAACGGATAAATGTCTCGATGGTGAATTGAGAATAAACAGTGAGCTGGACTATTCCTATCACGTTATTGAAAAAGAACACCAGTTTCTTAAAATAGAAGAACAATTCTATCGCAAAAATGAAATATGGCGTGATAGATTGTTGAAATTTGAAAGCGGTAAAATCGTCGCAACAGAATTGATCACGAAGAATTTTGCACGTGTAACGTATACGCCGGAATTTTTTACTGAGCAGAAATAAAATAAATCTGATGATCAATGCAAATATAACAGGCGGTTAAAAGGCATGAAGCTCAAAAAAATAATTGGCTGGTCTCTCTTCCTGCTCATTCTCGGAATTATCGTTTACTATTTTTATCCGGAAACAAAATTGCCAAAGGGAAAAATAGTTGATTGTATTGTGGTGCTTAAATCGAAGCGGCAATTATTGGCTTATTCAAATGATAAATTGCTGAAAACATATTCTATCTCGCTTGGCAGAAATCCGGTTGGACATAAAGAATTTGAAGGCGATAAAAAAACACCGGAAGGAATTTATACGATCAATGATAAAAATCCGAAGAGCGGATGGCATAAAAATTTAGGAATTTCATATCCCAACCTGAAGGATATTAAAAACGCAAAACGATTAGGAAAACCAACCGGCGGAGATATTAAAATTCATGGATTAGAAAATGGTAAAGGCTATATCAGTAAATTTCAGAGGTGGTTTGACTGGACAGCAGGTTGCATTGCATTGACGGATGAAGAAGTGGATGAATTATATGATGCAGTGAAAATCGGTGCAACAATTGAAATTAAACCATAAAATTAATTTTGGTGTTAGAAATTATAGATGCAAATTCATTTGGACCAATTGATATGGTTGATTTGATTGATTTCGAATCAAGCAATAAGTTTAGACTTCCCGAAGACTACAGGTTTTTTTTAATACAATATAATGGAGGTAAACCAGCTAAAAATCATTTGCAAACTCCCAATACAGATGTAAATTGGTTATATGGCATGCATAATGGACCGGATTGGGCAAACTTTTTTTGTGCATTAAATACTTATCATAATCGAATTCCCAGTTGGTATATTCCTATTGGTTATGACTCGGCTGGTAATTTATTTATAATGTCCATGTTTGAAAAGAACAAAGGTACAATTGCCTTTTGGGATCATGAGAATGAAGCTAGTGAGAATGCCGCTCAGTATTTTGACAATATGTCGTTTGTAGCTAATTCATTTTCTGATTTTTTTAACCTGTTAAAATAATAAGCATTAAACCATAACATGCGATGGCTGAAAAGAAAAGCGGATTTGAACTATTCATTGAGTCGATAGGCTGGCTGCAGATTGTTGCATCACCTTTGCTCATCGGAAGTGTCATCGGCTTTATCGTTTACCTCACTATCCCGGATTTAACAGGAACCATTATCGGAATTTCAATTGCAGCCATCGGTTTAATTATTGGAATAATCTGGGCCACGCGAGTATGGAAAAGAAAGGGGACGATTGAATACGTTTCACGCTTAAGCGCATCACCGGAGCTGGATAATTTGAAAGAGGAAGAGGATAAAAAAGTTTAGATAGCTCCGTACGTACATCATGTGTGTTGAGATATGTGAAAAATTCACATTTTACATATCCGTAATTATGAAGTTGAGCTAAAAACAAAAATGTTGATGTACATTTCGTTTTTATTCTAACTAAACAAAAACTAATCCCATTTATGAAAAAATCTACTCTCTTATTTTTGCTCACCATCGGATCATGCAGTGCTGTGATGGCACAACCTGTTCTTACCGCTACCGGAATCGTACCTGTTGTTGGTGATGTTACGAATACTACATCCAGCTCTTATGTGAGTCCCGGCACCGGCGGTGCAAATCAAACCTGGAATCTTGCATTTACTAATTCAGGAACTTCAAGCAGCACAGGCGTAACTCCCGGTTCATCTCCGTATGCTGCAAGCTTTCCGCAGGCAACAGTCGCATTTAATGGCGGTGGTGTATGGACGTATAATAAAGGAACAACAGCTGCATGGCAGAATTGTGGTTTAGTAAATGGTTCCGGAACTGTATTGTCGTATTTCGATCTTGAGGATATTTTACATTTCCCTTTTACGTATACAAATACATATACAGACACATGGTCCGTAACTTACATACAAGGTGGTTACACATATTACCGTTGGGGAACAACTACTGTAACTGCGGATGGTTACGGAACGCTCACAACACCTGACGGAACATTTACAAATGTTACACGCGTTCATTTTTACCAGGATTATAAAGATTCAGTAAACATCATGAACACAAATTATGAGTTCAACTATATAAACGATCAATACATGTGGTACCTCAATAACAACCACAGCACGATCGCTTCTGTTTATACGCTCACACCTGATTTTGCTGCGCCTATCGCAGGTGGGTATTATATGACAGGTGTTGTAAGTGGTGTGAATGATTTTTCTGCACTTACTTCCTTAACTGTTTCTCCGAATCCTGCAAATGAAGTAGCGAACTTCTCTGTGAATCTCAATGAAGAAAAAGAAGTTTCCGTTGCGTTATTCAATTACACAGGCCAGAAAATCGGAACTGCAGTAACAACATCGGGATTTGCCGGAGAAAATAAAATCGCTGTTCCCGTAAGCGAATTACCGGCAGGAGTTTATTTCGCTGTGATCTCGCTTGATGGATTACAAGCTTCCACACAGAAATTTGTGGTGACACATTAACAGGTTAAATTATTACAATAAAAAAAGAGCGATCTGTTTTGGATCGCTCTTTTTTATTTTCACTCTTATTTTTATCTAACGTCTTTTCCGCCATTCTTAATATAAGTATTCAGCGCTTCTTTATCACTGCTGAACGTTAGCTCATCAACGAGCTTGTAATAATTACTCTGATCAGCACACTTTGCATAAAGAAGCTTGAATGCTTTGAGCTTATCCGACGCGGAAGTAAATTCTTTCCCGATTATTTTAACCTGGTCGACCGAAAAGCAACGGTCTTTGGAAAGCAATTCAACCAATCCCATTTTATCGGAAGGAAAACTTTTTGCTTTAAGTGATGTGATGATGCCATTAAAATCTGCTGCGGTAACAACACAAACAGGCGCAGGAGCCGGTGTTGGTTGTGCAGGCGGAGTGAGGTAGCCGGTTGCGAAATTGATCCAGTCATTTTGCATTTGTGTCGTGGTGAAAAGAACAATTCCCGGCTGGTAATTATCAAGATCATAAATACGCGGGAAAGCAAATTGCATCGCCTGCATACGTAGCTGTTCTGATTTTATGATCGAAGAAAATTTCATCAGCTGCGCAAAATCCATGCAATAGGAATTAGAAGCATTTTGAATCGTAAGCAGTTTCGACTCATCAGTAGGCTGCACAAAAATATTCTGCGCAACAGTTTTAAAATCCGATTCATTCATCACAGGACCGTTGCAACCTTTTCTTCCACGATAATTCGCGCTTGTAGGATAAGCAACGTTCGGATAAACCGGTGTTGTTGGTTGTGGTGCAATGATAATTGCCGGTTCAACAGGAGCAGGTGCAGGCATGTGAATGTAATCATGCAAACGGAAAGCATATGAAAATGCAGTGAACGCATCATACACATCATAAAAATTTACCTGGTCGAATGTATGTGAATAAGCAATCTTACAAAATTCGAGACGGTAATTATCTTCAGTAAATAGAAGCGCGATGTTTTTCACCTGCGCCGCCATCATACAATTTGTGCTTGCGAAAACACTCGCTTTTTCCAGCTTCTTCTGGTTGGTTTGCTGAATGGCAATCTGGTTAAAGTTCGTTTGAAAAACCTGCTGACTTACAGGATTAACACAGTTCTGGGAAAAGCCCGTGAACGATGCAACAAACAGGAATAGGATAAAAAATGTAATTTTTTTCATTGGGGAGGTTTTGATTTATTGATTTCAAATAAACAGTATTTTTCTCTAAGACAAAAGCAATGCCAATTTTTTCGTGACCAGGTAAATTTTAGTTTTATACTAACACTTCGCCTGTCATTTCTACCGGAATTTCAACACCCATCATTGTCAATAATGTCGGCGCAAGATCAGCCAGCTTGCCGTTTTTAATTTTCTTATAATGCGAATCAATTAAAATGCACGGAACAGGATTGGTGGTATGTGCAGTATTTGGCGTTCCATCAATATTGATCATAAAATCTGCATTGCCATGATCAGCGATGATGATGAAAGAATAATTATTTTTTATTCCTGCCTCCACAACACGTTGCAAACAGGCGTCAACCGTTTCTACTGCTTTTACAACAGCAGAATAAACGCCTGTATGTCCGACCATATCAGCGTTAGCAAAATTAAGGCAGACAAAATCAGGATAACCTTTTTCAAGTTCGGGAACGATGGCGTCGGTTAATTCAATTGCGCTCATCTCCGGTTGCAGATCATACGTCGCTACTTTCGGAGATGGGATCATGATGCGCGATTCGAAGTGAAATTCCTGTTCACGCCCGCCTGAAAAGAAAAAAGTAACGTGCGGATATTTTTCTGTTTCAGCAATGCGGATCTGTTTCAAATTTGCTTTCCCGATCGCTTCGCCCATTGTCATTTTCAAATCATCCTTATTATAAATGACATGAACGTTTTTGTACGAATGATCGTAATTCGTCATCGTAACATAATGCAGCGGAATCGTTTGCATGCCATGATCGGGCATATCTTTTTGCGTAAGCACTGTTGTAATTTCCCTGCAGCGATCTGTGCGGAAATTAAAACAGATTACAGCATCACCTTCTTTGATCGTTGCAACCGGCACGTCATTCTCCGTTATAATTATCGGTTGGATAAATTCATCCGTAATACCTTCGTAATAGGAATGCTCAATTGCTTTTAATGCATAGGCGGTTTTTTTTCCTTCACCATTTACCAATGCATCATAAGCAATTTTCACACGTTCCCACCTTTTGTCGCGGTCCATTGCAAAATATCTTCCCGTAATTGAAGCAAGTTTTCCTGTGGACAAATTCAAAAGATCCTGTAATTTTTGAATATAGTCAAAGCCACTTTTAGGATCAGTATCGCGGCCATCTGTGAATGCGTGTACAAAAACATTTTCGACATGATGAGTTTTCGCGAGACTTAACAGGTGATGTAAATGCGCTTGCGAAGAATGAACACCACCTTCCGAAATCAAACCGATAAAATGCAAGGCTTTTTTATTCTGCTTTGCATATTCAAAAGTTTCCAATATCACAGGATGATGATCAATCGTTTTTTCCCTGCACGCCACATTTATTTTCGCGAGATCCTGGTAAACGACACGGCCCGCACCAATATTTAAATGCCCGACTTCCGAATTGCCCATCTGTCCTTCCGGTAATCCGACAGCCTCCCCCGAAGTTTTTAATGTGCTGTGCGGATAAGTAGCGATAAGGTGTTTGTAAAAAGGTGTTTGCGAATTTGCAATAGCATCGGATACAGTGCCATCACCGATTCCCCATCCGTCAAGAATGATGAGCGCTGCTTTCTGTGTTTTCTTATGTTGTCCTGAACTTGAAGTATTCATTTTTTTTATTTTTGCCCTGAGCCTTTAGAAGGGTCGTGAATTGGGGATTGTAATTTCAAAAATGCTTCCGCCGCCTTCGTTATCCAAAATTTTTACTGTCCAGCTATGCGCTTCAGAAAGTGAACGGACAATATATAATCCAAGCCCGGTTCCTTTTGTTGTGCGCGTTTCTTCATTACCGATGCGATAAAATCTCCCGAAAATATTTTCTTTTTCCGCATCCGCAATTCCTGAACCCTGGTCGGCAACAGATAAAAGAGTAGCATCATTTTTCTTCGCCAGCGAAATTTTTATTTCCGTTCCTTGCTTTGAATATTTTACAGCATTCTCCAGGATATTCAGAAACATCGAATGAAAACCGATTCGATCACAAGCAGCAAAAACATTTTCTTCCAGCGCTGTTTTAATTTTATGATGCCGCGCTAAACCGGAAGCAGCTTTTTCAGCAAGCGACTTTATCTCTTCAGAAAGATTTATTTTTTCAGGATGATGCGAATAGGTATGATTATCAAGTCGCGCTGCTACAAGAATATTTTCCACCAACGCATTCAGTCGGTCAGTATCTTCAATTGCATCTTCCAGCATTTCATTTTGTTTTTCTTTGGGAAGATCTCTTTTGCGAATCGTTTCCAGCTGCAATCGAACAGACGCAAGCGGCGATTTTAATTCATGCGTTACCGAAAGAAGAAAATTTTTCTGCTGAACCGAAAGTGCAACTTCTTTTTTGAAGCTGTTTCTTGTCCGTAAAATTCCTAATAATAAAAGCACAAGAAAAACCGATCCTTCACCTAAAATCATCATCCATTGTTTGTGCAGCTTCTCTTTTAAAATTGCTCCTTCACGAGCAAGGTCATTCGTATCTAATGTAACAGGTTGCGGAACAGATTTCGAAACAAGCACTTGCTGTTCAAGCACAGTTATGTCATTATTCAAGCGCACAAGCAGGAATGCCCACCATCCGAATTGAATGAAGACATATACGACAAGAATATAAAAAAGCAATAATGGCCTCGAACGTTTGGGAGTGGGCATGTGCAAAGATAACAAATGAAAAAGTCCCGCTCCAGAAGGGACTTTTGAGTGAGAACTTGTGACAAAGCCATGAAAACTTAGCACTTTTTCCTCTATTTCAATATCAATAGAAGAAATGCAAGAGAGAAACAGGTGTATCCTGAAAAAGAGCAGGCCTGAAAATGGTTACCTGACAATTCAGTGTAAAATGTCGTTGAGGATTTCTTCAACTCTTGCGAATGCTTGTTCATCCTTTTTCACATAGCTACAATGGTAGTTTTTAACAGACTCAAGAGCAACATCAATGTCCTTTTGAGAGCTTAATACAATGATGTTAATCTCCGGTTTCTGAATTCTGATCTTTTTTATTATTTCAAGGCCTGTTTCGGCATCGTAGTACTTAGAGTCCAAAAAATAATCAATAATAACCAGGTCAGGGTTTTTGTTTAACTCTAAAAGACACGTTTCACCTACAGGAAAAATCTTCACCTCTTTTACTACGGGAAATGTTGATTGAATGAAAATCTTTAAGGTATTGGCGTATGCAGGATTATCTTCAACTATGAAAATAATTCCGGTTTTGGCTGATTTTGATTTAAAAAGCTTTTTTAGAAAACTCATAATTTTGAGTTTAAGAATGGTTATAATTTAGTTTTTCAATTCGCATTTCCTGCATTGCCTGGTCGCTTAACAGATTTAGTGAATGATTCAATTCGATTATTTTTTCAATTTCATTTCTCCTACTCCCTAATGTTTCCATTTCCGTTAAAATATCCTGAACCCTGGAACCACCCATTAATGAAAATGTAGATTGCATTCTATGTGAAAATTGTTTTATAGTAAGGAAATCTGCTTTATCAACGGCTTCGTTCAGACTTGCTAAGTCTTCAGGAACCTGTTTTAGAAAAATAGTAATAGAACCTGCTATTGCTTCCTTGTTTCCTCGCATTGCTTTTACAAGAAAAGTGAGATTGGTGATTTTATTCTGCTTACTGTTTTCATTGGCAATGATTGCCTTTGAAGCTGAAGTGATCGTATGCATTTTTTCAAATAGAATATCAACATCAATTGGTTTTGATATGTAATCATTCATTCCCAGTAGAATGCATTTTTCTTTTTCTCCCGACATTGCATGCGCTGACATTGCAACAATAGGCACGACATTTTGAAGTTCTGTTCTAATCATTTTAGTTGCTTCGTACCCATTCATTTCAGGCATTTCAATATCCATTAAAATAATATCATAAGCTTTATGCTTTATTTTTTCCACAGCATCTTTACCATTTTCTGATATATCCGCATGAATATCATATTCCGAAAATAAACTTGTAATAAAATTAATATTTACGGGATTATCTTCCACCACCAAAATCTTCAACTGTTTAAGGTCTTCAATATTAAATCCACGGTGCTTTAACCTATTGGGAACGTGCGAATGTTTGATTTTTTTGAAGGGCAAAATAAATGAAAACAGCGTGCCTGAACCGACTTCACTCTTTACCGCAATACTACCACCCTGGAGTTCAACAAGCTGCTTTGCAATACTCAGTCCTAAGCCGGTTCCTCCATAATTTCGTGTAGTATGCGTCTCTGCCTGCGCAAACCTTTCAAAAACAGTTTGCAGCTTGTCATTTGGAATACCGATACCTGTGTCTTGCACAAAAAAACCAACCTCACAAGTTTGTGCTTCTTCCTTCAATAATTTTGCGGACACAAGCACACTTCCCGTCTTGGTAAATTTTATTGCATTACCGACTAAGTTTATAATAATTTGGGTTAGACGTGTTGGATCGCCTAAAACCGTACCGGGTATATTTTCTGCAACATCAAAAGATAAAAGCAGGTTTTTTTCCTTTGCTTTTTGCGTGAGCATAATATTTAGTGACGCAAATATTTCCGTTATGCTTAATGGATGTTCTTCAAAGGTGATCATCCCTGAATTAATTTTTGAAATATCTAAAACATCGTTTATAATCCTTAATAAACTTTCTCCTGAATTTTTAATGGTTTGAATAAACTCCCGTTCCTGGTTTTGCAAATTTCGCCTCAATAACAAATCAGTAAATCCGATAATTGCGTTCATTGGCGTTCGGATTTCGTGACTCATGTTTGCAAGGAACGTTTCCTTCAATAAATTGGCTTTTTCTGCCTCTTCTTTAGCTTCGATTATAGCTTCTTTAGCTTTTTTACTTTCTGTAATGTCTTTTGCTATCCCCAGGTAACCAATTATATCAGCTTCAGCATTTCTAAGAGTAGCTATTGAAAGCTCAACTGTTATCCGGGAGCCGTTTTTGCAAATGTATGTCCATTCATTAATGTCGGTAGTGTATCCAAGCCTTGACTTAATATGAAAAACATCTATGCCCGGAGGTACTTCCAGGTTCAATTCTTTTGATAGCTCTTTTGAGCGATGTTCAATTTCACTATACTCGTGAAGAATAGAAGGGGTAGTTTTCCCCACTATTTCCTCTGCCTTATATCCCAACATCTTTTCCGCTCCTTTATTGAATGTTGAAATAATTCCTTCCGGAGAAGTTGTAGTAATAATTGCGTAATCAGTTCCATCTAAGATTGTATTTTGAAATACAGCGAGACTTCTGATTTGTTCTTTCTGCTCTTTTAGTTGTCGCTCATAACGAACACGCTTGTTATAATCCAGTAGAAAAAAATATAAAGTGGAGACTATTATGAGTATTGTCGTGATTATACTAATAGTTATTATCGCAATTGTATTGAAAAATTTCTGCTCGGAATTTTCTAATCTTATAGCAAGCAATTCATTTTCATTCTGAATAAAATTTTGAACCAGATTTCTTATTTTATTCATCAAACGCTCGCCTAACCCTTTTGACACGAGTAACCTGGCTGGTTCAAAACCTTCTTCGGTTCTTAGTTCGATCACTTTTTTAGCAAACGCAATCTTTAAATTAGCCGTAAGTTGTATTGAGTCTAACAGGGCTTGTTGTTCAATATTGTCATGTATTAGATTGTTAGCTGATGAAAACAGGCTGTCAATATTCAGCAGCCCGGCTTTATAGGCTTTGAGATATGTTTCTTCCCCGGTGATAACATAACCCCTCTGCGCAGTTTCTATATCCTGAATTTTAACAAGTATATTCTGCGCTTCCGAAATAACGCTTTGGGTATGACTTACCCAATCTGCTGAACCTTTTAAAGAGTTGGCATTTTTGTACGTGTAGCTTCCGATTAAAAGCAAAATAAGAATGCTCAAACAAAACGCTACAATTATTTTTATTTTTCCTGACATTATTTCTTTTCAAGTGCTTTGAAAACAGATTTTTCTAAATTTAACAATGCCGTTTCTTTATCCTTTTTTTGTATGTAATCAAAAGCACCCATTTTAAGCAAGTCTGCCGCTATTTGTATATCCGTTTGACTTGAAAGAATAATAACAGGAATCTTCGGCTTTTTTAAATGAATGCTTTTGAAAGTATCCAATCCGTTCATTGCACCTTCCAGGTTATAATCAAGAATAATCAAATCCGGATTGTTTTCGAGCATTTCTAAACACGCTTCTCCTGTGGAAAACGTAGTTATTTTATAGTTGTGACCTTCTTTAAGCATCGCTTCTAAAACATACGAATACATAAAATTGTCCTCAACAATAAATATCCGGGCAGGATTAAGTGAATTCATTTTACTGTTATTTAGAAAGCATAATCTGGTTAAAGTGTTTCCCCGGATTTTTGATTTAGCTGTATGAGTAAAGGTACGGGAATTAAATCGCGCATTGGCTGGTAAACGTCTTTGGGCAAACCTTACTATCGCCAACGGATTTTGGAACAACAAAGACGAGAAGAAGGTTGTATTGTTTCCGCAAGACCTGATTTTTTCATGTATAAAAAACTGAATATAATAGGAATGAAAAAGTCCCGCTCTAGACGGGACTTTTGAGGGAGAACTTGTGACAAACCCATGAAAACTTAACACTTATTCCCCTTTACCAGTAGTATTTATTTTGTGACGTGTACCGGGATAAAATTGTCGAAGCCGGTTTTAATTTTTTCTGCGTCTGTTTGCAATTGAGCAAGGTCTGCTTTTAATTCAGCGAGCTGAGCTTCATTTCTCGTCGGATTGTTTGTGTCAGCGTGGATCAGTTGCATGCGGTGATAATTCTGGCGTTCAGCATTTTTATCCAGCAGTGCTTTATGGCTATTTACAATTTCAAGCGCTTTGCTGTCTTTCACACAGCCCATTTCATCACTGTAAGTTTTAATATGTTTGGTGTGAATCAGCTTCAGTTCAGTAAGCTTTGTTTCGAAAACCTTCACCTGCTCATTCAAAGCGGAAGATGAAGAAGTTTGAGCCTGGCCGGCTTTACTTTCATTACAAGCCGAATAAAAAAGAGCACCAATTGTAATAATAAAAGCCACAAGTGGGAGAAGGGAGCTACGGTAAGTCTGCATCTGGAATCAATTTGCGAAGGCCAAAAGTAATTTGCAGAACAACAGCAAAAAAAAGAATTAGACGACAGGAAATACAGATCGGACAGACAACGTGATAGCGACGATGAGTGAGCGTTTTGAAGAACACAAATTACCGGTTTCCCCAAATTGGGAATTCAGGGATTAGATATTTAAATGTAAAAAGCGAACGAATTATGATTCGCTAGTGGGGTGGCAATTTATTGGAAAAAACAAATAATTGGTGCGTGAGGCAATGCGCTAATTTCCAAGTTACCAGATTACCAGATTACCAGATTACCAGATTACCAGATTACTAAATCATTGTGGGACGTACTGGGTTCGAACCAGTGACCTCTACGTTGTCGACGTAGCGCTCTAAACCAGCTGAGCTAACATCCCGGGGAGGCGAAAATACTAATTTAATGGAAGATGATCGGAGAAATTTCGGTTGCAGAATGTTTTGTTTGTTTCGCAGCATGGGAAAAAAAATTCACAGCGCAATGAAAATTTATAAATAGGGAATCTCTTTTTCCCAATGAAAAAATTAATGGAGCATTATTTGCCACAACGTTATAAATCTAAAAAACAACCATCAGCATGAACAGCATTAATAAAAACCAGGAAGAAAAAAATCACGAGGACTTACTCAGCAAAGATGCTGTAGAAAAAATCAAGACACTTGTTGATAAAGCCAAGACCTGCTTTTTTTGTACAACGGCAATTGACAGTGTCTCTGCCGGCGTACGACCGATGAGTGTGCAGAAAACCGATGATCAGGGAAATTTATGGTTCCTGGTGGCCAATGATAGTCACACCCATGAAGAGATTTCTGCAAATCCATATGTGAAGCTTTATTTTCAGGGTTCAGCACATTCTGATTTTCTTTTTCTCAGTGGCAAAGCAGAACTCTCTGCTGACAAAAATAAAATTGAAGAATTATGGGAGCCTGTCGTAAAAACATGGTTTACTGAAGGAAAGGATGACCCGAGAATTGCTGTTATTAAAGTAGCTCCGCTTGCAGGATATTATTGGGATACCAAAAACGGTAATTTTGTTGCAGGAATTAAAATGATGATCGGCGCTGCAACCGGCAAAACAATGGATGATTCAATTGAAGGAACATTGCGGGTTTGATCTACATTCCTATTTGGAATGTTTGATAAGATCGTAAAATGATTTTTTGTACGTTTCGGAGATCGGGATAAAAATTTCCCCGATTTTAATTTCGTCGCGTTCAATCGAATCGATTTTGTCAATAGAAATCATAAACGATTTGTGCACCCTGCAAATAATAGAAGGGATGATCTGCTCTTCAAACTCTTTAAACGTTTGGAGTGTCATGATCTTTTTATTTATTGTGTGAATTCTGCGATAATCACGCATTCCTTCAATGTAGCGGATCTCATTCAGCAGGATTTTTTCTAAGCGGTATTCTGTCTTGACAAAAATGTAATCCTTGTTTGCAGGAGCATTTTTTTCTAAGCTGCTTTTCGCTTTTTCTACTGCCTGGAAAAATCGTTCGAATGTGTACGGCTTCAATAAATAGTCGGTCACATTCAGTTCAAAACCTTTCAGCGCATATTCCTGGTAAGCAGTAGTAATAATGATCCGCGCATTAATATCCGCCGATTCTAAAAGCTGTATTCCTGAAAGTTCACCGAGATTTATATCCAAAAAAATCAAGTCGACAACATTGGATTTTAAAAACAGCAATGCATCGCGGCCATTATCGAAAGTTTCTAAAAGATTTAAATAGGAAAGTTTTAAGACATAACTTTTCGCACGCTCCAGCGCCAGTGGTTCATCTTCTACTATGATGCAATTAATTTTCATTTCGACTGATCAGTAGTTTTACCGTATAAATTTCATTTGCATTGCTGACTTCTAAGGTATGCGAACCAGGGTATAAAAGCGCCAAACGTTTTTTTATCAGCTCATTTCCCAATCCACTTTGCGAAGGATTGTTTTTTGCGTGTTTCAAATAATGATTTTCACAGCTGAATAAAATTTTGTCATTCGTTATATTAAATTGAATGGTAATTGTATTTACTGACTTCGTATTCTCTGAATGTTTAAAAGCATTTTCTATAAACGGAATAAAAAGCATCGGTTCAATTAGCAAATTTCCTGCTTCACCATTCACAGTATAATGAACATAATCCGGGTTCGATGTTCTTATCTTCTGTAAGCTGATATATTCTTCGATGTATGTCAATTCCCTTGAAAGCAATATTTTTTCTGATTTGGTTTCATAAAGCATGAAGCGCATAATGTCTGATAATTTATTCAGGTACGCCGAAGCTTGTTTCGCATCTTTTTCGATTAGGATATCAATATTATGAAGCGTGTTAAATAAGAAATGCGGGTTGATCTGGGATTTTACCAAAGCCAATTCCATTTCAAAATTCTTTTTGGTTAAATCTTCTTTCAATTTAATGTCGCCGTACCACGAAATAAATCCGCGCATCACCAGCGCAATAACTCCGTGAATAAGTGCGAGAATAGAAATGGCTATGGAAATGGCAATGGCAGAATTCCAGTTGTCTGCGAATAATATTTTCGGACTAAAAACTGAAAGAAATAATTCAGGAAGAAGCGCGGCAATAATTGAAACTAAAAGTCCGGTCAGAATTAATGCAAGGATCTTTTTTTGTTTTAGAAATACCGGGAACAAAAAAAGATAAAAGGAATAAAATGCAAGAACACCGGTGCCGATAGTCAGCACTGCAAATGGAGACAGAAATAATAGACGAAGCACATTGCTTAATCCTGGTTCCTGTCCGTTTCCCGCGCTCATCGATAGCACCAGGCCGAACAGCAGCAGGAAATAAAGTATCCAATAGCCGCAATGCAATAAAAGGATAACCGATTTTTTCATGATTACGCATGTAAATTATGCAATAATGCCGGATGCTATTATCCTTTTTCTTTTTTTGTCAAATACAAAATGTAGCTGATAACAGTAAACACGATAAAATATCCAATTGCAAATAGATGTATTTGTGTTTCCGAATTATATTTTCCGATACCACGCAGGTAATTTAATCCGCAATAGCTGTATGGAATCCAATGTCCGTGTTTCCAGCCCAGAACAGCAATCGATAAAATCCAGATTGCAATTCCTCCTCCTACAGGTACAAGAAAGTTTTTAAACTGTAAGCTGATCATGTATTGAAGCGCAAGAATTGGCAGACAATCAATAAAATATTTTACATTTTCCTTGAAGAAGAATAAGAACGGGATAGGTTCTTCCGGATAAGGAACACCGCTGAAGAATAAAGTCGGAATAATGCCGGCAAGATAAATTCCGATATTAAAAAGAATAAAAAATTGCACCATCATTACAAGTATCACCGACAACTTTGCAAAGAAGATGGTCGTCAACGATTGTGGCGTGGTATGCAATTGTTTCCAGGTATTGTTTTTAAATTCTATTTGAGTGATAAGACTGGTTGCTAATGCAATTCCTAATGGCAAAAGAAAGATCGCCATCGACTCAAGAGCATCATTCCACAGGGTTTCCCAAAAACGATTTGACATGCTTGCTGAATACAATGTTTCATGTCGCACCAGTTTAGCAACAAGAATAATTGCCGGAATAAAAAATGCACCAACAACAACCAGCACCGATGCAAGGCTGCGTTTCTTCTTTAGCCATTCGCTTTGAAAACAATGGATGAAATTTATCATTCAGCAGAAGTATTTACCAGGTCCATGAAAATTGATTCAAGATCATTTTTTACTAGCGTGATTTGATAAACAGCAATTCCGTTATTGACAAGCTGCTTATTCAGTTCAGCAATATTCTTTTCCCCGGTTATCGGAATTATAACATGATTTTTTACAATCGTCGGTATAAATCCATTCGAAGAAATAATTTTCGCTGCCAACGAAGCATCATTCGTATCAAAGCGAATGACGGAACTCTGCTTTTGTTTTAAATGCAATTCATCCAGCGTGCCCTGGAACATGATGACGCCTTTATGAATGATGCCAACATGTGTGACCATTTTTTCAATCTCTGCCAATAAATGACTGGAGATAATAATAGTCATGTTATTTTCCCTGTTCAATTTTTTCAGCAGCTCACGTATTTCAATTATGCCATTCGGATCAAGACCGTTTGTCGGCTCATCGAGAATTAACAGCGAAGGCGAATGCAGCAAAGCAATCGCAATGCTCAAACGCTGTTTCATACCGAGAGAAAAATTCGAAGCCTTTTTATTTTTCGTGTGCGCTAATCCTACAACTTCAAGCACCTCATGTATGCGCGCTTCCGGACACTGATAAACTTTCTGCAGCAGCTTTAAGTTTTCCACCGCAGTCAAATGTCCGTAGATGGAAGGCGACTCAATCAGCGAACCGATTTTCTTTAACGTGTCAATGCGATGCGCTTCAAAAGGCTTATCAAAAAAAAGTATTTCACCTTTCTGCTTTTTAATTAACCCGAGCATAAGTCGCAGCGTAGTAGTTTTACCAGCGCCATTCGGACCTAAAAAACCATAGAAAGAACCCTGGGGAACGCGGAGATTTATATCGCTTAAAACAATTTCCTTTTCAGAAAAAGTATGCGTTAGATTTTTTGTTTCGATGCAATACATTGGAATTTAATTTGCGTCCAAAGTATAGGATTGCATAGCGCGCGGTAAATCCATTATGCGAAAGAGGGGAGTTTGTCTGCAAAAGGGGGGAATTGTCCTGCAAAAAGAAAGAGAAAACTATTTTGCCTGAATTTTGCAGATGTTAAAGAACAAGTTATATTTGCACCCCGAAAGGGAAATGGGAGCTTAGCTCAGCTGGTTCAGAGCACCTGCCTTACAAGCAGGGGGTCATAGGTTCGAACCCTATAGCTCCCACAACAAAAACCCTGTTAATACGCTGTATTGACAGGGTTTTCTGCTTTTCAGAGAAGTGCTAAATCGCTTCCGCAACCACAAAAGTACTTCCCCCCACAAACACCAAATCTCCCCTGGAAGCCCCGTCCTGTGCGGCTTTCAATGCTTTTCTCACCGACGGATAAATTTTCCCTTTCAACCCGCTTTTTTCCGCTTTTTGAGCCAATTCAGCCGCATCCATCGATCTTGGGAGGTTGGCGCGGCAGAAATAATAGCTTGCTTTTTTAGGTAAAAGCGCCAAAACACCCGCAGAATCCTTGTCGCCGACCACACCAAAAACGATATGCAGCTTTTTATGCGGCGTCTTTTTTAATTGAGCCACCACTTCTTTAATTCCGGCTTCGTTGTGGCCCGTATCGGCAATTGTCAGCGGTTTCTGGGAAATTACCTGCCAGCGTCCCTGCAAACCGGTGAGCGCAACCACATTTTGAATTCCTCTCCGTATCGCATGGTCCGGAATCACAAAACCGGATTCCCGCAGGCTGTCGATCGCAGAAAGAACTGTAATTATATTTTTTTGCTGGTACATTCCCGGCAACCCGCAACGCAATTTTTCATGCACAATATTTTTTCCTGCTTTAATTGTGCCCATTAAAAACAGGGGAAGCGTTTTGGTCTGATGAAATTGAGTTCCCTGCAATTCATCATCCGCAAATCGCAGTGGTGCTTTTTCTTGTTTCGCTTTCTTTTCAAAAACAGCTTTTACTTCTACCTGCGTCTCACCAATCACAACAGGAATTCCGGGTTTAATAATTCCTGCTTTTTCAGTCGCAATTTTTTTCAGCGTTTTCCCAAGCAGGTTCATATGATCCAAACTGATATTTGTTATCACGGAAACCAGCGGCGTAATTACATTGGTAGAATCCAATCTTCCGCCAAGTCCGGTTTCAATTACAGCGATGTCAACTTTTTCTTTTGCGAAATAATCAAATGCTAATCCAACCGTCCATTCAAAAAAAGAAGGCTGCACTTTTTCAAATAACTTTTTGTGCTCCGCAACAAAACTCACCACGCGCGGTTTCGGAATCATTTTTCCATTGATGCGAATGCGCTCACGAAAATCTTTGAGATGCGGTGAAGTATACAATCCCGTTTTGTAACCTGCTTCCTGTAAAACAGCAGCGAGTAAATGTGATGTAGAACCTTTTCCATTCGTCCCCGCAATGTGAATCGACCTGAATTTATTTTCAGGATGATCTAACGCGTCACAAATTTTTATCGTGTTAGAAAGATCCGGCTTATAAGCTGCAGGACCAACGCGATGAAACATTGGCAAACAACTATATAAATAATCGAGGGTTTGTTTGTAGGTGAGAGCGATCAAAGCGAGAGAAATTGAAAAGGGAACGAATTACGAATGAAGACGAATATACGAATGACTTTTTTTGATTTCGTAAATTCGTTTGATTCGTAATTCGTTCCCCCGCTTTATTTAAGTGTAAACACAATGTCAATCGCAAGCAGCAACACTTCCGGACCTTGCGGATCAGGATTGAATTTGATCTTGTAAGCAGATTGCGTTGCAGTTGCGATCAGTGTTGGATTAAATGTTGTGCTGCCTGAGGAACTGCGTTCTGTCTTAATCACTTTTCCTTCACGGTTAACATAAACGTTCACAACAACTTTTCCTTCCTCCTGCGTTGGATTTACAATTTGTGGCGTAGATAAAATGGAACGAATGCGATTTCCATTACCAATTGGATTTGTTCCGCCTTGGCCACCATTTCCTTCAGGACCAACATCACCTCCTTTTTTCGGACCGAGATCAGATCCGTCTCCGTCACCCATTCCTCCAGTGTACGCACCATCTCCCTGGCCGCCACTATTCATTGTAATGGAAGCTTTTCCCTTGTTCTTATTAAAGTTTGCCATTGCCGCAAGCATTTCTGCGCTTGGCTGTTTTGCTTGTCCTGTGTGATTGCTGTTCGGTGCCGACGGATTATCAGAGTTATTATCCGTTACAGCTCCATTGTCAGTTGGGTTAGTTGGTGGCGCACTGGCAGCATCAGACGGATTTTGCATTCCCGGCATTCCGGTATTTCCCTGCGAACCTCCGCCTTGCACTTCAGAATCACCACCTGTTCCCATATTCAAACCGATCTCAAGAGATATTGTTTCAGGATCCTGTGGGATCGCAGGAATCGGGGTAATGATTTTGATGAGGAAAAGAATGAGGAAAAGTAAAATTGCAAATGCAGCGGTGGAAATCCAGGAAATAATTTTTGCCCGGCGTTCATCCTGATTGTCGTCAATCAGTGTTGGGAATGTGGTTACCATGTTATTTAGTGGTTTTAGCCGAAAGCACCATTTTCAATCCGAGCTTACTACCAATTTGCATTACATCGGCGAGATCTTGTATGGAAAGAGATTTATCCATAAACAAAATTACCTTATCCGTATTTTTCGCTTTTGTTTCTGCCAATAAAGCAGGCTCCATCATGTCAATGGTGATCGGGACGTTATTTACCGAATAATTATGATTCGCATCCACTGCAAGCATGACTTGTTTGTCCTGCGTATGCGACACCTGTTTTGAGCTCGGCAATTCCAGCTTAATAGCATTTCTATTCGCCATCGTTGCGAGAATAATGAAGAACAACAGCAGGAAGAACATGATATCGTTCAACGAATCTGTAAATACTTCGGCGCCTTCTTTTTGTTTTCTTCTGAGCTGCATGGTTGATAAGGTGTTAATATAAAACGCAGGATAACCGCAATTATTATTTGCCCGGCTCGTTCAGCACATCCAGGAATTCCAAAGAAGTACGTTCGATCTTTTTCGTAAGATTATCAACCATCGTATTCAGGAAGTGATACATCATAAATGCAAGCACACCAACTGTAAGTCCGGCAGCAGACGCAAACATTTTTAAATAAAGTCCGTGAGAAATAGTTTGAATGCTTACTTCTCCTCCTGAATTCGAAATATCACGGAAGATCACAATTACACCGAAAATAGTTCCGATAAATCCAAGCATCGGTGCAATACGCGCGATAAGACTAATGAAATGCAGATTTTTTTCAGCGCGTGTTATTTCTAACCGGCCTGCTGTTTCCATCGCTTCAGTAATTTCGCGTGTTGGTTTTCCCAATCGTGAAATTCCTTTTTCAATCACACGCGTAACCGGAGTGTTTTGAACGCGGCACATTTCTTTTGCGGAATCTATTTTTCCATTCAAAAGATAATCGCGGATATTAAGTGAAAAATTACGATCCACTCGTTGCGCTTTTGAGATAACAAATAAGCGCTCAATGGTAAAAAAGATTGCGATCAAAAGAAAAGCAACCATCGGGATCATTACCCATCCGCCTTCGATGAGCATGCCTAACGGAGAAGTAACGGTTTGCGTTGGCGCAGGAGTTCCTGTCGGAGCTACAATTCCTGCAGCTTGTGTAGTATCACTGACTGCATTTGCAGCTTGTAAAAGAATATGGTGGAACATGTTTTTCGTGTGTTGTTAAGTAGAACGCATACAATCACACGAAATTATCTTAAAGCGAAGGCCCCCGGTATAAGCCCTGAGCCGATTTTCAACACCAGCGTGTTCATTCCCGGAGGCCTAATGATCCTGTAATTCAAACAGAATCACCGTCGCGACGATCTTAAAAAAGGTGACAGGTGACAAAGTGACGAGTGACAGGTGGAAATAAGAATTAATAATCATTAACAGGTTTTTCATTTACCTGCCACCTGCCACCTGCCACCTGCCACCTGCCACTCGTCACCCTTTTCTATTTCGCCAAAGTAAATCTCACCGGCTTGCTATACTGGTATTCCACCAGCTCGCCGCTATCATCTTTTACAGGATCCCACTTAGGCATGATCCTCGCCACACGCAGCACTTCTTTGTCGAGCAATGGATGAGCGCCTCTCAGAATTGCGATCTCTCGGACGTCTCCTTTGGTATCAACAACGAATGTGAGGTAAACAACACCTTCGATATCCTGGTCTTTCGCCAATTGCGGATACTTGATGTTCTTCCTGAAAAAATCATCAAGCCCCGGATCTTTCGGAGGATTCGGAAGCCACGCTACCCTTCGAATTGTTGTTGTATCCGGACAATCCAAACAAGGACCGCCTGTGACAGCAACTGATCCGCTGTCTATAACTTTGCCCGGACCATTGGTTAATGAATTCGTCACACCAACACTATCGGAAGTATTAACTACGCTTGCAGAATCTTTTACGATCACAATATTGTCAGTAATTGTATTCGGCGATCCTTTCGGGGGAGCAGGCTTCGGGTCTTTAAGCTTCGGCCTCTCCTGTGTTTTCGGATCGCCAATGATCATCGGAATTGTATCATTCGGATCTACCGGAGGCGCGATAACGATTGCGTGTGACTCAGGCATATTAATAAAATATGAGCCGAGTGCCAGTGAGAAAATAGTTACCGCAAAAAATCCTGCGAGCAAAACATTCCTGCTATAGCGTTTACGGATTTGATAGGCACCGTAATCTTTGTGCCTGTTTTCGAATACAAGTTCATTGAAGCTTGTATTAAGCACCATATTAGTGTCCATACGATTTTGTTTTTGTTGTCAGCAGAAGGATTAGTTCCAGCTGAACGGGTTAGTTAATCTGTTTCAATGTCTCGTGCTGCAGACAGAGACATTCTGCAATTTGTTTTGGGATGCATTTTCCAATCGGTTGGATGTATCCACGAGGATGAGTGGATCGCAATTGGCATTTACAAATGGCAGAGTAAAGTTCAGATCATCTAAGGAAGGATGCGTTTTCAATAAGTAATACGCAACGTTAGGCAGTAAGTTCGTAGCAAAGAACCACTGATATATATCTGGCTGGGAAAAAGATGTAAGTGGGGGAAAAAATTCAAAATTCAAAATTCAACATTCAAAATTATTTCGGGAGGAAAAATTAATTCGGAAATAATTATGGAAACGTAATGGTTTCCGAATCTACTAATATTGAATATTGAATATTGAATGGTCAATCCGAATCACAAATTAGAGAAGCCGCTTCAAGAAAATTTTTTTTCAATCACCCAGTCACCAACTCTGTATTTTTAATCACCCAGTCACCAAATCCTTTTTTCAATTACCCAGTTACCAGATTACGAGATTACCAAATCACATGCGGCACAATCTCCCCCTACAGCAGCTGCTTCAACGCAATAGAAAATGCTGCCTTAGCAATATTCTTTTTCTCCGGATTTAAAGCATAGGTTTTCTCCAACGCTTTTTTGATCGTTAAAGAAACATCATTGAAAATTGCTTCATCCGTAAGCACAGCATCTTCCTGCATGAGGTAAGCAAACACTCTTGCCATTCCGCAATTGGCTATGAAGTCAGGAACAAGACTGATACGCTCATCAGCATATTCACCGATTGGGCCGAAGAAAATTTCTTTATCGGCAAACGGAACATTCGCACCGCATGCAATTACTTCCAGGTTATTATTGATCATTTCATCCAGCTGCTCACGTGTAACTAAACGAGATGCTGCTGCAGGAATAAAAATTTCAGCACCGCACGACCATGCTGCTTTTTTAGTTTCCTCGGGTGAAAGAAGATTTTCCGCAACCAGCTTATTACCGGTTTTATCATTGAAGAAGGTTGTAATTTCTCCGAATGAAAATCCTTCCGGATTCACCAGTCCGCCTTCGCGATCAATGATTGCAGTAATACGCGCTCCCATTTGCGATAAATAATAAGCCGCTGAAGAAGCAACATTTCCCCATCCCTGGATGATCACTCTTTTGTCTTTAATATTTCCGCCCTTGTGTCCCGAAGCTATTTCAGCGTAGGGATACCAGACATCATAATAATGTTTCACCGATTCAGCCACGCCATAACCGGTAATCATATCTGCAACAGTTAATCCCTGCACAGGAACATATTTTTCATCCGCCACTTTTTTCACAACACCTTCGCGCAGCTGCTCAATTCGTTTTGAAGCCGCCGCATTTCCTGCACCGAAATGTCCGCGCACAACACCCTCCTGCGGATGAAGCAAACCATACTGTTGGGTAATAGCTATTACATCATGAATTTCATCCACGTTCAAATCGCCGCCGGTACCATAATAATTTTTCAGCAATGGCATAACCGCTTTGAACCAACGTTCCAAAACACCTTTCCTGCGCGGATCAGCCGGATCGAAATTGATGCCTGATTTAGCACCGCCAATTGGAGGACCTGCGACAGTAAATTTCACCTCCATTGTTTTTGCAAGTGATTCTACTTCGCGACGATCAAGTCCTTTACGCATGCGAGTTCCACCGCCTGCCGCACCGCCGCGAAGCGAATTGATGACAATCCAACCTTCTGCCTCTGTTTCAGCATCCTTCCATTCAAAAATAATTTCAGGTCTTTTGTTTTCGTATACGTCGAGTAAATCTTTCATTCTGGTAGTGGGTGAGTGGGAGTCCTTTAGAGGATTGAGGCGCAAAAGTACGAAATGAGTTGTTTTAAAATTAAAAATAGGATGATATTGAGTGAGCAAAAAAATATTTAAACTTGTCGCGGAATAATTATTATTGCAGGACAAAAAACCTTTATAACTTTACCGTATAAAGATTCATCACCAGATGAAAAAAACAGAAAAGCTCCCGAAAGAATCTACTGCTGCTAAGAGCAAAGTAGGTGATGTTGAAAAAACGTCGAAGAAAAAACGTGATCCGGAAGAGGATGACGAAGAAGATGAAATTCCTGTAGAGGAACCTGAAGAAGATGATGATCTTCCTGAGGAAGATGATGAAATCGAAAAAGAAGAGGACGATGGCGATGCCGACGAAGTTGATGATAAAAAAATCAAGATCGAAGAAGTCGACATTGAGAATCTGGATGACGATGACGATGAAGATGAGCCTTTTTTCGAAGACGATAACTTCTAGTTTTTCCGAATTGGTAACTGATAAAGTTCCCGCTTAAAATTGAACGAAAAATCCGGCCCACCCGCCGGATTTTTCGTTGAGACGCGACGCTCGCGTCTCCCTACCAGGTAAATTTCCCATTTTAATTGCGTTCCTGTCAGGAAATTTCCCCCTTGATTGCGTCCCTACGGATGAAATTTTCCCATGGAATTGTAGGGACGCGAAACCTCGCGTCCCTGCTATGAAAATTTCCCTTTCAACTGTATGTGCCCTTTCGCGTGAGTGATTGAGTCCCGATAGCTATCGGGATGTCGGAGCTCTTTTTCTTTTTTTTATCATTAGGCACGTTTCTTAAACACGCCTAATGAAAAAAAAGAAAAAAGCGACTACCGAAAGCACGGCCCTGAAGGAACGCTCTTTTGCGTTTCCTTCACGGCACGCCCAAAAAAATTAAACCAGGAAAATCCTCTAATAATAAATCACCCCACCACTACTATCCTGCACCGCACCCGTAACACTTTTCAACGTATTAATCCTATTCTGCCAACGCAGCAATCCAAGAAAAGCAAAGATCAGCGCCTCTTTAAAATCAATCGTTTCTCGCCCAGGCAAAATAATTTCCGCTATACATTTTTCTTTCAGCAACGAAATTAAAAAAGCATTATGCGCACCGCCACCTGTTACGAGCATTTTACCGTTCGCATTTGCAGCCAATGAAATTTGCAGTGCAACATGTTCGGTAAACGTCCGAAGCAAATCTTCCGTTTTTTCCGAATCAGGAAGCAATGGAAAAATAACTTCCTCCACCCATTCGCGGCCGATAGATTTTGGTGGCGATTTTTGAAAGTAGGGGAGGGCATTCAGCTTTTCAAAAATTTCCGGAATAATTTTTCCTGATTTTGCGAAATCACCATTTTCATCAAACGGTTTACGCAGTCGCATCGCCAACCTGTTCATCACATAATTCACCGCACAAATATCATATGCAATTCTTTTTCCTGCAGCGTCAAAAGAAATATTTGCAAATCCGCCAAGGTTCAAACAGTATTCGTAATTTTTAAAAAGCAACGCATCACCAATAGGAACCAACGGTGCACCTTGTCCGCCCAGCGCAACATCGAGCGTGCGAAAATCGCATACCACAGGAATGCCACAAGCCGCCCGCAACGCATCGCCCGCACCTGCCTGGAACGTATATTTTATTTGCGGCTGATGAAAAATGGTATGACCATGTGAAGCCACAAAATCGGGCGCAGCAAGATTGAAATTATTCAAAAAAGCAAAAACACATTCGCCGAGATACGTTCCATATTCCGAATGAAAACGCTGCAATTCCGCACCCGAAGTCTTTTCAGCATGAAGCAATTTCGCTACCCATTCCTGCGGGTAAACGATTGTTTTAGCTTCTTCAATTTCATATTTCCACCCACTTTCCTCTTCGGAAAACTTCACCAGGCAAATATCTAAGCCGTCGAGAGAGGTGCCCGACATGAGACCGATAACGCGTGTAAAATCTCTTTCAACCATTACTAAAGTATAGAAATCAGGTGAATTTACAATACATCACTCATTTCCCCTTAAAAATCGTACATCGTACCTCGTAATTCGTACATCTTCCCCCAAAATTTCCCTTCTAAATATTATATTTGTCGCATGGAAACCACCCTCACAACCGATATTTCCCAGGGACTCAATTTTGAGCTTTCGGAGGAACATTTGATGATTCAAAAAGCTGCACGCGATTTTGCGCAGAATGAATTGAAGCCCGGCGTAATTGAACGAGACGAGCACCAGAAATTTCCGACAGAACAAGTGAAGATGATGGGCGAGCTCGGATTTTTAGGAATGATGGTGGATCCGAAATATGGCGGAGGCGGAATGGATACCATTTCCTACGTGCTCGCGATGGAAGAAATTTCTAAAGTAGATGCTTCCTGCTCGGTGATCATGTCGGTGAATAATTCGCTTGTGTGCTGGGGAATTCAAACTTTCGGAACAGAAGAGCAAAAACAAAAATATTTAGTGCCGCTTGCAAAAGGAGAGATCATCGGCGCATTCTGCCTTTCGGAACCGGAAGCAGGATCGGATGCAACTTCACAGCGCACCACTGCAATTGACAAAGGCGATCATTATTTGCTCAACGGAACAAAGAACTGGATCACCAATGGAAACAGCGCTTCTGTTTATTTAGTTATCGCACAAACAGACGTTGAAAAAGGCCACAAAGGAATCAATGCATTCATCATAGAAAAAGGAATGCCCGGATTTGTTGTCGGACCGAAAGAAAATAAAATGGGCATCCGCGCAAGCGATACACATTCGCTTATGTTCACCGATGTAAAAGTTCCGAAAGAAAATCGCATCGGGGAAGATGGATTCGGTTTCAAGTTCGCAATGAAAACGTTGACGGGCGGACGAATCGGCATCGCATCACAAGCATTAGGAATTGCATCCGGCGCTTACGAATTAGCATTAGGTTATTCCAAAGAAAGAAAAGCATTCGGCAAACCAATTCACGAGCATCAAGCCATCGCTTTCAAGCTTGCAGATATGGCAACAGAAATTGAAGCTGCACGTTTGTTATGCTTAAAAGCAGCATGGCACAAAGACATGCACATGGATTATGGCTTGTCGAGCGCAATGGCAAAATTATTCGCATCACGCGTTGCCATGTGGGTCACCACAGAAGCAGTTCAGGTGCACGGCGGTTACGGCTACGTAAAAGAATACCACGTAGAACGTTTAATGCGCGACGCAAAAATCACGCAGATCTACGAAGGAACATCCGAAGTGCAAAAGATCGTGATCTCGAGAAATATTCTTGGGTAGGAAAGGAATGTGCTAATCTGCTAATGAGATAATGTGCTAATAAAAGGTCAGTCTTAATTGATTGGCCTTTTTTCTTTACTGTGTCCCCGTGCCTTTGTGGCAATAAAACGTTGCAGCCAAATTTCTCACCTGCAGAACCTACTTCTTTTTACTCTTTTTCTCCGGCTCTAAAAATTCCCCCGGCGTTTTACCAGCCGTAGCTGCCTCCTCATAATTACAATACGTAATCCACCAGCGCTTACCATCATTGAATAGCTGAAACGTATTCACACCCCGCAAACGCACAGTATCATTTTTCTCATCCACATCTATCAGCTCGTACGCAGAATAAACCGTCATCAAGTGCCCATAAGAAATTGTTTTCCTCCCCGTTTCCCATTCCTTAAAACGATGCGTAGCACAAACTTCTTTGATGATCTTCAGATATTCCGGAATATCAATACGATGATTCCCGTAACGCGTTGTGTCCTTACGCAATCTGTAAACACCATCCAGCTGCGCGCCCGGCAAGAATAAATTTGTAAGCCGAACACTGTCGAGCTGACCACCTTTCTGCACATCAAGACAAGCATAAAATTCAGCGATGAGGGCATCAACAGTTTCACACTTAGGCTGCATTTGCTGCGCTGTCAGACCAATTGGAAAAAGTAAAAGGAAGAAAAGAATTCGTTTCATGAAAGCAAGGTAATGCGCAGAAGAAAGCAGGTCGCAGAAAATAGAGCGACGGTCAGTAAATAAGGTGAACGGTGAGTTTCTATAGCTGTTTATCTTTGATCTTATTTATGATCATACAGATAAGGCTGACCACCACAAAAGGCACGTAAATAAGAAGAGAAAGAGCAATTGAGACTCCTGAAAGCAGCAGGATAATAGCCAGGGCCCAAGCAATAAGGGCAAAGACAGCAAGAAGCATTATCGGCCAGAAATACCATTTTCCGCTATCAATGTGGACATAAGCCAGAATCGCTATGGCAATGAATGGAAATACCAGGCAACCTAATATGCTTAGAAGCAAGTTGAGTAGTGGACTTTCGTCATTCGTTTTTTTTGGCAAATAAGTTGCGGGTTGTTGAGGCGACTGATTTTTTAAAAAAGGTGAAGAAACGCGAAAAGTTTTCTTTCTTATTGTTTCCTTGTTAACACGTTGCGTACCTGTTCCGGGTGCAATTGCTGTTGTAGCATGATGAGATTTCTTCTTTTCAATTTCAGACGGTGAAAAATGTTGCACGAACATTTCTTTTTGTGCAGTGTCCTTTGGCAGCTGTTTTTTATGCGATAAATGAACAGAAAATCCATTACGGTAGTGACGCTTTTGAATATCAATAGAAGGAATGAAGGAGCAAGCTGAAAATGCATAGCTACCAATCAGCAAAATAAAAACCAGGGGAAAGTTTTTCATTAGCATATCAGCAAATTAACCCATTAGCACATTCCCAATCACCTCCATCTTCATCCCACGTGAACCTTTTATCAAAATCAAACTGTTCTCCGGCGCATTTTTTTTCATCCATTCCGCAGCAGCAGTTGCATCATCAAACTTCACCGCATTGTAACGATACTTTGTATTCGCAAATAATTTTCCCACCAGCACAACCGTTGAATCCGGCACTTTTTCTCCAATGAGATTCACCACGTTCTGATGTTCCTTCGCAGCAGCATCACCCAATTCAAACATATCTCCCAGCACAAGAATTTTTTTCTTCGCCGGCATTTTCGCCATGTTATCAATCGCCACCGCCATGCTCGATGGATTTGCATTGTAACAATCCAGGATCACCGAGTTGCTTCCGCGCTTTTCTAATTGTGAACGCGCGTTCGATGGAGCGTAAGAAACAATCGCATCATCAATATCTTTTGCATCAATTCCGAAATGAGCTCCTGCCGCACATGCTGCAATTAAATTCGGAAGATTATACGCGCCCACCATTTGTGTTTGCACTTCATGCGCAGCAACGTTAGCCGATGACCATTCAAATTTCACAAACGGATCTGCAGCAATTAATTTTCCATTCACTTCCGCATTCCCTCCAAGGGAGTCCTCTCGGACTTTTGTTCCGTAAGAAAGTTGCTTCAATGCAGCAGCGCGTTCCACAATTCGTTCATCATCTTTCAGCACAAATGCAAAACCATCTCTTTTTGAGAGATCAATAAAAAGTTCTGTTTTACCAATGAGCACGCCTTCCGGTCCGCCGAATCCTTCCAAATGCGCAAGCCCCACATTCGTGATCAATCCGAAATCAGGTTCCGCAATCGAGCTCAGCAATTCAATTTCCTTCTGGTGATTCGCACCCATTTCAATTACTGCTATTTCATGCTCTCCAGTTAATTGAAGCAAAGTAAGCGGAACACCAATATGATTATTCAGATTGCCTTCCGTAAAATGCGTTTTGTATTTTTTCGAAAGCACACGTGCCAGCAATTCCTTCGTTGTTGTTTTTCCATTGCTTCCTGTCAAACCGAAAACGCGCAGACCTTTTTTTCCTAATTGCTGGCGATGATAACGCGCCAGGTTTTGCAAAGCAGTTAGCGCATCTTCCACATAAAGGAACGCTTCTCCGTCGGCAAGGTTTTTTTCATCCAGCACAGAATAAGCAGCGCCTTTCGACAAAGCTTCTGCGGCAAATAAATTACCATCAAAATTGCCGCCTTTGAGCGCGAAGAAAATGCTTCCCGGAATTATGTTTCGCGTATCCGTGCTGATGGCCGGATGCTTCAGGAAAATGGAATAAAGAATTTCTGTGCTGATCATATTGATTATGGGTACGAAAAACGAAACCAGGCAAAAGTGCGAAAAACGAAAGCATACAAAAGTAGAAAAGGTACATAACCCATGGTTCGTACCTTTTTCGTTTTTCGCACTTTTTCGTTTTTAATTCGTTTTTCGTACTCTTTTAAAGAGAGAGGCCCCAAGTTACAAAGAACTCAGGGCCTCAAAATATTTTTTCGTTCAGCTTATCTGCCGCCCAATCCTACCGGACTTCCTACACGATCCATTGCGCAACGGAAACCAATGTAAGCTGTGCCTTGCTGCTGGTCAAGGAAACGACGTGTTCCCGGTACCATCCAATAAGCTCTGTCGCGCCATGATCCACCTTTGTAAACGTGGGCCTTGTCGTTGATCAGGGAAGTAATTCCGAATTCATACATCAGCTTGTTAGGAGTAACTCCACCCGGATCATTGTAATAAACTGATGAAAGTCCATCACCATCACCGAAGCTGATATTGTCTGAATATTTGTAATTACGACGCTTGTCAAGTTTGTCTTCTTTGTAAGCAATGTTCACCTGGCGGTAACGAATTGCTCCGGGAATTGAAACGATATTGCTGTCTGCGTCATAACGAACTGAATCTTCTACCGCGTAAGTTCCCGGTGTCAAAGAATCTTCAAGCTGTGTCTGGAATACATTTCCACGGAAAGCACGGAAGTCATCATCATCTGTTTCAGACAAAGGACGATAAACATCAAGCACCCACTCAGAAACGTTACCTGCCATGTTATACAGACCGTAATCATTCGGCCAGTAGGAATAAACAGGAGCAGTAATATCCGCAGCGTCATTCAGCATACCTGCAGTTCCCATGTTATCTCCATTGGAACGTTTGAAGTTTGCCTGCATTTGTCCGATGTAACGCTCATCCGGGTTACGAACTGCGTGACCATTCCATGGATAAAGACGACGGTCAGTGATACGCTCACCAATTGTGTTTCCAATCAATCCGTAAGCTGCATATTCCCATTCCGCTTCAGTTGGGAGGCGGTATTTCGGAAGCAGGATTCCATCTTCCATGCGCACCATACGATCTTCAGGACCTGTAGGGTTTAAGCTTGGAATATTCTGAACCACGTTTCCTACATAAGGATTGTTTGCTTTTGAACCTGCGAGGTAATGATCTGTGTTGAAAGTTGCTTCATTCACCTGGTCGGGAGCAAAATCAAGAACGCCTTCGCGGATAAGAATGAACTCATTCACACGATCAGAGCGCCAGCTGCAGAAGTTATTTGCCTGGAGCCAGTTTACACCAACTACCGGGTAATCACGGTAAGATGGGTGACGCAGGTAATACATTACATAAGGCTCATTGTAAGCAAGCTTTTCGCGCCATACCAATGTATCAGGCAAAGCACCTACAAAAATCTCCGGGTAATCCGCCTGGAAGACACGGCCAGTCCAATACAAATACTCGAGATAATCCAGGTTGCGCACTTCTGTTTCATCCATATAGAAGGAAGAAACGGTTACGCGTCGTGGCTGGTTATTCCAGTCGTAATTAACATCTTGTTCTACGCGGCCCATGGTGAATGTACCACCTTCGATGAACACAAGGCCTGGACCTGTTTCCTGCTCTTCGTATGGTACAACCTCAAAACCGCCATTGTTCGGGTCGTTGTAATTCCAGCCTGTTACATTGGAACGTTCCTTCTGACAAGACGCCAGAAAAGTGATTCCTGCAATAAGCATCAACGGCATCGCTGCTTTCTTCATGATAACTTTTGTTGAGTGTAGTAGATTTCCCTTTGATGTATAACGTTGAATTTCCCTTTTGTTACATGTCGTCCTGAAAATATTCTAGAACGATGGACAGCTAACGGTGCGGAATTTCTTCTTTTTAGGCTTACACTGGAACTGCATCTGGAAAGAGAGCTCGTGTGAACCTGCCGTTGCATTGGTCAGCTTGGAGACGGTTACGTCATAGCTGTAGCCAAATTTAAAGAGATCCTGCTGGAACCCGATCAGGAGAATAAATGAATCCTGGTTACGGTACCATAATCCACCAACGATTGGGCCTTTGGTGAAATAGAGTCCGAGGTTCAGCTGCTGGAAATCCTGCTGCTTTTGGAAAAGGATATTAGGAGAAATGCTTGATTCGCCATAACGTCCGCCGAGTGGAATAACAGCACCTGCGTGGCCTGTAAATTTCATCGGAAGCTTTGATGGTCCGAGGAATCCTTCATCAGGCTCTGTGATATGGTGAACAGCGAATCCGAAGAAATAACGGCGGCTGTAACCAAGCAAACCTGCTGAGAAATCGACGTTTGTTCTGCTCGTAACATTCGGAACTTCCGCTGTGCTATAAACGAAACCACGGCGTGGATCGATCATATCACCGAAATTAAGCTTGTTCCAGTCTACTGATTTTTGCATGTAAGTAGCCTGTAAACCAACCTTAATGGAGAATTCACGGGTAATGTTGAGCTGGTACGAATAAATACCGGAGATGTTTGTAGTGTTAATGGTAGCCTGACCCGCACGGTCATTCGTCATGATGAAACCAAGTCCGCCACCGATACCATCGATGTGCTGGTCATAAGACGCGCTGTATGTTACAAATGTCCCGGAAATACCAGGCCATTGGTTTCGGTAGTTCAGACAAATTCGCGGGCAACGCGCAGTTCCGGCAAATGCAGGATTGAGATACAGCGGGTTTGCGTAGAACTGGGTGAACTCAGGATCCTGAGCCATCAGATCGCCTAAACCGGCAGTAACAATCAGACCTAAAGCAATTACGACACGCTTAAGCATAGGCAGGGTGTAAGAGATATGAAAACAATTTTACGAAAAATAAACGAAACAGTTTCAAAAAAATATTTTTTCTGAAACCGCATGCGCAATAATCTGTGTTTGCCTCCGTTATTCCCGTGGTTTTAAGGTCAACAGGAAATAGCGGTTATTCAAAAGTATCGTAAATTCCCGAAATAAGCAATAACAGGCATTTAAAACCGTCTATTACAAGCATTCGTTAACTTTGAACCTCCTATTATCTGCGGTAAACCATGAGGATTTTTAACCTGAACAACATTTTCCTGATCTCCTTCGTCCTTTCCGGGCTTTTTTCGCCTGCTTTCGGACAAACGACGAACAACAGGGCTTCATCAAATAAATACGAGCTGCGCTGGACCGCACCGATCTCAACACAGTTTTCGGAGACTGAAGTGAAAACGTTTTTGTGGTTTGACGGCGCTTCGTATGATGCAGCAAAACAATTCCTACCCCTTTTTACCGAAATTCATCCGCTTCCTGCCGGCAGCAATACAGCTGCTGCAACCATCCTGAACCCGGTTTATGTTCCTCTTGATGCAGCTTCTATCGCGGCAATCGGAACGGCGGCTTCCTTTCTTACAGATGAGGCACAGCTTACTGTCAATTTTACTTTAAGCAGGAAAGAGCCGTTCGCAAATATTTCTATCCTGCCTTTACGTAAAAATCCTTCGAGCGGGCAACTTGAAAAATTAATCAGCTTTTCGTTGGATGTGCGTGGTACATCTAGCGGATTACGTAATACTGCTGCAGCATCGACGGCATTTGCTTCTTCTTCAGTGCTGGCAACCGGAACATGGTACAGGATCGGCGTCACTACACGTGGTGTTTATAAAATGGATTTTAATTTTCTTTCCGGGCTTGGTATTGACATGACCACGTTATCTACAGCGAATATTCGCCTGTATGGAAATGGCCGTGGACAATTGCCTTATACGAATGCGGGTGTTCACCAGGATGATCTGAAGGAATATGCGATCACAGTGAAAGATCAGAATTCGAATGGAGATTTTGATTCGGATGATTACGTTTTATTCTATGGCACTTCTCCGAATTCATGGACATATAATACAACACACGCGCATTATCATCACTCCGTCCATAATTATTCTGATACCACTTATTATTTTCTCACCACCGATCTCGGCCCTGGAAAAAGAATTCCGTCGCAAGCATCCAGTCCTGCAACAGCAACTGATACCGTAACAACATTCGACGATTACCAGTTTCATGAATTCGATAATGAAAACATGATCAAATCGGGACGTGAATGGTATGGTGAAAAATTTGACATTCTCACTTCGCACAGCTTCGCATTTAATTTTCCGAACATTGTTGTAACCGAACAAGCCTGCACAGAAGTAGATCTTATTGCCCGCAGCGATAATCCCTGCACATTTCTTATTACAGCGCAAAATTGTAATGGCGTAATTACTCCTCCCGTAACAAGCAGCCAGTGTTATTATTGTCCGTATGCTGCTGCCGGAAACACGATGATCTGCTGCAATCCTACCGGTCCTGTTATTAATGTGAACATCGCAAAACAAAATGCAAGCGCTGTAGGTTGGTTAAATTGGGTGCGTGTAAATGCGCGTCGTCATTTGAAAATGGCCGGATCACAAATGAGCTTCCGTGATTCGCGTTCTGCGGCTGGTGGAAATGTTGCGCGTTATATTTTGGATAATTACAATCCGAATATTTCCATCTGGGATGTAACGGATCTTGCGAATATCGGCTTGCAATCAGGAACTGCGCAAACCACCACATTTATCTGGACACTCAATGCGGACAGCGTACGTGAATTCATCGCATTTGACGGAAACAGCTTTATGACACCTGTAAACTATGGCGCTGTTCCGAATCAAAATCTGCATGCGTTGCAGCCTGTTGATTTCATCATCATTACTCATCCTGATTTTTTAGCGCAGAGTGAAGAGCTTGGTCAGCTCCATTTGATCAATGATAGCCTGACGTATCTTGTTGTTACTCCGCAGCAGATCTACAATGAATTTTCTTCCGGTGCACAAGATGTAACTGCCATTCGTGATTTTGTAAAAATGATCTACGAACGTGCTGCTACTCCTGCTGATATTCCACGTTATCTTTTATTATTCGGCGATGGTTCGTATGATAATAAACACCGCATGCCGGGCAACACGAATTTCATTCCAACTTTTCAAAACTTAAATTCTGTCGGACCAACTGAATCCTATGTTGCGGATGAATTTTATGGTTTGCTGGATGATCCGGGTGAGTGGGATGACGGCGGCGATATCGGTACGCTTGATATCGGTATCGGAAGATTTCCTGTGCGTACGGTTGCAGAAGCGCAGACGATGGTGAACAAAGTGCGTACCTACATGACACGCCAGATGCCGGTAATCGATCAATCGGTTTGTGCGAGTGATGCATGTACAAAAGGAGGAGAATGGAAAAACTGGCTCGCGTTTATCGGTGATGATGAAGATTCTGATATTCACATGAGCCAATCAGATCAGCTGGCAACTTACGTGGATACGCTTTATGACAATTACAATATTGATAAAATTTATCTCGATGCGTATCAGCAGCTGCAAACTCCGGGTGGCGAACGTTATCCTGATGTGAATAGCGCATTTGACAAACGTGTAGACATGGGCGCGCTCATGATCAATTACACCGGTCACGGCGGAGAAGTTGGTTTGGCACACGAGCGTATTCTTGAAGTCGCGCAGATCAATGACTGGAAGAATATCTGCAATATGCCCTTGTTCATTACTGCAACCTGCGAATTCAGCCGTTTTGATGATCCGACAAGAACTTCAGCAGGAGAATATATTTTGCTCAATGGTGATGGTGGTGGAATTGGTTTGCTGACAACAGTTCGCCTGGTTTATTCAACACCGAATTTTAATCTTAACCGCAAATTTTACGAATGCGCTTTTGATCCGATCAACGGTGAGATGCCGCGTGTAGGCGATCTTTACCGGATCACAAAAGTGACCAGTGGAAATAATACAAACAATAGAAACTTCACCCTGCTGGGAGACCCTGCATTGCGTTTAAGCTACCCGGTGAACCAGGTAACGACGACAGAAGTAAATAATGTTGTCATCACATCACAGCCCGATACGCTTCGTGCATTAAGTCATGTAACTATTGAAGGTTACGTTGCAGATACCGCAGGAAACGTGATGACAAATTTCAACGGTGTTTTATATCCGACAGTTTTTGACAAAGCGAAATCGATCACCACATTAGGAAACGATCCGCCGAATCCTGCTTATACTTTCAAGTTGCAGAAAAGTGTTTTGTACCATGGAAAAGTGAGCGTTGTGAATGGCTATTTCACTTATTCATTTGTTGTGCCGCGCGATATTGCTTACCAGTATGGAAATGGTCGCATCAGCTATTTTGCTGATAACGGGCAAACCGATGCGAGTGGTAATCATGAAAATATAATTATCGGTGGTTCGAATCCGAATGCGCCGGTAGATGTAACAGGTCCGCAGGTAAAATTATATCTCAACGACAGCAATTTTGTATTCGGTGGAATTACCAATGCAAGTCCGAAGCTGTTTGCGGTGATCCAGGATTCGAACGGTGTAAATACAGTTGGTAATGGAATTGGCCATGATGTGGTTGCGATCCTCGATGAAGAAACAGGAAATGCAATTGTGCTGAATGATTATTACCAGGCGGATATGAACAGCTACCAGAGTGGAAAAATTATTTATCCATTCAGTAATCTCAGCCCGGGAAAACATACGCTTACCTTAAAAGTGTGGGATGTTTATAATAATTCTTCCACGGTGAAAACTGAATTTACAGTTGTTAATCCAACCGGACTTTCACTTGATCACGTAATCAATTACCCGAATCCGTTTACAACGCATACTTCGTTTTTCATCGAATACAATCAGTGCTGCACCGAGTATGATATTATGATCCAGGTGTTCACTGTTTCCGGAAAGCTGGTGAAAACGATCAATGAGCATGTTATTTCGGAAGGTTTCCGTTCAGAACCGATCGAATGGGATGGAAAAGATGATTACAATGATAATATCGGTCGCGGGGTTTATATTTATCATGTATTTGCGCGCACAGCAGAGGGATTGACTGCAGAGAAGTACGAAAAGCTGGTTATTCTAAATTAAAAAACAAAACAGAAGCATAAATTTTTATTTTTGTTCACTAATATCCTTTGCATGAATTTCAAGTCGTTAAAATTATCCGCAGGAATTGTTTTCGTTTCCACCGTTTTTTTCCCTTTTTCGGAAGAGATGCATGCGCAGAATTCGTCCATCAGTACAACCCAACTATTGGGTCAGCTCAATACGATCACTACTGCCGTTCCATTTTTGATGATCACGCCGGATTCACGTGCAGGCGGAATGGGTGAGACAGGAGTTGCTACAACACCGGATGTAAATTCGATGCACTGGAATGCGGCTAAGTATGCATTTGCTGAGAAAAAATCTGCTGTCGGAATTTCTTACACGCCGTGGCTGCGTGCGTTGGTGCCGGATATTAATCTTGCTTACATTTCATTTTATTCCCAAATCGGGAAAGATAAAAATTCAGCATTCGGTGGATCGATGCGTTATTTCTCAATGGGAAATATTACGTTCACTGATGTTGTTGGAAATACGATCGGCCAGTTCAAACCAAATGAATTTGCATTCGATGGTTGTTATGCAAGAAAGCTCGGCGATAATTTTTCGACTTCGATGAGCGTGCGTTTTATCCGTTCCAATCTTACCAATGGAATCCAGGTAGCCAACCAGGAGACAAAAACAGGAACAGCAGTTGCAGTTGATCTCGGTGCTTATTATCACAACGACGAGGTTAAATTCATAAAAGGAAAAGAAACGACATTCATGGCCGGAATGGCAATCACGAACATCGGATCTAAAATTTCTTACAGCTCTTCAGTGAACCGTGATTTTATTCCGATCAATATGCGTCTCGGTGCAGGCATGCTTGTAAACGCTGATGAATATAACCAGATTTCATTCCAGCTTGAGTTCAATAAGCTGCTTGTTCCATCACCCCCGGTGTATGCGCTCGACAGCGCTGGAAATCGTGTAATTGATGGTTCAGGAAAATATGTAATCGAAGCAGGAAAAGATCCGGATGTTGGCGTACCTACCGGAATGATCCAGTCGTTCTACGATGCTCCTGCTGGATTCAAAGAAGAATTGCGCGAGATCAATATGTGTGCTGGTTTGGAATATTGGTACAACAGTATTTTCGCAGTGCGTGCAGGATATTTTTATGAAGCAAGAACAAAAGGTAACCGTCAATTCCTCACACTTGGTGCAGGCGTAAAATACAATGTCTTCGGACTTGATTTCGCTTACCTTATTCCTACGAATGGTCAGCGTAGTCCGTTGCAGAATACATTGCGCTTCACACTCACATTTGATTTTGATTCCGCTAAAAAAGGCGGCGATGAAGGCAAATAGTCATAAATAAAAAAAATATTAAAAGCGTCGTTTTCATTATTGATTACGGCGCTTTTTTTATTTTGATCAATTCCGGGAATTACAATTTCAGCTAAAATATTTAAACGCGCTATTCGTTTAGCTTACGGTACGTTTAATTTTAGTCTTACGAAATCTTATAGCGGATGAACTATTTGAAAAGAATTTTTGCGACAGCGATGCTTTTTGTTTTTTCCTGTAATCTACAGGCGCAAAATAGTATTTCAAGCGCTCAATTATTAGGTCAGCTGAATACCATAAGTACTGCTGTTCCTTTTTTGAGGATCACGCCTGATGCACGTGCGGCGGGAATGGGAGAAACGGGTGTGGCGGCTGCACCTGATGTGTATTCGATGCACTGGAATGTGGCAAAGCTTGCCTTCGCGGAGAAAGATTACGGTGTTGGATTAGCGTATACTCCGTGGCTTCGCGCGCTTGTACCGGATATTAATCATGGTTATCTGTCTGCTTATATGAAACCTGATTCCATATCTGCGTTCACTGCTTCGGCACGTTATTTTTCAATGGGAACAATTACTTATACGAGTATTACCGGTGCGACTATCGGGCAATATCAACCACGCGAATTTGCGTTTGATGTAGGTTACTCAAGACGCATTGCAGCATATTGGTCCTTAGGAATTGCAGCAAGATATATTCACTCCGATCTCACCAATGGAATTACGATAGCTAATAAAAGTTCTTTTACCGGTCGTGCGGTTGCCGCAGATCTGGGAGCTTATTATTATGATCGTGACCGCGTGAAACTATTTGGCCGGCCAACGGTAATGATGCTCGGCGCGGCATTGACGAATATCGGAAATAAAATAAAATATGTGGATTCTACCAATGGAGAATTCATACCGGTCAATCTTCGCATCGGCCAGGGCATTCGTTTGAAATTGGGAAATGCACATAGCGTGTCGTTTCAATATGAGCTGAATAAATTATTGGTTCCAACGCCACCGGTTTATGCGCTGGATTCAAATGGCAATCGTGTCGTTAATCCGAATACCGGTAAGTATGTTATCGCTGCAGGAATGGATCCTGATGTACCTGTGCCGCAGGGAATGATGCAGTCTTTTTATGATGCTCCGGGTGGCGCACAGGAAGAGATAAAAGAAATAAATTTCAGCATGGGATTTGAATATTCTTATTTGAATTATTTTTCAGCCCGTGCAGGTTATTTTTACGAGGCGCGCACAAAAGGGAATCGGCAATTCGTAACAGTTGGTGCAGGAACAAAATTTAAATTTATTTCTATTGACCTTGCTTACCTTATTCCTACGAACGGCCAGCGCAGTCCATTGCAAAATACATTACGGTTCTCCGTTCAGTTTTATTTCAATCATCCGCACACGTTACCCCCGATCAAAAAACCTTAATTTCCGTATCTTTCCGCCCTGTATTTTTTAAAATTGTATTTCAATTAGATGGTTCCGAATATTCGTGTTGGTTTAGGGTTTGATGTTCACCGTCTTGTAAAAGGCCGCGAGCTTTGGTTGGGTGGTGTGCTGGTTGCACATGATTACGGATGCGAAGGCCATTCGGATGCTGATGTGCTCTTACACGCGATTTGTGATGCGTTGTTAGGCGCTGCAGGTTTGCGCGACATCGGTTTTTATTTTCCGAACACAGATGCAAGCTTCAAAAATATCGACAGCAAAATTTTACTCGGACGCGTTGGAAAATTATTGATCGAAAAAAACTGGTCGGTCGGAAATATTGATGCGACGTTAGCCATGGAGCGCCCGAAAATAAATCCGTACGTTCCTGAAATGGTTCAAACGATCGCTTGCATCCTCCACATCGAAGAGTCGAACGTCTCGATCAAAGCAACCACAAATGAAACGATGGGATACGTAGGGAAAGAGGAAGGCGTGAATGCCTGGGCCGTAGCCATGATCTACCGCGACTAAAGGATCTGGTAATCTGATAATCTGGTAACTGGGTAATTGAAAAAAAACAAGAAAATTTAGAATAAAAAATTATGCGTGACTGAGAATTCAGTCACGCATAATTTTTATAATACACTTAACAATTTCCAAGTTACCAGATTATTAAATCCCCACCATGAAAATGCTAATCGAGTGAGATGGTATATTCCAGTCCGATGATGTAGAGCGTTTGGCGATCGTTGACGTTGTATTCTTTTTGGTAAAGAAAAAATGCGCCGAAAGAATGCATGTCGTTAAGCTTGTAATCTGCGCCGGCTATTAATCGCTGACGATCGAAACCATTTGCCCAGGGCATGCGCGGATTTTGAAGTTGCCAGCGAAGTTCAGTTGCGACGTAAGGTGTAAGATGTGGACCAACTTCATATCCGACTTTAAAAAGATTTCTCAAAAATACTTCCGGGAGATTTCCATTCTCCTTATTGTAACCGGCCTGTCGCCATTCCGCTTGTAGACGGGCGCGGTAGCTGAGTGTCCATTTCGCCGGCTTGAACTTAAAGGTGAGATCAGTATAAATACGGCTGCGGAATCCGTACGAGCCATCATCTTTTCGTTTTTGAATGTTGCGGTAAACCAACGCGAACTTTAAAAACTTCGTGACTTTATAATTGATGCCGATGTTCGTGTAAAACAAATTGATGCTTGTCAAATTGTCTTTGAGACGAAATTCCTGGTCGAAGCTCAGGCCGACTTTTTTAGTGAGCTGTTTGTTCAATCCGAAAGTCATCCATGCACCGAAATCATCTCTTTGAGAAAACGCGGGAATTGAAATAGAAAAAATAAAAATCGAAAGGAGGAGACGTTTCATGTTATTCCTGTTCCTGGTTTTTATTCTCGTGGTAATACACTTTGATGGTTGCAGTATCGCGGAGGAAATCCACTTTACCGATGCTTGCTTTGTGAACTGTAAGTCCTGTGCGTGCGCTTAGATCGGCAAGCAATTCGGGGTAACGTTCGGGTTTGATAAGCTCAATGTTTTCGTATTGAACGGTTTTGATAAATTCGGTTTTGATCAACACATTTCCATCGAGCAGGAATGCCGCGATAAGAATGATTGCATTGATGATGCTCATTTCAAGAATATTTCCTTTGTTCACCGAACTCATCAATCCGAGTGCGATCACGGTAAACAAATACGTCATATCACGCGCTGAAATATCTTCTGTTCGATAACGAAGCAATGAAAAAACCGCGAATAAACCGAATGCTGCGCCGGTAGAAAATCCGGATTTTGCGTTAAGTAAATTCGTGATAATGAAGATCGTGATGTTGAACATGAAGAACGTGAAGAGATGATCGCGGCGTTTATAAACCGGGAAATAGATCAGGCGGATAAGAATGAACATGGACACTAAATCGATGAGCAGCCGCGTAAAAAATGCCGGCGTAAAACGATCCATTCCGATAGAGAAAAAAGTAGCGTCGGTATTTTCCTCTTCTTTATCTTTTTTCTTTTTCTTCTTTTCGTCGTTATTATCGTCTTCGCTGTTCATCGTCACATTATCACCGGAAGCTTCCTGTGCATACAGGGAAGGTACCGGAGAAAAAACAAGCAGGAAAAAAGGCAGTAAGAATTTAAGCAGCGTTCGTGTCATCGATGATTTTCTGTATGGAGATGAGTGCGGGTTTGAAATTATTTTTTTTAATGTCAGGAATAAGCTTGCTTACTGCGAGACAATATTTACTGGTTCCACCTTCGCGGATGTGGAGGTTTTTTAAATGTTTTACAAATACAGTGTCATGTGCTTTTGCCTGTTTTGCTTCGACAATGACAAGGCCGGAAAAATCAGCGATGTCATTTCCGTTTTTTACTTCAAGGTCGAGATCAATTGTGATGCGTTCTTCCTCAAATCTATTGACAAGTGTGATGCGGTTGTAATTCACCCAAAGCTTTGGTTCAATATCCTGCGGCTCCATTCCTGAAGTATTCGCAAGAAGCTCTTCTGCTTTGCCGGAAATGTTTTTTTCGAGGTCCGCTTTCTTCACACGCTTTTTTATCGTGCGGCCTTTATTGTTCTTGAATTTTATCTCAAAAAAATTAAGATCAGATTCCACGTAACGGCGTAAACGGATCTTGTAACGATTCATCTGGCCATTGTGATGCTTGCGGAAAAGTTCGAAGGAAGGTGTGTCGTAATACAAGGTTTCATAACGGCTCATTTTCGTTCCTGAAACTTCAAGCACACGATAATGATCACGAACTTCACCTAATAATGCAGGAAGCTGGACGATATTGAAATTGAATTTCTGATCGGTGCGGTCCATAAGCTTCACCCGATCCATCTCTGCAAGAGTGATGGTTTCAAATGTATCGAGTATAGCTTGTACCGCTTCTTTCACGTTGGATTAAAAATTGTAAGTGTATTTTACATGCTTCTCGAGCACATCTGTCGGACCGTAAACTTTTTTCTCCGTTTTAAGACCTTTTTTATCATAGCTGAAAGCCGATTTTTTCACCAGCTTTCCTGCGCCATCGTATTCCATTTCAAAAACACGTTCGCCTTTTGAGTTATACGCAAAAGTGGTTTTTTGGGTCACGTTTCCTGCCGCGTCATATTCAATTTCTTCCGTTTTATCTCCGGAAGCATTGAATTTCCATGTGGTGCGTTTGTATTTTTTCTGGTCGTTATCATTTGAAGAAGCCGGATGCTCTACAATTTCTTCGACTTTCTCTTTGCCGGCATATTTCGTCGTTTCTTTCCGTTTTACAGATCCATCCGCATTGTATTCGATGTGAACAGTTGTATTTCCCTCCTTATCAAACGTGCTGGATTCTGATTTGTAATTCGCAGCTTCTTTCCCGTCTTTATACATGACGGTAGTTTCAACCACACTTTTAATCTTCAGCTCTTTGATTTGTTTTTTGGACTGAGCGAAAAGAGAAGAAGCGGCAAAGAAACAAATGGATAATAAAACGAGCGCGCGGTTCATAGAATTATTTATTAATTCTCAGGTTAGTCAAATTCACTTCCTGCTTTTTATCTGAGATCTCAACCTTCGCATAGATCGTTTCTATTCCTGAAAGCGATGTGCAATCATTGGAATAGGTGTAAACCGTATAGCTTCCACGGCGCAGGTATTTGAACTGGAAAGTTCCATCAGGTCCCGTGCGTACACGTTCTCCGTAAGTGGGTTCATCACCATAAATGATATACACTTCTACATCGGGCACATAATACGGAACCCAGCCATCGGCGGAATCTCTATAAATTGTGCAGGTTGAATTCCAATTACCTTTTGCATAAACCTTGCCAGTTATAGTGGCTTGTCCACCCTGACCAGGGCCGCTGTCGCATGATGCGATCATTGCAATAAAAAAGGCGATCGCGGGGAGCAATAAATACCGTTTCATAGGTTAGAGAGTTTGATTGCGCAACACAAACGTCAGCGTTTCAAAATGAACAAGCTGTTACGTTTGCATGAATGCAATGTAAAGTTATCAGTTTTCTGAACCTTTGCAAGTCTCTTAATGCATTACCACAAGCTTTGTCGTAACGGGAGCTTTTCCTTCGGTATTTAATACGATAAAATAAACGCCGTTTGCCAGTTCTGCAGTGGAGAGCGAAAAGCTATGTGCAGAAACAGCGCTGATGAAAATATTTTCAACTTCATTTCCATTCACATCAACCACTTTTACCTGTGAAGAAGAAATAGTTGCCCCGGGAATAAGCAGTGTTGCGGATTGCGCGGCCGGATTGGGATAAATGCTTAAGGATTGTTTGTCAGATCCGGTTTCGGGTGCACTGAGCCAGCAACCGGTGAAAGAAAGCTGTGAAGTAAGACTTGCGCTTCGTGCCGCGATGAATGATTTTATGCCCGGTGTATTATTTACGGGCATGGTAAGATTGTTTTCGAATTGCTGGTTGGTGAAAAATTTCAGCGAATCGGAATAAACAGAAGCGCGGATCACATTTGCGAGGCTGTCGATGGTTGCATCCATGTTTGCATTATTGAAATACGGCATAAGGTTGCAGAAGCAGGTAAGGTACATGGCGCGATACGTGGGATCGGCCAGCATTTTCATTGCGAGCGGACGAGATGTTGCGGGCATGCTGATAAAATCATACGGCATGGTTTGAATGGTGTTGGTGTTGAAATTCATCATGAAATTTCCGAATGATTCATTCACATCCCATGCAATCCAGCGGAAACGGAAATAATTGGAATCGTTGTAGATGTAATAATTATGTCCGCTGCCGATATATGAATCGAGGTTGGCGAACATATTTGTTGCTGCCATATAATTTAAATAGCTCCAGGAATCAAAAACTGTTTCAAGCGAATCGTAGAATGATGTGGTTGGTGTGTTGTTAATAATGTCAATGGCGTGTAAAAGATCAGACCAGTTGTTTTGGGTTGTATTATTTTCCAGCTCGTAATGTGAATAATACGATGCTTGTGCTGTTCCGTAATATTTCAAATCGCCGGAAGGATCGCCTTTGAAGAGATTTCCATTGTCGTCGGGATAATGCTGCTTTAGGAATTTGGAATCGATTTCTTCCACGATGGTATATAATCCCCAATAAACACCATTGAGATAAACGCGTGCGAAATTGCAGCGCGGGGCGGTAACATTATGCGCATTCAAAAAATCGAGCGCCAGCTTTTCGCGCAGCATGGACGGATCTTTAAAACCATTATTGAGATTGAATTTTTTTATTCCATCGTAATCCTGCCCGGGAACAAATTCATTGAGATCGACTTTAAATGGTTTTTTATTGCTGGGATTGTTGAACGAAGAATTTCCTTTGAATTTAATTCCGCACGAAGGAAGTGAGCGACCATCGAAAACCATATCGACACGTGTATCGGCATCGGCGGCGTAATTGGCAAGGAGCGTATCCCAATAAGGAGTTTGCGAAAAGGTAAAATAAATATCGTGGATGAAATTGTTTGACCAGATGCTGTCGCCGTCGGCTGCGCGAAGGTTGAGGAAGGTGGTGAGGGAGAGCAAGGTGATGAGGAGGGAGCGTTTCATTTTGGATGGGGTTTATGAGTTTCGCCTGCCCTGCCGCCGCGCTGACTTGAGCTGCTGCAGGCAGGGGTTTCGGGTTCGGGGTTTCGGGTTCCGTGTTTCGGGTTGGGAAAATGTTGGTGTCAGTTCAGTAGTTGGTATTTATAAATGTAGGCATGGTTTTATAAATGCAGGGATAAATGAGTTAAACGGGATAAATTGTGAGGCGAATTGGTTTATTTGGATGGTGATTTGACCGAAGTAAGGTGGTGATGGTTTAAGCTATCTTTGTTTTTTACCTCTTAAGGGCAATAAGATATTTATGAAAAAACACGTTTTTACTACCACTTTTACGGAATACGCTGATGATTCTGAGCTTGCTGCTTCGGACCTGGAACTGCTGCAGTCGGCTCGTGCTGCTGCTAAAAATGCCTATGCGCCTTATTCGAACTTTTTTGTTGGCGCGGCATTACGGTTGGAGAATGATGTGATAGTGAAAGGAAACAACCAGGAAAATGCGGCTTACCCGTCGGGACTTTGTGCGGAGCGGGTGGCGATTTTTTCGGCGGGTGCGAATTATCCTGAACAGGCAATAAATGCGATTGCGATTTGCTGTGTGACGGAAAACAAAACAGGAAAACCATTTTCGCCTTGCGGTGGTTGCAGGCAGGTGCTGGGCGAATATGAAAATCGCCATGGAAAACCGATGCGGATAATTCTTGGCGGACTGAAAGGAATTTCTTTTGTGATTGAGAGTGTAAAAGATTTATTGCCGCTTGCCTTTGAGGGTGAAGTGCTTAAAAAATAGCCGCTCCTGCCTGCCGCAGCACCAGGCTCGCGCGGCTGCAGGCAGGGATTACGCAGATGGGATTTAGTAATCTGGTAATCTGGTAACTTGGTAATTGAAGGAAATAATCAAGGATTTGGTAATCTGATAAATTGTAAAATAATTTTCTATTTTCTCAGGAGTGGTGGCAGCTGACCTTGTGTGGCAATGACTTGTTCATTTAATTTGACAGCTTCTGTTTTTCTCCTCCTGATGATAGCTGCATAAATGATGGCTTCTTTATCTCCTAGCTTTTCTGCTTTTGTTATCCATTTTTCTGCGTTGTCCATGTCGCCTGCTAATTCATAATAAAGAGAGAGGTTAAAACAACCACGGCGTTGCAGCTTTATGCTCGTGGTATCATGCGCAACTTCGTTCCAAAAAACTCCGGCTCCGGTCCAGTCGCTGAGCTCTATGCGGGCAGCGGCATTTGCCATTTTTTGGCTGCCAGCTGTGTAATAATCGCGCTTGGTCCATTCCCAATGTGGCATAATACGGCAAGCGTATTTATAAATTACTTCGTGATATTCTATCCAGCTACTGTATTCACTTTCGTAATCGTACTCATCCAATAATGTTTGTGTTTCTCCATCATAAACTCTCCATACTGCGTGCAGTGATTTAAAACTACCATTTTTAAATCGCCAATCTTTTTCTTCGAGAACGATGAGCAAATGTGCGGGATTATAACCAATAACAGATGAAACTCCTTTCCAGCTGAGTGGTGGTAAAACCTGCTTTATTTCTGAAGCCAGGAAGGATGTGTCGAGCGCACCATAAACGACGTTATAGCGGCCGGTAGCAAGTAGTTGGTACCTGAGCGCAGCCAGCGTGGAATAAGCAGAAGTATCGGGACCGCTATACATGCGCTCGCCATTGGGTTTACGCATACAATTTGCGCAAGTGCGATCGACCAAAACTATTTTTTGAATGCGGGCGGGAATAGTAATTACGGCGGGACGCAGGATTTTTACATAGACAGATTTGGTTTGACCAAAGGCAGGTAGTATGCTGAAAAATAATGCTGTAATAAGGGTGAGGAGAAACTGTTTGCGCATGGGGGCGAAAGTAGAAAAAATCTATAAAGCAAATGCCACTTTTTGCGTGAAGGATAGCAGTGGAAAGCCCGGATCTCGTCAAATAGCTTCTGTAATCTCTTTTTAGCCATTTCTATATTGACGAGAGAGGACTTGCAACGGATAGCCTGACCGTGAAGGAGCACCCTTCCGTGTTTCCTTCACGGACACGCCCTCTGAAATTCCCTCTTTTCCATTATCTTTACCTCCCTAACAAAATACGTCCTTTTCATGGCGACCAAAACACAAAAAGTGGCAGCAAAGAATAAAACTGAATTCAGCAAGGAAACTTACCTGACGTGGTATGAATCGATGTTGCTGATGCGACGCTTCGAGGAGAAATGCGGCGAGCTTTACATTGGACAAAAAATACGCGGGTTTTGCCATTTGTACATCGGGCAGGAAGCGCTGGTAGCGGGAAGTGAAAGTGCGATACAAAAAGAAGACCGTGTGATTACTGCTTATCGTGATCACGCGCATCCTATTGGTCGTGGTTTGCATCCGAAATATGTGCTGGCTGAATTGATGGCAAAAATTACGGGTTGCTCAAAAGGCAAAGGCGGATCGATGCATATTTTTTCGAAAGAATTTAATTTTTTCGGTGGTCACGGAATTGTGGGCGGACAAATTCCATTGGGTGCAGGGATTGCTTTTGCTGACCAGTACAATGGAAATAAAAGTGTGACGCTTTGCTACATGGGTGATGGTGCGGTGCGACAAGGTGCATTGCATGAAACATTTAACATGGCGATGCTTTGGAAATTGCCGGTGATCTTTATTATCGAAAACAATAATTACGCGATGGGCACCTCGGTAGAACGTACGAGCAATGTGCATGAGCTGTATAAAATAGGTTCGGCTTACGATATGCCATCGTTCCAGGTGGATGGCATGCGTTGCGAAACTGTACATCATGCAATTGCTGAAGCGGCAGAACGCGCACGCAGTGGTAATGGACCGACATTGCTTGAAATGAAAACGTATCGTTACCGTGGTCACTCTATGTCGGACCCGGCGAAATACAGAACGAAAGAGGAGCTGGAAGAATACAAAGGAAAAGATCCTATCGAACAAGTATTAAAAACACTTAGCGAAAACGGATGGATTGATGAAAAAGGAATTGAAGCGATGGAAGCGAAAGTGGAGGCTGTTGTGAAAGAGTCGGTGCAGTTTGCTGAGGAGTCGCCATTCCCTGATGCTTCGGAATTGTATAATGATATTTATGCGGAGCCGAATTATCCATTCATTAAGGATTAGAAAATTCGAAATTCGAAATTGAGTTGAAAGTGAAATTGTAGTTGAGGGTTCTTCCCGATAAAATATCGGGACTCGAACAAACAGGAAGAAATAAAATTGAATGTGAAATTGTAGTGGGGAGGTTCTCGACTACGCTCGAACAAACAGGAAAACAAAAATATTTTATGGCAGAAGTTATCAGAATGCCCAAGCTCAGCGATACCATGACAGATGGCGTTGTTGCATCGTGGAATAAAAAGGTTGGTGATACGGTGAAGCGGGGAGAGATCCTTGCGGAAATTGAGACTGACAAAGCCACTATGGAGTTTGAGTCGTTTTTTAATGGAACGCTGCTGTATATCGGAATTGAAAAAGGCCAGGGTGCGCCGGTGGATGCGATCATTGCGATCATTGGTAAGGCGGATGAAGATGTGAAAGCGATTCTGGCGGAAGCAGAAAAAGGTAAGGCTCCGGCTGCCGCTCAGACTGACAAAAAGGAAGAGGCTTCGGCTGTCGCTCAGCCTGACAAAAAGGAAGAGGAATCAAAATCAGATAAGAAGGAAGAGAAAAAGGCAGAACCAGTTTCAGAAAATAAAAAATCGGAACCGGTGAAGCAGGCTGCTACTACTGACAAATCAGAAGACGGCGAAGAAAATAATGACGGAAGAATTAAAGCTTCTCCGCTTGCGAAAAAAATTGCGAATGAAAAAGGAATTGATCTGCAAAGCATACAGGGAAGCGGCGGACATGGTCGCGTGATCAAACGTGATATTGACGCATGGCATCCTTCGCGCATTCCGCCGGTGATGGGATTTTCCAATAATGCTGCAAACGCTAAGGAAGGATTTACAGAAGAGAATGTTTCGCAGATGCGTAAGACGATTGCGAAACGTTTATCGGAAAGTAAATTCAACGCGCCGCATTTCTATTTGACAATGGAAATTGACATGGAGAATGCTGTGAGCGCGCGTGAGGCGATAAACTTAATGGCTGCGCCCGCTAAAATTTCTTTTAATGATATGGTGATCCGCGCGTGTGCTTCTTCATTGCGTCGTCACCCTAAAGTAAATTCTTCGTGGCTGGGCGATAAGATCCGTTACAACCAGCATGTGCATATTGGTGTTGCTGTTGCGGTGGAAGATGGTTTGCTTGTTCCGGTTGTGCGTTTCGCCGATCAGAAATCATTTGCGCAGATCAATGCGGAAGTGAAAGAGCTGGCAACAAAAGCGAAGAATAAAAAATTGCAGCCTGCGGAGTGGGAAGGAAATACATTCACGATTTCCAATTTGGGAATGTTTGGCATTGAAGAATTTACTGCGATCATTAATCCGCCCGACGCTTGCATTCTTGCTGTCGGCGGAATCAAAGAAGTTCCTGTTGTAAAAAACGGACAAGTTGTTCCGGGCAAAACGATGAAGGTGACGTTATCCTGCGATCACCGCGTTGTGGATGGTGCAACGGGAGCGGCGTTCCTGCAAACGTTTAAGATGTTGATGGAAAATCCGGTGACGATACTCATGTAAGAGAAAGGCTGTACCATGAGGCATCTCAGCAGAAGAGATCTGGTAATCTGGTAACTGGGGAATTGAAAAAAATAAAAAAGTAAGATTAAGGGGCTGGCAGAAAATTTCTGTTGGCCCTTTTAGATTAGTACTTTTAATAATATAATCACGGTGGATTTATTTTAACTACTTATCATGACAAAAGCGTTGATGGATGTTTTCTCCATATTAAATAAAATGCCGGTGATAGAACAGGATGCTATTGCTGGTTTATTAAAAGAGGAACTTGCATGGGAGATCTCTTTTTCTTCTTCACAAAAAGAGCTGTCTATTCTAGCTACCGAAGCAATGCTGGAATTTAAAAAATCTCATAGAACTGCTTGATTTTATTCTCCAGATTACCAATCAACAAAAGTGCGCTTGGCCTTTGTGCGCCTAATCTCCCAGTCACCAGATCACCCAGTCATTAAATCCTTCTTAAACGAAAAGCTTCCATCAATTATTGCTGGGCCTTTTTTTTAGTTTTCACGAGGCAATAAATTTTTAACACCTTCCGTTTGATGCGTGGTATAAACACAAAACATCCACAAAAAATCAAACACCATGAAACGCTACTTTTTCCTTTTCATTCTTGCTGCGGCATTTTCTTCTTGTAAAAAAGATATTGACGAAGATTGTCCGGAGCCAACGCCGACACCTGTTACAACTGCAAGCAATTATTTCAAGCTGCAGGTTGGAAATTATTGGGTGTACGATCAGTATACGATTGACACCAACAATGTTGAAACGCTTTCGGGCCACGACAGCGCGTATGTTTGGGGCGATACGGTAATTAATGGTAATACTTATTATAAATTTTTCGATCATTATGCGACATGGCTGGTGCGCGATTCTGCAGGATTTATCATTGATAATACCGGCTATGTTTATTTTACAAATGCCATTTTTAATATGCCGGTTTCTTTTGATTTCTACGGATCAAACATCGGTTATTCCGAATCGATGACTTTATCTCAACAGGTTTTCGTTACTGTTCCAGCCGGCACATTCACATCCTATGACTGGCAAACAGAAGTCACACTGGTTGATCCCGCTTATCCATGGGCCCCGGTCCGTTATGCGCATGACTATTATGCCGCAGGAGTTGGAAAGGTGAAAGATGCTTATCTCTTCATAGGCTCACCCCACCGCTACGAAAGAAGGCTCAACCACTACCATGTGCAATAAAAGGATCTGGTAATCTGGTAACTGGGTAATTGAAAAAAATAAAAATGAAAAATTAAGGTGTGACAGAATTTTCTGTCACACCTTAATTTTTTTTGCAATTACTAAATCCCAAATGTGCGCTGGGCCTTTGTGCGCTAATTACCCAGTTACCAGATTACCAGATTACCAGATCCCCTGCGCAGGCGATCTCTCTTTCCTCTAGAAGCGAATGCCGATCATCAGCGCGTCGTCGGTTTGTTCGTTTGGGCCTTTCCAGGTGTCGAACAATTCTTCTACTTGACGCGACTGATCGTGGATGGAAAATGCGGAGATGGTTATTATTTTTTCGCGCAATCTTTTTGTGGTGAGCTTTTTGTTTTGTTCGCCGCCGAATTGATCTACAATTCCATCGCTGTATAAATAGAGACAATCATCTTCTGCGTATGGAATAAGGATTTCTTCGAAGTGTTTTGTCTCTGTGCGTAATCCGCCGATGGAAAGTTTGCTTCCTTTAAATTCTTCGAGCTTTCCGTTGCGCATAAAAATTGCCGGACGTTTTGCGCTTGAAAAATTGATTTCCTTTTTCGATCTTTCAACAAGAATAATTGAAATATCCATTCCATCCTGCACCAGTCCGCGGTGTTCTTTTTCCTGTCGCAGCGTTGAAGTTAAACGCAGATCAAGCTCGTCAAGAATTTTTCCGGGAGCAAAGATTTTATTTTCAATGACGATTTGGTTCAATAAATTACTTCCGATAACCGTCATGAAAGCACCGGGAACTCCGTGGCCGGTACAATCTGCAACAGCGAGAATATAGCGGTTGTCATCAAGCGAGTGGAACCAGAAAAAATCTCCGCTTACAATATCTTTCGGTCGGTAAAAAATAAATGAAAGCGGAATATCACGCTGCACACGATCTTCGGGCGGAAGCACAGCTTGCTGAATTCGTTTTGCATAATGAATGCTTGAAAGCACATCTTCATTTTTTGATTCTAATAAACGGTTAGACGTGGCCAATAATTTTTTCTGTTTATTTATTTCGGCTTCAGCAATTTTCCTGGTTGACACAGAACGGTAAATTGTATAAACACAGAGTGCAAGCGGAAGGAAAATAAGAATCGGCTGGGGAGCAGGGAGCTGATCCGCTGGAGTATCAAAATAGAAAAGCGAACAATCACACGCTTCATTGCAAAGTCCGAAGAAGATGAGGGCACCACTATAAATTGCGACGATCCATCCTGTGCGTGTGCCGAGCACAAGAAATGCAAAAAGAATAACAAACATCGTCCAGAATGCGCCCTCAGCATCAAATTCAAAATTCTCCAGCACCATGTGAAAGAAGGCAACGATCAGCTGTTCAGCAATAAAAAGATAGCCTGCATATTTGACATTGCCGGTTTTTTTCAGCACCACCAGAACCAGTGGCAGACTAACTACAGCGATACTGGTTATATAAACAAACCAGGTATAATGATTTGCAAGCAGGTTGATATAATACAGTATCCCGAGCGCAAGGAAAAACACGGTAATATTAAATGTGAGGTCAATGCGCGCCTTTTCGAAAACATCGTCAGTCTTCGATACAGCATTACCAATGATATATTTCTTAAATCGGGAGAAAGGGTTCATACCATTGTAAATATAGAAAGAAGTGGTTGGTTCAGAGTGGTTAGTTCGGAGATCTGGCTGTAAGTATTTATTGAATGTTTGTGGCGTGTCCGTGAAGGAAACACTGAAGGATGTTTCTTCACGGTCGGGCTATTCGCTGCAAGTCCTCACGTGAAGGAAACGCGGAAAGGGCGATCCTTCACGCTCCGGGCTTTTCACTGCTATCCACTCACGCAAATGTTGACAGTATAAATGTCGTTTTGGGTGCGTAATATATTTTAATTTCAATTCAGACCTTTATAACAAATCGTACATCCAACTGCGCAAAAGGCTTCGTTAGATAAATCGTACATCCACCTACGCTGAAATTAGCTTCGGTGGACATGTCCTAAATCGTACTTTTGTTTCCTATGGCAGGCAGCTTTCTCGACACCCCTATTGAATACCTGAAAGGCGTTGGTCCGGAGCGAGCGAAGTTGCTGAAGACGGAATTTGCCATTCATACATTCGGCGATCTGTTGCGCTGGTATCCGTATCGCTATGTCGATCGCACACGGTTTTATAAGACGAATGAAGTAGCAGAAATGGTGCAGACCGGCGATTTACCTTATGTGCAGCTGCGCGGGAAAATTCTGAAATTAAATTCACCTGAAGGAAAGTCGAAAGTAAAACGCATGACGGCGCAGCTGGTTGATTCGGCAGGCAGCGTTGAATTGGTTTGGTTTGCAGGATTAAAATGGCTCCAGGGAAAATTTAATCCGCAATCAGAATATGTTGTGTTTGGCAAGCCGACTGTTTACAATGGAAGAATAAATATTGCACACCCTGAAACGGAAGAGGTAACGGAAGAGAATTTAAAACGCGCAAGTGCATTGCAGCCGATGTATTCTTCTTCGGAGCGATCCAAAATAAGAGGACTCGATTCGAAAGGCATTTTGAAATTACAGAAAGTGCTTTCGGCGATGCTTGAAAAACAAATTCCGGAATCGCTGCCGCAAAATGTAATTGATAATTTGAAATTGCTTACGCGTGAAGAAGCATTAAAAGAAATTCATTTTCCTTCCTCAACAAAAATGCTTCAGCGTGCAGAGGCGCGTGTGAAATTTGAAGAATTTCTTCATATCCAGCTGCGATTGCTTCGTGTAAAAATGATGCGCCAGGAAAATGTGCAGGGATGGAATTTTGAAAAAGTCGGCGAGAAGTTCAATTCTTTCTTCAACGATTACCTTCCTTTCCCATTGACAAATGCGCAGAAACGTGTGATCAAAGAAATCCGTGCGGATATGGGAAGCGGTAAACAAATGAATCGTTTGCTGCAGGGTGATGTTGGAAGCGGGAAAACAGTTGTTGCATTAATGTGCATGTTGATTGCAAATGATAATAATTTCCAGGCGTGCCTGATGGCGCCAACAGAAATTTTAGCGGTGCAGCATTTTCAAACGTTGCGCGAATTGTTGCAGGACATGCCGGTGCATATCGGACTGCTTACGGGAAATACAAAAACAAAAGAACGTCGCATACTTCATGAATCATTGCGTTCAGGTGAAATGGATGTGCTCATTGGAACACACGCGCTGATTGAAGATGAAGTGCAGTTTAAAAATTTAGGTTTGGTTGTAATCGATGAGCAGCATCGTTTTGGTGTGGAGCAACGTTCGAAGCTGTGGAAGAAAAATACAAATCCACCGCATGTGCTTGTGATGACAGCCACGCCTATTCCGCGAACCTTAGCAATGACTTTATACGGCGATTTGGATTCATCCGTCATTAATGAATTGCCACCGGGAAGAAAACAAATCAAAACCGTTCATTATTACGATTCGCAACGGCTACGTGTTTTCGGATTTATAAAAGAACAGATTCTCGCAGGACGTCAAATTTATATTGTCTATCCATTGATTGATGAAAGTGAAAAGATGGACTATAAGAATTTGATGGATGGTTACGAAAGCATTTCACGTGCGTTTCCATTGCCGCATTTTCGTGTGAGCATTGTGCACGGACAAATGAAACCTGCGGATAAAAGTTTCGAGATGCAGCGTTTCGTAAAAGGCGAAACGCATATTATGGTGGCGACAACCGTAATTGAAGTCGGCGTAAATGTTCCGAATGCATCTGTGATGATCATTGAAAGCGCGGAGCGATTCGGATTATCGCAGCTCCATCAATTGCGCGGGCGCGTGGGAAGGGGCGCGGAACAGTCGTTTTGTATTTTGATGACTTCTGCAAAGCTTGGAAAAGATTCGAAGCTGCGCATGGAAACGATGGTGCGCACGAATGACGGATTTGAAATTGCAGAAGTAGATTTAAAATTGCGCGGTCCCGGTGATATGGAAGGGACGCAACAAAGTGGTTTACCCGGATTACGTCTTGCTGATATTACGAAAGACGTTGCAATCCTTCAGCATGCGCGCACTGTAGCTTCTGATATTCTCGATGATGATCCGACGCTTGAAAAAGAAATTCATGCAGGATTATTGCAGGAAATGAAACGTGAGCAGAAGAGCTCTGTCAACTGGGGCCGCATTTCGTAGGCTGAAGAAGATTTTCCATTCAATTTTTAATTTAATGATGCGTGACGGGGCAATTTTATGTTGCCTCGGTTGTTTGGTGTATTTGTCGTAAAATTTAAATTGCCTGATATTCATTGTTATATGTAAATAATCGCTTAAATTTACGGTAAACTATTTGTTTACTATTTAAACTAAAGTTATGTTTGAAGGCAACTAATTATTGCCCCTATGAAAACCAAACTTTTTCCTTTCTGCGTTATTTTGATCCTTCTTATTCCTGTTTCGGGTATTGCACAATCCCCTGCGAAATGGAATGTAAATGGTAATGTTGCTTCCGCCAATGATTTTTTAGGAACAACAAATAATCAGCCTGTTGTTTTCTTTACAAATAATACGGAGAAGATGCGTTTGAAATCAACAGGTGAGCTGCGCATTAATTCACTGAGCGGTTCGGGAAATAGTTTTGTGATGGCGAATAGTTTCGGAGAGCTCCAGCGGATTGCTTTTCCGAATGATTCAAATAAGGTTTTAACCGGTGCCGGAACATTCCGGTCTATTTCTTCCTATAGTATCTGGCAGCAAAATGGAAATTCAGTTTTTCTTCCGTCGGGAAATGTTGGCATTGGAATAAGTACGCCGCAGTATAAATTAGATGTAAACGGCAACGCACATTTCAGCGGAATGCTTTATGCAAATGGAATTACGCTTTTGAATAAAATGGAAGCTGATACAATTAAAGGTTCAGATATGATGGAGGTAAATAATAATCTTGAACTGTCGGGCGGAGTAATTAATGAGATTTATACAAAAACCGGTGATCTGCGTTTGCAAAGTCACGCAGGTAATAATGGAAATTTATTTTTAGCTGCCGGCACTACAGGAAATGTTGGTGTTGGAACTTTCACTCCACAATACAAATTGGATGTGAGCGGCAATGCGCGTGTAACCGGAAAATTATATGCGTACAGAATTGTCGGAACATTAGGAGATAGTCTCATTCGTTTTGGTGATAGCACAGTTGTAATTAATTACAATACGGGAAGAATTTTCAATAATTCATCTACCGCAGGATTTGGTCTTGGACAATCAGCATTCGGAACAGGTGCGCGCTCCACTGCAATCGGCTATAGAGTTGTCAGCGGAACGGCGGCGGTAAATTCGGTTACCATTGGAACAGGGGTTACTAATGGTCCGCTTTTTACCAATGCCGTTCCAAATTCTATGGCCGTTGCTTTTAACAGTACCGTGCCGACATTTTTTGTAGCAGGTGCAAATGGTGTGGGAACAATTGGCAGAGTCGGAATTGGAACTTCCAGTCCGCAAGCCGATTTCCAGGTGGGAAACAGCGTGCAGAAAATTACTGCAGGTCCTTCGTATGGAATTGTTGGAACAGATGGGAATACATTCAGCAATGCTTATCTTGGATTTAACGTTGCGCGCACGGGAAGCGGGCAATGGAGCACGGAAAATGATGGCGGAGGAAATGGTGGAGTTGTGCTTCTTGGCGATATGGGTGGCGGATTGCGGGTTATAGGTTTGCCTTCAACGGGTGCGACGAATCAGAATGTAAACGATCAGTTTATTGCTGATCATACAAAGCTGTATGTGCGAAATGACGGAAGAGTAGTAATTGGTTCTGAAACAATGGTAAGTGGACCGCGCGATGTGCTTACTACATTGCTTACCGTAGATGGAACTGTTGTTTGCAGGGAATTATTCGTAACGCAAAATAATTGGGCTGATTCGATTTTGGCGCCGGAGTATTCGTTGATGTCATTCGATTCGCTTGAAAGTTATTTGAATGTAAATAAACATTTGCCGGGCGTTCCGACAGAAGAAGAAGTAAAATTAAACGGATCGAATCTTGGTCAGACCGATGTTATCTTGCTGGCGAAGATTGAAGAGCTTACCTTGTACATGCTGCAATTGCAAAAGCAAAATGCGGTGATGCAAAAACAAATTGAAGAACTTAAACAGAAGTAGGATGAGAATTTGGTTGGTAGTTTTTATGCTGATGAGTGTTGCCGGATTTTCGAAAGATCGGGAGGATACGTTGTGGTCGCGGAATTCGATAAGGATTGATTTGTTTGGAAAAGCATTTGGTGGAGTTGGGTTTGTATATGAGCGAGTGCTTATAAAAAAACATCCTGGGAAACGTCCAAATGCTTTTACTTCGATTGAGGCGGGTATTAGCTATCCCTATATTCCTTATGAGTACGTTGCTCCGTCTGTAGGTATAAATAGAAATTGGTCTGTTGGACGCAAAAGAAGAATAATATTGAATGCAGGAATTTCTGCAGTTGCATTAATCTCATTTAAACCAACGCCAAAAGCAACTCGTGATTTCTACAAGGAAACCAATTTCTACGGTGGAAATTTTGTGAGCCCGATTGAGCCGTGGCTGTTTGGAGATTTCGGAATAAAACTGATGCTTAAGCGATGGTTTTATAAAATCAGCTTTACGCCTTTTATTTATCACTTTTCCTTAACCAATAAAATTTATGGTTATCCATGGGGAGGAGTTTCATTTGGATTCAAATTAAAAAAATAGATATGAAAAAAGTTCTTGTTTTTCTTTTCTCGACTTTCTCTTTTTGTTTGAATGCGCAAATTAATCTTGTTCAGAATGGAGATTTTGAAACACACACCGGCACTTTTGATTGTACTTTTTATCCTGCATCAAACGGACAAAGTGATTATGAGGATTATTGGGACCAATGTCCTCCATGGAAAGCTGTGCAGAAAAAATCTCCTTGCGTTCAATTGGATGGTGTAGGGTCGGCCGATCATAATTGCCCCGATGGGAATTTCGGTCCGACTTATGGTTTTATGCTCAACAGAGAATATATAACACAAGAGTTGGGTTCTCCGTTAGATCCTCAAAAAACATATTACATAGAGTTTTATATTAGAAAAGGAAGTGGAACGGGAAGCTTAGAGAATGCAGGAATAATTTTTTCAAATGATCGTCCTAAGCAATGTGGTTATTATCGATTAAATATAGATAGAGATCCACACGTTGAGATCGACAACAATCTGACCTTTTCGGATAACACGTGGACAAAAGTTTCAACCTATTATACACCCGATGATGATTATTCATGGTTAACGATCGGAACTTTTAATAAAGATGAAGGGTTTACTCAAGCATTCAGAATTGACGATATCAGAATTGTAGAATGGTTTCCGATATGTCCATATGTTCAGTTGATAGAAAATTGGGACTACACCTATTTTCAAGGCGTATTTTTATCAGCGGTTGATCAGCTGAATGCCGGCTATAATGTCGGTTCACCAAGAACAAACGGAAATGTGATTGTGCAGGTCGGTTCTGAAGTAAGTTTCAAAGCAGGAAATGAAGTTGGATTGTTTGATGGTTTTGTTGCAGCGGATGGTGCGGAGTTCCATGCTTACAACGCACCTTGTGGTTCCGAATGTTTTACGCCCTCGCCGGTTTCGGGAATTGCGACTGATCTTTGTGATAATGTTCCTTATGAAATTGGTGGCGCAGGTGGATTTAATGAAACTTATATATGGACATCCAATCCTCCGAATGCAATAAGTAATTTATCATCGACGACAATTTCTAATCCTGTTTTTACACCGCCGTCGAGTGGATCAGGCACAATTATTTATACGGTTACCGCAACAAATGCATGCGGACAAACAGGAAGCAATTCTGTTTCGCTTCATTACGAAAACAATCCATCTTCAACAGCGCAGCTTTCACTTTCCAATATTACAACCGGAGATTTACCTTCCTTCGATGTAAATTACGATGCGCATGTAAAATCAATTACAATCGAAGTGCTGGATGTTTCACTTGCAACAACCTATTACTCCACAACATATTTGGAAGCAATTGATTTTACATGTTGTTCTTTTCCGTGGGAATTGCCTGTGAGCTTATCGCCGTGTCTGGATTATAAGATTCGCGTTACTGCAACCAATTATTGTACGGACGCAACAGCATCACAACTTATTGACTGGACAAGAAACAGGTCGGTGACGCTCACTGCTTTATTGCCGAATGTAGTTACACCGAATGGCGATGGAATAAATGATCAATTTTGTTTTCAGTTTACCGGTGCAAGCTCTTACACGCTGATTGTAAATGCTCCTTCAGGTCAGCCTGTGTTTGTTGCTTCGAACGTTGTTGCGTACCCCGTTTCCGTTTGTGCTTGGGCTGGCGAATGTAATGCACCGGCTTGTTCAGGTGATAATGTTGGTGATGGCGTTTATTTCTTTACGCTGACATTATTCAACTGCAATGGACAAGAAGCATTTTCTACCAACGGATTTTTGGAGGTGCTGAATGGCGGTGGAAGATTGGCAAATCCGTATGATACAGCTTTGTTTGTGGAAGAAGAAATAAATGTGATTTCTGTTTTTCCGAATCCAACGAATGATGGAAATGTAATTATTGATTTCGGAAATCAGCAGAGCAGGCAAGTTGAGATTTATAACAGCATCGGCCAGGTAATGGATGTGCGAACAAAATTATCGTCGGATAAAAATCAAGTGCTGCTGGAAGGAATGAATGCCGGGATTTATTACCTGCGCATCTTACTTGCGAATGGGGAATATGAAGTGAAGCAAATTATTGTGCTATGATTTTAATCGGAATTTTATCAAGAGAATTTAATAAATGATTTATGAAATCATCAGCACAATTAGTTGTAATCCTGTTCCTGGTTTTTGCAAATTCACAGCTCCACGCACAAACATGGACACCGTACAACATCGGTACCATAGATGATGTTTATGCCATTTCATTTCCGACTACGGATACCGGTTATGTTGTTACATCAGCGCCTGAATTAAGAAAGTCAGTAAACGGCGCAGTTTCATGGACAGCAGTGACAACTCCTTCACCTGTTTCAAATGTGTGTTTTATCACAGGACAAAAAGGATTTATTGCTGTGGACAGCACCATTTACATGACAGTGAACGGAGGCGCAACCTGGACGGATGTGCTTCATGATAATGTAAATTATATCCACATGCAATTCGTTAATCAAACAGTAGGTTATCTTACTGCATCGAATATTTATACATCCTTTGATTCAACACGTTTGTATAAAACAGTAAATGGTGGCGCAAGCTGGACGCATGTAAATACAGTGCTCAATTATGTTTATGAAAATGCACTTTATTTCGTTTCACCATCAGAAGGTTTCCTTGCACATAATAATGGAATGTCGACCACAACAAATGCGGGTGCATCATTTAGTAATGTCTGGAGTGATCCAACCTTTTCCAATTCGCCAACACAAATGACTTTTCCGAATGTGGATACGGGATATGCAATGGATATGTATGGACTTGCGATTCGTTCGGTAAATGGCGGTGCATCATGGTCGGTAATTACTAATCCCGGTGCAGCGCCTTATGATCTTTATTTTATCAACGGACAAAGAGGTTTTGTTTGCGGAGGTGATGGATTCAGTTCAGGTTGGGTGCAGGAAACTGTTGACGGCGGAGCAACATGGACGCCATCGTACACATCACCACTCACATTCGGATTTATGGATTTTCCGAATGATAATGTTGGATTTGTGGGCGGTCAGGGTGGAGTGGTTTTGAAATTTACGAATATAATTACGGGAGTTGAACAAAAGGAAAATGAAAGGGTAATTTCTGTTTTTCCGAATCCGTCGGGCGATGGAAGGGTTACTATTGAGTTTGGAAATGAAGTGTGTAAGAAGGTTGAAGTTTATAATAATGTCGGACAGGTTATCCAGGCAGACATGATCCCATTATCAACAAACAATCAAATTGCAATTGAAGGATTAACACCCGGCATATATTCCTTTAGAATGTTTTTCGACAATGAAAAATCCGAAGTGAAACAGGTAGTCATCCTTTAATCTTCAAAATCCTGTGATGTATCGTCCCCTTTCTTTTTATCTTGCAAAAGATGATAAAGGCGACCACTTCATTCTACGATAAATACACCAACACCCAGTGGTTATTTATTTTCACCGCCTTCCTTTTCATTCTCAAACTTTCCCTTTTACCCTTTGTTCACGCTGTTGACGCCGACGGAATAACCCGCGTGCTCATGGCGAAACAATGGACGGAAAATCCTGTGGTTATCAAAGCGGGAAATTGGCCGCCGTTGTATTTCTATTTGATGGGAATTGCTTTAAAGATTTGTAACAATCAATATTACACGCCATTGATTGTAACTATCGTTTTAAGCATCGGCACACTTTTCCCGCTTTATTTTCTAATGCGCAGACTTTTTAATGAATCTACTGCGCTGCTGATGTGCATCGTATTTTCATTATCGCCAGTTGTTTTTCGTGTAAGCTTGCTGGCGCTTTCAGAAACGCCTTCCATCTTTTTCATCGTGCTTGCTGCGAATGTGCTTGTGAAAGGCTTGATGGAAAATTCTAACAAGTATGTTTTATTCGCTGGTTTGTTAATGAGCATGGCAGGTGGATTTCGTTATGAAAGCTGGATCATTTCGCCGTTCGTCGCTTTGATCATTGCTTACCGGTATTCTTTTAAACAAGCTTTGCTTTTTATTTTTCCTGCATTGCTTTTTCCATTTTATTGGATCGCTTCCAATTATTTCAGCAGCGATACATTATTCAACAGCTTCACCTGGGCGGCGGATGGAATAAAATCGAACACCATTCATTCGTTTGAAGATCTGCTGCGACGGATCTGGTGGTACCCGCTTTCCCTTGTTTTTGTTTTCGGCCCGATTGGATTTTATTTTTTCCTGAAAGAAGCAATTGTGATTTGCAGGAACAGGAAAACAAATCATACCGCATTTTTATTTTTTCTCCTTTTCATTGGATTTTTAATTTTTTTCCTGGTCAATTGTTTAAGCGGAAGTTTGCTTACTCAACATCGTTTTACTTTAACATTATACCTTTTAGCTTTTCCTTTCCTCGGCTATTATTTCAGAGATCATACTAAGCAGAAATTAAAAATGGCTTTGCTGATTTCGATAAGCGCTTTTGCTTTTTCGTTTATTTATAATTCAAGCGGAATTCGTCCTGTCCCACGATTGAAAGATTCGCAAACTGAAATTGTTGCAGCTGCGATAAAAAATAATAGTTCGACTGCCTCCGGTTTAATCGTTGACAGCTGGAGTTTTGAGAATACATATTATTCAGCTTTTATGTCCGGACTTCCGCAGCAGAGCATTGCTGTGTTTGATGATAATCCAAATAGTATCAATTTAGAGCTTGGTCACGCCATTGCAATTTTGAATGACCATCCGGAAGGACTTATTCTTTTTCATAAGAATGGAAAGCTCGAAGATGAAATGATTGTTACAGGTAATGAACTCCTTGTTAAAAGCACCGGTCAAAGATTAAAGCTTGAAGTAATTTTATCATCAGGAGAAATTATTCTTTATAAGTATCAAAGTCATTAAATTTATAGTTGAATTCTATTTAGAAATTATGCGCTCGTTATTCTTATATCTTCTTTTATTTGTTTTTCCGGCAGTGGCTGTTTCGCAACAGCGTTTCGAAATAACTGTGCTTCGAAATATCCGGGATGGAAAAATCAAACAATATGAAACAGTTGAAATAGGAATTCGTATTCCAACACAGGAAAGAATGTTCCGCGCTTTTCTTGAAGATCATTCGAAAGGTGTGAATCCATACCAGCAAAATTTTCTTCGGATGCAATTTATTTGTCATGGTAAAACATACACAGCAAATGCATTTTATATGCAGGATGCTGTTGCGGATGATGCGCAAAATAAATACATCGTTTCTGATGCGGAATGGCCGTGGCGTGTTCGGTTTGCTGTTCCTGATACAGGAGAATGGCAATCGCTTGTTCTTATTGGTGAAGATGTAAAAATGTCAACACCACAAGCCTCCGGAATTTCTTTCACCTGCATTCCCGGGCCGCATCATGGTTACCTGCAGCTTGCTCCTGATCAGAAACATTTTCAGTATACAGATGGAACTCCTTTTTTTGTGCTCGGACAAAATATTACCTGCGCAGATGATCCGGTGTTGCGTGGTCATCCTGCAATTCCTCCTGTGTACATTACCGGTTATTATGATGTTTATCATTACTTAAATAATCTTGCGGACAACGGAGGAAATTATGTGCGTATCGGAATGGCGCCGTGGAGTACCGGCATTGCTTACAAAGCGGATAATGTTTACCTGCAGGATCGCGCTTGTGCGTTGGATAGTATGATGCGCATTGCTGAAGCGCGTGGATTGCATGTGCAGCTGGCAATTGATCTTACAAATGTGATCTGGAAGGAAAACTTCCCGGGCTATTGGACGGTTGCTGGTCCTTCTCCTTATAAAAAACCGGGAATGACGGATGCAGATATGTTGAATGACAGCGCTGCGCTTGCTTCGTTTTATCAATACGTGCGTTATGTTTATGCGCGCTGGGCTTTTTCTCCAACGGTTGGTGCGATAGAAATTCTTGGTGAGCAGGATAAATGGCAGGGTTATGAAGGAAGAGAACAATACTTCACAAACTTTATCCAGTATGTCGACAGCATGATAAAAAATGAATTCGGCGACAGGAATCGTTTAATTACAACGAGCATTACCAATCACACACACTATGATCGCTTCGCCAGTCGTTCGATCAGCTATATCGACAGGCATCATTATGACAATGATTTCCGATGCAATCAAAAGCGATTTGACATTATTCATTCACGCGCAATTACAAGACATCGCAAACCTTTCCTGTTCGGTGAAATGGGAATGATCAACGGACCTGTAAACGACAGTGATGCGGATGATTTTGAATATTGTAATGATGTCAGCTATCACAATGCGATTTGGTCGACATTTTTTATGGGAGGTGCAGGAACAGGATTATATTGGTGGCAATGGAAAAACGATACGTACAGGGCAAATACATTTCCAGCGTTGCGATTTTTTCTTGATTCAGTAATTGCAAAAACTAAATTTGTGCGCTATGAAGAATGGGACAGGAATGGGTTGGAAACTTTTTACGAAGTTGATTCCGCAAAATCTGTTGCTGTTGGCTGGGTGCACAATACAAGCTACTGGTGGGGAAATATGATGCAGGATTGTCGCGACAGGAATGGGAAAGAAAAAATATTGCCCAAAGACAATGATAAAACTGACAAGCCGGAAAATCGCACAGGAACTATTTTTATTGTAAAAGGTTTGCAATCGGGAAAAACATACCACGTTACATTTTATTCAACACGTGAAAAAGGTGTTGTGCTGCAAACTGCTTTTTACAAAACCAATGCACTTGGAAAAATTAAAATCCCATTTCCTGCACAAGCGGATTGTGTATTCAAAATTGAATTGTAATTAATTCATCGAATCTCCGGCACTATCCATTGCATCCTCGTCTTCTTCATTCACCTTAACAGGCGCTTTCGGAATGGTAAGACCGATCAGTTTCATTTGTGATTGAAACTGCTGCGACAATTCTGTATTGCCATAAATATCCGCCATTTCAACAAGTGAGATCATTCCTTCCCTGATCAGCGAACCTTTATAACCCGGCGCAATATTCATCGTTTGATACCAGCGCATCGAAGTGAAATATTCTTTGAATGCAATTTTAGAAAGCTCTTCTGCCAGCTTCATGTCTTCTGCATAATAAGCTGCATTGATCATATCGAGCCATGCATTGTCGGGAGCAACTTGTGAAGCAGGAATTTCTGAAGTGCATTTTTTAATTACAGCAATTGCTTCCGCATATCTTTCTTCTTCCGCAAGCGCATTTGCGAGCACAGAACAGGTAAAACGCATCGGGTCAGAAAACATACGCTGCGTGGTTTCATCTGCATACACATCCGGATCTTTTAATCCGCCGTAACCGAAATTCATGACGAGATTGTATGTTTTATCCAAATCCACCAAAGGACGCTGGCGTAAACTTTTTTCTTCCCGCTTGTTTTGATACGGCACTAAACGATACGCTAAACCTTCGAGCTGCAAATGATCATCCAGTCCGGCATAAGCATTCACCGGCATATTGATTGCAAAATACACAGGACGTTTCCAGTTATTATGCGCGATAAAATCAAGAATTGCAATCTGATCTTTCAGGATATAATTTCCTCGCAATCTCCAGTAAATAGTATCCTGCAGGGAAGATGCAGAACCTTTATATTTTCCCTGCGCAAGAAAATTTTCTTTATTGACAGGTAACGATGTATTTCTTGTTGGAAGATAGTTTATTGTATCACCGTCATCGCTGATGTAAAACGAATTCTTATCGGTGGAAGTGAACAAATCAACCATATTCCGCAGGTCAAGTGTGTCGGTCGTTTCTTCCGAAATATAAACGAGATCGCGTGTTCCGTCGCGGTATTGCCAGTGCGATAAGCTTATCGGTAACGGATCAGAAGTGTATTGTTTCTTTTTTGCCTGGTCGATATACCAGTCACTGCGGAAAAGTGAAATACAAATGATGCGGATATCACGACGCACACCTAAAACTTCCTGCGCATACCAAAGCGGGAATGTATCATTATCTGCGTAAGTAAAAATGATTGCATTTTTCTCGCATGAATTCAGATAATTGATTGCAATGTCTTCTGCAACTGTTCTGCCTGAACGATCGTGATCATCCCAGTTTTGTTGCAATAAAAGTATTGGAGAAATCACACTACAAGCCATTGCAATCGAAACAGCGTTAACAGCAGTCAGCTTATTTTTTATCAATTCATAAATGCTGATCACGCCAAGCCCGATCCAGATGGAGAACGCATAAAAAGATCCGACGTATGCATAATCACGTTCACGCGGCTGCCCGATGGTTTGATTGAGATAAAAAACAATTGCAAGTCCTGTAAAAAGAAAAAGCAACAACGTAACAACAGCATCACGTTTTGCTTTTTTGATGTGCCAGTAAATTCCAAAAATTCCAAGCAAGAATGGAATTGCGAAATAACGGTTTCTTGCTTTGTTGTTTCGCTGCGATTCAGGAAGCAGATCCTGGTCGCCCAAACGCATACTATCCAATGGTGAACCGGTCAGCACATTTCCTTCCGCATCATTTCCTGTACCGGAATGATCATTCTGCCTTCCCATAAAATTCCAGAAGAAATAACGCATGTACATCCAGCTGCATTGATAGGTGGCAAAAAAGCGGATGTTATCACCCAGCGTAGGGATATTTTCAACTGCAGTAATTTTGCCATTGTCATCCTTGAAAACAACAGTATCACCATTTACGCCCAGTCCCCAGCTTTTATATTGTGATGCATCACCTTCACTCCACATACGCGGAAAAAAAGTGCAGCCACGTTTATCATAATTCGGAATCGTATTTTTTCGCGCATCGCTGATCACATACGTTTTACTTTTTTCATCCTGCACATAAACAGGATTTCCATCGAGATAAGGTGTTTTTGTAACGAGCGGCGTATTATAATTCTGTCCGTATACCAATGGCCAGTCACCATACTGCTCGCGATTTAAATAAGAAAGTAAGCTGATTGCATTCGAAGGATTATTCTCATTGATCGGCGTTCCTGCCTGCGCACGAATGACAAGAACAAAAAAGCTGGAATAGCCGATAAGCAAAACAGTAAAACAAAGCAGCGCCGTATTCATCCAAACAATTCTGTAGCGCCATGAAAAATACAATCCGCCTGTCAACAAAATAATGAGCGCGGCAAAATAAAATAGTGTTCCTGAATTAAAATTAAATCCAAGCTCATTGACAAAAAACAATTCTGTTTTCCCGGCAAGCTTTACAATTCCGGGAATGATAAAATCCTGCACGCCACCCAACATGGCAACAGCGATAATAGAAGTGATGATCATTCCTTTGACAGAAACTTTTCTTTTGCGGAAATACCAAATGAAAACCAATGCAGGAATCGTCAGTAAATTCAGCAAGTGAACGCCGATAGAAAGTCCGATCATGTAAGCGATAAAAACCAACCAGCGATCGCTGTGCGGTTCATCTGCAACATTTTCCCATTTGAGCATTGCCCAGAAAACAAGCGCAGTAAAGAGCGAAGACAATGCATAAACTTCACCTTCCACAGCAGAGAACCAGGCAGTATCCGTAAATGCATAGGACAACGCACCGATTGCCCCGGCAGAAATGATAAGCGCGAATTTTATTTTGGAAAAATCTTCCGCCGTTTTTAAAAGCACTTTTTTCGCAAGATGTGTAATGCTCCAGAAAAGGAACAGCACCGTAAATGCACTTGCAAGCGCTGACATGATATTAATGCTTGCTGCAACATTTGCTGTATTCCCGAATGTAAAAAGCGAGAAGAAACGTCCGAGCAAAAGAAAAAACGGCGCTCCGGGCGGATGACCGGCTTCAAGTCCGTAAGCGCAGGCAATATATTCACCACAATCCCAAAAGCTCGCTGTTGGTTCGATAGTGAGACAATAAACTATTGCGGCGAAAATAAAAACAGCCCATCCGGCTAGTAAATTATATTTTCTGAAAGTAGTGGCGTTTAACATTGGCGCCAAAGATACAGTATCGGTAAATACCTGCAGAAAATTTACCAGCCTATGGCGCTAAGGAAATACAACATGAAAAATGCAAATAACAGAACGGCAGCGATAAGCATTCCGATAAATGCAAACAGGCATATTCGTCGGCCGGATTCAATGATAGCCAGATTCTCTTCTACGCATTTGCCATCTGCAAGCACTTTTTCAATGGCAAAAACTGAAATTAAAAGTGTTACAAGACACATGATAAAACCTACGCCGATTATAATGCTGAACACAGAGATGAGCGACATATAGTAAACCGCCATTGCCGAACGATGAGGTGTACAGCCTTTTGCCGCCATTGCTATTCGGGCCTGTGAATATGTCATTCGTTTACCCGGATCAGCTCGGAGTGATTTTTTAAGCAGGCGAATGGATTCAATTTTCTTTTTGAGCTTTGCCGTGCGCGTTTCGGGGATAACCGGTTTTTCTACGACAGCGAGAATCGTGCCTGGCTGTGCCAACGAAGTGTCTTCAAAAAATTCCTTCCCGGGTAGTGAGATATTTTCATCTTCCCGAATTCCAGGAGATGAAAATATCTTAGAATGGTTTTTTTCAATGTACCAGCCATTCCGGTACAAGCGCTTTTCCATATTGCAGGAAGTGATTGTCAATAGGAAACAAACAGGAAGGAAAAGCAGCAGCAGTTTTTTCATTTACATAAAGTTAAGGATTCAGCACGTGATTGTCAATGGAATTCCTACTTTGTGCGTGTAAAAAATAACCTCATAAAAGGCCACACAGATGATTATTGCAATTTCTAAAAGTGAAGCCAAAAAAATGGCCATGGCGCGCCTGGTGCTGATTGTTCCTTCTGCAATTATCGGAATGTTCTTCGGCCTTTACGCTTCTTCGGCCACCTTGACCGGCGGATTTTTACTTGTTGTGATTCCCGTCATTTTAATTATTGCTGCAGGAAGCATTTGGCTGGGACTTCATTTCGCAATAAAAAAAGAAACCGGTACCGAGTTCAACCTGGAAAGTGACTTTCTTCAAAAAACGCTCAATACCGGGAATGTTACAATTATAAATCTGAATGAAGGCATAACGTTAAAGGAGAATTCGATGGGTCTGACTGCTAAGGATCGGGTAGAGAAAATTTTCATTCCTAAACAGCTGGAAATGTATACCGCAATGAAATCAGAATTGGAAAAGCGGGTAAAATAAAGCAGCTGACCAACCTTTTTAATTGATCATAAAGCCGATGGAATTCCTAATTTTGTCGCTCCTTATTTTTACTACATGAAAATTTCTCTCAACTGGCTGAATGATTACCTGTCAACCGGGTTAACCCCGCAGGAAACAGGTTCACGACTTACTGCGTGCGGACTCGAAGTAGAATCGATCGAAGATTTTGAATCGGTTGCCGGCGGTTTACGTGGATTGGTTGTTGGAGAAGTGATCGAAAAAGTAAAACATCCTAATGCGGATAAGCTTTCACTTACCAAAGTAAATGTCGGGCAGGCAGAATTGCTGAGCATTGTTTGTGGCGCGCCGAATGTGGAAGCGGGACAAAAAGTAATTGTTGCAACAGTAGGAACAATGGTTCATCCGACAGCAGGCGAACCATTCGAAATAAAAAAATCAAAGATCCGCGGTGAGCTTTCGGAAGGAATGATCTGCGCGGAAGATGAAATTGGTTTAGGGCAATCGCATGCAGGAATAATGATCCTGGATGAGAATGCAAAAGTGGGAACACCCGCAGCAGAATTTTTTGGTTTGTCGAATGATCATGTTTTTGAAATTGGTCTTACACCAAATCGTGCAGATGCAGCTTCTCATTTCGGAGTGGCGCGTGATCTTTCTGCCGTGTTGCTTGCGGAAGAATTGCAGAAAAATCCTTCAGCAGAACATCAGCCTGCAAAATTGCCACCGGCAAATGCATTCGGCGATGATCTTCCTTCTTCTTCCATCGAAGTTGAAGTTTTAAATCCGGAAGCATGTATTCGTTATTCCGGAATTGTGATCAGCGGAATAGAAGTGAAAGCATCTCCTGATTGGTTGCAGAATCGTTTGAAAGCAATTGGTTTGCGACCGATCAATAATGTGGTGGATGTTACGAATTATGTGCTGCATGAAATCGGTCAGCCGCTGCATGCTTTTGATGCGGATAAAATTTCCGGGAATAAAGTAGTGGTGAAAAAAGTTGCTGCGGGAACAATGTTTGTTTCGCTCGAAGGAACAGAACGAAAACTTTCAGAAAATGATTTGATGATCTGCGATGGTGAAAAGCCAATGTGTATCGCAGGTGTTTTTGGTGGATTAAATTCCGGTGTTACTGAAACAACAAAATCAATTTTCCTCGAGAGCGCGTGTTTTGAGCCCGTGCATGTGCGTAAGACTTCGAAATTTCACACGTTAAAAACAGATGCTTCTTTCCGTTTCGAAAGAGGAACTGATCCGGAAATCACAGTGTATGCATTGCAGCGCGCGACAAAATTGCTGCAGGAAATTGCGGGTGGAGAAGTTGCTTCCAAACTGGTTGATATTTACCCTGTGAAAGTGGAACCGAAAGAAATTGCATTCGCGTTTTCGAATTGTGATACACTTATCGGAAAAGCGATTGAACATTCTACCATCAAAAAAATTCTTCTTGCGCTTGGAATTGAAATTGCTTCTGAAGGACAAGATGCATTATTGCTTTCTGTTCCTGCGTTCAAAGTGGATGTAACGCGTTCTGCGGATGTCGTGGAAGAAGTGTTGCGCATTTACGGTTACAATAATATCAGCTTCCCTGATTTTGTACGATCATCACTTTCGTACGCGCCAAAACCTGATCCGGAAAAATTGCGCGAGCTTGTTTCAGAGTTGCTTGCGGCGAATGGTTTCACTGAAATTTTAAATAATTCATTGACAAAAGCAGCTTATTACGATCTGCTGAAAACAGATGCAGCTTCTAATGTTGCTATTCTTAATCCGCTGAGCTCTGATCTTGGCATTTTACGCCGCTCACTTTTATTCGGCGGACTTGAAACGATCGCATACAATCAAAAAAGAAAAAGTCCTGATCTGCGTTTGTTTGAATCGGGAAAAACATATTTCAAAAAAGCGAATCCGGAAGAGGGTAAATGGCCTTATTTCGAAATGCAGCGTTTGTCATTTTTCATGACCGGAAGAAAAAATCCGGAGAGCTGGAATTCTTCCAATGAAAAGGTGGCCTTTTTTGATTTGAAAGCTTCTGTTAACCAGGTACTGACGCGTTTGGGTTTGGACGGTGCTAAAACAGATACAATCGAAGCGCCTGAATTTTCAGAAGGATTAAAAGCGGTTGTGCGCAAGAAAGAAGTGGTGCGATACGGACGCGTTGCAAAAAATATTCTGAAGGCGCTCGATATTTCCGGTGATGTATTTTATGCTGAATTTGATTGGGACGCTGTTCTTTCACTTGCGGCAAATTCAAAAGAAATTCATTTCTCAGGCGTTCCGAAATTCCCGAGTGTGCGTCGTGATCTTGCTTTAGTGCTCGATAAAAAGGTTTCATATAAAGAAGTTGAAGAGCTTGCATGGCAAACAGAAAAAAATCTGCTGCGTGAAGTGAGCTTGTTCGACGTGTACGAAGGCGACAAAATTGCCGGCGATAAAAAATCGTATGCAGTAAGCTTTATCCTGCAAGACAACGAAGCAACGTTGACAGATGCCCAGATCGAAAAGATCATGGAAAAGCTGACAAAGAATTATTCCGAAAAATTGGGAGCAGTTATCCGCGCATAAAATTCCGTGTGTTTTTGTACCTCAAAGATTTTTAAGTTCAATATTCTACTCATGTAGTGTGATGCACATACGCAATTGTATGTACTTGATTATATTAGCAAAAGGAAAAATCAGAGATTAATCGCGTAATTAATCTTGTTTACATATATTTATTACCTGGCTGAAACGCCATGTCGAACGTACCCTCCTGAAGAGCTTCAATATGAATTCTCATGCAGACAAAGCTCACGAAAATAAAAGCCAGGCAATTGGTAATTCTATTGCTGTGCAAAGACGTAAGAGCGAATCTGAATTTGATCAGCCTGAGATTATTTCGCAAGGAAAGTTTCAACAAATCGCCAATGAAAGTCAGCAGGTGAAGCAGTCGCAGATCTTCCAGGCTATGGCGAATACTAATCAGCAGGAGAAAAATGCAGCTAAAGCATATCCGTCTCATCAACAGCCAATTCAGCAGAAAAAAAACGCTACAGGTTTACCAGACCAACTTAAAACCGGGATTGAAAATCTTTCAGGTTATCTTATGGATGATGTTAAAGTGCATTTTAATTCTGATAAGCCTGCATCTTTAAAAGCACATGCTTATGCACAAGGAACAGCTATTCATGTAGCGCCCGGGCAGGAAAAATATTTGCCGCATGAGGCATGGCATGTTGTTCAGCAAAAACAAGGTAGAGTAAAACCTTCTTTGCAAATGAAAGGTGGCATGAATATAAATATTGATAAGGGGTTAGAAAAAGAAGCGGATGATATGGGAAATGCAGCCCTGCAATTAAAATCAGTGCGGAATCAATCCGGTCAATTTGAAGTTAATCCATTATCAGAATCACCAATTCAACTTTCGGTAATTCAATTTTCTTTAGTCGGAGCAGAGGCGGAAAAATTGAGTAACATATTCGTGAAATGGGTTACAAAGCATTTAAAATCTCCTTTCACAGCCTACTTTTTGAGCCAGCTGGATGGCGCTTTGATGGCTTTTTATGATTTTGATTCCGCCTATGAATATCTTGAAAGTCTTGTAAAGAACCATGCTGAATATGTGGGCGTATTTCAAAATGCAACCCTCGGTAAAAAATTGGGTGAAGGATCAGAGAAAGACGTTTATTCTTTGGTAGAGCATCCTAATGTTGTAATGGGAATATCTACTTCTGAGGACGTGGAAGGTGCAATAGGACGCTTACGTGAAGAAGTAAATCTGCTTAATACACTGGCGTTAATGGGAATTCCTGTTGCTGAGGTGATCGGAATTATTGATTACAAAGGAAGAGCAGCTGTTGTTATGACGCGGTATGCTGAAGGTTCAAAAGGAATAGTTACAAATGATAAAGAGAATTTTAATGCACCTGTAAGAGTTGGAAATTCTGCACATTTAAATGCAAAGAGCATAGAAGACCTGAATTTGATAATGAAAAAGTTTCAAAAGGAAGATGTGCAAATTGACGATATACAGTTTTTGATTGGCGCTGACGGAACTGTAGTTGTATCCGATCCGCTGGCTGTAAGAAAAGGAAAGGCAACACCAAATATGCTTCAGATGATCAATAGATTAGTTGAGACAGCTGCTGAAAACGAGCTTCGTAAATTGTTGGACGCAGAGCGCAGGCCTTTTACTGAGCAGGAATTGCTTGGCCAGGTTAATGCGCTTGGTGTAGATCCATTCCTGGGAAAAAGAATTTTAAAGGGGCTTGTGACTAATTACTCCACAATGATTAAATGGGATTCAGGCACGAATACTTTCCGTTACAGCTCTTTTGAAGAAGTTGATTAAAATTAGAAAAATTAGATATGGAATTGCAATTACCTTCTGCTTTTAAAGATCAGCTCAAACTCTGGCGAGGTCAGAAAATTGTGAGTATGACACGCCTTTTAAATGATGATCCGGAATCCATCCCTTCTCTTTATCAAATTCCCGAAAAAAAAATATTCGGTTATTTTCCTTCGCCGTTAATTCTTGAATTATCCAATCATGAGAAATTCGGTATTCAAGTGAATCCTGCACAGGCATCCGTGATGATTTGTGAAACAGATGGCATGTTTGACGAAACGGGTGGTATACCTGTGAAATTTTCAGATGCAAAATATGCGCAAGAAAAATATGCGCATATTGATGAATCACCTATTGAAGATGTTTCTATTTTTATTCGTCATCCGCAAAATCAGAAACTCGCTTCAAGAGCAAGAGAAGCCGGAATAGGAATAACATTTATGAATGGGAAAAAGCTGGTTTTATCCTGTGGACTTCATGATGGTTCGGATACCTTTTCTATAATTTATGCTGAAGAAATTCCTGACCGGTTAAAGCAGGAATTGAATGAAGCCAGCATTTTTAACGGTTGATTTTATCTTTTTCCCAGGGAAAATGTTCTGAGCACACTGACAGATGCCCAGATCGAAAAGATCATGGAAAAGATGACAAAGAATTACTCCGAAAAATTAGGAGCAGTTATCAGGGCGTAGTATTTAGTCTCAATACCCACTACTAAATACGCAATACTCCTTTCATTGCTTAATTTCTATTTGCAACGTTCGCGAATCAGGATCTTTTGATTCTGTCAGTTCGATTTTTACTTCTATTAAATCTTCTTTTTTGCGTGTAGATCTTGGAATAGGAACTCCGCCACCAAGACTGACTGCTACGGAAATAAAAAAGATCAAAAGCACATAGCCAACAGCTCTCAAAATTTTCTTGAAAAGTATCATTTGGATAAAATAAGGATGAGCCCGTGCTGAAGAGCAGGAGCGAATAGTAGAAATGAGAAAAGGTCTAGTGCGAGAAACCGGGAGATTATCCGGCTATAGAAGAAAGATATTCGTCGTCTGAACTTTGAGGAATTGTTTTAGAACAAAGAAATCGTTCAGCAACTTCAAAAGAATGTGATTGGAAGGTAATAAGCGCAAATTTTATTTTGATCAGCCTTCGCTTTTCTGATAGCGCATGGGTTTTATTCCTGAGCGAACTTGCAATTGCTTTTTCGCGGTAGAAAAATGCAAGCGCTCTTTTATATGAAACAGAACGTTTTAGCGCTTTAGGATTTCGCGAATAAGATGTTGTTGCGGTATTTTCTTCCTGGTGCGTGGAAGGAGCAATGCCTGTGTAACCTGAAAAAGAAAGTGAGCTGAAAAAAACGACTATTGCAAACAGCCACTTTGTCAAATACGTTTTTCGGTATACAGGTTTATTTTTCACTTTGATAGAAATCGTTCAGGCAAAGATACGCGCTCTATCTTTTCCCCTGGAAGAACGTTTTTAATAAAACAGCGCTTTCTTCTTCAAGCAATCCACCAACTAATTCTGTTTTGGGATGCAGCACTTCTTTTTGCAAGCGTAAAAACCCGCGCTTCGGATCATGCGCACCGAAAACAATTTTTCTGATCTGCGACCAATGCAAAGCGCCGGCACACATAAGACAAGGCTCGAGCGTTACATACATCGTGCATTCATTCAGGTATTTTCCACCCAAATAGCTTGCAGCCGAAGTAATCGCCTGCATTTCAGCGTGAGCAGTTACATCTGTTAAACGTTCAGTGAGATTATGCGCTCTTGCTATGATCCTGTTTTCACAAACTATAATTGCACCGACAGGAACTTCATCATCATCAAAAGCTTTTTGCGCTTCTTTTAATGCTTCACGCATGTAATGTTCGTCGGAGAAAATGCTTAATTCCATAATGCAAGTTTAAGGTTTATTGTCAAGCGTTTTATGCCGACAATAAACCTTAAGCTTACTGAATAGAAATACTTAACGGGTTGTCATTCGCGATGTTGATCGTGTAGTTCCTGTTGTATATACTTAAAAGTGAATTATTGCTGACCAGATTCTTCAGCAACGTGCGGAAATTCTTTAGCAGCATGGGACATTTCATTGCTATAACATATACGATATGAATCGTTTTTCAGTAATTTCGTCTCTCTAATTAACCTGTTTTATGCTTCGTACCCACACCTGTGGCGAATTACGCCTTTCTGATGCCGGCAATACTGTAACCCTTTCCGGATGGGTGCAAACTTCGCGCGATTTTGGCGGATTGACTTTTATCGATTTGCGTGATCGTTACGGATTAACTCAGTTGGCTTTCAATGCAAATACAAACGCAACACTTGCTGCTGAGGCAGGAAAGCTCGGCCGCGAATATGTGATCCAGGTCAAAGGTGCCGTTCGCGAGCGTGAAAATAAAAATCCGAAAATGCTGACCGGCGATATTGAAATTGTGGTGGACGAAATCAAGATCCTCAACATTTCAAAAACGCCTCCTTTCACAATTGAAGATGATACCGATGGCGGCGAAGAGCTCCGAATGAAATACCGCTATCTCGATTTGCGTCGCGCTCCTGTTCGTGAAAGCATTATTCTTCGTCATAAAGTTGCACAGGCAACACGTGCCTATCTCAATGGCGAAAATTTCATCGAAGTGGAAACGCCTGTGCTCATCAAATCAACTCCTGAAGGTGCGCGTGATTTTGTTGTGCCGTCACGAATGAATGCGGGACAATTTTATGCCTTGCCACAATCGCCGCAAACATTCAAACAATTGCTGATGGTAGCAGGATTTGACCGCTACTATCAAATTGTAAAATGTTTCCGCGATGAAGATCTGCGCGCTGACCGTCAGCCGGAATTTACACAGATCGACTGCGAGATGAGCTTCGTGGAACGCAATGATATTCTAGATACGTTCGAAGGAATGATCAGCAGTCTTTTCAAAACGGTAAAAGGTGTTGACATCGGCAAGCTTCCACATATGAGCTATGCGGATGCGGCAAAATATTATGGTAATGATAAGCCGGATACACGTTTCGAAATGAAATTCGTTGAGCTGACCCAATTGGTGCAGGGAAAAAATTTCAAAGTGTTTGATGATGCAGAATTGGTTGTTGCAATTTGTGCGAAAGGTTGTGCTTCTTATACACGCAAACAATTAGACGAGCTGACAGAATTTGTAAAGCGTCCGCAGATCGGTGCTACGGGATTAATTTATGCGCGGTATAATGAAGACGGAACTGTAAAATCTTCCGTAGATAAATTTTACAATGAAGAAGAATTGCAAAAGTGGGTTGCAGCGTGCGGTGCTGAAAAAGGTGATTTGATTTTGGTGATGGCCGGTGGAGTTGATAAAGCAAGAAAAGCAATGAGCGAATTGCGTCTTGAAATGGGAACGCGTTTAGGTTTGCGCGATAAAAATAAATTTTCTTGTTTGTGGCTGATCGATTTTCCATTGCTTGAATACAATGAAGATGAAGAGCGTTGGTTTGCGATGCATCATCCTTTTACATCGCCATTGCCGGAAGATATTGCTATGCTCGATACAGATCCGGGTTTGGTACGTGCGAATGCGTATGATATGGTGATCAATGGTGTTGAAGTAGGAGGTGGCTCCATTCGTATTTTTGATAAAACGCTGCAGGCAAAAATGTTTGATGTGCTTGGGTTTACTCCTGAAGATGCAAAAGCACAGTTCGGATTTTTGATGGATGCGTTTGAATTCGGAGCACCACCACATGGAGGAATCGCATTCGGCTTCGATCGTTTGTGTTCGTTATTCGGCGGAGCAGATTCGATCCGTGACTTTATTGCGTTCCCGAAAAATAATTCAGGAAGGGATGTGATGATTGACTCACCTTCTGTGATTGATGAGAAGCAGTTGAAAGAGTTGAATATTAAGACAACTGTTTAAATTCTCAAAAATGAAAAATATCTCCCTGAACTTAATCAATCGATCTCAAAGCGTTGAAGACGCCAACGTAATTATTTTTCAGCAAAACGCTGCTGCCAGTACGGAAACATCTGTAGCATGGAAGGTGATTTCCAACCTTGGCCCGGGAGATTATCATCCTTTCGGGTTATCCATAGATCTTACGGTTGCTGCAGCTGATCCGTATGGAAATATTACGCCGCAGCTGCCTGCACCGGATGGCACCCGCTTTGACATGATTTCTTCACCAATGGGAAATCGGTTGAATCTCAATGAGCGACCTGCATCATCTCCGCAAGTTGTAGAGATTTATAACGAATTGCCGGTTGGAAGTGTGAGCGCATTAGCTTACAGAAACGGACTTTTGCTTGCACAAACAACTGGGATTGCTCAGGGTCAAAAAGCTGTGTTTGTATTCGAGCCAATAATTTATCTTACACTTAATTCGGAAATTGAGGAAGGGCAAATAATGGAAGGGGTTTCTCTAAACACTACAACACAAATATCATTACTTGGAATCAAAGGCGCTGATATTGTTTTGACCGGTGGTGGCTCAGGTGCTGGTACTCAACCTTTCATGTTTTCATTGCAAAATTTGGTAATGGCCTGATTTAAAATTCCACCCTGTAGCTCAACACAGGAATCAACGGCGCCTGGTAATTATTTACGATCTGATTCTTGTCAGCATCATAATATTTATTGAACACATTTTTCCTGTTCGTCACATTCTGAATGTCAATGGCAATTGTGCTGTTCCATTTCGTGTGATTTCGTTTTACACTCAGGCGAATATCTGTGCGGAAATAATCAGGTGCCTTTTCAGCAAATGCATTTCTTTCATCACGCCACGTGTAACCCAGCTGCCTGGATTTTTCAATGTCAATTGGTGTGTCATAAAATCCACCGGTGTAGATCAGCTTTACGTTAAAACCTATCACACGATTTTTACGTTTTTCACTCAGCACAATTTCTTTACCTCCTGTAAATGTGCATGCATATTGTCCGTTAAAGCGCGTATTGTGCCAGACATTATCCAACGCTTTGTAGCTGGAATTATAGAACGATCCGGACAATAAAAAGTAAGAACCTTTGCTGAAGAATTTTTCAAACGTAAGCTCTAATCCAACATTACGTCCTTTTCCTTCATTCACAAGACTATCAGGAATACGACCACCGATTTCATTGATCACCGCATAAGAGCTGTTCGGATTATTTTTTACCGGAACATCAAAAAGCCATTGGTGATACACTTCTGTTTTGATCCTGAAATTTTCTCCGATGCTGCGATCGTAAGCCAAAACAAGGTGATGCGCTTTCAGGAAGCCGAGCTCTTTATTTGAAAATGATTTTGTTCCGTCAGGCAATTGTTCTTCTGCAAAATAAACTGCTAATGGTAAAACCTGGCTGTGCAAACCATAACCCGCGCTCAATGATTGTCCGGGGATAAATTCCCAACGCGCAGCCGCACGTGGTTCGATCGAATACGTTTGATTTAAGAGTAATCCTAAACTATGCAAGCCAAGATTAAAAGTCAATCGTTCTGTCGGACGATATTGCCATTGGGAAAATGCCTGCACCGTTTCTGTATTTCCGCGCGATTGCAAACGGTCCACCATCTTATCAAGACTATCATCATAAAAACGCATATTAAAATCATAGCTAAGCTCATTGAGAATTATTCCGCTTCGTAACGTATGATGCGTGTTGAATTTATGCGTCATCGTTGCAGAAACGGTGAGCTTGTTTTGAAAGTAAGATTCGAAATACATATTGCGCGCAGAATAATCGCTGAGCAGATAACTTTCGTTATAACCATTGCCTGTAGAAGAAGCTGCTGTTGCAATTTTTAAAAATGTTCGTTCACCGAGCACCTGGCTCCACGTTACGCCTGCGACTCCTGTATTTGCAAAAAATTTCGAAGCGTAACGATCTGATTCCGTCAGCCATTCTGCAGAATCGTTTTTCGCTTTGTATGATTCATTGCTTAATCCGCCGAAACCAAAAACAGTAAATGTGCCGTATGATTTTGTCGGCATGGCAATATTGAAAGAAAGATCCTGGAAAGTAGTAACACCACCTGCTCCCAGCACACCGATCTTGCTTAAAATTCCAAGCGTAGAATAACGGTAATTGATAAGATAAGAACCGTTATGCTTAGAAGAAAAAGGCCCTTCTGCAGCCACATCAATTCCAAGCACACCGGCCTGGAAAGTAAATTCAGGTTTTGCATTATTTCCTCTTCGCAATTTTAAATCAAACACACCTGAAGTTGCATTTCCATACTCTGCTGCGAAAGCGCCTGTAACAAAATCTGAATTCGCTAAAAGCTGAGCGCTGAGAATTGAAATTCCGCCTCCCGAAGAACCAACACTTGAAAAATGATTCGGATTCGGGACTTCAATTCCCTCCATTCGCCAGAGTAAACCGTTAGGCGCATTTCCGCGAACAGAAATAAAATTATTTCCATCACCAACACTTGTCACGCCCGCAAAAGCAAGAGCAGCACGCGCAGGATCATTCACTGCAGCAGCATAACGTTGTGTTTCTTCAACAGAAAAAGTTCTTGCGCTCACGGTAGACATTTCATTCAGCGGTTTTTTCTTATCAGCGGAAATAACAACTTCTGCATTCTCCGTAATTTTTTCTTCCATCTCAATATTCAGGATGAGCTCTTTTCCGGATGATACAGCAACATCATTGAGCACGATATCGTGGTAACCCAATAACACGACGCGAAAAGTTTGTCTGCCGACAGGAACCTGGTCAAGAAGAAAATTTCCTTCTGTATCAGTTGCCGCACCTTTTGCAGGAGTAACATTCAGCAACGTGATAATAGCTCCCGGAAGCGGTGATTTGATTTGTTTATCCTTCACAGAACCGCGGACAGTTTGCGTCAGTGTTTGTGCAGGCAGCACGGTAGAGAAGAATAAAGTAAGCACGATGATGAGTGCGATCTGCAAGGTTCTTTTTAAAATGAAGAGCGTTGGCATAGGGAAAAAAATTATAAATTATAAAAACCGGAGAGATGCGCTGAAACCTGCCCACGCTTTTGCATTCCAATTATTGCTGTACGTTTGTGTGAAGAAATAATACGGTGCAAATCCGGTAACAGGCGCTTCACCGTAATAAGCTGGTTGCAGATCCGTAACAAAAACATTTAAAGAAGGTCCGACTGCAAGCGCAAGATTTTTTGTAAGATGCACATCGAATGCAAGCGTCATTTTAAAAAGATCGCTCATGCTGCGGCTGAAATTTCCCTGGCTGATATGATAATGCACCAATGTCAAATCCATATCAATGCGTTTGTGAATTTTCCACGCAGAGCCAATTCCATATCCGAATCCCCAATACGGATTTCGTGGTCGCGGATCGAATGCAACGGATAATACATTGTGAAATGCTTTGCTGCCTGTGAGAAAAGAAAAATTCAAAGGTGTTGTTTCATTCCAGCCCACATCTAATTTGTGATAGCCATGTCGTGCAAATGAAAATAGGCCGATCATCACACCATCAACGCTATCAGCAAAGTTGACGACGCCCAATTGAATTCCTTTCACATGTTTCGCATAATTCATCCCACCGCTGATCTGCATGCCCGACATTGTTCCCTGCGCAATATTTAGTCCGCCTGTAATTTGCAGGCCCGATACATTTCGCGCATAATTCAATCCGCCGCTTGCCTGCAGTTGTGAAACATCACCACCCGCAATATTTGCACCCCCGGATAATTGCGCGCCAAAAACATTTCCATCTGTTGCATTCAACGCGCCTGCTGCTTGCACACCGCGCACATTTCCATGCACCGTATTCAAACAACCCGCAAGCTGCACACCATTCAGCGAATCACCCGCATGATTATTGACACCCGCAATTTGTAAACCCGACATGCTGCCGGTTGCAATATTAAAAACCCCGCTGATCTGTGTTCCTGAAAACCCCGTTGGTGCAATATTTCCGATCACTGCAACCTGCGCATTTTTTGTCCCGACACCGAGGATCGTAAAATAAAATGGCGTGATGATCGTGTCTTCAGTTGCTGCGCGGAGAATTGTTCCGGAAAAGCTGAGGAGCAATGCAAAAAGTATAAAACGTTTCATAAGATCAGGTTTGGTTAACTGCTCTTATGACACAGGTTTTGTGTTGTACCCCTATGCGGGGAATAAATAATGCTTCAACTTTTAGTTATAGGTTTTTTGTGGCAAAAATAATAGGTAATAAGGTGTGTGATAAACTCAGGGCTTTTTAGTCCCATAGGGACGACATTTTTGTAACAAAAAAAGGAGCTCTTTACAAAAGCCCTGTAAGGGCGACATTTTACTCCACGTGCTTACTGTATCCTGCGTGAGTAAAATGTCGCCCCTACAGGGCTTAAAGTTCTTGTATGGTTTTTTGTTACAAAAATGTCGTCCCTACGGGACTTTAGAAAATGAATCTTCGAAAAAATTTGAGAAACATCAGATTTTCATCTACGCAATCCGCGTAATCCCTGCCTGCAGACGCGTGTGCCAGTATTGAGGCAGGCAGGTGTGGCTAGAAAAAACGCAACGCAAATTTTCCACCGATCCATCCGTAATCATGATAACCATGGGATGGTGTTCCTGAAAAAAGTGGATTTACCTGCAGGATTTGCAATTCATCTTGTGAACCGGTGATGAAATAATTCAACGTCGGGCCGGCTGCAATAGTAAATGATTTAGAAATATTCCATTCCAGCAGCAGATCCATTTTGGCCCACTCATTTGTGTAATCAGCAAAATTGTTTGGATTGTAATGTTGTGCATACACATCCATATTCAAATAAAATTTCTTCCCTAACCGAAAATCATGACCTAAACCATAACCGAAAGTCCATGCAGAATTTTTCGGATCAAAACCTGCTGTGAGAATCGTATGAAATGAACGCAGGCCGGTGCGGAAAGCGATATTCAGAAATGCAGCTTCTGTTGATGAAATTTCTAATTGATGCACACCTTTTCTCACAAAAGAAAAAAGACCGATTGGAATTCCACCATTACACGTATCAGCCACATTCAGCACACCGAATTGCACGCCTTTTAATTCCTGCGTAATATTTAAAACCGCAATCTGCGTTCCGTTCATGTGCCGCGCGAAATTAAATCCTCCTGCGATTTGCACACCGATCACAGTGTCCGCTGAAATATTTGCTCCGCCTGTAAGTTGCAAACCATTCGTCATTCCTGCGTAATTCAGTCCGCCTGAAACCTGCAGCTTATTCATTTTTCCATAAGTGAAATTTACACCACCCGAAATTTGAAATCCATCCAGGTCTTGCGTGACAATATTCAGTCCTCCTGCAATTTGTCCGCCATAAACTTTTCCACGAATCAAATTTGTTCCACCACCAAGCTGAACCCCGTGCAACGTATCCATCAAAAAATTTGAGCCACCGCTCACCTGTAATCCATGCAAAGAACCCATTATAAAATTAAGTCCGCCTGAAGCCTGCACACCTTTTACATTTCCTCCCACAATATTCGCACCGCCTGAAACCTGCACGCCCCGCACATTTCCTCTATCAATATTTAATGCGCCACCGATTTCAACACCATCTGTTCCGCCGGTATAACCACCAATTATATTCAGCGAAAAACGATTCACGACATTTCCGCTTAATTTTCCATTGGTAGAAATAAACGGAAGCAAAGAAACTTGTCCGCCGCGCTTAAGGAATTCCTTCATGTTGCGCGATTGCATGAGCTGCTCAAAACCAATAAGCGAATCGAGGAATGGAAATTCTTCTACTTTATTTACATTCGAAACAATTACCGAATCTTTTTTCTGTATCGTATCGGGAACAATAGGTTTTACAATTGCAGGCGAATGACGAATGGTAATATCTCTCGAAAGATTTGATGAAGGAACAACGGAAAAAGAAGTGTCTGAATAATATTCGCGGCTTACCCTGAGATTGACAGGTTGTGTTGAGCCATTCAGCTTCAGCGTGTAAAATCCATAATAATCGCTGAGCGTGGATGCGAGACTTACAGAATCATAAATGCTCGCATAAGAAATTCCGAGCCCGGTTTTTTCATCAACGATGTAACCGCTGAGTGTATATTCTTTTTTGCGGGATGAATTCGGATCCTGTGAAACGATTGGAGCAGGAGCTGCGAGAAGAATGATGTAATTGTTCCTGACTTTATACGAGATGGAATTTCCAAAAACCAAATAGATGGCGCGACGTACGGTTACATTTTTTGCATGAATCGAAACCGTTTTTGATGCGTCGAATAGATCGGAGCTCCAGACAAATTCAAATTTTCCCTGTGCGCTGATGTCGTGCAGCACATCATCGATACGCCTGTTTTCACAATCTATGGTTACGAGACGTTCAGCAACAGGAAGGGCAGGCTGCGCATTTAAACGCAGCGAAACGAGGAAAAAAGTAAAAACCAGTACAAATTTATTCACCTAGTGTATGCAGCTTTTTCCATCAAGGAAAATTGTTCTTCCGTTCTTTTCAATTGTAATTCCCAAAGCATCTTTGAATAGTGCAAGAATGGTATCCAGGCTTTCGTTTTTAAAGGTGCCATACACACCACAATCACGAATTAAATCTGATTTTATTACAATGTTAGAACCGTAAGCATTGTTTAACGATTTAACCGCATCACTTAAACGCGTGTTCTCGAATTTAAAAATGCGGTTGCGGTAGGCCGTTGTATTCGGATCATCTTCACGGCCTTTTCTCAGCTCATTTGTTTTTTTGTTGTACACTGCAATTTCACCGGGAAGCAACAGAACAGAATCTTTTCCGACATAACATTTTACTTTTCCTGTCTCAACGGATACACGCACACTGTCACTGCCGGGAAATGCATGCACATTAAACGACGTTCCGATGACTTTTACATCCAGCGATCCGGTGTGAATGATAAAAGGATGTGCTGCGTCATGACTGATATCAAAAAACACTTCGCCTTTTAAATTTACTTCACGTGTTTTGCCATCGAAAAATTCAGGATAAGTCAATTGTGAATTGCGATTGAGATTAACAATGCTGCCATCAGGAAGTGTATCTGATTTTGGCGTTTCAAAAGCCATAGCAACAAGCGATCTCATCTCCGGCTTCCTGGTTTTGTCGATGATAACATAAGCCAGTGAACCAAGCAGAACAAAAAGAGCAACACCTGCTGCGATGCGGAAATAAACCGGGCGTGAAACTTTTGTCGCCGGAACATTTACGTTCATGCGTGTTTTCATCCTGTTCCATGCAGCGTCTGTATCGAATTGCTTTGAAGTGTTGGAATGAGAATTATTCCAGATCTCTTTTAATCCGTCAAAATATTTTTTGTTCGCTGAAGACGTATTTATCCATGACACTACTTCTGCATTTTCTTCCGCAGTTGTTTCTGCCGAAAGATAACGCGCAAGCAATTCATCAATGCGTGTATTTTCAAATTCGTTGCTCATGGCAGTAGGATTAAATGAAGTAGACCATAAGAAGTGGTAATGAATAATAATGGTAAATAAGCGGAAAGCTGTTCACGCATGATGCGCAATGCTTTTCCCATTTGATTTTCTACCGTCTTGATTGAAATATCCAGCAGCTCTGCGATCTCACGGTATTTTAATTCTTCGAAACGGCTCAGCTCAAAAATTTTCCTGCATTGTTCCGGTAACGTGTTCAATGCTTTCCCGATTTCTTTTTCGAGCAATTTCACATCCATTTCATGCGACACTTCCGCAGCATGCACAACGCGCAATGGCAGATCATCAAAACGTACATCATTTTTACGCCGCTGCTTATGATTGAGCGAAGCATTGTGAACGGAACGATAGAGGTAGGCTTTAAATGAAACAGTGATATCTAATTCTGCACGTCGCTCCCAAATGCGTAAAAAAACCTGCTGCACAATTTCTTCTGCATCTTCTGCCGAGCTGATAATTCCTGTCGCGTAACGGCATAAGGGCGCATAATAAAAATGAAACAGCTGCTTAAATGCGGCTTCATTTCCTTCGCGAATGGCAGGAACAATAAAACTATCCGTAGGCGCTGTCAATGCAGGTTTGCTTTCTTGTTGTTCGCAAAGATACGCTACTGGCTTTTTGTAAGAAGTGTTTGTTTTCAATCCGGGCATTTGCTCCTATGACACAGAAAAGCAGCATTACCCCCACGCACAGAAAAAATTTATTCTTCATTGACCTTTTTTGCAGACCTTTGCCCGCAAATGAAACCAATCATCAAGCATAAGATCTTCAACGACCCGGTTTACGGCTTTGTCACCGTACCAAGCGACCTGATCTTTAGTTTGGTTGATCATCCTTACTTCCAGCGGTTGAGACGCATCCGCCAGCTGGGCTTGACGAATTTGGTTTACCCGGGCGCTATTCATACACGCTTTCATCATGCGATGGGGGCGATGCACCTGATGACTGAAGCAATTGAAGTGATCCGTTCAAAAGGACATGAGATCACACCCGAAGAAGCACAAGGCGCCACGGTTGCAATTCTTCTTCACGATATCGGTCATGGTCCGTTTTCACATGCGCTGGAGATGAGTCTCGTTCATAATATCACGCACGAAGATCTTTCGGCGATTTTTATGGATCGTCTCAACCAGGAATTTAACGGGCAGCTTGAATTAGCGCTCAAAATTTTCCGTGGCAAATACAAAAAGAAATTTTTACACCAGCTTGTTTCTTCACAGCTGGATCTTGATCGTTTGGATTATTTACGCCGCGATAGTTTTTTCACCGGTGTAGTTGAAGGAAATATCAGCAGTGATCGTATTGTGAAAATGTTTAATGTGGTGAATGATCAGCTCGTGGTGGAAGATAAAGGCATTTATTCCATTGAAAAATTTATTGTTGCGCGCCGCTTAATGTACTGGCAGGTTTATTTGCATAAAACCGTGCTCAGCGCAGAACATTTGCTTGTCAATATTTTAAAACGTGCAAAAGAATTAGCCGAGGATAAAATTGATCTTTTCTGCACGCCGTCTTTGCGTTTGTTCCTTTATAATCGTTTTACAAAAAGCGCTTTCCTTAATAAGCCGGAAGTTCTTGAAACATTTGCGCAGCTCGACGATTACGATATTATGACGAGCATTAAGGTTTGGACAAGCCATCCCGATAAAATTCTAGCCTACCTGTGCAAACGTTTAGTCGATCGTCAATTGTTTGCGGTTGAGCTTCAACAAAAACCTTTTGCAGGAAACTATGTTGCGCAATTGCAGAAAAAAGCAATGAAGAAATTCGGTTTGAAAAAAGAGGAATTGCCGTATTATGTTTTCACGGGCGCTGTACAGAATAAAGCATATTCGAGTGATACTATCCGCATCAATATTCTTTTTAAGAACGGAAGTGTGATTGATATTGCTGAGGCTGCTGATCTTTTTAATATTTCAGTGCTGGCGCATCCTGTGAAAAAATATTTTCTCTGTTATCCGAAAGAATTACGATAGGCATTTAAACCGGGGCATGACATAATATTAATTTCATTGTCGCTTTGTTTCCCAATTCATTTTCTAAATTACATTTGCCCGATTTCCTTTACTAACTTTTTGTTTTTTCTTCGATCAATGACAAAACAGCCGGGTAACAAAGCGCTCCTTTTTATTTTTCTCACGCTTCTTATTGATGTGACAGGATTAGGAATTATTATTCCGGTCATGCCTGATCTTATTATTTCCATTCTTCATTGTGATGTTCCGTATGCATCAGTGGTTAGCGGATATATGATGCTTGCGTATTCGGGAATGCAGTTTTTATTTTCACCTGTTCTTGGCGGATTGAGCGATCGTTTCGGGCGACGACCAATTTTACTTTGTTCGTTGTTTGCATTCGGAATTGATTATTTCATTTTAGGTTTTGCAAACAGCATTGCATTTCTTTTTATCGGTCGCTTCATTGCAGGAATCACAGGGGCAAGCTTCACAACAGCAACCGCCTACATCGCTGATATCAGCACACCTGAAACACGCGCTAAAAATTTCGGAATGGTTGGCGCTGCTTTTGGTTTAGGATTTATCATTGGTCCTGCAATTGGAGGAATGCTCGGCTCATTCGGATTACGCGTTCCGTTTTTTGTCGCGGCTGGATTGTCATTACTAAATGTGCTCTACGGATATTTTGTAGTTCCCGAATCGCTTAAGCCTGAAAATCGCCGCAAGTTCGAATGGAAACGTGCAAATCCGCTTGGCAGCTTGATTCATTTGAAACGTTATCCAATGCTGATCGGACTTTCAATGGCGTTTTTGCTTGTGAATCTGGCAGGACAATCGTTACCGACAACATGGGCTTTCTTTGGAAAATACCGGTTCAACTGGGATGAAGGCATGATTGGAATTTCACTTGCTGCCGTTGGATTAAGCATTGCAATTGTCCAGGGAGGATTAAATCGAATCATTGTTCCGAAGCTGGGAGAAAAAAATTCAATTTATCTCGGATTGATTTTTTACGTAATAGGAATGACCATTTGTGCATCCGCAACAAGTTCATGGATGATTTTCGTTGGAGTAGTTCCCCTCGCATTAGGCGGACTTGCCGGACCTTCAACACAATCGTTAATGTCATCACAAGTGCCGGCGAATGAACAAGGCGAATTACAGGGAACGCTAACAAGTTTGATGAGCGTCACAGCAATTATCGGCCCGATACTTTTTCCACTTCTCTTCAGCTTCTTCACTTCCGAAAAAGCACCTGCGCATGTACCAGGAGCAGCAATGTATTGTTCGGCCTTGCTTACAATTGCAGCATTAGTTGTTTGTGTTTTTGCGTTCAGGAAAAATGTTTTTGTAGAGAATGTGAAATAGTTTTTCTCCGAGATCCCCCGCGACATTTAGCGCGTCTGCTATGAAACTGTTGCAAGGAAATGCTGCATGATCAAAGAATAGTAGTGGGTCAGTTTGAGAAACCTTTCTTAAAACCCTCAAAGAGTTTGCAAGCGCGTTTGCAGGCGCGCAATTCTTTGAGGGTTGAACCGGACAAGTTAAACTGATCCACTGCCCAAAGAATTAGTTATTGCGCAGTGCAATAATTTTCCCGGTAGAAATTGACTTTTCGCCCGACAATAACCGGTAAAAATAAATTCCATCCGGAAGATGTTCGCTGTCAAAGAAAATTGCAGTACCGGAAATAAATTCTCTTTTCACTTCTTTGCCATTCACATCGTACATCACAAAAATTAGATCAGGATTTGTATTGAGCAATGCAGGATTAACCCGGATTTGCATTTGATCTGAAAACGGATTTGGAAAGATAGTTAACGCATCAATAAAATTTAAGTCGCTGATGCCATTCGGAACAGGGCACGAGGTGCATGGACCAACTGCGCAATATGTAACAGAACCGGAGATCGTGCCGGCATTTACATCAAACGGTGTATTTGGAGTTGCATCACAAATATCAATACTGCCTGAAATCGCATCTGAATTAATAAAATAATTCGCAATGCAGAATTTTCCACCGTTACCAGTTACCGTTGCGCCGTTGAACCAATTGGTAGTGCTCACACTTCCGTTATTAATAAAATCATCGCTCGTGGTTAATTGTTGTCCCACGCAAAATTGTCCACCTGGTTGCACAATAAAAGTTCCGCTCTGTGATGCTTCTGATGTTACATGAAGTGTTCCGCCAACAGTTGCACTGTCAACCATTCCGATTACAAGCGTGCTGACAGAAAAATATCCGTTAACAACAAGCCGGTCGCCCCCCAAAGTTGCCGTGTCATTCCCGGTATCAATTAAAGATGCGCCTGCGTTTACACGGAACATAGACTGGCCGTCGATAATATGCTGTGAAAAAGTAACGTCCGTATTAATTATAATTGAATCATCCGTGAGAGTAGGAACGCCCGCCGGACTCCAGATTGCAGGATTGTTCCAGTTTCCATTTGCGACGGAAATGCGTGTTACCTGGGACGAAGCAACGGTCGAACCGAGAAGGAAAACCAGGAGGAGCAGCAAAGAATTTTGGAGAAAAAGTATATTTATTTTCATAGGATTTAAGGTTTTAGGTGATTCCAATCAAATATTATTCCATTACAGTAAACCTTTTATCATTTCCGGCGTCTAAAATAGTGGAGCTGCACGCAGAATTTTCCGGAATGCACCGTTCGTTAATTTCTTTGGCCGCAGCAACCCTTAACTTTACAGCATTGACAGGGGTTCTATGAGTGTTTATCCATACTTCCAATCGTGGAATATTGCTTCAGAAACACCCCTCATTCCCTTTGATATTTTAGCTAAATTTACGCGATGAAATTTTCGGCCAAAGAAATTGCCGCTTTAGTTGGCGGTACGGTAGAAGGCAATCCGGATGCAACAGTTTCAAAGCTGGCTAAAATCGAGGAGGGTGTCGATGGCTCCCTTTCTTTTCTTTCCAACCCTGCGTATGCCGCTTTTGTTTATTCTACTAAAGCAACGATCGTAATCGTTAATTCAGATTTTACTCCTGAACAGGCGCTGAATCCTTCGCTCACTTTAATTCGCGTTGCTGATGCCCGCGCAGCTTTTGCAAAATTGCTTGGCGCATATAATTCCTTCCGCTTAAACAAAACAGGCATTGATCCGCTCGCATCCGTTTCTGCTTCTGCGAAAATCGGAAAGAATGTTTACATCGGACCTTTTGCTTTTATCGGCGATCATGTGACCGTTGGCGATAACACAAAAATTTATCCGCATTGTTTTTTGGGTGATAATTCAAAAGCAGGCAACAACAGCATTTTTTATTCCGGCGTGAAAGTGTATCACGATTGCGTCATCGGTAATGATTGCATCTTGCAGGCAGGAGCAATTATCGGCGGTGACGGTTTCGGATTTCAGCCGAACAGCGAAAATAATTATCAGAAAGTTCCGCATATCGGAAATGTCATTCTTGAAGATCATGTGGAGATTGGTGCGAATACAACAATTGATCGTGCTACATTAGGTTCAACAATTATCCGCAAAGGCGTGAAGCTGGATAATTTAATCCAGGTTGCTCATAATGTGGAGATCGGTGAGAATACAGTCATCGCATCACAAACAGGAATTGCAGGAAGTACAAAAGTCGGCCGCGATTGTATGATTGGCGGACAAGTCGGAATTATCGGACATTTGTCAATAGGAAACCGTGTGAAGATCGCGGCGCAGTCAGGAGTTGGAAATAATATTCCTGATGATGAAATTGTGCAGGGCTCACCTGCCTTCGGTATCGGCGATTACAAACGTTCGTATGTAGTTTTCCGTTCATTGCCGGCATTGAGCAGCAAAGTAAAAGATCTCGAAAAAAAATTAGAACCGAAAACCCCTTAGGCAGTCGAATCCCTAGATCAATAACCACATGAACATCAAGCAAAAAACTATTAAATCATCGGTAACGGTTTCAGGTGTCGGCCTCCATACCGGGAAACTCGCGAACCTTACATTTCATCCTGCGCCGGATAACCACGGATTTAAATTTCGTCGTGTTGATCTCGAAGGACAGCCGATCATTGATGCGGATTGTGATAATGTTGTTGACACTGCACGCGGAACAACGCTCGAGCAAAACGGTGGACGCATTTATACCTGCGAGCATGTGCTTGCTGCTTGTATGGGTTGCGATCTTGATAATGTGTTGATCGATCTTGATGCACCTGAAGTTCCGATCATGGACGGAAGCTCTTACCCGTTTGTGATTGCGTTGGAATCAGTTGGTAATGTTGAGCAGGATACAGACCGCGAATATTTTGAGCTGAAAGAAAATCTCACTTACGAGGACCCGATTAAAAAAGTAGAAATGCTGGCAGTGCCACAGGATGAATTCCGTGTTACTGTAATGGTAGATTATAATTCTGAAGTTCTGGGAACGCAGCATGCTTCGATGTATGCGCTTACTGAATTCAAAGAAAATATTTCACGCTGCCGTACATTCGTTTTTCTTCACGAGCTTGAAGCATTATTGCAGCACAATCTTATTAAAGGCGGTGATTTGAATAATGCAATTGTGCTTGTCGACAAACCGATTTCTGCTGAACAAACTGCGCATCTGCGTAAAGTATTTAATAAGCCGGATGTTGAAGTGAAAGATGGCGGCGTATTGAATAACACAAAGCTTCATTATTACAATGAACCTGCGCGTCACAAGCTGCTTGATATTGTTGGCGATCTTGCGCTCGTTGGTGTGCACATGAAAGTGCATATTCTCGCAGCACGTCCCGGTCACGCAGGAAATGTGGAGTTTGCGAAAAAATTAAAAGCGCTCGTTAAAAAAGCACGCAAAGGCGGTGAAGTAAATTACAGCGCTGAAACTCCTGCTTTGCTCGACGTGCGACAGATCATGCAAATCCTTCCGCACCGTCAGCCATTTTTGCTCGTTGATAAGATCATTGAACTTTCATCGACTCATGTTGTCGGAGTGAAAAATGTTACAATGAATGAATTCTGGACCGTCGGACATTTTCCTGACGAGCCGATCATGCCTGGTGTGTTAATCGTTGAAGCGATGGCACAAACAGGAGGAGTTTTATGTTTGAAATCTGTTCCTGATCCGGAAAATTATCAAACGTATTTCCTGAAAATGGATGCGGTGAAATTCAAACAGAAAGTTGTTCCAGGCGATTCCTGCGTTTTCAAATTGGAATTTATCACACCAATCCGACGCGGACTTTGTCATATGAAAGGAATAACATATGTCAATAATAAGATTGTTGCCGAAGCAGAAATGCTTGCGCAAATTGTAAAAGTCCGAAACGTAGAAATAAAAAAAGCTGAACCCGCCATCGCATGATTTCACCCCTCGCTCACATCGACCCAAAAGCTCAAATCGGTAATGACGTAACCATTGAGCCATTCGCATTTATCGAAGCGGATGTAACTGTTGGCGATGGCACATGGATAGGTCCGCATGCGGTGCTGATGAATGGCGCCCGCATTGGAAAAAATTGCAAAATATTTCCCGGCGCAGTGATCAGCGCAATTCCGCAGGATCTGAAATTCATCGGTGAAATTACTACTGCTGAAGTAGGTGACGGAACAACCGTTCGCGAATACGTTACCATCAACCGCGGAACAAAAGATAAAATGAAAACCGTGGTCGGACAGAATTGCCTGCTCATGGCTTACGTTCACATCGCGCACGATTGTGTGGTGGGAAATAATGTTATCCTCGCCAATTCCGTTATGCTCGCCGGTCACGTTACGATTGATGACTGGGCGATTCTCGAAGGATATGTCGGCATTGTACAATTCATTCACGTAGGAGCACACAGCTTCATCGCAGCAAAATGCGGATCAAGAAAAAATGTTCCGCCGTTTATCAAAGCTGCGCGTGAGCCTTTAGCATACGTTGGTGTAAATACGTTGGGAATGCGTCGCCGTGGTTATACAGACGAAGCAATCGCAAGAGTAGAAGATATTTACCGCACACTTTATTTACGCGGACTGAACGTAACAAATGCAGTTGCAGTAATTGAAAAAGAGCATCCTGAATCCAAAGAGAAAGAGCAGATATTAGAATTTATCCGGAATTCGAAGGATGGCATTATAAGAGGAATTAGCTAGTTGGTGGTAGGTGGTGTGGAAAAGTTGGTGGTAGGTGGTCTGTAGTTGGTGGTAATTGTCATTTCGACCACCAACCACCAACCTTTTTTGACAACCAACCATGCAGGCACAATTATTGATTTACATACACAACTTCATCCTATGAAAAAGCTACTCTTCCTTCTTCCTTTCCTTTTCCCACTTCTTCTTTCCGCACAGGGAAGCGTTCGCACTACTTATTCTTCCAGCTACGATCGCTGGGATGTGAATGTTGGTGGTAGCGGAACGATCAGCACAACGTATAGTGACAGCTACGACAACTGGCAGGTTTCTATTGGCGGTATTTCAGGAACTATTCGCGCCGTTTTTATGAATGATTATAGCGGCTGGGATATTTCTATCGGCGGACAAACCTATCGTTTAAAATCTACTTATTCGAGTACCTACAGTAGTTGGGAATTATCCGGCGGCGATTTGAAATCGTCGGTGAAGATCAGGTCGGTTTACAGTAATACCTATGATAATTGGGATGTGGATGGAGCAACTACTGATATCAACATCCGGACAACTTACAGCAAGAGTTTCGACAACTGGAGCATTTCAGGAAATCTTGAGAAGGAAAATATTGGTGTGAAAGCCGCTATCGGATTTATCCCCGTGTTCGTAGGCGCGATCTACGACAAAGGACTTGCGAAATGAAAAAATTAGCCGGTCATACGAAGCTTCTGTGCAGTGTGATTTTTCTTCTGCCGGTTATTTTATTTTTTGCTTCGGCGAAGATAAAACCACAGGAAGAGCCTGAACCGGAAGGAAGAATTCGCACCGTGTTCACAGGTAAAATAGAAAATTGGGAAGCGAAGATCGGGAAAGACGAAGGGACGTTTGAAGGATATATGAAGAATGATGCAAATCGCTGGACGTTTGACATCGGCACTTTGAAAGGTGAAGTAAATTCAGAATTCAACGACACGTACAACAGCTGGGAAATTACTGTAGGCGAAAAAACGTATCACCTCAAAACATGGCTGAGCAGTTCCTGGAATCGCTGGGAAATTTACGGACCAGATATAAAAGATACTGTCACCATTCAAACCGTGCTGCCGAAAAGCTGGAACAACTGGCAGTTAAAACATGATTACGATAGCCTTGAAGTTACATTCACAACGTATTACGGTGATACCTGGGATGACTGGCACATCAACGGCGATCTGTTGAAAGTAAGTGACGGAGAAAAAATTGCGAGTTTATTCCTGCCGATTTTTGTTTCAAGAATTTATAAAAGAAGATTAGTTCACTAACCTCACCGTTCGAAATAATAGATCACCGTCTTAGTCACATTCAGATCGGTATCTGTTGTGTTTTCCGAAAGCTCCAGTTTTTTTCGTGTCAGTTTGCGAATGTTTGTTCCCATCAATGTATTCGCATCACCTTCGTTGCTTTCCCAAACCGGACCGAAGAATCTTTCCGGAACAATAGCCAGAGAATAGCCATATTGATTTTCCAGCTCATCGTCATCATACAAATACAACGCGCCTGAATTTTCAACTACTGAATCACGCACCTCTTCATTGTTTTCGTAAAAAATATATTCTACGGTTGTTGCATTCCAGATACCTGCAATGCGCTTGTCATTTATTTTCTCTTTGCTGCACGCCGAAAAAATTGCGAGCACAAAAATAAGGAATGATATTTTTTTCATTTGATGTTTGAATTAATCAATGTAATCTCCAACCTTCATCGAAAGTCCAATGGAAAATGTTCCGCCGATATAATTTAATGTTGCAGCAGTTGGTCCCAATACAAACTCCGGGGCAAGACCGGTTTTATCGTTTACAAAAAATCCCTGTGCCATGAAGTCAAGAAAAAGATTGTCAGTTAAGCGCCTGAGGTAATTAAATTTTACATTCAAACCCAAGTTGATCCAGTGCGCTTGCTGTGAAATTCCTGTAAAAAAATCTTTTTCCTTATTCGGCAATATGACATATGAATACGCATTGGTATTTGCATACATCATTCCTACTTCAACAGTAAATTCGCCTGATTCAGAATAATGAAAATAGCCGATGTTGACTGCCGTATAATCATATTCGTACCTGATGATACGTTTGGCATTATTCGAAAACACTGCACTTGTTCTCGACTGCATATGAGAACGCGACACAGAAGAAGAAAGACGCAGCACCCTGTAACCCAAAGCAAAGCTATAACCAGGTCCCAGCGAAGGAGATCCAAGCTTGTTCGTCAGTGTCGCAGCATTGATCTCGTTGTAATGATTTCGAAAATCTTTGAAAAATGCGGAACCATTATAGCTGACACTTCCATAACCGGAAAAGACAAATTGCGCTTTCACCAGTTGGCTTCCACTGCAAAGAAGGAGGAGGAATATCACACTACGCAAAGGCTTCGTATGACGAAAAAATTTTTTCATCGCTTATGATTGAAATTGTATAACAGCGAAAACATTGTATGTCGCATCGGCAGCACTTTGCTCGACCATGGAATGTTGGTATACTTTCCTGTTTGAGAAAGCATGTTACCATCCAACACAGGGATAGAATGAGAAAGTCGCAAGGTGAAAACAGAAACATCATACGACAATAAAAAAGTGCAGGAAGCGATTGGTGTTTTGGAACTCACTTTACCTGTATCAAAAATTTTAAAAGTATAAAACCATGCATTCCATTCTCCGTTGTTTGCATCTGTATTGTCTGTAATTTTTCGGCGCGTGCGCAGGAAGCCAAGATCCATTCCAAAACCCATTAAAAGCTTCGTAGCAGATGGCGGACGATAACCGAGCGAAAGAAATGCTGCATTAGAGCTCATCTTCACTTTTTCATAATGATCAATCACTTCTGATCCCGGACCGGTATCGTAAGAGAAACGCGCATCAGTTGCTTTGCGACGCATCGAAAAACCAAGCTCAAATGTGAATCCATTTTCCTGGACAGATTCAAGTACCATCGTGAAGCCATTAAAATCCTGCAGCGATCCGAATTTATCTGTCACTTCAAGAACACGGTAATTGCCGCTGGCAAATCCGTTATTCACCCGATACATATAAATTTCAGGAGCGGCCATGCGATAAAAATATCTTCCGTAAGAAGGGCCGATGCGGAAATTGGTTGTGTTTCCGCTTGATGATTGCAGCAAAAACGATTTTATTTTTCGGGCGTGCATGTGCGTTGGTGCAAGAAGCAGCACGAATAAAAAACAGGCGAAGGTGTAGTGAAGCAATGACTTTTTCATGATGCACAATTAAGACATCAAAATTGAAAAAGCCGCATCATAACGGCAATGAGGATAAGAAAGGGAATGAGTGGGTATATATACCTATTGATCAGCTGGTTTATTCCAACCCGTTGCGGATCGCAAACTTTACAAGGCCGACAGTTGTTTTGCACTGCGTCTTTTCAAGAATATTTTGCCGGTGATTGTCGACCGTTTTTTTGCTGATGAAAAGTTTTGCCCCGATTTCTTCGCTGGTATGTTCTTTCACAATGAGCGCGAGAATTTCTTTTTCACGTGGAGAAAGAATGGTGAGCTGATCCTGCTGCTGTTTTTCTTTTTGATATTGATTATAAATGATCGGAAGAATATCCTGCGAAAAATAAGTGCCACCGTCATTGATGCGATGCAACGCAATAAGAAATTCATCCTTGCCTGTGCTTTTCAAAATATAACCATCCGCTTCTGCAGCGAGCGCTTCTTTCACAACCGTCACGCTGTTATACATGGAAAGGATCAGCACTTTTATTTCCGGGAAGCGCGTCTTTACCATTTTGCAAAGTTCAATGCCCGTAAGATGCGACATGCTGATGTCGGTGATCAGCAGTTGAAAACGATTGGGGTTAGCGCTGATCATGTCGAATGCAGCCTGGCCATTTATTGCTTCTCCTGCAATGATGTATTGTTTTTCTGTCGCCAGCATACTTTTGATTCCGTCAATGACAAGCTGGTGATCATCTGCGATAAGTATTGCAACGGGTGTCAGAGAAGCATTCATCATTGTGGTAAAGTAAGTGCAATTAATGTTCCTTTATTGTCCGAAGAAATAATCATTTTTCCGCCAAGCAATTTTACACGCGCTATCACATTCTTCCAGCCAATGCCTTTCGATTCTGAAATTATTGTTTGGTCAAAGCCTTTCCCGTTATCCGAAATATCGAGCAGCACGATTTCGTTTTCATTGCGCAATTGAATGGTGATCAAAGATGCATTTGCATGACGAAGCATATTATTTACAATTTCCTGGATAATCCGGTAGACCGATAGGCTGAATGATTTGGAAAAATTTCCCGGTTGAATCTCTTCGGCTACTAAAAGTTCAAGCTTAACATTACCTGCTGAATTTATTTTATCACCAAGCTCTTCCAGTGCGCGCAGGAGGCCGAAATTCAATTCTTCCGGAATAAGATTATGTGAAATTGCGCGGACTTCATTGATCGTGCTGTCGATAAGCTGAATAGTTTCTCCCGGTGCTTGTTGTGTTGATAGCTGCATTTTCACAACAGAAAGCATTTGTCCAACACTGTCATGCAGATCACGTGCGATGCGCATGCGTTCATTTTGTTCACTTTCAAAAATAGCAACTGTTGATTTTTCCTGCTCCTTGTGCAACGCATTTTGCAGCTCGTTCTTTTTCTTTTCATTGTAATTACGGTAATAAGAAACGCCAAGCAACACAAGCGTTAAAAGCAATATTATTCCGGCACCGATAATAATGCGTTGCTGCAGCAATTGTTTTTCCTGCGTAATAATTTGTTCTTCTTTTTTTTCAGTTTCATAAATCGTTTCGAGCTCTGCAATACGGGATTCTTTTTTCTCGTTGATCATTTTTTCACGGATCGCGAATGCAGAATCTTTTGCTTCAAGCGCTTCTTCAAATTGACCGGCCGATATGTAAAGCTTATTAAGCACCAACCATGCGCTTCTTTGTCCGGGGAGATAACCTGTAATTTTGCTGAGTTCAATAGCCCGTTTTCCATCTCGTTCTGCCTGCGCAAAATTTCCTTCCGCTGTGCCGAGGTCTGCAAGATTCAGATACGTATCAGCCATTTGTTTACGGTCATCATTGAGTGAATCGAGAAGAAGACATTCCATGAAATAAATACGGCTGCTGTCAAAAAGCCCCATTTCCTTATGGCAATTTGCAAGATTATCCAGAAACGGCGTTTTAAAATGTGTGTTGTTCACTGAATCGGCAAGCCGGATGCCAATGCGGTCAATCAGCATTGCGCTATCGATCTTTCCGCTCATTCCATAAAAATTTGCAAGTGTGTGCAGTGCCAAAAGATGATAAACATTTCCGCGATCATTATGAACGCGCTGCATAACAATAGTAAGCTGCTCTTTTATACGGGGAAGATCATCTTTCTGCTGGTATACTTGCGCAAGACTCAGGTGCGAACCGGCAATTCCTTCGTTATGATTTGCTTTTTCAAACAGCCGTGCCGAAAGGAGCAACGTGTCAATTGCTTCTGAATATTTTCCCAGGTTTTTATATGCATTTCCAATGCCCGAATAAGCTCTTGCAAGCAGCGTGTCGTTTTTCGTCTCCTGCAGTAAACCTGCGGCCTGTGAAAAGTGCAATCTCGATAGCTGGTAATGTGCATGGTAGTTATGATGATGACCATAACCCATTTGTACTAACGCAAGATATTCCACAGGAGCATGCTCCGATTCTTTTGCAAGCTGATCAGCAAGAATCAATGAAGAATCAGCATGGTATCTATTTCGATGGAAACGATTGTGCCAGGTTTCCAGCGATTCAAGGTTGCTACCTGAATGATTTTTTTCGCTGCAGCCGGCAAGAAATGTCAGCAGAAAGAGACAAATGAAGAAAATGCGGGTCATAGACGCAAACTTACCTTTTAATTCAGTTTTTCCTTTCGTACTTAAGAAGTACTTTCGTGACAAATTATGCACATTCAGCTCGAAAATCTCGGAAAAAAATTTGGTCGCGAATGGATCTTCCGCGGGTTGAATTATTCTTTCGATGAAAACAACCCGGTTGTAATTTCAGGAGCGAATGGTTCCGGAAAATCTACTTTGCTGCAGGTGATTTCAGGAAGTATGATGGAAGGCGAAGGAAAATTAATTTATTCGCACGAAGGGAAAGAAATAGAGCAATCAGAAATTTACAAATACATTTCTTACGCATCTCCGTATTTGGAGTTGATGGAAGATTTTACGCTTGCAGAATCCATAACATTTCATGGGAAATTCAAATCATGGAGAAGCGGTTTGAATGACAAACAAATTCTCGAGCGTTCGGGCCTTGCACATGCACATGCAAAACAGCTCAAGAATTTTTCTTCCGGCATGAAGCAGCGGGTTCGTTTATTGCTTGCTATTTTGAGCGATACACCTTTGTTGTTGCTCGATGAGCCGTGTTCCAACCTCGATGCGCAGGTGATGGAATGGTACGGCGAGCTGATCAGGGAACACGGAAAAAACCGCACAATTATCGTTTGTTCCAACCAGGTAAAGCAAGAGTATTTCTTCTGTACCGCAGAATTGAAAATAGAAGACTTTAAACAAACCGTGAAAGCCTGATTTACAGAACTTTAATTTCATTAGTTTGATTATATGTAGTTTCAGGGGCCCTGGCCTGCGAAGCTAATTTCAGCGTAGTAGGCTTTTTCTTATCTTCGCAATCCTCGGAAGAATTTTCGGAGCAAAAATTTTAAACGTCCAACCTATTAAACTTTATTACAATGGCTGATACCGGAGATGTAAGCATCGGAACTTTTCTGAAATACAACAATGAGTTGGTTCAGATTGTTGAATGGCAACACCGCACTCCCGGAAACCTGCGTGCTTTTTACCAGGGGAAAATGCGTAACCTTAAAAATGGTAAGCTGGTTGAAAATCGTTTTCGCTCAGGCGAAATGGTGGAGATCGTTTACGTTGAGTATAAAAATCTGCAATTCATTTATCCTGAAGATGCGAATATCGTATTGATGGATAAAGAATCATTTGAGCAGATCTATGTAAGCAAAGAAGCGATCGGCGATGGCATTCATTACCTCAAAGAAGGTATGGATGTAAAAGTTTGGTTCGAAAGCGATGAGCCGATCTCAGCAGAAGCGCCAGCTACCGTTGAGCTCGAAGTAACCTATTGCGAGCCGGGTTTGAAAGGTGATACCGCAACAAACACATTGAAGCCTGCAACACTCGAAACAGGTGCTATCGTTAGTGTTCCGCTTTTCATCAACACAGGTGATAAAATTAAAGTGGATACCAAGAACCATTCTTACATGGAACGTGTGAAGGCTGAGAAATAAATCCAATTTGCAAATTTCAAATGTGCAAATGAAAAATGCCGACAGGAAACTGATCGGCATTTTTCATTTAGCGTAATGAAATGCAAATGCTTAAAGCAAGCGACAAGTCACCAACGCAATATCATCGATGTACGACATATCGCCTTTATGCTTATTCACTGCTTCAATGATGATCTTATTTAATTGGTGCGGAGTTTTTTTGCGGTGCTCAATTGCGATTTGCTGAACACGCTTCAATCCGAAATCTTCTTCTTTCTCATTCGTGGTTTCAACAAGTCCGTCGGTGTAGCACATTAATAATGCACCGTGAGCGATGTTTACAATTCCTTCGCGCACTTTCACTAAGTCGTCAAACATTCCTAATCCGGTGCAGCCAACCGTCAATATATTCGCACCGTCTTCATCAATGACCAGCGGAGGATTATGCCCGGCATTGATGTAATGCAGCACACGTGTAACCAAATTATATTTTGCAATGAAAAGCGTAATGAATTTTTCGCCCTTTGCATTGACAGAAATTTTATTGTTGAGCTCTCGCACTAAATCAGGAAGACTTGGAATATGATGAAGCAAAATGCGCAGGTTCGCCTGGAAATTTGACATCAACAAAGCAGCCGGAACACCTTTACCCGAAACATCAGCAACACAAAACGCAACTTCATTCTCATTGATCTGGATGAAGTCGTAATAATCTCCGCCTACTTGCTGATGAGGCAAATAAACAGCATCCATATCCATATGATCATTGGAAGGAAGCTTTTCCGGGAATAGCATTCGCTGCACTTCCCATGCTAATTCCAATTCACGGTGCATTGCTGCGCGACGTAAATTTTCTTTAGCAAGCTTTTTGTTTTCAATAGCAACGATAATAAGATTCGTAAGCGTCTGAACAAACGGAAGATGTTTTATCGATGCGCTCATTCCTTCATCATCATTCAAATCGCCGATCAATACATAAGCAAGCGGCTGATCTTTATGATAAACAGGAATTACAATTTCAAAAGATTTATTAAGCGATCCTTTTGTAGAATCAATATCGATGGTGGAAATTTCTTTGAACTGCTTGAATTCTTTTTCAACATTGATATGACTAACTTCTTCATCCACGCCAATGCTCAACAAACATTTCCACATCATGCCGTCATGACTGAACAGTACGAGTTTGCCAATGCCCAACTTTTCACGAATGATATTTTCGAAAATATCCAGCAGGTTCTTTGTCGAAACGTTGCTGTTAATGGCTTTCGTAACCTCCAGCAACGCATTGAGTTTGAATTCCTTAATCCGGGGTATTCGTTTGCTCTCCGCTTCTGTTTTTTCTTTGGGCGTCATCAGTAAACGAAGATAGTTTTTTGTCTCTTTCTCACGCCTTTTATTAGACAAAGCGTGAAAAAGCCACGATAAAAGGACAAAAAGCGGAAGAATTATGAAATTGTTAATTTGATCCTGGTAAAACCCAATAACAAGGTTGATTATTTCCGGCGAACAGGTAAATTAATCTTCTACCGTTCCATCTTTCGTAGGATACCACAGATCGGCCGCTACAAGCATTGCAGTAAATCCCCAGAAAGGAATTGACGCTTTATCCGTGTCAAGAAAATTATTCATCAACCCGTGAATGAAGTAGGTGAGGAGCCCGAGAAAAACGGCCACCATCACACCGCGGTGAACTCCTTTCGGCAATTTATAATACAACCTCCAGCCGGTCCACACAATCGTGCCGAAGATCAGCAAGAAGGTAACAGCACCGAGCACACCCGATTCTGATAAAGGCCCGATGTATTCACTGTGCGCATTTCCTAAATCACCGGCGTTCGTGCTGATGATTGTTTTTTCCTGCGACAATTGAAATGGTGCGTAAACAAAACTATAGGTTCCCGGTCCCCATCCGAAAATCGGGCGCTCTTCAAACATTCTGAAAGCAGAATTCCAGCGGTTGAGTCGCTCCAGGTTCGATGCGTCGGTCGAAATATTTGAAATGGATTGAAGATGTTCTTCCAAATTATTCGAGGTGTCCTGGCGGTTTTGTTCGAGCTTCATCAAAATATCCCCCCACGAAAGAAAGAGAAAGACACCACCGACAACTGCAAGCGCAGCAATCACACGAAAGCGAATCCGGAAAACAAAAACGAGGTACATGAGCAACGCGCCGGCAAGACTTACCCATGCTGCACGTGTGTAAGAGAAAATAAGCGCGATGGTGAAAATGCCGAGAAGAATCAATGCGATGACGCGAATATTATTGGAGTATTCTTTATTGAAAACAAAAAGAATGAGGGCAGGAAAAAACATCGCAAGCGCAGCTCCATATGCCGTGTGGTCATTATAGAAGGGCGACATAACCCAGTGCGCCGCATCTTCACTCCATGAATATTGCCAGTGCCAGTAAAGTGTGTAGCCAATGACAATCGTAAGCGGAAGACTGTAAAGCCAGATGAAGCGGCGCACGTTTTTAAAATCGCGGAACATTTCAGCGCAGATAAAATAAAACGGGATAATGAACCAAAGCCTTGCCACAAAAAACTTGAAAGAAACCAATGGCAGCTCACTGGTGATGCACGTAATAAAGATCCAGCAGAGATTAAGCAGGATAGCAATGGTGACAGGATGTTTTAAAAGGCGGATCGGGAATTTTTGTTCGTATACGATCCGGAGCATAAACAAAAACAAAATTCCTGCAAGGATAGGTTCTACCGGCAGGCTTAATCCCAGATGGTTTTCATTGCTGGAAAGCGTGATAGAAAGCGGCGTTACAAAAACACAGAAGAGTATCAGCTTGTCGAGCGCAACAACTGCGAGCATCACCACAAGAAGAACAGGAGGTAATAAGTTCAGCCAATAAAATTCATTGACAACACAGAGTGCGTTTACAGCCAGGAAAAACAAGCTGCAGCCATAAACCCACCAAAGGGTTCTTTTATCAGGCTTGGTCAGCGCTGGCATTGGATTTTGTTGATCTGCGATCTAAGAAAACAAAAAGAATCAGTCCGAATAAAAACGCAGAAATTGCAGTAACAACTACAATCAGCGAACGCACAGGATAACATTTTGAATCGGCAGGAAATGGTTTTGTAACAACATTCGAATACGTAAGCTCTTTTGTTAAATCGCTGATGGCTTTATCGTAATCGCTTTTTATTCCATTGTACGATTCGCGCAAACCATCCAGCTGTTCCGTCACTGCAATTTGAGCCCCGCCCTTTTCTTCAAGATTACGCAGCATGGAATCCACATCGCGCAGCTTATCTTTTGAAGCGCCACTGCTCACCAGCTTGAGATAACTTTTGGTTGCTTCTTTCGCCTGTGATTTATAATCGAGCAAGCCATAACGCACACGCAACAAATTGTTAATGGCTTCAAGCGAATCAATTTGTTTTTGCTTAACCGAAAGCTGGTCGCTGAAGATCTTTACTACCTCTTTTGTTTTTTCACGCTGAAGCAAACGTGCTTTTTTGTCGACGCAATTGATCAGTCCGTTTACCATTGAACTTGCAGTATCCGGGTTTATATCGGTGATGTCGATTCGGATGGATTCATATTCTGTTTTGCGGACAAGAATATTTTCATCGTATGAATTGTTCAGCTTGGTAAGTGCGGATTTGGTGCCTGAATTTATTTCGTAATGTTTTGCAAGATTAAATCGCTGCACCATTAATGTGCGCACATCTGCCGAATGAAAAAGCTGCAGTAATTGTTCCGTCGGCGATTCCATGGAATAAGGAATGATATTTACCGGGTAAACAATGGCTGTGGATTTGAATTTTGGTTTGATAAATGTTTCACCTGAGAAAATGAATGCCAGGACAACTGCACCGAGTACAATAATCAAAAGATGCATCCTCCTGCGAAGCGCAATCTGAAAAATATCCGAACTATTTATCGATGCCATAATTGTGTGTACCGCCAGCGTGCTTTTTGAAACCGGAATTTCTGCAGTCGCTGCTTTTATATTCTCTTTATTTTCCTTTCCCGGAATATCCTCCGGGATGATCATTGACTTTTTTATAGAGTTAATCGTATCTTTTAATATGCCCGGCTTAAATATAAAATCTTTTGATGGACCGCTTTTCGTCAGTCAGTTGTTATTTCTGTTAGTATCAATCGTGTCATTCTCCGGTTTTCTGATCCTGCGGATATTATCAAAAAGGATAAGCATTAAAACGCCCAGCACTAAAGAAGAAATGGTGCTTACCGCAACGATCAGCCATCTGACAGGGTAAGATTTCCGCTCTGCAGGGAACGCACGATTTACGATAAATTTGTAAGTAAGGACTGCTTCTGCATCAATTTTAGCTTCTTCATATTTTTTCTTTAACAAACCAAGCTGCTCGCGGCCGATATATAAGTTCTCACGCACGGACATATAAGCGCTTCCGTATTGTGCGATAATTTTCAGCTGATCGCCAAGACGTTTGATCGCTGCAGCATCGCCGCGGGAAAGTGCAATCGCGTATTGTTCGCTGGTTACTTCCGACTGCGATTCGTAATCATAAATTCCAAGCTCGTTGATGCGGTGAAGTGAATCTGTCATCAAATCAATGTCTGCCTTTTTACGAAAAAATTCGGTAGAGACAATTTCAAACGCCTGGTTGGCACGATCGCGCTGCATTCTTGTTTTTGTAGAGTCAAGAAGGTCACCGATGTCATTTGCAATATTGGCCGCAACTTTCGGATCTTCATCCAGCACTTCAATTTTTACCGACATAAATTCGGTACGTTTGAAGCTGATATTTTCAGAATACATCTGATAAAGACGTGTATTCTTGTATTTATCATTCGGGTCAATACGATAATGCTCCATGAGCTTGTACTTATCCGAAATCCGTGTGCGAATCTCATCCGAGCTCAGGATCTGCAACAATTGTTCAGCCTGCGCTTCTTCACCGAATTGAAGCACATCATTTTTTCCTGACATATCATCCGTTAAAAGCGCTTTCGAAATCGCATTCGATTGCACAGGAAACATGATGACAGTGGATTTATACCGCTCGGGAATGAGATAGGAAATTGCGGCAGAAAGGATCGCAGCTGCAAGTCCGATCACGATCAAAGGTTTTCTCCAGCGCCAGAAAAATTCAAAAAGGCTGGTAGAATCAAAATAATTTCCGGTACCGTTTTTCTGGTCCATAGGGTCTCAAAAGGTCTTTAGAAGGACGGTAAAAGTAAGCAATTCTGTCCCGACCGCTATAAGGAGAAAACTGATTTTTTAATAATTAATACACTGAAAATCAGGATCTGGCGATAATCGGATTGTTGGCTGCAGGATCAGATCAGGATTCCTCCGATTGAGACGGAGCGAAAATCCGGTTTTATTTACCCGTATTTGAGGATCCGGAACATGCCTTTTATGCTGATCAGGCGAATCGCGAATGCCCATGCAAGTGAAGTTGCGCACATGATCACGAAGCCGATTGCCCAGCCATTTGCAGTTGCCGGACGAAGGAAATACGTGTGAGCAACATTCGCAAGCGCAACAACTCCTGCAACATAAACCAGCAGTGTTGTAAGCAAGCGGTAATTGACTTTGAAACCGAATATTTTTTTGACGATCAGCACTTGGGCTAATGCGGTGAGCACTTGTGTGGTTAAGCTGGCAATAGCGGTTCCCGTTGCGCCCATGTCAACAACTTTAATGAAAATAATATTCAGCGTTACATTAATGAGCATTCCGCAAAAAGCCATAATGTTCAGTTCGCGTAAATTTCCATTTGCAGTAAGCAGCGAACCGAAAACATACGTTGTTGAAATGGCAACGAAGCAGCTCATCAGTATCGGGAAAACAGTTGTTACCGAACCAAGATGTTCTTTGCCATAAAGCAGGATCATAATTTCATTCCGGTAAAAGACGCAGCCAACAGCCACAACAACGGCGATTGTCATTAGTAATGTAAATGAAAGTTTTGCCAGTTGCTCAATCGATTCTTTGTACTTGAGCATACGTGAAAACATCGGAACAAGCAGCACAGAAAATAAAACCGCGATCATATTTATTGCTTCGAGCAGACGAAAAGCTTTTGCATAAATACCCGCTTGTTCCGGACCTGTATCTTCCAGGTTTTTTTCCAGCGTAAGACGTTCCTGCTTTTGTTGGTCATTGGGAACTAAAGCAGGATCGCTTAATTCTTTGAGTCGTTCGGTTTGAACTTTATCACCTGCAGGAAGCAAACGTTCGAGCATCACAGAATCAATCCGGTTGTAAAAAGTCATAAGCAAAACCAGCACGGCAAACGGGTAGCTTTTTTTCAGGATCATCAATGAAAAAGGAAGATTCCATTTCATCCGAACCATTTTCGTATTGCTGACAACTGCTAAAAATGCAATGATCGCAGTGAGGAAATAACCAATGGTTTGCGCGTAAACAAAATCCATGATGTCCATTCTCCGCGGGAAAAAATTCGTCCACAGCATAACAGAAACAATCGAGATCATGATCACACGATCGAGCACAGAAAGGAAAGCGTCGGTTTTGAAAAAATGTAATGCCTGTAAATTTGAACGCAGATAAAGCACCATTGAAATCAAAAACTGGTTGAAGCCAAGGATCAATAAAAGTTTGGTAAGACGGCTGTCATAACCAATTGCAAGTCCGACGATGATGGTGGCGATAATATAAATTACCGCAAGCATCATCTTCAGTACAAAAAGTCCGGAGAAATGTTTGGCGAGCAGGTGATTATTCTGCGCGATGTTTTTGTTGTTGAAATTCGTGATGCCGAAATCGAGAAGGATATTCAGCAGGAATGAAAAGGTGAAAATGGAATAATATTCACCGTATGCACCGTTTCCAACGCTATTCTGCACATGCGGCTCAATGATCAATGTCCAGAACGGCTTGATAAGCAGGTTCAGGCAAAGCAGGATCAATAAGTTGACAATGAATTTCTTCTGCATTTAGGACGAGGGAAAGAGTGCGAAATTAAGAAATAACAGCTACGAAATGATTCTAAATACAATAATCAAAATTCAATGTCATAAGAAGAAAAACTGTAGTAGTTAATTAAGACCAGGAAGTATGAAGTGGACAACAATGCCTAACTTTAAGCTGTCAAACAAAGAGAGCGGAATTTACAGTATCAATATTGTCAATTCTCAATGAACACAAATCAGGCAATTAATCAGAAAATTACTGCCGGCTGCATCTTTGAACCGGAATACCTTCTATTAACCGGAAGACGAAACATGCAGGTGTGGTACCGTGAAATCATAAGTGTTTTAATGGAGTAAAAAAACTGCCAGCTCAGACATAATTTACACAGAGCTGAGTTTGGGTCGCCGGATTAAAAGCATTACCGAAAATGCTCTGAGGACGTAAACGATTGAAGCCTAAAGAAGCAAAAAGGATTTTCAATTAGTATCCGCACTGTTTGTCGCATTGTTAATGTGCGGATTCTATGTGTAATTACGCAGTTGGAAGGGGGATAGTGAAGTTGAAATTACGCCAGCTGGTATAAATTTTGTTGGCATGTATAAAATTGCTTGAATTTACTAACGACCACTACAAGGCGCGTTGTTATTTAAATCACTTTGAAAAAGGCTCAAATATGTTAAACGTGATTAAAGAAAAAACCTGCATTCTGATTGATGATGATGGAGATGATCATGTGTTTTTTAGTATCGCCTTAAAGCGACTACCAATTAAGATCAATTGCATATATTATTTAGAGGCTAAAGTAGCCTTAGAAGACCTCTTTCAAAACAAGAATATCAGACCAGCTTTTATTTTTTTAGATTTAAATATGCCACAGCTGAGTGGTTTGGAATGTTTGAAAATCTTAAAAGCAACTCCGGGTTTATCAGATATTCCCGTTATCATTTATTCAACTTCTTCCAACGAAAAGGATATAAATAGTTCCAAACAAATGGGTGCATTAGATTATTGGGTAAAGTCGGATAATATTGAAGACCTGGTTATAAAACTTTCAAAGTTTTTTTTAAATTAATCTAATATGTATGAGAATAGAAATTCAGTCTAATCATCGTTCTGCGGATTTCTTAAAAAAATTGCGAACACAAACTGCGCCATACCATGCTAATCTTGAAGAGGCCGGATTGTCTTCCAGGTTAATGGATGCAGGATTGACTATAGAGACTTATAGAAATATTTTAATCGCTTTTTACGGATTTATCATTCCGGCTGAAACGAATTATTATTCAAACCCGCTTACTATTTTCCCTAGTCTGTCACAATACAAAAGAGGGGATTTAGTAAGACAGGATTTGCTTTTTTTAGGGTTGTCAGAAAATGAGCTGAACAATCTTCCTCAATATACCGGCGCACCTTTTCAGAATGAGGCAGAGATAGTTGGTTGCTTATACGTTTTGGAAGGCTCTAAGCTGGGTGGACAAATGATAAGCAGGCATTTGAGAGACAAATTGAAATTTATAAACGAAGAGGGAACTATGTTCTTCAGTGCACATGGCGCAGAGACGGGCCGTTACTGGAAGGAATTTATCGATAGTTTATGCAGTTACGCGGTAGATACAATGCAGGAAGAAGAGATTATAGAAGGGGCAAAACAAACCTTTTCCGGGTTCGGGGAATGGTTAAAAACTACTACTTAACTAACCATGACTATAAAAGACATTCGTTTTACCGGCTATACAACCCTTGCCAATTGTGAAAGTGAGCCCATTCATGTTCCCGGAACTATTCAGCCTTATGGTGTTTTACTTGCGATTAACAATCAAACTTTCAATATTGATTTTTGCAGCTCCAATACAATGGATTTTTTTGGCCTGGAAGTGAAAGCTGTTTTAGGAAAAAAATTAGAAGATATTTTTGGAAATGAAGAATGCGAAAACATCAAACGGTATATAAAGGAAAACACATCCGAGCAGTTCTATATACTCACATACAAATTGGGTGCATTCAGCATTTCCTTTTACCAACAGGATGATTTGCTGATTTTAGAAATAGAACCGTCACCAGATAAAACACTTTCACTTCCCGATCTATATCAGCAAAGCAGGAATTTTATTAGTTATCTCGATTCAAGACCCGGTTTGCAAACACTTTGTACCCTCGTGGCAGACGAAATCCGTGAGATTACAGGCTATGACCGTGTTATGGTTTATCGGTTTGACAAAGAATACAATGGGGAAGTGTATGCAGAAAGTCTTAACGATAATATTGAATCTTTTCTTGGTTTGAATTATCCGCATACCGATATCTCGCCCCAGGCACGGGCATTATTTGTCCGCAATTTATTAAGGATGATACCCGATGTAAATTACGAACCGGTACCCGTGGTGACGCTCCTTCAGAATGCATCCAACCAGTCTGTTGACATGAGCTCCGGTGGATTGCGAAGCGTTTCTCCTATTCACATTGAATACTTAAAGAATATGGGTGTTGGTGCCACTTTAACCGTCTCTTTGATCCACAATCAAAAATTATGGGGATTAATAGCCTGTCATCATTATTCTTCTAAAATAATACCGCCATATACCCGGCTCTCTATTAAGTTGCATGCCCATTTTTTAACATCGCAAATATCAAATCTCGAAACCGCCAAAGAATATGAATCGACGCTCTGCATAAATGAAAAACTGAATCTTATAATTAACGAGCTTAACAAAAGTTCATTCGATTATACGAAGGATAACAAACAGCTTTACGAATGTTTGAATGCAGATGGATTAGCTATTATTACCGAAAAGGAAATTTACATATCAGGCAAAACTCCTGGAAAACAACAAATCATTGACCTGGTAAATTGGCTGGATACTAAAACAGACTCTGATAATTTTGTTACTTCTCGTTTGGAGGGCCATTATCCCGGCGCTATCGCAATAAAAGATACGGCTTCAGGTGTGTTTTTCCATTCGTTGTATAAAGCCAGTAAACAGGGCGTGTTATGGTTCAGGGGAGAGAGTGAAAAAATCATAACGTGGGCAGGAGATCCTGAAAAAGCAATTGAACTCAGCCAGGATTCTTTAATGCCAAGAAAATCATTCGCTCAGTGGAAGCAGGTGGTTGCGAATACTTCTGCTGATTGGGCAAAATGGGAAATTGATGCAGGTGTTCGCCTGGCAACTAACATTCAGAATAATTTATTTTTAATTTACATTACACGGGAAGAAGAAAAGTACCGTTTGCAAACCCAGCAATTACAAAAGGCAAACGAAGAATTAGTGAATTTCAATTTTATTTTTAGCCACGATTTGCAGGAACCTATTCGCAAGATCCGGGTGTTTTCCAATATGCTGTTATCCGACAATAGCCAGGAATACAATAAAAACGAGCTCCTGGAAAAGATAAATGTATCAGCTCTCCGCGCTTCTAAACAAATTAGTGACTTGCTTAAATTAGCTACAATTTCTGATCTCTCTGAAGCAATAGCTGAAGTAAATCTTGATAGCTGCCTGGATAGAATTAAAGCAGATTTTGAATTGATCATAGCCGAAAAACAGGCTGCTATAACTTATGGCTCTTTGGGAACTATAAAAGGCATTCCTTTACAAATAGAACAGTTGGTTACTAACCTTATTGGCAACAGCCTAAAATTTTCCCGGATCAAAAACCCGCATATCGAAATATCCGTGGGCAATTCGTCTCCACAGGAAATAGAAGAAAATACCCCTTTGAACCCACAGCTGAAATACGTTTGCATACTGGTAAAAGACAACGGGATTGGCTTTGAGCAAAAATTTGCCGGGCAGATCTTTGGTATTTTTTATCGGTTAAACCATCGTAACAGCTTTGAGGGAAGTGGCATTGGTCTTGCCATTTGCAAAAAAATTGTAGACAATCATAACGGATACATTGTGGCAAAAAGCCAAAAAGGAGAAGGTGCTGCATTTTACGTTTATTTACCTCAATAACGCACACGCTAAGAGCTTAACAGCGAAGAACGCTATGATCAGAATTCGATTCTGTATTTTGAATTTTGAATTAATTCTACCTTAGCATCGTGGTAATCGTAGTAAACACGCGTTTGTTAGTGCATAATAAGCTTGACGGAATCGGAAGGTTCGGTTATGAATCGCTTATTCGAATCACGCGAAATCATCCTGAAGCACATTTTGTTTTTTTGTTTGACAGGAATGTTCATGAAGATTTTATTTTTTCTGAGAATATTACACCGGTAAAACTTTTGCCACCTGCACGAAGGCCTTGGCTGTGGAATCTCTGGTTTAATGTTTCAGTAAAAGGTGTGCTGCGCGATCTTTCCCCTGATCTTTTTCTTTCCATCGACGGTTATCTTCCGCTCAACGTAAAAACGCCGTGTCTTCCCGTTATTCACGATTTAAATTTTGAGCATTACCCGAACGACATGCCTGCGCGTTATGCAAAATGGTACAGGAAAAAATTTCCACTTTTTGCAAAACAGGCTGTTCGTATTGCTACCGTTTCTGAATTTTCTAAAAACGATATCGCAGAAAAATATCAAATAGATAAAGACAAAATAGATGTTGTGTATAATGGCGCTGCATCCGGATTTGTGCCGCTTGCCGAAGAAAAACAAAATGAAGTACGAATAAAGTATTCAAAAGGCGAACCTTATTTTTTATACATCGGCGCATTACATCCGAGAAAAAACCTGGAACGTTTAGTCCGCGCATTCGGAGCATTCAAACGCAAAACAAATTCAACTACAAAACTTGTCATCGCGGGCGGAGGTTATTGGAAATACGAAGGATTGAGAATGGCCGTTTATGAGCTTCCCGAAAAAGAAGAAATTATTTTCCTCGGGCGTTTATCCGAAGAAGAATTACATGCGATCACTGCCTCTGCCCGCGCGCTCACGTACGTTCCCTATTTCGAAGGATTCGGAATTCCAATTGTAGAAGCAATGTCGTGTGATGTTCCAGTAATCACATCAAACATTACTTCGATGCCGGAAGTTGCAGGTGAAGCTGCGTTATTCGTTGATCCGTTTTCAGAGGAAAGTATTTCTTCGGCAATGATTTTAATTGATAAAGACGAATCGGTGCGTCAAACGTTAATTTCAAAAGCAAGATTGCAACGCGAAAAATTTTCCTGGGATAAAACCGCAAATGCGTTGTGGGATAGCATGATGAAAAGTATACGAAAAACGGAATAAGGGCGAAAAAACAAAAGCTATTTCCAGAAACTTCAGGATTCATAAGCTTTCGTTTTTTCGAAATTTTCGTTTTTTATTTCGTTTTTCTTACCCTGTTGATAAGATTATTTTTCATTGCCGCAGGATACCCGTAAAATTGCGGTATCCAAAAAATCTTTCCTGGTGCTGAAAAAATTCCTTATAAAAGATCGTATTGAAGCCGGCTGCGATGAAGCGGGTAGAGGTTGTCTTGCAGGACCTGTTTTTGCAGCCGCAGTAATTCTTCCGCAAAATTTCAAACATCCTTTCCTCAACGATTCAAAACAGCTGACGGATAAACAGCGCCGCGAGCTTCGCCCGATCATTGAACGTGAAGCGCTCGCATGGGGAGTAGGAAGTCTTAATGTTGTAGAGATTGATGAGATCAATATTCTTTGGGCATCATTTGCAGCCATGCACCGCGCCATTAAGCAATTAAAAATCGCGCCTGAACATTTGCTTATTGATGGAAATCGCTTCAAAGCCTACGAAGGAATTCCGCACACCTGCATCATCGAAGGTGACGCGAAATATAAATGTATTGCCGCCGCTTCCATCCTCGCAAAAACCTATCGCGATGATTACATGGATGCATTGCACAACCAGTTTCCGCATTACCATTGGATCAGCAATAAAGGTTATGCAACTGAAAAGCATCGCACCGCAATCGTGGAATACGGAATCACAGATCATCACCGCAAAAGTTTCCGCCAGTTCCCTGCCCAGCTTGAAATGGATTTTGTTCCTGCAGAATTATAATCGCAGGAAATAATTTCTTACTTTTCTACTGAATCGGCAAATTCCCCAAATAAATAAACACATGAGAAAAAACTACATGAAAAGAATTTTAATTCTTGCACTACCTGCTGCGTTGTTATCAACGTTGGTTCAGGCACAATGCACTGTCGCTTGCGGAACAGGAAGTAATGGTGCATACACTGCATCTTCCAACACCACGCTTGCAGGCGGAACTTACAATTACACTTCCTTCACCATTGATGCAGGCGTTACGGTAGACGTGACAGGCACTCAGCCGCTGGTAATTTACTGCACAGGAAATGTACTGATCAACGGTACGCTGAATGCAAGTGGAGTGAACGGAAGCAATGGTGTGACATTCAGCAGCGCGGGATCAGGTGGTGCCGGTGTAGCAGGTGGCGCGAATGGCGGCAACGGAGTTTTTTCAGCAAATACAGGTCCCCTTCCGGGAAGTGCAGGAAATGGATCGGGTGCAGGTGGAGCAGGCGGCGCGTGGTCGGGTGGTGGCGGTGCAGGTTACGCAACTGCAGGTACCAGCGCAAGTGCTTCTAACGGAATTGGCGGACCTGCATATGGTAATCCGCAGATCAATCCTGCAGTTGCCGGTTCTGGTGGTGCCGGTGGTTCGGGTGGATATAATTGTGGCAGCGGTGGGGGTGGCGGCGGTGGTGGATATATTTCCATTTCTGCATGCGGAACAATTACGATCAGCTCAACAGGGAATATTTTTTCTAACGGAGGAAATGGTGGATCAGATGGAACAGGAAGTTGTGGTGGCGGCGGTGGCGGATCAGGCGGATCTGTTTTGTTAATTACAGGTTCAACGATAACAAATGATGGATTGGTATCAGCAGCCGGTGGGAATGGTGGTGCGTCGAATGTATCAGGTAGTCCTTATTTCGGTGAAGGCGGAGATGGCTCACAAGGAAGAATTTATTACCAGAGCCAATTTGTAAATGGATCAGGTGTAACATTTCCTACAGCTACCCAGCAACAGACCGTTGCAAGTGCAGCTTCATCAACTTCAACATCATGCAACGGAGTTTGTGATGGCACACTTGTCGGAACAATGATGAATGGAACACCGCCATATTCATACAACTGGATGCCCGGAAATTTCACAGGTTCAACAGTGAGCAACGTTTGCGCAGGAACGTACACCTTAACAGGAACAGATGCGAGCGGATGCACAACTACATCAACAACAGTTGTAACATCACCACCAGCGCTTGTAAGTGCAACATCATCCACATCCGCTACATGCGATGGAATTTGCAATGGTTCGCTTGCCGGAACAATTTCAGGTGGTACACCGGGTTATACTTACACCTGGACACCCGGAAATATTAATGGCTCAACTGTAAGTAATGTTTGTGCAGGCAGCTATACCTTAACAGGAACAGATGCAAACGGTTGCACAACAACTGCAACAGCTGTAGTAACTTCTCCGCCGGCGCTTGTCAGTGCAGCATCATCTGCTGCAACCACATGCGATGCAATATGTGATGGTTCACTTTTCGGAACAGTGTCCGGTGGAACGCCCGGTTATACATACACCTGGACACCGGGAAATATGACAGGCTCATCTGTAAATAATGTTTGTGCAGGAAGCTATACCTTAACAGGAACTGACGCGAACGGCTGCACAACAGTTGCTACTGTTACATTAACTTCTCCATCGCCGTTACAGGCAATTACCACAAGCAATAGTGTTCTGTGTTTCGGAGATTGTTCGGCATCAGCAGCAGTTTCTGTTTTCGGTGGCACACCAAATTATACAGTAATGTGGATGCCGACCGGCAATACAACAAATACAATAACCGGTCTTTGTGCAGGTACATACACTGTTACAGCTACAGACGTAAATGGTTGCTCAACCACTTCAACCACAACAGTGACTTCACCGACACAGCTGGTAGTTACATCTTCACATACAGATGAAACTGCAACACCTGCAAATAACGGAACAGCAACTGCAGTGGCTAGCGGGGGAACACCTGGTTATACCTATTTATGGATGCCGGGAAATCAAACAACCGCAACTGCAGTTGGATTGGATGCAGGAACATATACTTGCACAATTACAGATGCAAATGGCTGTACAACTACTGTAACAGAAACTGTGGGAACAGCAACAGGAATTACAACCACTGATGCTTCATTCAGCATTAATCTTTTTCCGAATCCCGCGCAGGATTATGTACAGCTTGCAATAGCACTTTCACAAAAAGGAAATGTGCATGTTGAAGTATTTAATATTGTTGGTGAAAAAATTGATGCGATGGATTTTGGCAATGTAAATACGGTAAATCATTCTTACGCAACGGCACATCTTTCGAATGGTGTTTACTTTTTCATTGTTACTTCCGGAACGAATAGCAGCTCGAAGAAAGTAACTGTTTCACATTAAGGAATTGTTTTGACGAAAGCCGCCTGGTCATCCGGGCGGCTTTTTTATTTGTCCTGGCAGTTGCACTTATTCTTACGAAAAACAGAGCGAATAAAACTGGTTGTTGATTTTCGCAACCCTGAGAAGAGCAATATGGTTAAGTAAAATCGACAATCGTAAGAGAGAATGATCGGAAATTTGATTTCAATCAGGAGAATGAATTCAAATAATTATTTAGGACGATTTTAACAGATCAAAAAAAACCTTCCCTGTGAAGAGAAGGTTTTTTTAACAAGATCAAATTAGTTTTTATTGCTTTGGTTTTTCTGTCGGTGTTGGTAAAGCTTGTTGTGGTTTTGCCGGCACCGGTGCTCCTGCTTTTGTTTGACCGGTTGCATTCGGATCTTTGAATACCGGGTAACGAATATCTTCATTCAGGGAAGCAATTTCACCATTGACAATTGTATTTGCACGGTTAGCCACTACATGCCAGCTGAATTTCGCATTGGAATGGCCATTTGCCAATTCTTTTACTTCAAATCCCTGCGCAGTTTTCAGGTCTACATACACACCATTACAATCGCCTTCTAACTGAATGAAAACTTTCATCGGGTGATTCTCGTCGATCTTTACGTTAAGCGCAAAAACAGGATCAAGAGCGATATAAGTAGATCCGTTTGTTAATTGACCTGTTCCATAATCTTCGAAAAGAATTTCAGGAGCTTCAGGCGCATACATAATTCTTAAATCACCATTTGCATCAGGCACACAGGTCGACATGCTTCCTGATGTTCCGAGGATTTTGTATTGGGTTCCGCCTGAGTAAGCAGCAATATAAACACCGAAATTATTGGCAACGTTTACAGAATCTCTGAAGTAACCACCACCGCTTGTAACAGTAGTATTAATGGCTCCTCTTGAAAATCCGAAAACACCGACATCACGTCCTGTAAATGCTCCACCTGATCCGGTTGGCAAATAAACCGTCACCGAGTTTGTTCCTGATCCTGCAACACCTGTTCCGTTCGGATCAAAGTTCATTCCCCATACACCAAAACTTCCAAGCGCATCCGCATAACCTGTTACTCCATCGCCTGTTCCTGTTCCGCTTGCATCACCCACAATCGCATTTCCGCTTCCTGTGTTCCATGCATAAAGTCCGAAACCTGTGCTGTTATTAAATGCCTGCACACCGAATCCACTTGCTGTATTCTGGAAATATCCGCCAATACCGGTTGAAACGCTGAATCCGCCAACACCTGTTCCTGTCGAACCGGCAACTGTTGATTGACCGCGTACACCCATTCCGCCCACATTAGTTCCGCCAAAATTTCCCCACACACCATTTGCTGTGGTAGAAGCTGCTGCAGTTGTACCAATAACAGCGGTTCCTGATGCACCATTTACAGTTCCCCAAACTCCATATGCGTTTGCACCTGAGATTTGGTTTTCGCCATAAACTCCTGCTGCACCATTGGTCGCAGAATAACCGTTTACACCAAAAGCACCGATTGCATTATTCGTTGCAGTCGTTGTTCCGTTGGTTGTAGAAGCGCCATAAGCACCGAATACATCTGTTGTATTTAATCCTGCACCAACGTTATTTACAACAACACGACCTGCTGATGTCACACGCATGCGTTCATTTGCTACCGCATTTCCACCTGTTCTCGTAGCGAAATCCTGCACGTCATTTGTTCCGATATAATTTGTTGTTGGATTTGTTCCTGTATTTCCTGTAGTTAGCCATGCTCCAACTGTAGAAGTGATCGGGCCGCCAGATCCTGCTGTTCCGTTTACTGTCACCGTTCCATCCGAGTTATAAGCAACAGATGCAAGTGTCCAGGTCGGACCGGTCGGGCCTGTTGCCCCTGCCGGACCCGCTACACCTGCAGCACCGCTTGGCCCTGTAGCACCTGCTGCTCCGGCCGCGCCAGTTAAACCTGTTGGTCCGGTTGCACCATTCGTACCGTTGGTTCCATTAGCACCTGTTGGTCCTGTTGCACCATTCGCACCTGCAGCGCCGGTTAAACCTGTTGGACCAGTCGCGCCATTTGTTCCGTTAGTACCATTCGCACCTGTTGGTCCGGTCGCGCCATTTGCTCCGTTCGTTCCATTTATTCCGTTAGCACCGGTAGGTCCGGTTGCGCCGTTAGCACCAACAGCACCTGTTAACCCCGTTGGTCCGGTTGCGCCATTTGCACCATTCGTTCCGTTAGCACCTGTTGGTCCGGTTGCACCTGCTGCACCTGTCAATCCTGTACCACCGGTTGCGCCATTTGCACCGTTAGCGCCTGTTGGTCCTGTTGCTCCGTTAGCTCCGTTAGCACCAGTCGGACCTGTCGGTCCGATACCGAATCCTGTTGGACCGGTTGGACCTGCCGGACCGGTTGCGCCCGTAGCACCGTTTGTTCCGTTTATTCCGGCAGCACCAGTTGGTCCTGTGGCTCCGTTTGTTCCGTTCGTTCCATTTATTCCATTCGCGCCTGTAGCACCCGTTGCGCCATTCGTTCCGTTTATTCCGTTCGCGCCGGTAGCTCCGGTTGCACCGTTAATTCCTGCTGCTCCGGTTGGGCCGGCAGCTCCTGCAAGACCTGTTGCTCCGGTAGCACCTGCAACTCCTGCAGCGCCTGTAGCACCCTGGCAATCGAGCGTATTCCAGTTTCCATCAAGATTGATGTCTTCACCGGGATCATTAATGTTATTTCCGTTTAAATCCCAGCAGGAAATTCCTGTAGGACCTGTTGCTCCGTTTGCTCCGGCCGCACCTGTGGGACCTGTAAGACCTGTTGCACCAGTTGGTCCGGTGCTGGAGCTTGAAGTGCACATGTTCTGCCAGGTAGTAGTAGCAACGATGTAATAGAAGAAACAATCAAAATTGGTATCGTAGATCAGCAATCCGTTTGCAGGAGTGGTGATGGCAAGACGCTGCGCAGTTGACATTCTCGGTACGAGAACACCTTGCGTAGTGGATTGCATTTCAAGAATAGAAGTTGCATCAGGAGTTGTGGTTCCGATACCAACATTATTCTGTGCGTTAAGGTTTAATGTTGTAAAAAAAATAATAACAAAGAGCGAGGCTAGCTTTTTCATACGGTAACAATTGGAGTTGGGTGCTTTACAAGGATAACAAAAATAGAATAATTGCCGTCAAAAACAAATCCCTGCAAGTGAAGCGAAACATACCGCTATTACAGGGAAATTTATCTTTTGCATTACAGTTGTAGAAAATGGATCCTTGTAATGATTTAAATTTTCTGCTAAAAGAAAATTCCGTCCTGTTGAGGGGACGGAATTGCAATAATTTTGATAGTTAGTTGCTCTTTTTCGGATCAATAGCAGAAGATTGACCTCTGGCAGGAGTTGCCTGCGGAGCACTTCCTTGTGAGCCGGTGTTTGAATTATTCAGTGTGTTCCCGGAAGAAGCGGGAACAATAATACTTTGCTGGTTCCTGTTTGCGGGTGAAATGCTTGCAGGCGAATCACTTGTGCCGGTTGTAACTGTGTCTTTTACAACCACACTTTGTTGGGTGGTAGCTACAGCCGGACTTTGTGCAATTGCCTTCACGCCGATAAAGCAAAACGAAATTGCAAAAAGGAAAGTGTATTTTTTCATAATGCTTATTGTAAAAGTACCTGTACCGTTAAAACACCCTGTCTCACATCACCGGGGCCACCTCCCACAGTTGCATTACAGCTACCCGTCAACTGTTGCCAGCAACGAAGATCGTAAGTATATGTTCCAGGTCCAAGAGTTTCGATAATTTCCATAGAAGGAGTACCCCAAACATTATTCTCATCCAAATCGATAAGGGCATCACCTAAATATGTACGACGGTATCCTCCATTCGGCACAACTACTCCGTTGCGGTGGAGTGCAATATCTGTTCCACTGATACCTCCATTAGTTGCGCAGTTTGTCAATAAACCAACTTCACCATGAACAAGGATCTTTGCAGTAGAACCAACAGGGACAGTTACCGTAATGCTCATACCCGGAATAATCTGGTAAGGGACTGATGTATTGGTTACAGCAACTCCGGTTCCATAGGCTACAAAGGTATTATTGTAAAGGTAGTTTGTCGGATTTGTCCAGGTTGGCGCAACGGCAGGTCCCGAAGAGGTTAATACCTGTCCTGTTGTTCCTGGTAAAGCACCCGGCATTAAAGCGCCTGAAAACTGAACATTACCTGCAACATCTAATTTTTGCGCGGGTGTAGTTGTCGAAATTCCAACATTGGTTCCATCATCATAGATAATACTGTTACACATTGATGTTGGACCGGTAAATTTTGTGACAAAATTAGTGCTTGCCAACGCGCATATAGTACCGGGACCGGTTGGACCTGTTGCTCCCGCGGCACCATTGTTACCAGTAGGCCCTGTTGCCCCATTTGCACCATTTGTTCCTGCTGCACCTGTCGGACCTGTTGCACCATTAGTTCCATTTGTCCCTGCTGCACCTGTCGGGCCTGCTGGACCATTTGCACCTGCTGGACCTGTTGGACCATTTGCACCCGCAGGACCTGTTGCTCCATTTGCACCCGCAGGACCTGTCGCTCCGATTGGACCGGCATTACCTGTTGGTCCCGTAGCGCCATTGGCACCTGCAGCGCCTGTTGGTCCGATTGGACCCGCAATACCTGTAGCGCCGGTAACTCCAATAGGACCTGCAGCACCTGTTGGTCCGATTGGACCTGTAGTACCTGTAGCGCCAACAGCACCGGTAGCACCTGTAAGACCAGTAGCACCAATCGCACCAGTCGGACCCGGGTCACCAGAAGGACCGCTTGGACCAGCAACACCTGTAGCGCCTGTCAAACCTGTTGAACCCGTTAAGCCGGTAGCACCTGTTAGACCAGTCGCACCGATTGCACCAGTCGGACCCGGATCACCTGAAGGACCGCTTGGACCTGCAACACCTGTAGCGCCCATCGCACCGGTCGGACCCGGATCTCCGGAAGGACCACTTGGACCTGCAACACCTGTCGCGCCGATTGCACCTGTTGGACCCGGATCACCCGAAGGACCGCTTGGACCTGCGACACCTGTAGTACCCGCAGCTCCTGTAGGGCCTGTTGGTCCGGTGCTTGAGCTAGACGTGCACATGTTCTGCCAGGTAGTGGTGGCAACGATGTAATAGAAGAAACAATCAAAATTGGTATCGTAGATCAGCAATCCGTTTGCCGGAGTGGTGATGGCAAGTCGCTGCGCAGTTGACATTCTCGGCACAAGAACCCCTTGAGTGGTGGATTGCATTTCAAGAATAGAAGTTGCATCGGGAGTGGTGGTTCCGATACCAACATTATTCTGTGCGGTTAAATTCATTGCGACGCTGACACAGCACAAAGCTGTAGCTGCCGCTAATTTGTAAAGTTTATTCATGGGCTCAGGGTAAGGTCTTACAACAAACTTATACCATTTTCCGAATAAAACAAATGGAATAATAACAAACAATTAACATGTTGAACTAATATATAACAGTAGGACAGGTTCTTTCTTCTGGATCAAATAAAGGTTATTCGGTTTTAAGCAAAAAAAATCCCTTCATGATTTAGAAGGGATTTTTGCAATTAGCGAATAAGATTTATATGACCAATGTATACCTGTCGTGCGCCTTCAGGATCCATTGTTGTGATTTTGTAAACGTAAGTATCCTGCTGACAAGGTCGGGATGTGCCCTGTACAGTTCCATCCCAGCCACCGGGCCATGTTTCGGTTTTGAAAATCAGGTTTCCCCAACGGTCGAACACATGCATGGTGAACTTATCCATATTGACACCAACACCCATCGGGAAGAACAGGTCATTGATTCCGTCACCGTTTGGTGTAAATGTATTCGGAATAAATACTGCATAATCAGGATTAACGCGGATCGGAACGGTAACAACATCCTGGCAGCCGTATTGATTTGTTACAATAAGCTGGACGTTAAATGTCCCTGTATCCTGGAAGGTATAGATTGGATTTTGCAATATTGATGCAGAATCAGCAGAACCGAAACTCCAGATCCAGGAAACGGCACCGGTAGACTGATCAGTAAAAGTTACCTGGTTATTTAATTCAGTTGCCGGTTGTGGGAATGCTGTAAAATTGGCATTCGGTAACGGATAAACTGTTACGTAGTTGGTTAGTGTTGTTGTACCAATACATCCTATGTTATCTGTTACTGTTGCGCTTACATCAAAAACTCCGTCGGTAGTAAAACAAAACGTCGGGTTCAATGATGTAGATGTTCCCAGGATATTTCCGAAGGTCCACACAATGGATGCAGTGTTAGGTGTGTTATTTGCGAATGTTACACACAATGGCATACAATCCGTAGTTGAAGAAGTAGCGGTGATCGAAACGGTTGGCTGTGGATTCACAGTGACAGTAACTGTGCTGCTGTCGGCCGGAGTTCCGCAGTTGTCTGTTACTACAACCGTATAAGTTGTAGTGCTGACCACATTTGTATTGACACTATTACCAGTGAGACTGATCGGAAGCCATGCGTAGGTGTAATTGCCATCTCCACCCATTGCAGTCGCAGTTAGATTTACAAGTGTATTAGCACACACCGTAATTCCAGGCATTGCCTGAACAGAAAGTGGAGGATTAACCGTAACCGTAACCGTTTGATTCGGCGAGATACATCCATTTGCATCCGTTACAAAAACAGTATAAACAGTTGTAATTGTAGGAGACACTGTAATGTTCGCCGTATTCCAGGTGTTAGCACCATCTGTCCAGCTATAAACATATGAAGGAGTTCCACCCATCCCGACATCTGTAAGATTTGCACTTTGGCCAATGCAGATTGTAGTTGTTCCGCCTGCAACGTTTGTAACCGGAGCCGGCTCTGTGATGAGTACAGCGGCTGTATCTGTACATCCATTCGCATCAATCATAGTTACAGTATAACTACCCGGGCACAAATTAGATGCTGTATCGTTTGCCTGGTTTGGAGTTGAGTTCCAGATATAATTATAAGGAGCGGTTCCTCCAATTCCATCTGCTACAGCTGTTCCATCGCAATCTCCGCTGCAGGTTACGTTTGTAGAACTGATGATGCTTACAGAAGCACCTGGAGTATTCGGAACATTGACACATAATGTATCTCCACATCCGTTTACGTCATATACATAAACACAAACCGGTCCCGCAGGCAAGTTGGATTCAGTCAGTCCGCTATTTCCGGATGTAGGCCACACAATTGTATAACCAGGAGTTCCTCCCGATACTGAAATAGTTACACTTCCATCGCTTTGTCCGCAGTTGGCCGTTGTAATATTAGTGGCAACAATCTGGATGGCTGTTGGTTCTACCATTGTTGCTGTTGCGGAAGCACTACATCCGATCGCATCCGTAACGGTCAAACTGATTGGTCCATTACAGAAACCTGTTCCATTCTGTGTCGTCTGGCCATTCGACCAGGAATAGGTATAAGGTGGAAATCCTCCGACCGGCGTTGATGTAGCTGTACCATTACAATATCCGAAGCAGGTTGGATTTGTTGGAGTTATACTTAAAGACAACACCGTTGGAGCCACAAAAACTGTTGCACTGTCGTACCCGATACAGCCGTTTGCATCTGTGACTGTGACAGTATAAACAGTCGTTACAGTTGGACAGGCTTGTGGGTTTGCAATATTTGAAGGACCAAAAATAGAACCTGCAGGCGACCAGGAATAACTGACTCCTCCGCTTCCCTGCAGCATTGAACAATCACCTACGCAAATAGAATCATCGGGTCCGGCGCTGGCCGTGGTCATTGCAGCAACGTTTACGACTACTGTATCTGATCCTGAACACGAAGGGCTGGTTGCGATTACGACATAGGTTGTCGTCGTTGTGGGGCAAGGATTTATTGTGGCCGTATTTCCGGCGGGTATATTCCCGGGTATTGTGGCCCATGAAAAGCTTGTGGCGCCGACAGCAGTTGCAGTGAGAGAAGCACATCCCCCGGTACAAATATTCTGATCGGGACCAGCGGATGTAACTAGCGTGCTAACGTTCACGATCATGTTATCCTGAACGGTTACTGTTGTATTGTTACAATTGGTATAAACCGCCTGGAAAATATAGGTGGAAGTTGTAGTCGGACAAACAACGGTTGATGCTGTATTTGAAATTAAAGTAGCACCCAGATACCAGCCGATTTGATAAGTATTTGCCCCGGCCGGTGACCAGCGTTTTCCATCATTTGTAGCAGACCAGACTGTAGGATAATTTCTTCCCGGCTGAACGAAACCAAGCGTGCCGGCCTGATTTTGGATGCCCTGGATAGCAGCTCCCCCATTCCATGAAGAACACATGGGTTTTGTCTGAATAAAATTATCGATAATGTTGGTGGTTTCATATAGCACTATTTGCTGTGTGCATAATGTTGAAAAGCAACCATACATACCCATCGCGTTCCAGCTTACTACAAAACGACGGCATGGTGCTGCACCGTACGTAATGTATTTAATTGTTCCGCCTCCGGGAGGATACAGATCCTGCCAGGGTCCGCCAATAGAATTTCGCGGATCTGCCGCGCTTGGCATAGCAGCACCGATCGGCCATTGGCAGTAACCACCGCTGTAAGCAGCATTAAAGGATAAAATTCCATTGGAACCAATGTAAATCGTATTGTAAGCATTTCCGAAAAAGCAAAAAGTAAAAGGAAGCGGAATTCCTGTCGACCACGCATCATCAGACAGGTTGACTGCTGTACCTGCAGTGAACGGATCCGGCGAATAAGGGATTGTGCTCATTGCATAAGTCGTAGTTGCGTTTGTGGGAACGAATGTTCCTGTTAACGTCGCGCAGTTAGGCGTGCAGATGGTTTGGTCAGGGCCAGCGTTGATGGGACAGACCGTTGAGGATTGTCCGCTAACCAGGAAAGGAAGAATAAGGCAAGTAATGATGCCTTGAATTCGTAGGATGTATTTCATTGGGCCATGCGTTAATAATGCAGGAAGGGTTTGCCGACGCCACCTGCTGTATATCAAAAATAAGGTATTAGAATCTGGAAAGCAAATTAAATTCGTCGACGAGGGGGACTGCATGCGTTGGGAGCGTTATTCGGCGACAATTTTAACGAAAGGATCGGTTAAAAAAAAGAGGCCGTTCTTTTTTGGGAACAGCCTCTTTGAATCTTTGAAGAAGATATTTATTGTTTAATGAATTTTGCTTTTCCGACTAATTCATCTGTCTGGTAAATGGTGACAAAATAAACGCCGGCTTCTAAATCCCGGGTATTGATTCCCAGCGAACTTTTCGTTCCGATCGATTCCTCCTGTGATGCGGTTCCTGCTTTTATATTTTGCCCGAGCGAATTAGTTATTACAAAAGTGTAAGCAGCAGAAGATGCAGCCGGGTTTGTTGCAATTACAATATGAAGATCACCTGAGCTTGGATTCGGGAACACATCCAGGGAAACCGCATTTGCAGTTTGTTCCGCAATACCAACGGCAGAATAGCTGTAACGTAAAGTAATGTAATCGTCATTCGTAAAATTCGAGCTTCTGCCTGTAATGTAGATATCAGAATTCTTTACGGCGATTGCATTTCCTGCATCATCTTTATTGACTGTGTTATTATAGATCAAAACATATTTTTCATTTCCTGCCGCGTCGTATTTTATGGTAGCAATATCATACAGCGTTGCATTCGTTCCTTTGCTTGTTCCGGTTACAAAAATATTCAGGGAATCATCCAATGCAATTCCATAGGCATAATCATTATTGTTTCCGGCGCCATTATATCTTGCAGCCCATTGAAATGTTCCTGCTGAATTATATTTTACAGTTACATAATCATTGGTTGCAGCAGCAGTAGAGGTTACACCTTGTCCTGTTACAATTACGTTTCCGAGCGAATCAGCTATAATGTCTGATGGCTGCTCATAGGTATCTATTCCATAATTATAAAAACGTACCCAAAGACAACTGCCGGAAGGATTATATTTTAATGTGTAATAATTATTTCCTTCGTTCACCAATCCGCCATAACCGCAGATAAGAATATTTCCATTCCTGTCGAGGCACATGTTCTTTGCAATGTCATAGCTGTACGTCGGGCTCCAATAAACTCTTCTCCACTGAAGCGTACCTGCATTATTATATTTTAATAATACAATATCATTATTCGGTGCCGACATGTACATCGTGTCTGATGTTCCGACAACGTAAGTGTTTCCTGCGCCATCGTTCACAATATCAACGCCCATGTCATTCGCGCTTCCCGGTCCGTCGTACGTATCGATCCAAACCTGCGTTCCTGCAGAATTATACATGATTGTGACCAGGTCGTAATAGTTAGCGTTTGAAGTGGTTTCAAAACCTGTTACAAAAACATTTCCGCTTGCATCAACCGCAAGTGAAGCGCCCTGGTCCTGGCCGTTAAAAGCACCGTTGTAAGTCGAAACCCATTGCTGAACACCGGCCGTATTATACTTAATGGTTATAATGTCATTGTCGGTGCCCTGACCTTTACTGTAGCCGGTGATGTAAACATTTGCTGAGGCATCAATAACAAGCTTTATACCCAGGTCATTATCATTTGCAGTACCGTTATAGCTTTGAAGCCATAGCTGCTGGCCCGATGGACTGTATTTTATTGTAACAATATCAAATGTACCGCTTGGACCGAATGCAGAACCTGTAACGTAGGAATTACCGGAACCATCAACTGCAATAGAAACTGCCTCATCCCCCTGGTCGGGTGGTCCGTTGTAACGTTGCTCCCATGCAAGTGCGGGCTGCGCGTATGATAAATGAGCAAGAAAGAGAAACGTAATAATTGCTAAGTAATGCTTTTTCATGAATTGGATAGTTGTAAGTGAGCTTTCTCAAAGATAAGTTCTTCGCTCATTAATTCTGCGCCCGAAAAATTATTTAATAAAAAAACCTCTCCAGACATTGAAGAGGTTTTTTATATCGTTGGATTTATTGTTTCGCTAAGCAGAAATGGAATAAACGAAGAATGTTTAAGCTCGGGAAAATCAGGATAATTTTCAGCGAACCAGGCTCACATGACCTATATGACTATGCACCATGTTCATATTATCCATGTAAGTGATTTTATACACATACGCTCCGATCTCCATCATGGCTCCGGAATTTTTCGCCCTGCCATTCCATCCTTCCTTTATATTCCTGGTTTCATAGACAAGATTTCCCCATCTGTCAAAAACCATAAAGTGATACCCTGATTCAATGATATTCGTGTACTCGGGTATAAAAACTTCATTGCGTCCATTATCATCCGGCGTAAATGCATTCGGAATATAAAACGTGTGATAATCACGCACTATAATATTCACCAGAGCAGTATCGCTGCATCCCGAATCATTCATTACAATAAGGTAGATCGGGTAATTTCCCGGAAGCTCATACGTATGATCCTGCTCGAAAACTGTGCTTGTTGAATTGTCACCATAATCCCACGACCAGCTGTTGCCATTGGTAGAAGTATTTTCCAGCTCAATCGTCGGATTAAGAATGTCGGTGATTGTCGGTGTTGCGGCGAATGAAGCACTTGGTTGCGCAATGGTATTGATCATACAAGGGTAGTTTTGTGTTACTGCACAACCGGGAGGAACGGTTACGGTTAAGCTTACATCATGACAACCCGCGGTAAGAAATGTATGCGAAGGATTTACACTCGTGGAAGTAGTTCCGTTATCATTAAAATTCCATAAAAAGGATGTCGTTCCGAATCCTGTTGTATCCAGTGTAAAATTCACCAGCAATGGCGTGCAGCCATGTGTTGTATCTGCTGTAAAGCTTACGACCGGAACCTGCTGCACGACAATGTTTACATTTTGCACTGCAGTCTGACCACAGCCATCGGTAACAGTAACCGTATATAAAGTGGTTGTATTCGGAGTAACTGTAACGGTTGAGCCTGTTAAATTACCCGGCATCCAATTGTAAGAAAATTGGCCATCGCCACCACCTGCATTAGCCACAAGTGTTGTTCCGCCACCCACACAAATAGGAGTTGCGCCTGAAGCAGTTAGTGTAACCGGACCAGCAATGGTAATCGGGAATAAAAGCGGTCCTGCTGTACAACCATTTGCATCAATAATATTCAGCGTGTAAGTGATGTTTACAGGAGGAGTAACCGTATTTGTCGGAAGGTTTTGCAATCCACCGCTCCAGTTGTACGCGATCGGAGGAGTTCCTGCAAGGACACTTGCATTCATCGTGCATTGCTGCCCCGGACAAATAGAATCGCTCCATGATGTATTTACATTCAGCGTATTATTTGCCATTACATGAATTGTGTCAAGTGCTGTGCAGCCGGTTGACTGATCAACGATTGTAACTGAATACACGCCTGCCGCTAAACCGACAGCAAAATTTGTATTGGAAACGTTCGGCACCCATGTATAGGTGAATGGTCCGCCGCCGGTTGTTGATACAGTAGCGGTTCCTGTTGGTGCAACGCAAGCTCCCGGTGTTGAGGAATGTGTATAGGTAAATGAGCCGACAGTAAATGGCAATGATGCAGGGAAAATAGCAACGTTCCCACAAAGATCTGTTACAGGTCCTACGAGGTTTGCGGTGTAGATTCCGGCTGCAGAAATATTAGGGGCAATGGTGAACGTAAATACATTATCATATTGCGCTCCTTGTGAGCAGGCGACGGAAGAAACATTTGTTACTGTATAAGGACCACCCGGACCCGTGAAGCTGAAATCGGAAGCCTGGACCGTGTTGCACAGAATATTTTCTGAGAACGTAACTGTCAATGTATTACCACCACATCCGGGATTTGAAACGGATACAATTTGCGGAGGAATATTGTCGAAAATAGTGGCTGAAGACGCACCGAAATTAATGGTGTAGCCATTCTGTGTAGAAGAGAAATTGCTGACGTTAACCACATAGGTTTGTCCGACAATAACCGGCACTACCTGGTTATGCGGAGTTCCTGATGCAGGCTGCGAAGTCATTGTCGATCCGCCGTTTGGCCCGGTAATTCCCGGTGTTGCAGAAAAATTACAGCTTACTTCCAGTCCTGGATTGGTGAGGATGTCGTTGCAGCTGTTATTTGTGAGGTTATAAACGGCCCAGTCATAATCATCCGCACTATTGTTCGGAGTTATCATGAAATTCAGGTTTCCACTGGCTTGCACGGTGAACGTGTACCAGACGTCATTCAGCTCGCCTGACCCCAGGCAGGATGAACCGTTATTAATTTCGTTTGGAAAGGTGCCTTCACCACTGTACGATACAGTTGTGGAATATATATTCTGGCAAATCGGAATAGCATTCAGGCAATCCTGGTTTGTTGGATTTTGAGCAAAGACACTTAGCCCACAAAAAAGCGAACAACACAAAAAGGCGAGATGCTGGAATCGGGGAGATTTCATGCGTTACAAGTATACGAGAGTTGACCAAAAAGTTGCGTCTGTTTGATAAGTGGTAGTAAAAAGCATGCCAATGGTCGTGTGTGTTCACAGAACGGAAGAAATGCAGGATGAGTGGCAATAAAAATTATTCATTAAATAGCTTTTGGTGTCTCGCAATTTCTAATTTTGATGCCGTTAAATAAAACCCCGGAAATTCGTAATCTTACACCGATAAAAACAATAATATGAAAGTTACCGTAGTAGGCGCAGGAAACGTAGGTGCAACATGCGCCGATGTAATTGCACATAAAGAACTTTGCAATGAGCTGGTTCTTGTCGACATAAAACCAAATTTTGCCGAAGGAAAAGCCCTTGACATCTGGCAAACTTCCCCGATCAACCTTTACGATACACGCGTAAAAGGATCAACAGATGATTATTCCAAAACAGCGAATTCAGATGTAGTGGTTATTACATCAGGCTTGCCACGTAAACCGGGCATGAGCCGCGACGATTTAATTTCAACCAACGCTGCAATTGTTAAATCGGTTACAGAAAATATTGTTAAACATTCACCTAACGCCATCATTATCATCGTTTCTAATCCACTCGATGTAATGACTTACTGCGCTTACCTGACAGCTAAAATGCCTTCTTCCAAAGTATTTGGTATGGCCGGCATTCTTGATACTGCCCGTTACCGCGCATTCCTTGCCGAAGCGTTGGATTGCTCTCCGAAAGATATCCAGGCTGTTTTGATGGGTGGACACGGAGATACCATGGTTCCGCTTCCACGTTACACAACTGTTGGCGGAATTCCTGTTACAGAATTGATCGAAAAAGATAAGCTTGATGCAATTATCGAGCGCACTAAAAAAGGTGGCGGAGAAATTGTAAACCTTCTCGGAACATCGGCCTGGTATGCGCCGGGTGCTGCTGCAGCACAAATGGTTGAAGCAATTGTTCGCGATCAGAAAAGAATTTTCCCGGTTTGTGCATTGCTGAACGGCGAATACGGAATGAAAGATATTTATCTCGGCGTTCCTGTGGTGCTTGGCAAAAACGGAATTGAAAAAATCATTGAGCTGAAGCTGAATGCAGAAGAGAAAAAATTGCTCGAAGATTCGGCAAAAGCAGTTAAAGAAGTAATGAGCGTGCTGGATGGCATGAACATCACTGCATAAAAAAACAATTTGCTAATGTGCTAATGGGTTAATTTGCTAATACAATACCTGATTAGCACATTAGCACATTAGCACATTTTTTTCTATGGCAATTAAAATTCCGATTCGTTTACTGAATATTGAAGGTGATGGATTTCATCTGCAGGTGAAAATAAAGATCAATGGCAAAATTGCGAATGCCATAATTGATACCGGCGCTTCTAAAACTGTTTTTGATAAGACACGCATTGATGCATTTCTCAAAAAAGAAAAGCTGACGGAGCATGATCGTATGTCGACAGGTTTAGGAACTGCTTCGATGCAAAGTCATGCCATTTTGCTGAATAAATTATCAATAGGTAAGGTTGATATTTTGAATTATCACGGCGTGGTGCTTGATCTTAGCCATGTGAACCAAACTTATATTGCTATCGGATTAAAACCGATTGATGCAGTTGTTGGAAGCGATATCATGCAGGAATATAAAGCGGTGATTGATTACAGCAAAAAAATGCTGACGATGAGCTTGCCTGTAAAGAAAAAACCGTTGAAGAAAGTGAAGAGGGTTGTGAAGAAGAAAGTTGGAAGGAAGAAGTAGTATTGGGTATTGTGTATTGAGTATTGGGACAATGTGTGGTAGCTTATGAATTGTACTCAATACTCAACACCAAAAATTACAGAAATTTCATTCTTACTTCGGGTGTGGGGATCATGCAGGATTCTTTTTCGCCCCACCATTTGTAACGATTCTTTGCGATGACTTTATAAACAAGATCGCGGAGGAATGGCGGCACGATAATAAACGCATACATCGCGGGCCACATTCCATCCAGCTTTTTTGCAATGCGTAATGCTGCTGTGGTTCGATCGTATGTTTTTCCGTTCTCTACCAAAATAAATGTATCGGGATCGGGCATGTGAATTCCGTGATCGGCGAGAATTTTTTTTCCGGTGTCTGATTGAAGCGCGGCAAAACGGAAATAATCTTTTTTATCGTGCCTGATAACAAAGTTGATGCGATCGTTACAGAAATTGCAAACGCCATCGAATAAAACTATTGCATGCTCTTCTTTCATCGCCTGTATACTGCACTATATGGATCTACAATCAATTCTGTTTTGCTTCCGGGGATAAATGTATTCGTATTCATATCGATGAGCGTAAAATACCCATTGCGCCCAATGCAGCTTGTGCTGTGATGCGGAGATGGTCCGCCCGGCATGACATTCCTGTTGGCAACAAAAACAATTTTCCTGTCATCGTCCACTGAAATTCCATGTGGCTGGTAACCGGTATTGACAGTTGTGATTAAGCTTGAAGTCATCCAGTTAATTACTGCAACCGAACCACGATAGCCGGGATATGTTGCGGTATCTTCCATGCACGTTACATATAAATAAGGTGTGGAAAGATTAGTTGAAACTGCCATTTCCTGCGGATACGTTCCTACATCAACTGTTCCCGCCAGCTGATCGGTGGCGAGATCAAGAATGCGTATTTTATTTGAATGCTGCGAGGTGACAAAAAGTTTTGTGCCGTCGGGACTCAACAAAAGATCATGGCTGTTTTCTAATTGTGGACTTGTAGATTCAAACGGATCACCGTTAATGATGATGTGCTCATCGGAAGGAAATTGCGGAACGCTGATATCGATCTTGTAAATAAAATTTCCTGTGGTTGGTGCTACATATAAATACTGGCCATTCGGACTCACAACTGAACCATGTGGTTGAATATAAAGTCCGCTTCCCTGGTACGTTTGTCGCCATGTATTGGTTTGTAAATCTACCCACGCAATTCTTCCTGCGGGACTCCAGTCGATAACCCATGCATAACGTGAATCGGGAGAGATAGAAAACGTATTCCAGCTTCCCGCAGCTGCTGAATCTGTAGGACCTAAAAGAATCCGCGCAACTAATGCATCATCGCTGGTGCGGTGTTTTTCTAAATAACGGCCTGCGGTAAATGAGCAATACCAATACAAACCATCGGGAGAAATTTTTATGTTGTGCGGCGATTCAACCGATGAAGTTGCTCCGACAGGAATGTAACGCATTTGTAATTTAGATTCTGCATCGATAGCACAAACCACATCACAACCTTGCATGGTGACGTAATGTTTTTGTCTATTGGGATTATCAGACCATTTTACAAATCCATCCGCATTCGGTGCGCCTGCGTTTATCCAGTCGCGAATTGTTTTTACCTGCTCACGAGAAAGCGGATCTCCATTTAAAGGCATAGTAGGTTCGGCCATTGCACCGAGATCGCTATGCGTATTTGTATATAAAAACATCGTGCTGTAATCTGCAGCATACGGAATACAAACTGCGCCGTTTCTATCGCCCTGCATCATGGTGCTCCACGAAGTAAGGTCAAGTCCGGCAGCTGCATCCTTACTCAAAGTATTGTGACAACCGGATACTGCGCATTGCGTGAGAATAATGTTCCCGATCTTTGCAGGATATTGCGCCGACACCAAATCGATCACAGGAACATCACGCTTGCAGCCGGTGTACACAATTGCCGTAAGAACCAACATGAGGGAAGAAAAAAGAAAGAGTCTTTTTCGCACGGTTAAAAATTTAATAGGGATAACTATACCATATTAAAGGTACGGAGTTTCCGCTGATTTTTTAGCTGGTATACATTGGTAAAGCATAACGAAATCAGGATTGTGATTTTTTAAGATATAGCGGAATATTCAATTTGATGCTTACATTTCTTCCCATATTATAAATTCCATTCCGACCGGTTGCATAATTCGGAGCGCTGTATTTTAACCGGCTCAGGTGATTCTGATAAGCAACGTTTGCAAGATTATTTACGGAAAGATTTAAAGAGCAAATAATTTTTCCTTTGTGCATGAATTCTGTTCCCGTACCGAAATTCAGGAGAAAATATCCGGGAGTTTTTGTTTCCGTATTCATTTCAGAATAAATCCGATTTTGTGCAAAGAAACTTTCTGCTTCAATTTTAATATAGCCATTGCGGAGAAATTTCCATTGCTTATTCATGTCAGCGCGAAGCAACGAACGGAAAACAGGAGCAGGTGTATAAGGAAGATATTTTGTTGATTCAGTTGAATTCGGTTGCTGTGCAATTACAAAACCAAATGTGTTTTCGAAGTGCAGGAAATCGAGTGGGTGAGGATGAATATCAAATGTTATTTCTCCACCATATAATTGCGCATGCCCCGGAACGAATTTAAATACCTGCATTCCGTCAATAACCGAATCATTTCCATTTACATTATTCACTCTTTCAAGAAAAATGAAATTCTGGATATCATTTCCGAAAATATCAACCTCACCTGAAAAATGTTCTGAATCAAAACCAAAAGCAAAATCGATTTGTGTGCTTGTTTCTGCTTTCAAATCCGGATCGCCGATCTCATAACGAAGCGTTCCTTCATGTTCACCATTCGCTCCAAGCTCTGCAATATTAGGAGCACGGTAACCACGCGAAATATTCATTTTGGTATACATCTTTTCAGAAACCTGGTAAGCAAAACCAACGCTTCCTGAAATGCCGGAAAATGTAGAATTAAATGCAGTAAACTGGTGGAACGAATTCGCATCCGGATTTTGTGTTTCTGCTCCGTTCGTATCCAAATAAAGATCAGTCGATTTTTGCATGCGAATATCATAACGGATTCCGCCGCTGAGATCAAACTTCTCCCACGATTTTTTTGCAATGACAAATCCGCCAATGTCAAACAAGCTGTATTCGGGAACTAAAAATTCTGTCCCTTCATTTTGCGATTGTTGCTGCATTCCATTTATACCCGTGGAAATCTGCGCCTGATTTTTTTCACGGAAAATATATCGAACATCGTAATTGATTGTGTTCATGAGGAAAAACAATCCGTACTGATCCGGATTAAAAACATCGCCGAATTCTTTACGCTGATTTTGCTGGAATGCAAATGTTGTTTTTAAAAGTCCTTCCTTAATGATAAAACAATTATTCAATGTCACTTTATAATGCCGGATATCCTGATGCGGTGTTGTCATTGCATAAGAACGCAAATCCGAATCACTCACAATTCCAAAAGCGGAAGCAGAATCATTCAAACGGATTTCTTGCACGAATCTTCCCGTTAAGCTATCCCGTTCCCCTTCCGGAATTCCTGTCAGCATATGATACGAGCTGAAGCTGAGATGCGAATAACCCCAGGATTTATTCAAACCGATTAAGCCGCTGAAACTTTCCTGCGAGTAGCGCGAATTAAAAACACCACCATCATATCTATTTTTATAATCATGCGCAGATGTTGTGCTAAGCCGCGCATCCCAGATAAAGCCATTTAAATTTCCCGCGTTATTGAGTGATGTTGAATACAATCCATTATTAGATTGATAATTTGTAAAAATATTCCCGGTAATTGTTCCCGCAGGCAATGTTTGCGCCGATATAATATTTATCACGCCTGCCATCGCATCCGATCCGTAACTCAAACTTGCAGGGCCTTTCAGAATTTCAATCCGGTCAACAGAATTTCCATCAATTTCAATTCCATGCTCATCACCCCATTGTTGTCCTTCCTGGCGAATTCCATCATGCACAACTACAACGCGATTATATCCGAGTCCGCGGATAACAGGTTTTGAAATTCCGGGACCAGTACCTAATTGAGAAATGCCGGGTTGTTTTGCAACAGCATCAATAATATTTCCTGAAGCATTTTGTTGCAGCTGCGCATTTGTTATCACCGTGATCGGAGTAGGCGTGTGCTTCGGATCGGAGGAAGCAGACTGTCCGGTGATCACTACACCAACCATTTCAGTAACGGAAGGTTCAAGCTGAAAATCAAGAAATGTATTTTCTGTCAGCGTAATTTTTTGTGTGATCGTTGCATAACCGAGAAGCGAGATCTGTGCAAGGAAAGTTCCGGCAGGAAGATTCGTGATTTTGTATTGTCCGTTCAGATCGGTTGATGCGCCACTTTTCAGATCAGGGAAATAAACAACTGCGCTGACCAATGGCGTATTATCTGTTTTGTTTGTGATCTTACCGGTAAGTGTTGCGCCACCGGGATCAGCTTTTAATGTGGAATGGAAAATCAGGAGTAATAGAATGAAAATTAAGTTGCGTGTCATTTCAATTTGATTTAAATAAAAAACATTGGCAAGCTATTTTCTATTTAGAAAACGGTCTGCGCAGAATTATTTTTTTGATTTAAATCAAAGCGGGCGGACCGCGGAGGGAAGGGTGAAATGTAACTGTTATCCCTGCCTGTTCAGGTTCAGTTGAAATGAAAGCAAAAGCACGTTCGTAAGAAACAGGACAGGCTGTAAAAGATGAAGCAGTATAAAGTGATGCTTCATAGGAAAGGAAATCGCAATGAATATGTTGTGTTCCTAATGTATGCTCTTTATTGGAGCAGGAAGCTTCATGCGTGTCTTCATGCACATAGCATGCATGCACAAGCTCTTTCGGAACCAGGTAGGCCGAAAAAGCTGCAAGCAAAATGGTGGCAATAAAACGACCGAAATAATTACGCACGTGCTGCTATTTGAATCAAAGGTATAGAATTCTTATTACGCCGATTTACCGCTCATCATAAAAATTATTTACTGATCACCAGCTTTTGATGGGAAACCATTCCTGATTTAGATTGCAAACGGCAAATGTAAATTCCTGCAGGAAATGAGACTACATCGATTTGTTCACTGGAAGAATTGATTGGTTTTGTCAGAATAATTTGTCCTTCCATGTTCATAATCGAGAAAGTAGCAGGAAGCTCTTTTTGTGGAAGCGGATTATTGAGTGTGAAATTTGTTGCAGTCGGATTCGGATAAAGTCCAAAAGCAAAACCCAAAGCGAATTCATTCACACTATTAATTACATCACCAAAAAATAAAGAAACACCACCTGCATAATTTCCGATGATCAATTCAGGAAGTGTATCGTTATTCAAATGACCCATCCATGGCGCAATGCGAAGTCCTTCACGCGAGCTAACGTACAATGAATCTGTCAATGTAAAACTGCCGCTAAGGTTTCCGTCAATATTATCATAGCGAAAAAGAAAACCGCGTTCCGAGCCAACAAGCAAAGTATACGAACCAGAATTATCCCACAGGTAAGGAACACTGTAACCTGTTGTAAAACCAACCTGGCTGACATTCACACTTCCGAAAAATCCGGATGTCAAAGCAAATGCAGGAACAGTTGTTGTGCCGGTATTACGATAATAATTTACAGTCCCGCTTTGTTCGCCAATGAGCATGTCCAGTTTTCCGTCGCGGTCTACATCAACAAGTTGTGGTGTTGAATAATTTCCCACATCAATTCCACTATAATTACTTGATACAAAAATGAAATTATCTGCCGGTCCCGGATCTTTCCTGTAGTAATGCAACTTCCCGCTCGCATCGCCGATCACCATGTCCTCATCACCATCGCCGTCAAGATCGCCAAACGCAGGAACAGGGCAAAGCAGGTTTGAAGTATTCGCATACAAATCAATAAAATCATCGGTCTCTAATTTGAATGATGCGGTAGTTGTAGTGCCGATGTTTTTATAAAGTGCAATTTTCGACGGATACGTTCCGGAGCTGCTGTAATAGCCATAATTGCCAATGAAAAGATCATCATCACCGTCATTATCATAATCGAAAAAACGCGGGAAAGCACCTTCGCCGGTTTCAATCATATTATCCTGCAAAAAATTATTCTGAACAAATTGTGCCCGCACATCCATGTTTGTGCTAGTGTTATGATAATACCACACACTCTTAAAATTTTCAGAAGAGTTCGGCGCATTCGGTGAAAAAAGAATGTCTTTATTACCATCATTGTCAACGTCGAGATGGAATCCGCAATTCCAGATGTTTGCTGTGACAGTTGAATCGTAATTCGGATACCGCGTATCAACTGTATCCATCAGCGCATTCGCAGTATCGCCACCATTTCTCGTGTATGCAATGTATTGACTTGAAAGATCACCGATGAGCAAATCCTGGTCGCTGTCGTTGTCGGTGTTGATGCATTCAAGACAAGAACCATTGTGCATATTGTGTAGCACACTCGGAAGCGGATCAGGATTTGCAATTGGCGGCAGCGGACAATTCACATTTAAATTCAAATTTGCATTCAGCGTATTTTCGGAAAATTTCCCCCAGCATTGTGATTCGAGCTGAAACCTGAGACTATCACAAGTGCCGAAATTTTCTTTCGAATAATTACGGTGAAATTCAACCTGCACGCCTGAGCCGTCGAACGTGAGCACATCAAGATCACCATCATTATCTATATCACGCACAGCAGGAATATCAACATTCGTTACCCAAAGTGTGCTGATTGTATTTGTGCTGTTTGGTGTAACGTTTGTTTTAAGCGGATTTGCAACGAGCTGAAATGATATTCCGGTTGCCATCGTCGAAGTATTTTCCCAAATAGAAATTCCCGGCGATGATCCCGTGTATGCAGTGAAAATATCCATCTTGCCATCGCAATTATAATCGCGCAGGATCGCCCAATCGTGCAGCAGCGGAAATTTTGTAATGTATTGCGGTGCGATGGAATAATCAACCTGGTTCGGTGTTCCGTTATTAATGTAAGTGGTGATCTTATTTCCTGTCCGGTCAAATACAAAAAGATCCATCGTGCCATCCTGGTCCAGGTCGATTTCGGAAAATTGCGCGTAATTAATTCCACCCGCCCACGGAAAATCAAGCGCCTGTAAATTGACTGTTACGGGCACACTGTCTTTACGGATGAATTGAATCTGCGCATTTATCGTAAGTGAAACGCAAAACAGAAATGAGAAAAGTAGAGTACGCATATTGTTTACCTGCTAATGACTAATTTTTTACTTGTCGTAAATCCGCGGGAATTGGTAAATGTGCAAATGTAAATTCCATTTGAAAGTTGATCGGTAGCAATGTTTGTTTGCTGATCGAAAATAGTTTGTTGCATTATTTTTTTTCCTGCAAGATCAAAAAGTATGAATTGATTTTCTTCGCCGGCAATCAGAGGGATTTTCACCACGACATTTGTTGTTGCAGGATTAGGATACAATTCAAAATTTGTTCCTGCAAAATTCTCTTCCAGCCCAACCGTGTTATCACCGTAGAAAAGAGAAACGCCGCCTGCTAAGTTTCCAATGATAACATCAAACCATCCATCGTTATTTAAATCACCAATGGATGGAGCAATTCTTCCGCCTTCATACGAGCTGACGTATAATGAATCGGTCAGCGTAAAAGCGCCGGTTAGATTTCCATCAATATCATCATAGCGAAAAAGAAATCCGCGCTCACTACCGACAAGCAAAACATACGCGCCACTATCGTTATACAAAACCGGTGTTGCATAACCTGTGGTAAACCCGGTTTGTGTAACATTTACATTTCCGAAAACTGCGGTGACCAACGAATAAACAGGAATCGCGCTTGTTCCGTCGTTGTGATAATAATTCACATTGCCTGTTTGTTCTCCGATGAGCAGATCATTTTTACCGTCGCGGTCAACATCGACAATTTGTGGTGCTGCAAAACTTCCAACATCAATGCCCATATAAAAAGTCTGCGCGAGCACAAAGTTGGTATCGTTACCGGGATCTTTCCTGAAAAAATTCATCTTGCCATTTACATCACCGAGCAGCATATCCGCATCACCATCGCCATCCAGATCACCGAACGCAGGCGCCATTCCACTCATGTTTAATCCGCCGGCAAAAATTCCTGCGAAGTCGGATGTAAATTGTGTGAAGACAGGGTTTGCATTCGTGCCCGTATTTTTATAACAAGCCAGCATACAATCTGCAATTCCTGCCGGTGAATAATAACCTCTTGTTCCAACAAAAAGATCTTCATCACCATCACCATCGAAATCAAAAAACGCAGGATACGCACCTTCGCCGACTTCAATCATTTTCTCCTGCAAAAAATTCCGTTGAATGAAATGCGATTGAACTGCATTATTTGTTCCGGTGTTTTGATAATACCAAACGCTTTTAAAATTTTCCGAAGTGTTTAACGCATTTGGTGAAAACAAAATATCGCGTTCTCCATCATTATTTACATCAAGATGAAATCCGCAGCCGAAAATTTCCAGCGCCATTGCCGTATCGTAACCCGGATAAAAATTATCTATCGAATCGGCAAGCGCGAAAGAATTGTTTCCACCATTCCTGACGAGGTTGATGTAAATATTGCTCAAATCACCAACCAAAAGATCCTGGTCGTTATCACCATCTGTATTTATACATTCGAGGCAAGAGCCTGCATGTAAAAATGCATTGTGGTATTGATCATGCGGTTGAACAGGCGGCGCAGTGCATGGCGTATTTAATGTAAGCGTTGCATCATTCTGACTTTCGGTAAATTCTCCCCAGCAAAGCGCTTCCAGGGTAAAATTTAAACTGTCGCAGATTCCGTAAAGGTCCATGCTGCGATTTTTGTAAAACTCAATTTGTATCGCATTCACACCAAAATTTAAAATATCAAGATCGCCGTCGCCATCAACATCACGAATAGCAGGAATGTCAATCCAGCTTACATTGATCGGGTTGATATTGTTTGTGCTGTTGGGCGTAAGATTGGCGAGAATATTTTGCGTGACCAATTGAAATTGCAATCCGGTTGCTACGCTCGAAGTGTTTTTATACACCTGTATCTTGCTGGCGTTGGAAGTGAAAATATCCATCTTGCCATCGCAATTATAATCGCGGAGCAAAACCCAATCGTGCATGCGCGGGAATTTTGAAACGTATTCCATTGCTGCAACATACGCAACCTGGTTCGGCGTTCCGGAATTAATGAACGTGGAGATCTTATTTCCTGTCCGATCAAAAACAAAAAGATCCATTATACCATCCAGGTTCAAATCGATCTCAGAAAATTGTGCCGAATTAATTCCGCCGGTCCACGCGTGATTTAATTGCTGATTATTCTGAAAGACCGGTATGCTGTCCTTGCGAACAAATTGCGTTTGCGCATGAAGAAATCCTGCACAGAAAATAAACGCAGCTATTAATAAGAATTTCATTTTACCTGCTGATAATTAATTTGCTGTTTCCCGCGTACCCATTTTCATCCAGCAATGTGCAGATATACATTCCCACAGGTAAATCCGCCACACTGATTGTAGTTTGCTGAGAAAAGATTTCTCTGCGAAGAATTTCTTTGCCTGAAAGATCGTGGATAATGAAAATCTGTTTTCCTTGAGTTTCTTTCGCAGTTTTTATTACAATACTTTCATTAGCCGGATTAGGAAAAAGTGAAAATGAAGTAAGCCGCTGCAATTCTGCTTCACCGGTAAATACAGTTGTATCACCATAAAACATGGAAAGTCCGCCCGCATAATTTCCAATCACAACATCGTACAAACCATCGTTATTCGCATCAGCTACTGCTGGAACAACTTTTCCACCTTCGTAAATGCTTATGTACATCGAATCGCTTCGTGTAAATATGCCTGTAAGATTTCCGTCAATATTATCGTACCGGTTTATCCATCCGCGCTCTGAGCCAACGAGTAAAATGTAATTACCACTATCGTCATACATACAAGGTGTGCTGAATCCTGTTGTGTAGCCGATTTGATTTACACGCACAGAGCCGAATGTGGTGGTGACCAAATTAAAAACAGGCGCATTTACTGTTCCGTCATTATGATAATAATTAATTGATCCGATTTGTTCGCCGATCAAAAGATCAAGCTTTGAATCTCGATCTACATCGATCAATTGTGGCGCTGCATAATTTCCTATATCTATCGCCTGGTAAAAAGAAGAAACAAAAACAAAATTGTCGGCAGGACCGGGTTGCTTTTCAAAATAATTCAACCTTCCTGTAAAGTCTCCGATGATCATGTCTTTATCACCATCATTATCCAGATCACCGAACGTAAGCGCCATGCCGATGATAGAAGGAACATTCGCATGAATATTTGCAAAGTCGCGCGTGATCAATGTGTAGGATGGAGCCGTTGAGCTTCCTGTGTTTTTGAAAAGTGCGATCTGCGACTGATAAGGTCCGGCAGTTTGGTAATAACCGTAATTACCAACAAAAAGATCCTGATCGCCGTCATTATCATAATCGAAAAACACAGGATAAGTTCCTTCGCCAACATCGATCATTGAATCCTGCAGGAAACCATTTTGCACATACGTTACAGCAACATCCGTATTTGAATTTGTGTTACGGTAATAAATGCTGCTGTGAAAATTTTCTGAAGTGTTCGGCGCATTGGGTGAAAATAAAATGTCTTTTATTCCATCATTATTTACATCAAGATGAAATCCGCACCCATACACATCGAGGTTTAATGGAGAATCGTAAACAGGAAACGAATCATCCTGCATATCCATTATTGCATACGTGTTCGTTCCGCCGTTTCGCAAAAATGTAATATTCGGATTGCTGACATCGCCTAATAGAATATCCTGGTCGCCATCGTTTTCAATATTAATGCACTCGAGGCAAGATCCTGCATGTGCAGTGGTGCGCATGGCAGCAGCGTTTTGATGTGGCGCAATCGGAACCGCAGGACAGCTTGTATTAAAAACCACACTGGAATTAACAGCATTTTCTGTGAATTCGCCCCAGCAATTTGTGCTCGTGATGTAAGCAACGCTATCGCAGATACCATATAAATCCATGCTCATATTTTTATGGTATTCTACTTTATTACCGCCATTTTCAAAAGTCAGGATGTCTAAATCGCCATCACCATCTATATCACGGATGGCAGGAAGATCAACCTGGCTTACAAAAAGATTTCCCATGAAATTTGAGCTGTTCGGAGAGCGATTGGTATTCACAATCGATTTTTCCAGCTGGAATTGCAAGCCGGTGACAAGCGTTGAAGTGTTTTTGTAAAGTGAAAATCCTGCTATGGTACAGGTGAAAATGTCCATTTTGCCATCGCAATTATAATCCCGTAGCAGCGCCCAATCGTGCATTTTCGGGAATTTGCTGACATATTGAGGGGCCAGCACATAATCGACCTGGTTGGCGGTACCATTATTAATGTATGTCGTGATTTTATTTCCGGAACGGTCAAAAACGAATAAATCGGGAATTCCGTCCTGGTTAAGGTCAATATCTGAGAACTGGCAAAAATTAATTCCGCCCGCCCAAGGGAAAAGTAATGGACTATTATTGACATAAACCGGCACCGTGTCAACCCTCGAAAAGCCTACAGTAGTCTGCGCTTGAAGGATTCCGGCACCCAAAAAAAGCAAGCCGGAAATAAGTGAAAATATCGTCCGCATGACGGGAAATTAGCGATGAGTAGTGAATGAAACGGGAGAGAAACAAATATAACCCAAAATCGGCGTTTTACGGAACAATCGGTATTCCGGGCAAATTCCTGTGCTTTTTAACATACGTATATTAAGGAGCAGACATTTGAAATTGGCGTGTTAGGTTTTTCTTATATATTTGCACCCTCTATTTTTAGAATAGCTGCCCCTATAGGCTTCATTTCTACTGGAATTCAGTAATACAACTATGCAAAACATCAAAGGTGCTATCCGGATTTTCGCCATTTTAATGGCGCTGAGCTGTCTGTTTTATCTCTCTTTCTCATTTGTAACAAGAAAATGGGAGAAAAAAGCGCATCAGTATGGCGAAACTTATATTAAGCTGCCAGCTATCGCTAATTGGGTTAAAGCCCGTGCCAACGGCAATGCCGTTACAGAGCGCGAAATCATTGACTCTATTATCTCCGCCCGTGAGCGTTTCTACCTGCACGATTCGATCGCGGGAAAGAAAATTTATCTCGGACTTTACACGTATGAAAGCTGTAAAGACAAAGAGCTGAATTTAGGTCTTGACTTAAAAGGCGGTATGAACGTTACCCTTGAGGTATCAACGCCCGACGTTGTAAGAGCGCTTGCAAATGGAACTAACGATGTTCCTTTTGACCAGGCGATAAAAAACGCAACTGCTGCTCAGAAAACTGAACGTACGGATTTCGTAACTCTTTTTGCACGTGAATACAAAAAGATCAAACCGCAAGGCCGCCTGTCAAGTTTGTTCGGAGCATCTGCGCAGTTAAAGCCATACGATATTACCTACAATTCTACGGATGAGCAGGTTACTGATGCGATTCGCAAAGAGGCAGACAATTCGGTTGAAAATGCAAAAAATGTACTTGAAACACGTATTAACCAGTTTGGTGTTGCGCAACCTAATATTCAGCACTTAAAAGGAACCAACAGAATTCTTGTCGAGCTTCCTGGTGTTAAAGATGAAGAGCGTGTGAAAAAGCTTATTCAAGGCCAGGCGAATCTTGAATTTTATGAAACCTATAATTTCTCTGAGATCGCACAGGTATTAGGTGCGGCGAACGAAAGATTAATGGTTTCAATGGGTTACAAAATTGATTCGCTTCGTTACGATTCTTCTCTAATCAGGGCGGTAAATTATAAAGAAGCAAAGAACAAGGCTGATTCAGTAAAAATTGCCGCAGCTGCACAGGCGAAATTCGACAGCACAAGAGTTGTCATCGACAGCATTAATAAGAACAGAACCGATACATCAAAAGTCGGAGCAGATAAAAAACAGCGTAGTCCTTTTGGCGATTACGTAATCATGCAGAACACGGATCCGGAAGGCAAAGGGCCACTGGTATTCGGCGTGCTGACAAAAGATACCGGCAAAATCGGAGCAATGCTTCGTCGCCCGGAAATCAAATCGATGTTCCCTCCACAATTGCGATTGGCATGGACAGCAAAACCACAATCTACAGATGCTGGTCAGCCTTTCCTTTCTCTTATTGCTTTAAAAGCGGATGACAAAACACTTCGCGCTTCTATGACAGGTGATGTGGTGACTGAAGCAAGAAAAGTATTCAATTCACAGGGCGGTTCAGGTTATCCTGAAATCTCCATGACGATGAATGCACAGGGAACAAAAGACTGGGCACGTCTTACTAAAAAGAATATCGATCGCAGCGTTGCAATCGTGCTTGACGGATTCGTCTATACTTACCCGAATGTAAACGGAGAAATTACCGGTGGTGTTTCTTCTATTACAGGTGCTTTCTCTATTAAAGAAGTTGATGATGTTGTAACCGTTCTCAGCACAGGTAAGCTTCCTGCCCCGACAAATATTATTGAACAAACAGTTATCGGGCCCACACTTGGTAAAGAAGCGATCCGCTCTGGAATGATCTCGTTTATCGTTGCGTTGATCGTGGTTCTTATTTATATGGGATTCTATTACAACAAAGCAGGTTGGGTTGCTGACATCGCTTTGTTTGTGAACGTATTCTTTATCATGGGAATTCTCAGCTCACTCGGTGCGGTCCTTACACTCCCTGGAATTGCAGGTGTTGTACTTACGATTGCACTTTCGGTGGATGCGAACATTCTTATTTTTGAACGTGTGCGTGAGGAATTGCGCGAAGGAAAAAGTATTTCAAATGCGATTGCCGATGGTTACAAACATGCGATGTCTTCCATTCTTGACTCGAATTTGACAACTCTTATTCTTGGTGTTATCCTTTATGCTTTCGGATCAGGACCGGTTCAGGGTTTTGCTACTACACTTATCATCGGTATCATCTCTTCACTATTCTGCGCGATTTTCATCACTCGTTTGATTTTCGACTGGATGCTGAAAAAAGATCAGAAGATCAAATTCTCTGTTCCTGCAACAGAAAATATTCTTCGTAACAAGAAAATTGATTTCGTTGGCAACAGGAAGAAATATTACATCTTCTCTGCAAGCATTATTCTCCTTGGAATTATTTTCTACATCAAGAATGATGGTTTCTCGCAAGGTGTTGATTTCAGCGGTGGACGTTCTTACACTGTTCGTTTCGACAAAGATGTTGACCGTGAAAAGATCAGCGATGCGCTTGCTGTTGAATTCGGCGTTCGTCCTGAAGTAAAAACTGCAGGTGGCGATGCGCAGCTGAAGATCACAACCAACTACAAAGCAGCTGATGTAGATTCTGCAGTGGATACTGAAGTTTCCAGGAAGCTTTATGCAGGAATTCAAAAAGCGGTCGGTCCTGATGTGAAATACACGCAAATGAGCAGCGTCAAGATCGGACCAACGATTGCGAATGAATTGATCGCAAAATCCATTATCGTAATTGTCGTTTCCTGCATCCTGATGTTCTTATACATCCTCTTCCGATTCAGAAAATGGCAGTACGGTTTAGGTGCGGTTGCCGCGCTTTTCCACGATGTATTGATCATTCTTTCCTGCTACACGATCTTCGATGGTATTCTTCCTTTCCCACTCGAAATGGATCAGCATTTTATCGCCGCGATCCTTACGGTAATGGGATATTCCATGACAGATACCGTCGTTGTATTCGACAGAATTCGTGAATTCCTTTCTGCACAAGGAAAGAATCTCGGAAACATGGATAAAACATCTACGATCAACTACGCCTTGAACTCTACACTTTCACGTACCATCAATACTTCGATGATCACGTTCTTCGTATTGCTTTCCATCTTCATCTTCGGTGGCGAAACAATCCGCGGATTCTCATTCGCTCTTTTGATCGGTATCGTAATCGGAACTTACTCTTCACTTTGTATTGCTACTCCAATCGTAGTTGATTTGGATCGCCGCAAAGAAGATGCTCCGATTCCTGCAAAAGCGTAAATCTCTTTAACCAATACACCGAAGGCCGGCCTGTTTATTCAGGCCGGCTTTTTTTATTGGCGCCATTGGGCAACCTATTTATATGCCTAACTTTGTACGACAGAAAAAAGCCATGCATTCACCTTTCCTGGTCTTGTTTTTAAATCTTGGCGGCGGAGAAATTTTCCTCATCGTGCTTTTAGTGCTGTTGTTTTTCGGAGCGGATAAATTACCCGAAATGGCAAGAGCATTTGGAAAAGGAATGCGCGAGATGAAAAACGCCACCGCAGAGATCCAGAAAGAAATTGAAAAAGGCACAGTAGATCTTCAACGCGATATTAATCTCGGCGATGAAATCAATGAGATCAAAAGAGCTTCGGAGAAAATTACCGGCGGAATAAAAGACGGTTTAAATTCAATCGAAGAGCATCATACTTCAAAACCTGAAATTGCTTCCACAGAAGATGATCCGAAACCGGATGAAATAAACCCGCTTACACCACCTGAGGCGATCAAGCGGGATTAATTTCTATTCCATCACATAATTTGTACCGGCGCCCACACCATATTTTGCGATAAGATTATTCTTATGCATAATAGAAACGATCCGTTTAACTGTTGGCAAAGGAATATCCAGCTTCTTAGCTATTTCACCCGATTTGCAGCCGGGATGATTTTCGATAAAGGATAAAATGGTTTTTTCCTTCGGACTCAGCGTAGAAGTTCGGTTTTGTATTTTCAATTTTCCCATCAGCTGCTCCTGGATATTTATCAAACAGTCCAGGAAAAAAGAAAGCCACAGATCTATTTGTTCACCCGGTCTTTGTTTTTGCGTTTGCATCAGCACATGATAATATTCTGCTTTGCGATTTTCTATTTCATGCTCAAAGCTGATGTATTGTATCCATGAATAGCCATTACGTAATAACAATAGCGTTGCCAACAATCGGCTAAGTCGTCCGTTGCCATCCTGGAAAGGGTGAATGCTTAAAAAATCATAGACAAACACAGCAACTTTTATAACCGGCAGCGTATCGCTATCAGCATTATACCATGCAATTAATTTTCGCATTGCGTCCTGCGTTGGAAATCTCGGCTCTTCTGTTTGAAAAATAATTTGTTTTGATCCATCCGAATAATTGGCTTCTACCGCATTGCTGACTTGTTTGTATTCGCCGCGATGCCATTCGTCTTTTTCTCCGTGAGCCAATAAAAGCTTATGCAGATTTTTAATATTCCCTTCTGTTATTTCTATGTCACGATAAAATTCCGTAATCAGGTCCAGCGTTTCAAAATATCCTGCCACTTCCTGCTCATCTCTTTCTTCCAACTTAGAGCGCGTCAGCTTTCCGATCAGCACTTCCACTTCAGCATCGGTCATTTTAGAACCTTCAATACGAGTAGAAGCTCCAACGCTTTTGACAGTTGCAATGGATTTCAGTTCACGTAAAGTTTGGCCTTCTCTTTTTTCAATCGTCGTCCACGAAGCATCAAAGCGATCTACCCTGCTGATGGAGGTAATTAGCTTCATTACTAATTCAAGCGTGAACGTATAGATGTTCTGCGTCATTTGATTCGATTTGATACGTAAATATACGACAGTGATACGATAAGTAACTAATCGATACGATAATATTCGTAAATATGCGATAATGATACGATGATTTTTATTGATACGATATGATTCGAAAAAATACGATATGATACGATTAGTAGAACAAGTGAATTCACATTTTAAGTCGAATTAATATAAATACTTTAAATTTTCAAGTTGCACCCCCATTTTTTCATACCTGTTAACAAAAAAGAATAGTTTTTTTAATTGCACCCCCTGCTTTTTGGATACATTTGCTCCGAATTTTACAAAAAGACCTTTTCTATGTCACACATCCGCTTTGAAGCACTTAAAGAATCCCTGAGCCGTAAACCCATCCAGATCGAAACTCCGGCTGGTGGCGTTGCTGCTTATTATGGAGAGAATGTTTTTGGACGCGACGCAATGCGCCTGCATCTTTCTGAAGCAGCTTATACTACTGTCATGGCAGCCATAGAAAAAGGCGAACGCATCGACCGTAATATGGCCGAAGTAATTGCTTCCGGCATGAAAAGCTGGTCAGTTTCTAAAGGTGCAACACATTATACACACTGGTTTCAGCCCTTGACCGGAACCACTGCAGAAAAGCACGACGCATTTTTCGAACCTGTTGAAGGGGGAAAAGCGATCGAACGTTTTGGCGGCAGTCAACTGGTGCAGCAGGAGCCGGATGCTTCCAGCTTTCCGAATGGCGGAATCCGCAATACATTCGAAGCGCGCGGTTACACGGCCTGGGATCCGACTTCACCGGCATTTATCATCGGTGATACACTTTGCATTCCAACGATTTTTGTTTCTTATACAGGCGATACGCTGGATTTCAAAACGCCATTGCTGAAAGCGCTTGCTGCGCTCGACAAAGCTGCTGTGGATGTTTGCCAGTATTTCGATAAAAATATTACGAAGGTTATTGCAACGCTTGGCTGGGAACAGGAATATTTTTTGGTTGACGAAGCATTGTATAATGCCCGCCCCGATCTTGCAACAACAGGCCGCACACTTTTCGGCGCTGCTCCTGCAAAAGGTCAGCAATTAGACGATCATTATTTCGGTTCTATTCCTGATCGTGCAACTTCTTTTATGCGCGACCTGGAAATTGAAGCGCACAAGCTCGGCATTCCGATCAAAACACGTCACAATGAAGTTGCACCGAATCAATTTGAGTGCGCACCGATCTTCGAAGAAATTAATCTTGCGGTCGATCACAACCAATTACTGATGGATTTGATGCAGAAAGTAGCGCGCCGTCATAATTTCTGCGTGCTGTTGCATGAAAAACCTTATGCGGGAGTGAACGGAAGCGGAAAGCATAACAACTGGTCGCTCGCAACAAACACAGGAAAAAATTTATTGAGCCCGGGTAAAACGCCGAAAACCAATTTGCAATTCCTCACGTTTTTTATCAATACAATTAAGGCGTTTCATGACAATGACGATTTGCTTCGTGCAACAATCGCTTCTGCAGGCAATGATCATCGTCTCGGTGCGAATGAAGCTCCTCCTGCGATCATGTCGGTTTTTCTTGGTTCACAATTAACTGCTGTGCTCAATGAGCTGGAAGAAAAAGTGAAGAGCGGAAAAATGACGCCTGATGAAAAAACACAATTGAAATTGAACATCGGGAAGATCCCTGATATTCTTCTCGACAATACCGATCGCAACCGTACTTCACCATTTGCATTCACAGGAAACAAATTTGAATTCCGCGCTGTTGGTTCTTCTGCGAATTGTTCAGGCGCAATGACCGTTGTAAATACGATCATGACCGATCAGCTGATTCATTTCAAAAAAGATGTGGATGCATTGCTCGCAACAGGAATTGAAAAAGATGAAGCAATATTCCAGGTGTTGCGTGATTATATCGTGGCCAGCAAACGTGTTCGTTTCGAAGGAAATGGTTATGGCGAAGAATGGGTAGTGGAAGCGAAGAAGCGCGGATTGAATAATTTCAAAACAACTCCGGAAGCACTCGAATCGTGGATGAACAAAAAATACATTGACATGTTCATCCGTCACAATGTATTGACAGAACGCGAGCAGCACGCACGATATGAAATTTACCTTGAAACATACGTAAAGAAAATTCAGATCGAATCGCGCATCATGGGAGATATTGCAATGAGCGATATTATTCCGGCGGCATTGAGCTACCAGAATAAACTGATCGAGAATGTTCGCGGATTAAAAGAAGTGCTTGGTGCAGCTGAGTTTAAGAAAGCAGCTGAAATGCAGATCGAAATGATCACCGATATTTCTTCACACATCAATGGAATCAAAACCCATGTGGATGAAATGATTGAAGCGCGCAGGCAAGCCAACAATATCGAAGACTGGAAAATTAAAGCAGATGATTACTGCAATAAAGTAAAACCGTATTTCGATATTATCCGCGAGCATGTGGATAAATTAGAAATGGCGGTTGCTGATAGCGCATGGCCGCTTCCGAAATACAGGGAATTGTTGTTTACGAAATAATGTTCCTGGCTTAAAAATTACAAGGGGAAATCAGAAATGGTTTCTCCTTTTTTTATTTCACAATCCTAAACCCAACCTTAAACGTAAACATCGTCGCCTTCAAATGAAATGGCGTGCTTTCCACTTTCTCACCGTTAAATGTTGCGTTCAGTCCGAATGAATTCAGCGGAATTACTGCCTGCGGATCAATGCCGTTTCTTGGCACCCAATCTACAACGCCATTATTATTCAAATAGAAACGCAATCCGCCCACCTCGGAAATATTTATAATCGGTGAAACGCTGAATGAAATATCAATTCTGTTTCCCGGCGGACTAAAACCAATGGACAAAGAGGGTTTGAATGCAAGAATGTTTTGGTGAAAATAAACAGTCACATTTCCAGCTCCGCCAACAGTATTCGAATCCAGCGGCTGCATCGTATAACCAAGCGCTTTGATTTGATTATCGCCGATGTCAATATCTCCTAATTTCCAGATCGGCTGATAATAAAAAATGCCTGCAGAAATTTTTACCGGGAAAGAAGCAGCCCGGCGAATTCTTTTTTTACCCGGTAATGTAGTTGCGCCCAAACGGAGTAAGTCAGGGTTGCGATGAAATCTTTTCAGGATGAAACGATAATTTATACCACCATAAATATTATCAGACCAATATTTAAGATACAATCCAAGGTGTGCTTCAACAGTGAAATTTTCTTTTCCTGCTTCAACACCAATAGAAGGATAAACCCATTTTCCATTCCCGATCAAATCCGGCGATTGGGAGCTGAATGTTTTTGATGTGGCAACTGAGGGAAAATTTCTCGAATTCAATACATAAGGAAATGTAACAGAAAAATTTCCCGGTTGAGGATCATAACGATAATAGCTAAAAACAGAATGAACATTCAGCACCCATCCTGATGGTTCAGAATAATCATCGCGGTACAAATTGGGTTTGCGTGGACCCGCAGAAACTTGTTGCAGTGAAAATGAAAAAAGAAAAAGCAACAGCAGCTTTCTTTTCGAAAGAACGATTACAGAAAAATAATCCTGCTTTGAATTGTTCACCTTTTCATTGTATTATAAGGCTAAAGGTATCCATTCAACGTGTAAAAAAAAGCGGGTGGTAAATTTCTCTTCATATCCGGTGTTACTTTTTTGACCTGCGACGTTATATGATCAGATCAGCAAAGAAACCGGCTGCATGAAGCTTCTGCAGTTGGTGTTGGCAAACATTTTCTATTGCTGAAAATTTTCGAAAACTCACTCCAATTATAAAATTCATTTTATGAAACGAATCCGACTATTTACAATTGTGCTGCTCTTGCCTGTTTTTGTTTTAGCACAAACCGCAAAGCAAGCCGATCAGCAGTTTAATTCGCAGCAATACTTTTTAGCATTGCAAACTTATAAAGCGGCTTTAGCAAAAACAAAATCGAAACCGGAAGTAGCACGCAATTATTTTCAGCAGGCAGAATGTTATCGCATGATGTCGAACTGGGGATTGGCAGCGCAAACGTATTACAGGGCAATTGCGCAGGGCCATCCGAACGACAAAGCGCATTTCTATCTAGCACAGGTATTACAAATGAATGGCGAATATTTAAAAGCGATTGACGAATTCAAGAAGTATAAAGTTCTTGTCCCTTCTGATCCGGCTGCTGATATCGGGATTGAAGCGTGCACACTTTCGCTTGACTGGATAGATGATACAACACGTTGGGTGGTGCAAAATGAAACGCAGCTTAATACAAAGTCAAATGATTTTTGTCCTGCATTTTCAAATCGTCGTCACAATGCATTGATTTTTTCTTCGAAGCGCGACGGACAAACCGGTAGCAAAGTTGATCCTGTTTCAGGAACGATGTACAGCGATTTATTTGAAGCGACAATTAGTAAAACAGGAAAATGGAGCACACCCGTTGCCGTTGAAGGCGAAGTAAATATGCCAACTGCAAATGATGGTGCAAGCTGCATTACTAAAAACGGAAATCATATTTATTACACCAAGTGCGCACAGAAAAAGAAAGAGCTGATCACATGTAAAATTTATTATGCAGAAAAAGTCGGCAATAAATGGGGCACACCTGTATTGGTAGATTTTGGTTTGGATGCTGCGACGCTCGATAGCTTTAATTTTCGTCATCCTGCTGTAAGCGTGACAGAAGACGTAATGGTTTTTTCTTCTGATATGTCAGGAACAACAGGCGGCGAACATTCCGATCTCTGGTATTCTACGTTCGACAAAAAAACAAAAACCTGGAGCAAGCCGGTGAATATGGGCAAACAAATCAATACACAATCGCGCGAAGGTTTTCCTTACATCGCTGAAGATGGCTCGCTTTATTTTTCTTCCGACGGACATCCGGGAATGGGCGGACTTGATCTTTATAAAGCGCCGAAATTGCCCGGAGCTGCATGGTCATGGGGAACACCGGAAAATATGAAAGCACCGATAAATTCTCCTGCTGATGATTTCGGAATTGTATTCGATGGTAAATTGAAAAAAGGTTATCTGACTTCTAATCGCACGGGAACAAAAGGACAAGATGACATCTGGCGTTTTTACTGGAAGCCGATTCTTATCCGTGATTCAGGAGTGGTGTATGATTGTTCGAATAATATTCCTGTAAGAAAGGCATTGGTAGAATTAGTTGGTAATGACGGATCAACCGTGCGCAGCTTTACCGGCGCAGATGGTACGTACAAATTTATGCTGAAAGAAAATGTCAGCTATATCCTGAATGTGTATGGCGATTCTGCAAAAAGCTCAAAAGCTACCGCCTATTTTAGTTTACCTGATAATGAAAAAGGAAAATTGACAACTGTAGGCATTACCGACAGCAAAGATTTTGTTTTTGATTTTTGTTTGCCACCGATCATCACAGAAGAAATTAAATTTCCTGCTGTACTATATGATCTTGACAAAGCAACACTTCGCCCGGAATCAAAAGACTCTTTAAATTATTTGTACAAGCTATTGATCAACAATCCGAATCTTGTGATCGAGCTGAATGCGCATACAGATTGCCAGGGCACAGCAGAACATAATCGTGATCTTGCACAACGTCGTGCGCAGGCTTGTGTGGATTATTTAATTTCAAAAGGCATTGCAAAGGAACGTTTGGTTGCAAAAGGTTATGGAGAAGATCGTCCGTTGAAGCTTGCAGGAAACGTTGTGCTCACAGAAAAATACATCAATTCAAAAAGGACCCAGCAGGAGCGTGATGCATTACATCAACTAAATCGCCGCACCGTTTTCCGTGTTTTGAGCACGACTTATGTTGATCCGAAAAATCCAACTCGCGGTCCGATTGCCCCTGTAAATGTTAAAAAAGGGTATTTTGATGAAAGCGGTGAAGAAATTCCGGATGATTCTGAAACACCTGCTGAGGAGCCTGAAGTAGCGCCAAAAACTGCCGCTCCAAAACGTAAATAAAAATAAGTGAACTGACTATCAGTTGATTACCCGGATATAGCCTGTCGTTAACCCGTCGGGCTGTATCCTTTTGAGTCCACCCCGTTATACCGATAAGGGCATTCTTTGTGCCTTCGTAATCAAAATTTTCATCGATGATTTCTTCGCTTAAAGGAATTAATTATCTTAGCGCCACGACAAACTGAAACACAAATAGAATTACTATGAAACTAATAAAGCTACTCTCTGCTGTAGTACTTTTTATGCTTGCGTTCACGCTGAATGCAAATGCACAAAAGAATTACATCCGCGATGCCGACCGTGCTTTCGATAACCAGCAGTATTTTAATGCTAGTGATCTTTACAAAAAGGGTATTGCAAAAATCAAGAACAAGCAGGAAAAAGCCCGCATTACTTTCCAGATCGCAGAATGCTATCGCATGATGAACGATTGGAAACAAGCGGAAAGCTGGTATTCCAAAGCGATCAAAGCAAAGCACACGAACGATAAAATGTACCTGTACTTCGCTGAATCGAAAAAGATCAACATGAAGTACGATGAAGCGATCACTGCTTTCCAGGATTATCAAAAGCTGGTTCCTTCTGATCCGGCAGGTGAAAATGGAATTAAATCCAGCGAGCTCGCACAGAAATGGAAAGACAATCCTTCCCGTTATGTGATCGAGAACATGGCGCAGATCAATTCTAAGGATTATGATTTCTCTCCGACATACGGTGATAAAAAACACACTTCATTGGTGTTTACATCAAAACGTGAAGGCCAGACAGGAAACAAAATCGATCCTATTTCAGGAACAATGTATTCTGATCTGTTCGAAACGAAAGTTGATAAAAACGGAAAATGGAGCACTCCTTCTACTATCCAGGGTGATGTAAACAGCGCTCTCGGAAACGAAGGTGCTTCTTGTGTGAACAAAAAAGGTGATAAAGTTTATTTCACACGTTGCGACCAGGCAAAGAAAAAATGGATAACCTGCAAAATCTACATGGCTCCTAAAAAAGGAAACTCATGGGGAGAACCAGAACTGATCGATTTCGGTTTGGATGCAGCAATGACAGACAGCTTCAATTTCCGTCACCCAACAGTAAGCGCTGACGAACAAGTGATGATCTTCTCTTCTGATATGACAGGTTCAATGGGCGGACAAAAATCTGACCTTTGGATGTCAACATTTGACAAGAAGTCAAAAACATGGGGCAAGCCCGTAAACATGGGGCCTTCAATCAACACACCAGGTCGCGAAGGATTCCCTTACTTATCTGAAAACGGAGATCTTTTCTTCTCTTCAGACGGACAGCTTGGAATGGGTGGACTTGATATTTTCAAATCACCTATTACAGATGCTAAAACATGGAAATTCGGAACACCTGAGAACTTAAAATACCCGATGAACTCTTCCGGAGATGATTTCGGAATTGTATTCGACGGTAAAAAGGAAAAAGGTTACCTCACATCTAACCGTGAAGGAACAAAAGGAGCAGATGATATCTGGTCATTCTACCTTCCACCACTGGTATTCCACCTCGCAGGAACAATCACAGACTGTAAATATGGTCCGACTACATTAGTAGAAGAAGCAACAGTTCGTATGGTTGGATCTGACGGATCTGCACTTGAAGTAAAAACAGCAAAAGACGGCAAATACAAATATGATCTTCTTCCTGAAGTATCTTATGTAGTAACCGTATTCTCTGATGGTAAAGCGCACAGCCCGAAAGCTGAAGGTTACCTTAACTTAGCTGATAAAGACAAAGGAAAGCTCACCACAGTAGGTGAAATGACTTCAAAAGACTACACACTTGATTTCTGTCTTGTTCCTACAGAGTCTGAGATCCGCTTCCCAGCGGTACTTTATGACCTTAACAAGTCGACGCTTCGTCCGGAATCAAAAGATTCTTTGAACTTCCTTTACCAGACATTGATTGACAACCCGACTATCGTTATTGAGATCAGCTCACATACAGATAGCCGTGCTTCAAACAAATACAACCAGACACTTTCACAGGCACGTGCACAGGCTTGCGTGGATTATCTTGTAAACGAAAAGAAGATCCCGAAAGAGCGTCTTGTAGCTAAAGGTTACGGTGAAGAGCGTCCACTTCGTCTTGCTGACGGAACAGTTCTCACAGAGAAATATATCCTCAGCAAAAAAACAAAGCAGGAGCAGGAAGCATTGTTCGATCTTAACCGTCGTTCTGTTTTCAAAGTATTGAGATGGGATTATGTTGATCCGAACGCACCGAAAGATCAGTCACAGCGTAAGATCGTTCGTCCGAAAGTAAACGCAGGAGCATTTGATGATTCCGGCGATACAACAGGAGCTGACGTTATGGATGCACCGGTTGACGGAGGAAAAGCTCCGGAACCAGCACCGACTCCGGCACCAACACCGGGAAGCAAACCAGCACCTGGCGCAACAAAGCCTGCACCGACAGGAACAAAACCTGCCGCTACAAAGCCAAAACAGTACTAGTCTTAATAAATAATTAAAGAAGCGTCCCGCTAATAACGGGGCGCTTTTTTTGTTTCCGTACTTTTACGAAATAAGTTAAAGGGTTTCGGGTTCCGGGTTTCGAGTTCAATATGATTTAATCAATCTGAATTCAAATCGATTTTAACTTTAATCATAACCCGGAACTCATAATCCAAAACGAAATTCCTAACCCAGAACTCCGAACTAAAAACTCCTCCGCCGCGGCGGACTAAAAACTCAAAATGGTGGATCTGAAATATAATCAGCGTGGTGTTTCCGCTTCTAAGGAAGATGTGCATAATGCGATTAAGAATATTGACAAAGGACTTTTTCCGAATGCGTTCTGCAAGATCATTCCTGATCACCTTACGGGCGACGAGGATTATTGTCTTGTGATGCATGCGGATGGTGCGGGAACAAAATCTTCGCTTGCTTATTTGTACTGGAAGGAAACCGGCGATATAAACGTGTGGAAAGGAATTGCGCAGGATGCTATTGTAATGAACACCGACGATCTTTTATGCGTTGGCGCGATTGATAAAATTTTGCTTTCGTCAACGATCGGGAGAAATAAAAATCTTATTCCGGGAGAAGTGCTTTCGGCGATCATTAACGGAACAGAAGAAGTGCTCAAAGAAATGCGTGAGCTCGGAATCGGCATTACAAGCACGGGTGGAGAAACTGCAGATGTTGGTGACCTGGTAAGAACGATCATCGTCGATTCAACCGTTATCGCGCGCATGAAAAGAAGCGATGTGATCACCAATGAGAAAATACAGGCTGGTGATGTGATTGTCGGACTTTCCTCGAGCGGGCAAGCAACGTATGAAAAAGAATACAACGGTGGAATGGGAAGCAATGGTTTGACTTCCGCACGCCACGATGTATTCGAAAAATCGCTTGCGAAAAAATATCCTGAAACATTTGATCCGCAAGTTCCGGAAGCCCTTGTTTATTCAGGAAAAATAAAATTGACCGATGAAATTGAAATCGGCGATGGCAAAAAAATGACTGCAGGCAAATTGGTTTTATCACCGACAAGAACGTATGCGCCTGTAATTGCAAAAATTCTTGCAGACCACAGAAATGAAATTCATGGACTTGTTCATAGCAGTGGCGGCGCGCAAACCAAGGTGCTTCATTTTGTAAATAACGTGCACATCGTTAAGGATAATTTATTTCCTGTTCCTCCTTTGTTTAAACTTATTCATGAGCAAAGCGGAACACCATGGAATGAAATGTACAAGGTCTTCAACATGGGACATCGCATGGAAGTGTATGTTCCGGCTGAACTTGCTGATAAAATTATTTCGATTTCAAATTCATTCGGCATCGACGCGCAGGTTGTAGGAAGAGTAGAGGAGAACGAAGGAAAAAAATTAACGATCCGTTCTGAATTCGGAGAGTTTATTTATTGATTACTTCTCAATTCAAATAATAGTCGTCAATACGACAGAAAGATTGATCAATTCTGCCAGACATTAAAATAATTATCCCCATTTCATTTGTATTTTTGCGCCTATGTTAGATAAACTCGCGGCAATCGACCGAAGACGCCAGGAAGTAGAAGAAAAGCTTTCTGATCCTGCTTCTATGGCCGATATGAAAGTATTTGCCAAACTCAATAAGGAATACAAAGACCTTGAAGGAATTGTTCAGGCGTATCATGAATACAAATCGTTGCTTGAGAATATTACGGAAGCAAAAAAAATATTAGCAACCGAAAAAGACCAGGATTTCTTGAACATGGCGAAAGGTGAAATCGCCGAGCTTGAACCTAAAGTTGCGCCGCTCGAAGAAAAGATCCGCAACATGCTTGTGCCGAAAGATCCCGAAGATGAAAAAAATGCAGTGCTTGAAATCCGAGGAGGAACCGGCGGAGATGAGGCAGCGATTTTTGCGGGAGATCTTTTCAGGATGTACACACGCTATTGTGAAATGAATAATCTCAAATTGGAGATTATCGATTACAGCGATGGAACAATGGGCGGTTACAAAGAGATTCTTGCGGAAGTAAGCGGGCCGGGCGCATACGGAATTTTGAAATATGAATCCGGCGTGCATCGTGTTCAGCGTGTTCCTGATACTGAAACACAAGGACGAGTTCATACTTCAGCTGCAACTGTTGTGGTAATGCCGGAAGCGGAAGAGGTGGATGTGGTGATCAATCCTGCAGACATTGAAATTCAGACTGCGCGTTCTGGTGGTGCGGGTGGACAGAACGTAAACAAAGTAGAAACGAAAGTAATGCTCACGCACAAACCTTCAGGCATTGTTATTACGTGCCAGGTTGAACGTTCTCAATTAGGTAATCGTGAGCGTGCGATGGCGATGCTTCGTACGAAATTGTATGAAATAGAATTGCAAAAGAAAAATGCAAAGTCTGCATCGATGCGAAAAACAATTGTGTCGACCGGCGATCGCTCTGCAAAGGTGAGAACTTACAATTTTCCGCAAAGTCGTGTGACAGATCATCGCATTGGTTATTCGCAGCATAATCTTCCTGCATTTATGAATGGAGAGATCCAGGAAATGATTGATCAGCTTCAGCTTGCAGAGAATGCGGAACGATTGAAGGATGGGATGTCTTAGGAGAAAAATGTTGGTGGTAAAAAATGGTTGGTGGTTGGTGGGATAAAAAATAAATTAAAAATTGCAAACTCATTTTTACCAGCTACCCTTTTATACCACCTACTACCAACCTTCCCAAAAATAAATACCAAAACAAATGACCCGCTCCCAGCTTCACGAACAAATTCTTAAGAAGAAAAGTTTTCTTTGTATTGGTCTTGACACCGATATAAAAAAAATTCCGAAACATCTTTTGAAAGGTGAAGATCCTGTTTTTGAATTCAACAGGCAGATCATTGAAGCGACGAACGATCTTTGTGTTTCTTACAAACCGAATCTTGCTTTTTACGAAGCGAATGGTGTTGCTGGATTGCAAAGTCTTGAGAAGACGATGAAAATTATCCCGGAAGAAATTTTTTCTATCGCTGATGCAAAACGCGGAGATATCGGGAATACATCTACTATGTATGCGCGTGCGATGTTTGAGAATTACGGATTTGATTCAGTAACTGTTGCGCCTTATATGGGGAGTGATTCGGTAAAACCATTTTTAGGTTATTACGATAAATGGGTAATTCTTCTTGCGCTTACATCCAACGAAGGAGCTTTTGATTTTCAATTATTACAATTGGCAAAAGGCGGAACATTGTATGAAGAAGTGCTTAAGAAATCAAAAACATGGGGCACTGCAGATAATATGATGTTTGTTGTAGGCGCAACCAAAGCAGAATATTTAGCGCAGATCAGAAAAATTATTCCCGAACATTTTTTATTGGTTCCCGGAGTCGGCGCGCAGGGCGGATCATTAGCTGATGTTGCGAAATACGGAATGAATAAGCAATGCGGATTATTGGTTAATGTTTCGCGTTCGATCTTGTATGCGAGCGGCGGAGAAGATTTTGCGGAGAAGGCGAGAGCGGAGGCGATGAAGATTCAGTCGGAGATGGCGGGGTTGTTAGACGGAAGGAACGAGTAAAAAACATTCCTCATTCCTGCTTCACCCGCAGAAATTTTCCAACGGCTTCATAATTTCTTATTAATACAAAGCCGATTATTATTTTCACAGCGCTTACTCCAAAATACCAAAACTCTTTCGGGTCATTGTCGTTGTGCTGTAAGCTTTCTTTAAAAAGGTAAAGCCCCTGGTTGAGTAAGGTTGGAATATTGTCAATGATTAATAATCCGCCGATGACGATGCAGGCAAGTTTGAGAATATTAATTGATGTGAGATCACCGAAAATAATTTTTTCTCCATCGAAACCTTTATCAAGCCTGAGCTTATCGATTATAAAATCCACCTTAAATAAAAGCAGAACAAAAACCAGTACTGAAATTGTCAGAAGAAGTGCACTCCAGAACAAAGCAGCAGCTGACCAAAACTCTCCCGATGAAAATGTGAAAAAACCAATAAGCTGGGGGAGCGTTGCAGGTATAACGGTGAATAAGCAAATGATTAAAGAATAAAGTCCGAAGAGCTTTACGATTAGACGGAAAAAATCTTTGTGCGACATTGAACTGGTTATTAATTATAAAGTCAATTTATTAAAACAAGAACAATTATTTTTTTTCCGAAGTTGCTTTTATGTGCTTCAAAACTCGCTCATGAATTTTATGAACGATGTGATCACTCCACAACTGCCAGTAAAACGCCGGCTTTATATCATGGTAATACCAGGTTGTTCCTTCGAGCAGTGTGTGTCCATTGGGTAATGCTGTCAATTTAAATTGCCCTTTCGTAGAGACAAAATAATCATGCAGATGCGGTGCGTCAATATTCCAGAAGCTTAATTCTTTCATCGGCGCCGGTTGTTGAACAACATCAAACTTCAAAAGTTTTGGCTCATCCCAGATTGTTACAGGTTCAACAAAACTTCCTGTAGTAAAGTTGCAATGCCTTATTGATCCAACGCCTGTTCCTTCAATACGCGCATTGATCGGGTAAGCGATGCCGGTTTTAAAGATGAATTCAGTCGGCTCGCTTAATTGCGGAAACTGAATTACGTTTTTCCAAACGGTTTGTGCGTCCGCATTTATTTCGATCGACGTTACCACAGAAGTGAGTTCGGGCTTACTGTCTTTTTCAATAAATGCTGTTGCAGGAATGCTGGCAATTAAGAGCAGCATTATTGTTGGAGCACTTTTCGGCGCTTCACTTACAAGGCCGTAACCAATCAGGCTTCCAACCCATGTTAGTAACAGACCAATCGGAGCCGCCATTACAATGCAAATGAGCCCTTCAATTGCGAACATGAAAAGTCCTGCAGTGAATATTAATAACGTTAATAAACCGGTATGAACTGCTTGTCTTCTTATGATCTGCTTTTTGTATCCGTAAATCATTGCGGAGCCGGCACCAATAAATACCGGAATTAAAATAAACAAGGCTATTCCGTATCCCTTAAATCCATTAATAAGGGCAAGACATAAAAACCATGCGATTACTGAAGTTACCAAAATTGCAAGGCTTCTCCTGCTCCAGTCTACTTCCGGAATTTGATTGCTTTCTTCTGTCATTGTGATTTGAGGTTATTTTCTGAACTAAGTTAGCTTAATTCTTCCCAACGCATTATTCTACAATTCCTTCTTCATCAAAAAGTCTTCTTGCAAATCTCTCCCCAGTGTAAAAATCGTTTCACCGAATTTCACAAAACCTTCCCGCTCATAAAAAGCAACAGCGCGCAGATTTTTCTTCCACACACCGAGCCAGATAATTTCTTTTCCCTGCCTTTTCGAAAAATCAACCAGGTGTTTAATCAATGCCGCGCCGATCTTTTGTGATTGTAATTTTTTATCCACGTACAAGCGCTCGATTTCAATTGCGGGTTTTCCATTCAGCTGCTTCGGGCTTGTTGAAGTGCCAAGCTTTGCATAACCCACAATTTTATCTTCAAGCATTGCAAGGAAGATAAAGGTGTTTTTTGTGCTGATCTCTTTCCTTATTTCTTCTTCCGTAAAATGCTCCGCGATGTATTGTTGCATGTCTTCCTGTGTATTGGCATAGGCATACGCATCATAAAACGCCGCAGCGCTGAATTCAGAAAGTGAATGGGCATGTTCGGGAAGTGCGGCTATGATCTGCAAAGACATTTGAGGAATATTAATTTCAAAATTACTGATAATGTTTATCGTTTTACCAATAGAATATCCGTTTACAAACGTTTACAAACGAATATAAACGTTTAATCCTCGCTCTTATATTTTCCTTTTGTTTCATTTGCACGAATTGTCAGGCAGATAAATATTTTTCACGCTAGCATTAGATTTTTGAAATTATGATCCTTAAGAGAAAGAAGCCGTCGGTGGACGGTCATTACCGCAAATTACTCAGTGATATTGGTGTTGCTATAGATCACGCAAAGAATAATGCAACGGTTTCAATAAATCATGAGCTTGTAAAAGCGAATTGGGAAATCGGGAAGCATATTGTAGAGTTTGAGCAAAAGGGAAATGAGAAGGCAGAATATGGAAGCGAATTATTATCGCGCCTTTCGAGAGATTTAAAACATAAGTTCGGACGCGGATTCAGCAGGAGAAATGTGCTTGATATGCGGCGGTTTTATTTGACGTTTCCAATTTGGCAGGCACTGCCTGCCAAATTGAGCTGGACACATTTTATTGCGCTTCTTAGCATAAATGATCCTGATGCCCGTGGGTTTTATATTATCAGATCGATTCAGGAAAACTGGAGCTACCGTGAATTGGAAAGGCAAATTAATGCATCGTTATATGAACGTGTTGCGCTCAGCAGGAAGAAAAGTAACATGCTTACTGCACGAAAAACAAAAAGTGTACAGCATTATGATGATGCGGTGAAGGACCCTTACATATTGGATTTTCTTGGATACAAAGGGAAGATTTCTGAGAAGAAGCTTGAACAAGCGCTTATTGATAATATGCAGGACTTCTTATTGGAGCTGGGAAAAGGTTTTTCATTTGTTGCGCGCCAGTTCAAGGTTTCTATCCGGAATAAACATTATTCAGTTGACCTTGTTTTTTATAATCGCATTTTGAGATGTTTCGTATTGCTTGATTTAAAAACACGAATGGTAAAACATACTGATATCGGGCAAATGAATTGGTATCTGAATTATTTCAAAGCGGAAGAAAATGTGGACGGAGATAATGACCCTATCGGAATAATTTTAACGCAGGGTAAAGATGATATCATGGTAGAATATGCGCTTGGCGGACTTTCGAATAAAATATTTGTATCAAGATATCTATTACACTTACCCGATAAAAATGAGTTGAAAATAAAATTAAAAGAATTTGTGGAAGTCAAACAAATTGAAAAGTGAATATGGCAGGCACTGCCTGCCATATTCACTTTTGAAGTAGTATATGTAAGCTAAAAACCAAACCAATATGAAAGAAGAATTTATCCATTACATCTGGAAAACAAAACAATTTAATCCGGTTGATTTGAAAACAGAAGATGGCCAGTCCATCACGATCATTCATCCCGGCGAACACAACCATTCTTCGGGACCTGATTTTTTCAATGCGCAACTAGTGCTCGGTGAAATTTCCTGGAGCGGAAATGTTGAAATACATACAAAAGCCTCCGACTGGATGAAGCATAAACACCAGCATGATTACGCATACAACAATGTGATTCTGCACGTAGTTTATGAATCTGATTTGCCTGTGCAGAGTAATTACAAACAGGATCTTCCCACGCTTGTTTTAAGTGGAAGAGTGGACATGAAATTATATGAGCAGTATATGCGCTTGCGAAACAGCAAAACGAAGATCGCCTGCTCTGCTCAGCTGAATACAATTCCTTCCATTATTAAAACGTCCTGGCTCAGCCGCCTTATTGCTGAACGAATGGAACGAAAAGTTAAGGAGCTTCAAAGGGAGCTTGAGCAAAATAAAAATAATTGGGAAGAAACATTCTACCGTCATATCACCAGGCAATTCGGGATGAAAGTGAATGCAGAACCGTTTCAATGGTTGAGCGCTTCTGTGCCTTACAGGATGTTGCGCAAGCAGAATGATAATTTGCTGCAAACGGAGGCATTACTTTTCGGACAATCCGGATTGCTGCCTGAAAAATTTTCTGATGCTTATACGAATTCGCTTATTCGTGAATACATGCATCTGCAGGTGAAATACAATATTCGCCCGATGCCTGCACACTGGTGGAAGTTCATGCGGTTGCGCCCGAATAATTTTCCTACAGTCCGCATTGCGCAGCTTGCAGGTTTATTTTTTCGTCAGCCGCAGCTGTTTCGTACTTGCATGGAAATAAAGGATGCAGCAGAATTGAAAAAATTATTTTCAACGCCAGCCTCTGCTTATTGGAACGACCATTATCGTTTTGGAAAATTTTCGCGTCGGTCAGAAAAAAATCTTGGAGCGCAGGCGATCAATACCATTATCATCAATACGATTGCGCCGTTCAAGTTTTTGTATGGAAAGATGACCGGGAATGATGATTTGCGGCAGGAGGCCATTTCATTGTTGGAAAGTCTTGCGCCCGAAAATAACAAGATCATTCGTGAGTGGCTGGAGCATGGTATAGAACCGGTTTCTTCTGCTGAATCTCAGTCATTGCTTGAGCTGACGAAAAATTATTGTGATAAGAAAAAATGTTTGAATTGTGAGATTGGTAATTATTTGCTGACGGAACAATTGGAGGGGACGAGGATTATCAGGAATAAGTAGATGCAGTTTATCACGGATCGGCATTGTTGGCGCACGAGAAAAATAAACACATAGGGACATAGGAAATAAACAGAGGTAAATAGCACATGGAAAATAAATACATAAAAATTAAACTAAAGAAACAATGATTATGACAAAGGAATATCTTGATAAATTGAGTTATTAAATTTTAGGCGCGGCTATTGAAGTTCATAAAGAGATCGGACCGGGTTTGCTGGAGAGCGTATATCATGCTTGTTTGAAAAGAGAATTTGAGCTTAGGAATATTAAATTTCTTACTCAGCAAGTTGTGCATGTTATTTACAAAGGAATGAAGCTCGAGGCAGATCTTCGATACGATTTCCTGGTAGAGAACGCAATTGTAGTAGAGTTGAAAGCAGAAGAAGGAATACACCCTGTATACGTATCACAATTATTGACCTACATGAGATTACTCCAAAGACCTAAGGGTATCCTTGTAAATTTTTTCACTGATAATCTTTTCAAAGGCGGTCAAAGAACAATTGTAAATGAATTGTACCGCACACTTCCTGATAAGTAAATGTTAAATAATCAAATGGCAATGTGTCTATGTGCCTATTGTGGTTCAAAAAAAAAGCGACAGTTATCTTTTCTTTTACTAAATTAGCATCAACATTTATTTCCATGACTAACACAGGCCTAATCGGTAAAATTGCATCCTGGTTTGAACAACGCGCATTTGGCGTTTGTAATTGGTGGGGGAGCAAACTCGGCATTCGTCCGACACGCATCCGGATGTACTTTATTTACCTTTCCTTTTTTACTGTTGGCTCGCCTGTGATTGTTTATTTCATCATGGCATTTATTCTTGAGCACAAAGATTATTTCAAGCCAAAACGTTACCGTCGCTTAAGCGTTTGGGATCTTTAGAAAATTCCTGAGATTTATTTCATTAGCTGGTAGGCAATCAGACTTGCTACGTAAGCGAGCACTCCCATGTAGGCAAACTGTATCGCCGGCCATTTCCAGCTTTTTGTTTCCCTTTTTACAACAGCAATCGTACTTACGCATTGCATCGCGAAGGCATAAAACAGCATGAGCGAAATTCCTGTTGCAAGTGTGTAAACAGGTTTCCCGGTTTCAGGATCTCGTTCTGCCCGCATGCGCTCACGCACGGGTTGTGTATTGTCATCATCACCTGCGCCGTAAATAGTTGCCATCGTACCCACAAAAACTTCCCGCGCTGCTAATGAAGTGATCAATGAAATTCCGATTTTCCAGTCGAAACCCAGTGGGCGAATCGCAGGTTCAATAAACTTTCCTAACCGGCCGGCGTATGATAATTCAAGCCGTTTGGATTCAAGTTCTTTAAGCTGCTCATTGTATCCGGTAACAGAATCTTCAACTGATACCGGTGGGTGTTCTTTCAGAAAATTAATTGCGCTATCCGTTTTTTTAAATTCCTGTCCGGGTCCGTACGAAGCGAGCACCCAAAGTACAATGGCAATAGCTACAATAATTTTTCCTGCATCAAACAAAAAGATTTTTACTTTTTCATAAATGGTATAAAATACATTTGACCATTTGGGCATTCGATACACCGGCAATTCCATGATGAACCAGCTCTTTTCTTTTGCACGGATAATTTTGCTGATCACCCACGCAGCTACGATCGCGCTGATGAATCCCAGAAGATACATTCCCATTAATGCGAGGCCCTGCATATTAAATATTCCAGCCACTCGTTTATCGGGAATGACAAGAGAGATCAGCAAAGTGTAAACGGGCAAACGCGCGCTGCAGCTCATGAGTGGCGTTACCATAATCGTAATGATACGTTCCTTCCAGTTGCTGATAGTGCGTGTGCTCATGATCGCAGGAACAGCACATGCCATCGCGCTCATCAACGGAATCACAGAACGGCCATGCAACCCGATACGACGCATTAATTTGTCCATGATAAAAGTAACGCGCGACATATAACCCGAATCTTCCAGGAGCCCGATAAAGAAAAACAGCAATGCGATTTGCGGAACAAAAACTACTACGCCGCTCAGCCCGGCAAGAATTCCATTGACAAAAAGATCAGTTAAAATGCCGGCAGGAAAATTTTCTGAACACCAGGATTGAATCCATGCAAAACCATTTTCAATCCATTCCATCGGATATTCTGCAAGAAAAAATATCGACTGGAAAACGAGCAGCATGAGAAAAAGAAAGATCACATAGCCCCAGGTTTTGTGCGTCAGAATTTTATCCAGCTTTGTTGTAAGTGCAGGACGTTCTGCTTTTTTTCCTGTGCATTCAGCAATGTGTTCGCCGATGATGCTGTAGCGTAAAAGGCTTTCTTCTGCCTGTGCTGCTGAAGGAGAAAATCCCAGCACTGCCAATTTTTCTCGCCATTCTATATTCTTTTCAAATAAACGATGTGCGCGATGCAACGCCTGGAAATCTTTGAAAGCAGGATTAATTTCTTTTTGAATGAGACGAATTGCTTCCGTAGAAATATTGGAAGGATCAATAAAACGGTAAGCAGGTTCGATAAGCTCGCCGCAGATCATTTTTTCCAGTTGATCAATCCCGGTTTTGTGACGTGCACTTACAGAAACAACAGGAATTCCAAGACGATTAGAAAGGCGGTCTTTATCAATGAAGAATTGTGCTTTCTCTGCTTCATCGATCATGTTAAGCACGAGAATGCACGGAATATTTAAATCGATGATCTGTCCTGCAAGGAATAAGCTGCGTTTTAAATTTGTCGCATCAGCAACTATCACAATTAAATCGGGATGATCTGCATTATCTGTTTCTGTTAAGATGCGCGCAGCAACTTCTTCATCCAGCGATTTCGGATAAAGACTGTATGTTCCGGGAAGATCAGTGTAATGAAGCGAAAAAGAATTTTTACCGGATTGTTTTTTAACGTGCGCCGTTTTTTTATCGACAGTAACGCCGGGAAAATTTCCTGTTTTTTGATTCAGGCCGGTGAGCGCATTAAAGAGCGTGGATTTTCCGCTGTTCGGATTCCCGACGAGTGCAACTTTCCTGTGGACGGGGGAATCTGGCTTATGGTTTTCCACGAAAAGCGAAATTACTTTTTATTGTCGATACGGCGTATGTTAACCGTAGCCGCTTCAGCACGACGCAAGCTTAGCACATACCCAGAAATATTGATAGCTATAGGATCGCCGAAAGGAGCTACTTTTTCCAGCTCTACAATTTCGCCGGGTGTGCAGCCCATTTCAAGTAACTTAAGTGAAAGGTCAATATCTGTAAACGAATCGATAACCGCAGTTTCTCCGGCTATTAACGAGGCAAGGTTATCCATCTTCTTCATCCTGATTTTGAGGTTAACACAAAGGTACGACCGGAGCCACCGCATAAAAAATGACTTACGTACCTAAAAGAAGGTATTTTCTTAAAGGGTGAAAAGTGAAAAGTGACAGGTGACAAGTGACGGGTGGCAAGTGACAGGTGACAGGTGATGAGTGACCTGGAAAGGGGAACGTTCTTATGGGATGAAATTTAGGGGAAGATACATCAGTGTAAAGTTTATCCGGCGATTTTTTCACTCGTCACCTGCACCTGTCACACGCCACTTATGCCTTTAATGATGTTTTTTCTTCTTCATTTTCTTCGGTTTTCCGTTGGATTTGAAATTGGGACAATCGCCGCAATTGTTTTTTCCACGGAAAAGGAAGCAGCTTTCCAGGCTCGTGCAGGCAATGGCTGCGACGAAAAAAAATGGAATAAAGCGTTTGAAGCTGCGCATGAGGAGTAGATTAAATCAAATATAAGAAAAAAGCACCCTTAGACTTCTCTGTCAAACGGAGATTAGAACACTTTTCGTGCATTTTCATTCTCGGTGGCGGCCTAATATTCCGTAATTTTGGCGACTTCTGATGAATCCTCTTCGAATACTTTATCATATCGGCCAATATTGGCTTTTGCTTCTACGGGTTTTCCGTCGTCCTGAAAAACGAAGCATTTTCTGGAGCCGTTTTTTTACCGAGGTAAACGCCATCGGAATCGGGTCGCTCGGAATTGTGGCCATCATTTCCATTTTTATGGGCGCGGTTATCACCATTCAATCGGCCTTCGGATTTGAAAGTCCTTGGATCCCGCTTTACGCTGTTGGTGTTGCTGCACGCGATTCGATCATTCTTGAATTTTCTCCAACCATCGTAAGTCTTATTCTCGCCGGCAAAGTCGGATCAAGCATTGCTTCTGAGATCGGCAACATGCGTGTGTCTGAACAGATCGATGCGCTGGATGTAATGGGTGTGAATTCTGCGAGCTTTCTCATTCTTCCTAAAATTCTTGCTTCCGTTTTTATTTCTCCATTCGTAGTTTGCATCAGCATGTTTCTCGGCCACGTGGGTGGTTTGGTTCTTGGTGTTGCCGCCGGTGTTGTTACGCCTTACGAATTCGTTTACGGAATTCAATATGAATTTCATCCTTACAATGTGTTTTATGCAGTTATAAAAACATTGTTCTTCGGATTTATTATTCCATCGGTCTCTGCTTACCAGGGTTATTATGTAAAAGGCGGATCGCTTGAAGTAGGGCAGGCGAGCACACGTGCGGTGGTTTACAGCATTATTGTGCTGCTCCTTTTTAATTTCATTCTCACACAGCTTCTTCTCGCATGATCGAAGTGAAAAACCTGAGCAAGGCATTCGGTGAGAAAGTTATTCTCAGCGATTTCTCATTCACCTTCGAGCGTGGAAAAACAAATCTTATTATCGGCGAGTCAGGAACAGGAAAATCTGTACTGATTAAATGTATGGTAGGATTAATTACACCAGAATCCGGGAAAGTAATTTATGATGGACAGGATTTTTTGCAAATGGATTTTGATGCGCAGAAAGTTATTCGTCAGCAGATCGGGATGCTTTTCCAGGGATCGGCATTGTTTGATTCAATGACCGTGGAAGAAAATGTAATGTTCCCGCTTTCGATGTTTACGTCAATGTCGTACGCCGATAAATTAGAGCGTGTGATGTTTTGCCTGCAGCGTGTGAACTTACAAAATGTGGTGAAGCTGTATCCTGCAGAGCTGAGTGGCGGAATGAAAAAGCGTGTTGCGATTGCGCGGGCAATTTCTGTAAAGCCAAAATATCTTTTTTGTGATGAGCCGAATTCCGGCCTTGATCCGAAAACATCTATTCTTATTGATGAGCTGATCAAAGAAATCACAGAAGAGTATGATATGACCACAGTAGTGATCACTCACGATATGAATTCCGTTTTGGAGATCGGTGATCATATCGCATTCCTGCATAAAGGAAAAAAGTTGTGGGAAGGATCGCGTAAAGAAATTCTGAGCTCGGATAATAAAGAGCTTTCAGATTTTGTTTACGCTACCAAGTTCCTGAAGCAATTTCGCGAACGCCTTGAAAAAGGAATTTAAAAGCAACTCTTTATAAGCAAAAAAAATCCCGCCTTACGACGGGATTTTTTTATTGCAATTGCTTTATGATTATTGAGCAACGATCATTTTACGTGTTGCAGAACCTTCTGTTGTAGAAACAGTGTAGTAATAAACACCGGCAGCAAGGTTAGCAGAAGATACTTTGAAAGTATTGCTTCCTGCAGCTGCATTTTCTTTTTGTGTTAATACAACATTTCCTGTTACATCATAAATAGTAAGCGATACTGCGCTGCTATTTTTCAATGTGTAAGGAATGAATGTTTCGCCTGTAGCAGGGTTCGGGTAGTTCTGACCAACTCCAAGTGTTCCGGTTGACTCAGAGATGCCAACACCACCAACAGTAGCGTGAATCCAAAGATCCCAGTTCTGAAGGTAGTTTTCGCTGTCATCACCAATTACGTGACCCTGGATTCCATCGCACTCATAATATGTATCCGCACCTGTAGATGTTGGAAGCTGTGGAAGGTTGTTTGGCGGACCTGCAAAACGCATATCATGACGGTAGCTGTTCGGGTAGTAATTGCTCAACGCTGCGAAGTTCGGAAGTGTTGGAAGCGCATTACATGTAATTCCCATGTCAGCGAAACCTGCTGTCATACCAAAAGTATCAAGTGAATTTCCGTAGTACTCGATCTTCACCGCGAATTTTGTTGTGTTGTTGTTGATTGTGTAATTCGGAGTTGTGAAAAAAGTACCATTGCTCAACCATGTTGTGCTTCCTGTGATAGAAACGTTTGAGATAATGGTATCTGTGTGAAGAACAAGTGCTGTTGTGGTTGGATAACCTGCAGAAGAGCACTGAACAATTTTCACAAGGATCGTGTCATTAGTACCAGAGTAGTTTGAATGACCTGCATTGAAGAAGATCGAATCAATTGTTACGCTGTTGTAAGATGTAGATGCCACTTGAACAGATCCGTTATAAGAATCGTACAATGGGTTGAAGTCAACAGTTGCCCAACGAAGACTTGTATCGCCGTTAGCAAGATTGTAATTCATGTTCATATCCCAGATGTAACGTTCGTAGGTGTATCCGTTTGTATTCACCTGGTAATCCTCATCCATGAAACCGTAGTCTGTGTAAAAAGACATGTTATTCTGGGTAGAAACCGGATTAGAATTTCTCTGAGCTGCAGCAGGAACATGTTTCTGAACAGAATTCAGTGGATGTTGACCTGTTGGTGTTGAGCTGATGTTGCTCTGTGCAAATGCTGACACACCGATAAAAGATGCGATCAGGGTAGAGTAAAGTGTTTTCATGTTTAAGAGATATACGGTTTTAGTTAATTTGCTCTATTACAAATATAAGAGATTCACTATACCCTGCTTCATTTTTTCCGTTAAAAATAAGGTTGCATAAAGGGTTTCAGGGAAAAAATCTTCGGGCGGTCAATAAAAAAAGGCGTTACCGGTTGGTAACGCCTTTCTCATAATTCAAAAATTTATTAGTGCTGAACAACCATTCTGCTAACAGATTTTTCTTCACCAGCTGTAAGTGTGATGAAATAAACGCCGTTTGCAAGTGTGCTTGTGTTCAATGCTGTGATGTGCTCACCCTGGAACTGCTGACCTTCGTTCTGGAACATGATCACTTTTCCTGCGATATCAGTAATGCTTACAGTAACATCAGCTGTAGTTTTCAAGCTGTATTTAATGTTTTGCGCAACATCTGCAGGATTCGGGTAATTCTGGAAAGAGCTGATGTTAGAATTTTCATTCACACCTACTACTTCTGTAAGAAGGAAAGAGATGATGTGGTGCTCAGGAGAATAAGGTGTTGTCCAAGCCCATGTTGGGATGAAGTAACCATTCCAGCCTTGTGCATTCTGATCGTAACGAACAGAAGTAGGCAACATGTAAGAGCAATTCAAATCAGAGTTTCCATCAGCGATTGTTCCGTAGAATGTCGGATCAGTGTTTGCGCCGTTCTGCTCGTAAGACAACAAGTAGAATGCGTTTTTATCTGTGATAGAATCTGTAATTGAGTAAGTGTAGCCTGGTTTGAAAGAAACTACTGCGCCGATACGGTTCGTGCCGGCCTGGTTAGGAACACCAGGAGTTGCGATGATGATCTCATTTGCAAATGAAGTGCTGTCGAGGACCGTTAACAGGTAAGTGTAAGTAGCAAGAACCTGTGACTGTGAAATTGTGTTTGTTGGCTGGTTGTAAGTGATATCCTGGTAAGTTGCATTTGCAAGATCCCACTGAAGTGATGCATCATGCTTAATAATCTGGATAACCAGTGTGTCAACTACAGTAGGCAACAAAGTACGTACGTATGCGTAACCGATCGCAAGTGAATCGAGGCTGTACAATACAGAAGAGTTGATCGACTGGACAGGCATGTTTTTAGGATCAAGCATTGTCGCAGCTTTGTGAAACTGTGCGTATGCAGGATCTCCTGTTGTGTAGGTTCCGATGATAATGTTAGAATCAGGGAAAATAACATTAAAAGATGCTGAAGCCATTCCTGGTGTGAAACCGGACGGATCATCAAGCTGCAAAGCATAATTCATCCAATATGAATTTGCGCGTGTAGAGCTTCCTGCTGCGTTGAAAATTGTTGAGCCAACTTGTGGCTGTGACGGATTCGTAACTGAAGGGGCGCTGACAACATTTGAACGCTGTGCATTAAGTGTCACCCCTACTAATCCTGCAAACAAAAGAGTAAAAATTTTTTTCATTGTTAATTTTTTTGGTTTTCAATAAATAATTCGACTTTACTATTGGGTATTACAAAAATAACATATTTCTTCATAAAATCAACTGCAGGAGATATATAATCTGAAGACAACCGTTGGATTTAACGCTTAGTCAGACGATCAATTCGAAGCCAGGATTGTTAAGGCAACAGCTTTCGGCCTAAATTAATGGTTAATTGATGAAACATTCGTAATTAATTTATTGTATAAGTATTAATTGTTAAACCTAAAAAAAATAGCTATGAAAACAATTAAACTATCAACACTGGGCGGACTCGTCCTGGCATTAACGTTTCTTTTTTCCAGTATGGCGTTTAAGCCTATGGAAAAGCTACCGGTCTGTCAGCCAATATTTCTGATCAGTCCTCCAAGCAATTTTTATGTTCATGGAGGAGGTTGCAGCTCTACAGCATTTTGCAATAGAAGCAGCACTACAAGCTTAACCATGAGTGGTGCAACCGGCTGCGCTCATACGTGGACCTTTACAAACACTACTACTGGTTGTGTTAAGGTATTTAATACGGCGTCCGGTGTTGCTGTTCTCCAGGTTTCAATTCCGGGGTCGACAGGAGATAACATCAGCTTAGTAATTACCGATGGTGGTGGAGGCTCCTCCACAACATACTATTTTACCGCAGTAGGATGTTAAATGATAAAAATAAAGAGGCCTGCTATATATGAGCAGGCCTCTTTATATAATCTTTGTTTTACTTTAATCAGGCAGTTGCAGTTTCCATGTATGCCTCGATCGGCAAACAGGAGCAAACAAGGTTACGATCGCCATACGCATTATCCACTCTTCCCACGCTTGGCCAGAATTTTTGATCCCGAACCCAGCTTAAAGGAAACACTGCTTTTTCACGGGAATATGGATGATTCCAATCGCTTACAATCACGCTTCCTGATGTATGCGGCGCATTTTTCAGCACATTATCTGACACATCTGCTTTTCCATCTGCAATTTCCATGATCTCATTACGAATGCTGATCATCGCTTCACAAAAACGATCAAGCTCCGATTTCGCTTCACTTTCTGTCGGTTCTACCATTAAGGTATCGTGAACAGGAAACGAAACAGTGGGCGCATGGAAATTATAATCCATTAAACGTTTTGCAATATCAGCAACCTCCACTTTCGCAATGCGTTTGAAATCGGCACACTGCAAAATCATTTCGTGCGCTACTCTTCCATTGATATTCGTATAAAGCGTTTCGAAATTTCCTTTCAACCGCTCTTTAATATAGTTCGCATTCAGGATCGCCATTTTCGTTGATTCCGTCATGCCGTTTCCACCAAGCATCTTCACATATCCATAAGAAATAAGAAGAATAAGTGAGCTTCCGAATGGCGCTGCAGAAATTGCATGAATTCCTTTTTCTCCACCTGTTTTTATAACCGGGTGTGACGGAAGAAACGGAACAAGATGTTTTGCAACACCAATTGGTCCAACACCTGGTCCACCACCACCGTGTGGAATAGCAAATGTTTTATGCAGATTCAAATGACAAACGTCTGCGCCGATATTTCCCGGACTTGTTAATCCAACCTGCGCATTCATATTCGCACCATCCATATAAACCTGTCCGCCATTCGCGTGAATGATGGAAGTGATTTCAATAATGGATTCTTCGTACACGCCGTGTGTTGAAGGATAAGTCACCATCAAACAGGAAAGCTTTTCTTTATTCGCTTCTGCTTTTGTGCGCAGATCATTTACATCGATATTTCCTTTTTCATCACATTTTACAATGATGATAGTCATTCCCGCCATTGCTGCAGAAGCAGGATTTGTTCCGTGAGCAGAAGAAGGAATCAATGCAACATTACGGTGATGATCGCCACGACTTATATGGTAGGCGCGAATCACCATCAATCCAGCGTATTCACCCTGCGCACCTGAATTCGGTTGAAAAGACATGGAAGCAAATCCTGTTACCTCGCTCAATGATCTGTTCAATTCGTCAATCACGATGCGATAACCTTCCGCCTGGTTTAACGGAACGAAGGGATGAATATTTGCAAATGAAGGCCAGGTGATCGGCATTAATTCTGCTGCGGCATTTAATTTCATTGTGCAGCTTCCGAGAGAGATCATCGAATGCACCAGTGAAAGATCTTTATTTTCGAGACGCTTAATGTAGCGCATCATCTCTGTTTCGGAATGATATGTATTAAAAACAGGATGCATAAGAAAATCAGATTCGCGTTTAATGTTTCCTTCGATCGGTGATGCAGCGGCTTTTCCGGCTTTTGCATCGAATACAGAAAGGATGTCAGCAAGATCATTTGCCTGGTGACTTTGATCAAGGCTGATGTGAATGGCAGATTTTCCATAACGGAAATTCACTTCTTTGCTTTCTGCTTTTTCGCGGATCTTTTCAATTGAAGTTCCTGCAGGCAATTCAAAAGAAACGGTATCGAAATAAGTTGAATTGATCTTTTTCAACCCGGCTTTTTCCAATGCGCTTACAAGCACGCAGGTATTTTCATGCACTTCCTGCGCGATGGCAAGAATTCCTTTTGGACCGTGGTACACTGCATACATGCTTGCCATGATAGCGAGCAATGCCTGCGCGGTGCAAATATTTGAAGTTGCTTTATCGCGTTTAATATGTTGCTCGCGTGTTTGTAACGCCATGCGCAACGCATTTTTTCCATTGCTGTCAACCGAAACGCCGATGATGCGGCCCGGAAGCAAGCGTTTAAAATCTTCACGTGCTGCAAAGAATGCTGCGTGTGGTCCGCCGTAACCCATCGGCACACCAAAGCGCTGTGAATTTCCAACTACAACATCAGCGCCCCATTCTCCCGGAGGTGTGATCATTGTCAATGCAAGCAGATCAGTTGCAACTGCTACACCTGCACCAACTGCATGCGCTGCGTCAGTGAATTTTTTATAATCGTTGATCTCTCCGTTGATATCGGGATATTGAATTAATGCGCCGAAAAATTCATCTGTAAATGTGAATGATTCTGCATTGCCGATCACGAGCTCAATTCCTAATGGAGCTGAGCGTGTAATGAGCAGATCAATATTTTGCGGGAAGCAGGTTTCAGAAACGAAAAATTTGTTTGTATTGCGTTTTACTGCATCGCGGCTGCGATTTCCATAGATCATGAACATCGCTTCGGCAGCAGCAGTTGCTTCATCAAGAAGAGAAGCATTTGCAATCGGCATGGCCGTAAGATCCATCACCATGGTCTGGAAATTCAACAATGCTTCCAATCGGCCTTGTGCAATTTCAGCCTGGTAAGGAGTGTATGCGGTGTACCAGCCCGGATTTTCAAGCACGTTTCGCTGGATCACCGGCGGAATTATTGTGCCGTAATAACCAAGCCCGATGCAGGAACGGAACACTTTATTATTTGCACCGATTTTTTCCAGCTCGCGCAGGTAATCAAACTCGCTGAGTCCTGCAGGTAAATCAAGTGGTTTTTTAAGACGTATATTAGATGGAATAACCTGGTCGATCAATTCATCGATTGTGGTAACACCTGTTGCTTTAAGCATTTCCTGCACATCGTTTTCAGAGGGGCCAATGTGTCGTCGTGTAAAATTATCTGTTGCCATTGTAGTTGAATAAATAGTATCCGTTAAAGCGTAATGGAATGGGGGAGTTAGTTCAATGAGCATTTGATTTTAAGCGCCGACAAAGATAAGTAGAAAAGACAGCTTTTTTTGCTGTGTTTAATACAATTGTGATGCGATTTGAAGTTTTGATTCCTATCTTTGAAGAACACCTGATCCTTATTATGAAAAGGCTTTTCTTCTTCTTCCTGATTTCCTTTTTTTCCTACCAGCTTGCTGCCCAAACACCTGTAGCATTAGATACGGTTTACCTCATGAGCGGGAGAACTGTTGCCGGTGTTGTAAAAGACTCTACCGATGAGCAGCTTAAGATCCTAATTCCCAGGAAGGGAAATTTTAAAGCCGACTTTATAGATCTTGATCTTGTTTATTCTGTAAAATACAGCGATAGCGTGGAAACTGTTTTTTACAGGCAGGATACGCTTTTCGGAAATTATTTTACTGCCCAGGAAGTGCGGTATTTTATGCAGGGCGAACGTGATGCAAGAAGATATTACCGTTGTCCTGCCTGGTCTACCGGGGCTTTTGTTGCAGGATTCAGCGGCAGTTTATTGGGTGGTATTAACTTTGCTTTGCCTTTTATTGCACCATTTGCTTATGCAGGTGTAACCACCGCTTTCAGAATCAAGATCAAGCCCGGCGCAGTTTCAAATCCGAATTACCTGAAGTACGATACATACCTGTTAGGTTTTGAAAAGGAAGCCAAAAAGCACCGGATCTTTCGCGCGTTGATTTGGGGCGGAGCAGGAATGATTGCCGGCATCGCTACCAGTTCTATTATTGCGTCGTCATCTAATTAATTTAGCATCGATGTCAAAACGCCTCAAGGCGGTCTTCGATTTTTATCTCTACAGCAATTTGCATATTGCGTTTTGCGCGGTGGCAATGGTGCTGGTAACGCAGCTGATCTTTAATTACCATCTTCGTTCCGAACTTTTTGTTTTTGTTTTTTGCGGAACATTTTTTCTTTACAATCTTCAGCGTCTTCCTTCAGCATTTGCAACTTCACATCTTGAAGGAAAATTCAGCCGGCACAAATGGAATATCGATCATAAAAATTTCCTCGCCATTATTTCCGTCATCGCAGCCATTGCGGCAGGCTGGAGCTTTTTTCAATTGTACCGGCGTTCGCAAATTATCGCTTTGGTTCCCGCACTACTTTCTTTTGCTTACGCATTTCCATTTGTAAAGCTCAAAGGAAGATGGCGACGCTTGCGTGAAGTGGAAGTGTTGAAAATTTTTATTGTTGCGCTCGTTTGGGGAATCATCTGCACCATCCTGCCTGCGGCTGCAAATGATCCCGCCGAAAAAGAATGGTTGTCCACCGACGTGATCTTATGGTTCATTGCGTGCATGCTCATGATCTTTTCCATCACCATTCCATTCGACATTCGCGATCTGCATTACGACGGAGTAAAATTGCGCACGCTTCCTGCAATTCTCGGGTTAAAAAAATCAATCACACTTGCAATAATTACACTTGCAATTTCGGTCGTGTTAGTTGCACTTCTTACACTACATTATAAAAACGGTGGAATTAAAAATTTTTTCGCTTATGCAGTGTGGAGCATTATCACGGGAATGTTCATCGCCAAAAGTACCCCGCAACGAAAGGAATTTTATTTTTCCTTTTTTATTGATGGATTGATGATTTTGCTTTTTGGAATGATGTGGTTGATCAAGAATTTTTAAGAAGTAAAACTTTATCTGTGCTCTTTCCGCAGACTCTGCGATCTCTGCGCGAAATTTTTTGGTTTTGTTGGGCGTGTCCTTCCTGCGTCAGGTCGTACTTTCGGTAGAAAAAGAGCTCCAACAATACCTCAATCCCTTACGCAAATGAAATTTAATTTTCATCCCCCGTCCCCAATTCGTCCCCCTTTTTTTCAGGCGAAACAACTATCCAACGCTTCATTAAACGCAATAATCGTTTTCTGAATATCTTCTTCCGAATGTGCGGCGGAAACAAAACCTACTTCGTAACCCGAAGGCCCGATGTAAATTCCTTTTTCTAAAAGCGCATGAAAAAATTTCCTGAAATGAATCATGCTGTTTGCATCAATTTCTTCGGCTGACGAAATTTTTTCCTGCTCCGTAAATGCAATCCAGAAAATAGAACCGATTGAAAATAATTTTACGGAATAATTATTTTTTGAAATATGCTTACGAATTCCATTCACCAGCGTATTGCATTTTTCTTCGAGGCTTTCGTAAAAACCTTTTTCAAGGCATGCGCTTAGCTGCGCAATTCCCGAAGCCATCGCAACCGGGTTTCCTGATAAAGTCCCTGCCTGGTAAACATCTCCTTCAGGCGAAATTTTCGACATGATTTCTTTGCTCGCACCATACGCGCCTACGGGTAATCCGCCGCCGATAATTTTTCCGTAGGTAATAATATCAGGCTTGATTCCGTAATAACCTGCGGCACCGGTAAAGCCGATTCTAAATCCGGAAATCACTTCATCAAAAAGCAAAAGTGAATGATGCTTCTTTGTTAGCTCACGCAAAAATCCGAGGAACGATTTCTCTTGCAACAGCAAACCATTATTCGCCGGCACAGGTTCAATGATCACGCAGGCAATATCGTTTCCGAATTGCGCGAATGCATCTTCGAGCGCTTTTTTATTGTTGAGCGGCACTACAATCGTTTCATTAACGAATGCTTCAGGAACACCGGCCGAAGAAGTATTTCCGAAAGTGACTAACCCGGAACCTGCTTTTACCAATAAAGAATCGGAATGCCCGTGATAGCAGCCTTCGAATTTCAAGATCTTATTTTTTCCTGTAAATCCGCGTGCAAGACGAATGGCGCTCATTACTGCTTCGGTGCCTGAACTCACAAACCGGATCTTTTCAATAAACGGATTGTTCGAAAGAATTAATTCAGCAAGTTCATTTTCCAATGCAGTCGGCGCACCGAAAGAAGTTCCGTTCTCTGCGGTGGTTGTAATCGCTTTCAGCACTCGCTTATCTGCATGTCCAAGAATAAGCGGACCCCACGAGCAGCAATAGTCGATAAACTCATTGTCATCTGCATCCCAAACGTGCGCGCCTTTTCCTCTTGCAATAAAATGCGGTGTTCCACCAACAGATCTGAATGCACGCACAGGGGAATTCACACCACCGGGAAAATATTTTTTTGCTTTTTCAAACAGCTCTTCTGAACGTAAACGCTTCATAATTTAATTTGACAAAATAATTTTTTTATTGATCAGCACATTTTCTTTCGTGATCACTTGAAGGAAATAAATTCCTTTTGATTCAGCCGAAAGATCGACTTGCAATGTACCTGTTACAGTTGAATATTCTGCAATCACATTTCCGATAATATCGTAAACAGTAATTTTCGCTGTGTTATTTCCATTCATATTCAGTGTGAAAATTCCCTGTGACGGATTTGGTGAAACATAAATTAATTCAGCCCCACTTTCATGACGGATAATTCCTAATGGTCCGCATGCCGTTGAAGTGTCAAGCGAATTGTATGGTGCAATATTTAAAACCGCATTCATTCGTGCTGCTTGTCCGGCGGTAAACATATTTACACAATCATCATCAGAATACGCATTCATATAATTCATGTACATCACTCCCGGCGCAGTTGGATTGCATGCATCAAGCAGCGGGTAGGTCTGGCATGAATTGTTAAGTTGCGAAGAAGAAACCGGCGTGTCAGCTACCTGGTCAGCATCGATGCAGCTGGAGCTGATTGTCGGATGTAACAGGTTAAGGCAATGCCCGATTTCGTGCGTGCAGCATCTTCCATTATCATAGGGCGCGCTTACAGTACCAACTCTTCCGAATACATTATAACGAATCACTACACCAAACGTTTGGCTGAGAACTGACGTTGGGAATTCAGATGTTCCCAGCGGACCGACTAAATTACAAACCCAGATATTGAAATACCTTGACGGGTCCCATGCATCGGCTCCATTGGAACTTGAAAATTTCACATCGTTATTTCCTGAAAAAGAATTGGCGCCGGTTTGTACGCGGTCGATTCCATTTGTCGGATTTCCATTCGGGTCAACTTGTGCCATGCAGAACTGAATTCCTGTGTTCGCAGCCACCGGTTGAAATCCGGAAGGTGTATTTATAGTATCGGCATTGTTTCTTCCGTAGTCTTCATTCAGCACATCAATCTGCGAAAAAACCTGTTGATCTGTAATGTTCTGCGTAGCTGTTTTCCAAACCACATGTACTACTACAGGAATTGTAATCGTAGTTGCTGTTATACCGGATGAATTTTGCTGCATCCAGTTTTGTAAAGCCGCTTCGTAGTTTTCACGCGATGCCGCTTCTGCCGCGTTGTTTGTATTTCCTTCAACAGGACAAAAACCTGTTTGAGAAATTGCAGGTAAGAAACAAACGCAGGAAATTGAAAAAAGAAGAAAGTATTTTTTCATCAGGACAAGTTTTGAGTTTGCTCTAAAATAGCGCAATGCCCGAAACGGCAACAAAAATAGTGATGAAAGGTAAACGCACAAAAAAGGGCCACTCCGGAGAGCAGCCCTTTTTATTGATGAACAAAGCTGGTTTTTAGTAAGCTGTTTTCAGCTCAACCCTGCGGTTTTTTGCTCGTCCCGAAGCATTTTTATTATCCGCTACCGGTTTTGTTTCACCATATCCTATTGCTTTCAAACGTGATTCAAAAATTCCTTTTGACATCAAGTATGCTCTTACTGCATCTGTTCTGCGCTGCGAAAGATCCATGTTGTAAGCATCTTCACCAACATCATCTGTGTGACCTTCGATGGTAAGTGTTGCTGCTTCATAACGGTTAAGGATCTCAACCAATGCATCCAATTGTGCATATGATTCTTTTTTCAATGTCGCTTTACCTGTTTCGAAGTAAATTTTGCTTGCGATTTGTGTGATTTTCTTAACGTCTTCTTTAGCAATCTCAGGGCAACCTTTGTTTTCGATTGTTCCTTTTGCTTTCGGACAACGGTCATCAATATCAGCTACACCATCAGCATCTCCGTCAGGACAACCTTTTAATCCGATTGCACCTGCAGCATCAGGACAACGATCTTCTTCGTTTACAAGTCCGTCTTTGTCATTATCCATTGGACAACCTGTTGCATCAACTTTGTAACCTGATTTTGTATTTGCGCACTGATCATCAATATCAACTACACCATCAAGATCCGCATCAGGGCATCCTTTGTTAGCCAATGAACCTGCGTTCTGTGGGCAACGATCATCTCTGTCAGCAAGCCCATCAGCATCAGCATCAGGACATCCGCTCAAACCTGCAAGACCTTTTTCATCAGGACACTGATCAATATAATCAGCTACACCATCTTTATCGCGATCAAGCGGGCAACCATTTTCGTCTACTGCTACACCTGTTGGAGTTGCAGGGCATTTGTCTTTTTTATCTGATACTCCGTCAATGTCAGCATCAGGCTGTGCTCCAAGATTGAAGACAAGTCCGGCTGTGTGATAAAGGAATCCATCATTACCATTGTTAGGTCCGCTGCGAACTGTCATATCAAGTTCGTCTGTGCTTGCATAGATAAACTTCTCCTCTAATTTCAAGCTCACGTAATCGTTCATACGTACCATAAAACCACCGCCCATAGTAGGAAGTGCGTAATCAAAGCGTTGTTTTGTATTTGTGTATTTTTTCTCTGTGAACATTGCACCGACACCAACAACCAGGAAAGGACGCACAATATATTGCGGTCCGAGGATGTTGTATTGGAAATTTAATGTTGCTGTGTGGGTGCTAAGACGGAAATGGCGAAACTCGTAATCTTTCGGTGTTGACCATGCGCTTAACGGTTGTGTATTGCCGATTTCACCTTTTGTGAACATAAGACTTGCCTCGAAATGATTTGACAAGAAACGTGAAACAGAAAGTCCCGCGAAACCATAAGCGGCTTGCGGTGCTGCATAATTGTAAAAATTCTGGCCACGATCACCATTGTAATTGATCAGTCCGCCGTATCCACCAATTCCCCATTTGAGATCGGGTGTTTGTGCTGTTGCTACGTATCCGCACGATAGCCCCATACATAGTAAAAATATCTTTTTCATTTTGCTTGAGATTAGATGTGAGTCCTTCTGGTTTTTTGTTTTTTTAACTGAGTTGTGTTTTCATATCACGTAAAACAAAACTCAGTCCCAGTCCTCAAATTCTTTTTTTTTGCCAACTGATTTTGACAATTTTACCTATGGAAACACACCTTTTAAGTAAAATTTTCAAGCGCAGAAAAAAGAAAAAAATAAATCCATCCAATGGGGAATTGGCTCTACACTTAAGGGTGATTCATGCTCAGGGTTTAATTATATTTGCTCCTGATAATTATGACACAGCAAGAAAATTCACTCGTATACGCACAGCAGCAAGATGCCGCTGATCCACTGAAAAAATTTCGTGAGCGTTTTTATTTTCCCCAGTTCAACGGAGAAAATAGTGTTTACCTGACAGGCAATTCACTGGGCCTTCAACCTAAAACAACGAAAGAGTACATCAATATCGAATTGGAAGACTGGGCGAAGTACGGTGTTGAAGGACATTTTCATGCACGTAATCCATGGCTTTCCTATCACGAGCAGCTGACGGAAAAAGCAGCAAAATTAGTCGGTGCAAAACCGCTGGAAGTTGTGGTAATGAACCAGCTGACTGCGAATGTGCATTTTCTTTTCGTATCGTTTTATCGACCGCGCGGACATCGCTACAAAATAATAGTAGAGCAAAAAGCATTTCCATCCGATCAGTACGCTGTTGAATCGCAGGTTCGTTTTCATGGATATGATCCTGATGATGCGATCATTGAAATCGGTCCGCGGGAAAATGAGCATACAATACGTACGGAAGATATTCTTGCAGCGATCGAAAAGCATAAAGATGAATTGGCGCTTGTATTTATCGGTGGCGTAAATTATTACAGCGGGCAGGTTTTCGATATGGAAACAATTACTGCTGCTGCACATAAAGTAGGGGCTTATGCAGGATTTGATCTTGCGCATGCTGCGGGCAATATGGAATTGAGTCTTCACGACTGGAAAGTTGATTTCGCTTGTTGGTGCTCTTATAAGTATCTCAACTCAGGTCCCGGAAGTGTTGGCGGCGTATTTATTCATGAGCAGCATGCAGAAAGTAATCTTCCGCGTTTTGCAGGCTGGTGGGGACATGAAAAATCTTCACGCTTTAAAATGGAAAAAGGTTTTCGCCCTATAGCAGGAGCAGAAGGTTGGCAACTGAGTAACGCACCGGTTTTGTCGATGGCTGCACACCGCGCTTCACTCGATATTTTTGACGAGGTTGGAATGAAAGCCTTAAATGAAAAAACCAAAAAGCTTTCCGGCTATTTGGAATTTATCATCGATGAAATTTCAGCAGCAAATAGTAATTGCCTTGAAATTATCACACCCAGAGACTGGAAACAACGCGGCTGCCAAATCAGTGTTATAGCCCACGGTTACGGCCGCGGACTTTTCGATAAGCTGATGGCCAACGGTGTAATGCCTGACTGGAGAGAACCAAACGTGATAAGAATGGCGCCTGTTCCGTTGTATAATTCGTTCGAAGATGTTTTTAAGTTCGGGGAGAGATTAAAAGTAGCGATGAAATAAAATTTGGGGAACGAATTACGAATCAACCGAATGTACGAATCAGTGAATCAGAAATTGCCTTGCCCTTCGTACTTTCGAATTGATTCGTAATTCGTCCCCCTGCAATACTAGATCTATGAGTAAAACAGTTTCCATCATCGGCGCAGGATTAGTCGGATCGTTGCTTTCTATTTATATGGCCAAGCGCGGTTATAAAGTGAACGTTTTCGAACGGCGCTCTGATATGCGTAAGAACAGGATGAGCGCGGGGAAATCCATCAACCTTGCATTGAGCGATCGTGGATTTCGCGGGCTGGATGGAATCGGTATTGGCGATGAGATTCGCAAGATTGCCATTCCGATGAAAGGGCGTTTCATTCACAATGCAGATGGAACAACCGCATTTCAGCCTTACGGAAAAGAAGGCCAGGCGATCTATTCTGTTTCGCGCGGTGGAATTAATATGAAGCTGATGGATTTGGCGGAGGCGCAGGAAAATGTAACATTGAAATTTTCGGAACGTTGCACCAATGTCGATACCAAAGCAGGGAAAGCACATTTTGTCAATGAAGAAAATCATTTAGAAACTGATGTACAATCTGATTTGGTTTTCGGTTCTGACGGCGCGTTTTCGGCTGCACGTTTAAGCGCGATGCTTTCGAATGATCGTTTCGAATACAAACAATTTTACATTGAGCACGGCTACAAAGAATTAAATATTCCTGCCGGACCGAATGGCGAATTTCTTATTGAGAAAAACGCGCTGCACATCTGGCCGAGGAAAAATTTCATGATGATCGCACTTCCGAATTTAGACGGGAGCTTTACCTGCACCTTGTTTTTTCCTTTTGAAGGCGAACAATCATTTGCCAAATTAAAAACGAAAGAAGACGTTACTGCGTTTTTCAACGAACAATTTGCAGATGCAGTTCCGCTGATGCCGACATTGGTGGAAGATTATTTTGCAAATCCTTCCGCATCGCTTGTTACAGTAAAATGTTTTCCATGGACGTTCGACGACAAGCTTGCATTGATTGGAGATGCTGCACATGCGATCGTTCCTTTTTATGGCCAGGGAATGAATTGTGGCTTTGAAGATTGTGTGGTGCTGGATGAGCTCATCACGAAACACGACGAGAACTGGCACGAGATCTTTTCCGAATATCAATCCTTGCGCAAACCCGATGGTGATGCCGTAGCAGATCTCGCGCTGAATAATTTCATTGAAATGCGCGATAAAACGGCTGATCCGAAATTTTTACTGCAGAAAAAGATAGAGGCACGATTCAGCTCCAAATACCCGGAAAAATGGATCCCGCTTTATTCGATGGTGACTTATTCGCCACAAATAAGGTATTCGATCGCGATGAAAGAAGGTGCACGCCAGGAAGAGATCATGAAAACCATCATGGAAATGCCTGGAATTGAGCAAAAATGGGATTCGGAAGAGGTAGAAAAGGCCATTTTAGATAAAATTTAGCATAATTATTTGCTATATTATTAAAATGGATTACTTTCATCGTATTATAACGATGACTTACCTAAAAAATGTTAAAAAAATGAAAAAAGCTTACTTCCCAGTAATTTTCAGCATCTTCTTATGCAGTTTATTTCTTATGTCGACCGAATTGAATGCACAAGGCTGCGTTGCAGTAAGGCCGATGAGCTGTTCCGGAAACGGCTATTCAAACGGCTCTGCTTTACTTCCGAAAGGACATTTTCAACTAGCGGCGAATTACCGTTATTTTCAATCGTATAAACATTTCAGGGGCGATGTAGAAGAGCATGAGCGTGTAGAAGCCGGAACAGAAGTTATTAATACGACACATTCTGTAGATTTCAGCGCTACATATGCGCTGACCAGCCAGGTGAATCTTTCGTTGAATGTCCCTTTGATCTACAATCATCGTACATCCCTTTATGAGCATTATGGAAATAGCCCTACTGCAAATCCTGAGCAAAAGCGTTTTGCTACACAGTCGCAGGGGCTCGGTGATATGCGTTTGTCGGCCAGCTACTGGTTGTTCAAACAGGGCAAAGATTCATTGGGAAATATTGCTTTCGGCGCAGGATTAAAAATGCCTACCGGTAATTCAAATGTGCAGGGAACTTTTCATCGCAGAACCCCGAGCGGTGGTGATTCAACTATTACTAAAGGTGTCGATCAGTCTATTCAATTAGGTGATGGCGGATTTGGTTTTACAATCGAAATGCAGGGATACAGAAAGTTCGGAAGCCGTCTTTCACTTTATTACAATGCGTTTTATTTATTCAATCCACAGAATGTAAATAAAACAGTGAACAGAACCGTATTTAATAGTGCAAGCGATTATATTATCAGGTATCATTCTATAGCTGATCAGTATATGGCTCGAGTAGGAATGAATTTTAAAATAATGGAAAACCAGGGTTTATTTGTTAACCTCGGTGGTCGCGCAGAAGGAATTCCATACAAAGACATTATCGGAAAAAGCGAAGGTTTCAGACGACCAGGTTATATTGTTTCTGTAGAGCCCGGAGTTACTTATTTTTCAGGCAAACATACATTTGTAGTAAACGTGCCGATCGCTTTGTATCGTAACCGTGTAAAAAGTGTATATGATCGTTCGGATCCAAACGTTACAAGACATGGTGATGCAGCGTTTGCAGATTACCTGATCAACTTCACTTATTTATTTCGTTTCGGGAAGTCGCACGACATGTAATAAGGAAGTGATTGGTTAAAGGTGTCCGCCGCGGCGGAGGTGAATGGGTTTTTGATTAAGATTGCCGATCTAAGAATATAAAAAGGTTTAGGGAAGAAATTCTTTAAACCTTTTTGCATTTATAAAAACATTGAAAAAAATCGATCAGGAATAATTATTTCACCAATCGCGGCGGACACTTTTAACCAATCCCAATCACCACTGTCGCGAAAAATCACTCTTCATTCCTGCCCGACATCTTCCTTCCGAAAAAAAACGTAGCCGATTTCGATTAAGTGTAGGCATTGGTTGTTTTACTGATTAACATCTTTTCTGTAATGCAGATAGCTTTGTAATGCCGCACAACTCAATGTGGAAGCTAACCCCGCCGGATTACAATGGACGCCAACAAAACCAAATCACACATCTTTTCCACGGGCATTTCCCTGCTCGGAATTTTCTGCATTTTTTTCTTCGCTGATTTTTTAAGCAAGCCGCTTCCTTTCGAATTAAAATGTGTGGATTCGAAAAGTTTGCTTGCCCGTGCGAAAGACAATTCGGAAACCAAAATTCATTTGAGTGATTTCGTTTCGATGCCGGTGCGGTTTAAAGACAGCACAATTTTCATTTGTTCCGATGCGGATTATTTTAAGCAGAAGATCTGCAGGAAAGATACCAGCATCAGGAAAATACTTTTCATTGGCGATTCGCAGGTGGAATATTTGAAAAGCCCGATTTACAATTATTGTGCGAATAATAACTACGAGCTTGTTGCCACAGTTGTCTGGTATAGCTCCACCACCTTAGCATGGGCTTCGGGCGATACACTGGAAAAATTCATGGCCCAATACGATCCTGATTTTGTGATCATCGCATTGGGACTGAATGAGCTTTTCATTAAGAATATGGAATCGCGCAGGAAACATATTCGTGCGATTACAACTAAAATTTCGGAAAGAGAAATTCCATATTACTGGATTGGTCCTGCGGCGTGGACGAAGGATGATGGAATTATTAATGTGATGCAGGAAGAGTTGGGCAAACAATTTTATCCTTCGCAAAATCTTACTTTAAAACGAGCTTCCGATAAACGGCATCCGACAAGAGAAGCGTCGAAGATTTGGTTTGACAGTGTGGCCGTAGCAATGAATATTCATACGCCACTTTCATTTGTAAATAAAGTGACGGAGTATAAAAATCCGGAACAAAGTCCAACAATTACATTGGGACTTACCAGGAAATAAAATGACAGACTGGGCTTCTCTCAAAAATTTGTTCTGGCATTCCACGAACGAACCTTTACTTTTTCACTCCGGATTTTTCCTTTTTCTTTTCAGCTTATTCCTTGTGTTCTATTCGTTTGTTTCGGATAAGAAAAATACGCGGAATATTTTAATCGTCATTTTCAGCTTTTATTTTTATTACATGACGAGCGGATTGTTTTTGATCTTGCTTGTTACAACTATTTCGCTTGATTATTTGTTTTCGTGGTTGATCATAAGGGAAAACAATGAGCGCAAGCGAAAGCTGCTGTTGATCGCGGGAATTTTATTCAGCCTTTCTTTTTTATTGTATTTCAAATACAGGAATTTCTTTTTAGGAAATGCCAATGAAATTTTCGGAACAAATTATACGCTGATTGAATTAATTCTGCCGATCGGGATATCGTTTTACACGTTTCAGTCCATCAGCTTTCTCGTGGATACGTACAAGCGAAAAATTACCCTGCCGAAATATTCGGAGTATTTGATGTACATGTCATTTTTCCCGCATCTTATTGCCGGACCGATTGTGCGCGCTGCAGATTTTCTACCGCAGGCTGCAAAGAAAATTTTTATTTCAAAAGAGAATCGGAATGAAGCCTTCTTCCTTGTTTCGAAAGGCCTGGTCAAAAAAGCAATCATCGGAGATTTTATTGCTCAGTATTCTGATATTGTTTTTTCAAAGCCGGATGGATTTTCTGGCGCAGAACATTTCTTAGCAACGTTATGCTACACCTTCCAGATCTTTTTTGATTTCAGCGGATACACGGATATTGCAATCGGTGTTGCATTGCTGTTGGGATTCCGCCTTGGAATAAATTTTCTTTCACCGTATAAATCAACAAGCATTACAGAGTTCTGGCGGCGCTGGCACATTTCGCTTTCGTCGTGGCTGCGCGATTACATTTACATCCCTATGGGTGGCAACGGAAAAGGAATTGCATTGCAGCTTTTATTTCTTGTGATCACGATGCTCATTGGCGGATTCTGGCATGGCGCGAATTGGAAATTTGTTTTCTGGGGAGGCGCGCATGGAATTTTGCTTGTGCTGCATAAGCTGTATTTGAATTTTGTAAATAAAAAGCCGGAAGAATTGCGCACAAATTATTTAAAGCCATTTTATTGGGTGCTTACATTTTCCTGCGTGGCTTTGTTGTGGATTCCATTCCGCGCATTAAGCCTTTCAGATTCTTTCGTGATGTATAAATCCATCTTCAGCGATTTTAGCTTTGAAATGCTGATAAGAGTTGCGGAAAATAATCCTTTGCTCACAATTATCTTTGGCATAGGGTTAGCACTTTCACTTATGCCGTCGCGATGGAAAGGAATGATGCAGCAAACGTATTACAAGCTTCCGTTTTTTGGACAATTGATCGTGTTCGCAATAATCATCCAGCTTATCATTCAGCTGCGTACCGCAGAAGTTCATCCATTTATTTATTTTGATTTTTAGCGCATGAAGAAATTTGTTCTCTATTTGATTGTTTCTTTTCAATCCGTTTTTCTCGCGGCGCAGCAGGATACTGTTATCAATTCACGATACAATATCATTCAGAACAGCGAAGGATTGGAAAACGCGATGAACAAGCTGAACGCGCTGAAAAACAAACCGGATTCAAATTTTGTCGTAGCACATTTCGGTGATTCGCATATCCAGGGTGATGGATTTTCGGGAGTGATAAGGAATAATTTTCAGCAGGCGTTTGGTTCGGCAGGTGAAGGAATTTTATTTCCGTATTCCGTTTGTAAAAGTTACGGACCGAAAAATTTAACTACCACCATTTCCGGAGTATGGACTTGCGCGAACCTGTTGAAGAATCCGGAGGGTTTTCCGATCGGCGTTACAGGTTATACGCTGGTGACAAAAGACAAAGCGGCAAAGATTTCATTCGTGTATAATCCTGTTGGCGAAGTAGCTTATGGCAACACTAAAATTTTCGAAACAGTAACGATCTGGCACAGCAGCAATAATTTTCGTTTGATGTTGGTGAATAACGGAAGCGCTGATAAAATTTATTCCGATTCAATTAAAAGCAGCAATGGATTGTATCGCACGATTATTACCAATTACCGTATCGGCTCCGAATTGAAATTGCTATTTGAAAGTAAAAGCAGCGCCACGATTTTTAATTTTCATGGAATAACATTTGAAAATCCTTCGCAGCATGGATTGCAATACAGTCGCTGTGGTGTGGTAGGTGCAACGTTCACACAATTAGTCGCGCAGCAGGAATTCACTATTGCGCAGCTGAAAGAAATGAAACCTGATCTGCTGATCTTTTCTTATGGCTCGAATGAATCGTACGACAAGAATTTTATTGCTGATAATTATTACAATAAAGTTTTAAAATTCATCCGGCGACTCAAAGCTGAATTTCCAAATGCAGGCATCATCTTCACCAACACGCCCGACACGCGCGCAGGAAACAGGATTCCGCCGAACACAAATGCAATAAATGAAAAACAAAAACTAATTGCACTTGAAACCGGTTCAGCGTACTGGGATTTAAATACGATGATGGGTGGAACGAATTCCATTTATTATTGGTTAAATCATCATCTCGCAAGAAAAGATCAGCTGCATTTTACAAAAGCCGGTTATGGTTTGCAGGCCGATTTGTTTTCATTTGCGTTTTTGGATATTTATAATAACAAATTCAAAAACATTCAACCTTTGTATGATTCGTTGCAGGTGAAAATTAATAAGCAATTGAATGCGCTAACTGCTGTTTCGAAAGTAGCGGAGGAAGTTGTTTCGAATCCTGCCGGAAGCGAACAAATTCATTATGTGAAAAAAGGAGAAACGCTTTTTGTGATTGCTAAGCAATATAAAGTGACGGTGAAGCAATTGTGTGAATGGAATGGGATTTCGGAGAAGAGTGTGTTGAGGGTGGGGCAGAGGGTGGTGATTAGGAAGAGGTAATATTATTTATAATATTCATATAAAAATTCGTTCCTGAATAAATAATTGATATTAGGAACAATATTATCTGTATAAATCAATAATCCATAATTATCGTAAGTATACTTAGTAACAGAAGACCCATTCTGATAATGACGAGTCTCTTCTAAAATCTGACCATTTACATTGTAAGAATAGGAAACGCTGTCTGAAATTGTTACAGCACTACTAATATTACCAAGAGAATCATAAGTATAAGAGAAGTACCTATCAAGTATGCCTTTGAATTTCCTGTCAAGAATCATTTCATGAACCATACTCTTGCCGGTAAAAACATTAATGGTAAACTCTGGGTTATTTCCCATATACGCCATAATGGCGGAATCATATTTTATCTGTCCATATTCGGTCAGCCGAGCTTGGTCGTCCAAAACGGAGTACCATGTATCAACTTCTTTAATGCTTTTGTTTTTATCGTAACTGATATGATCTTTTAAATAAAAATTTTTTCTATCAGCGCAATACCTGATTTTTGACATGGTTGTATCCTTTGCTGAATAATGATAAGTACTCTGCGAAGTACATTTTCCTTCTTGCAGATATTTATATTCAACAATCAAATGCTTGCTAGTATCAGACGGCAGTTGATTACGTCCGGGGTTCTGTTCGAATCTTTTAATTAGCCGAGATGCGCTATCATATCCGTAGGTTATCCATCCTTCGACAACAGAAGTGTCAGCATTATAATATACTGTTGTTCTTACTAATTTACCAGTAGAATCATATTCATAAGATCCTTTACTAATATTACGTCCGGATCCCTTAATTGCTAGAGTCCGGTTTCCTTTTTTATCAAACTTTTCGGTTAATGATATAGACGGAGCGCTGTTTTTTGGGTGAGCTATTTTGGTCTTGGAATAAACCATCTGTTTTTTTTCCAAAATATGAGTAATAGAATCACTTTTTTGTTCTGCCAGGTTTTGTGAAAAAACACAATTATGAAAAAAAACAACAAGGCAAAAAGCAAGGATAAATGATTTGCATGAAAATGCAGAAGTATAATTCATTACCAAGGGACTTATTATAGCACAAAAGTAATAAATAAGTTAGGGAGAATAATCGCTACAGGTATATGGACTTTTAAAACCCGATTTATCATTAGCTTTTCTCTACTTCCAAAACTTAAACCACATTTTTTTTTCATCCCCAAATCGCTCTTCCCAAATATCACCCACCATATCAACATTGAACGATGCAAAACGTGGTTTCCACGAAACGCCATTCCAATGGACGATTTCATTTTCAGTGAATGACTCCTTGTTTTTTCGGGCAGCCTCATAAATTTCATAAAGCTGTATCCAAATGCTGCTGTCATAATCCCTCTCTTGAGATTCACATTCAGATTTTTTGTCATCTTCTTCTACTGCTTTTTCCCACACCTTTTTTCCTTGCACGACAATCCATTGTAGGATGTCATCCTGCGCTTCGTCAGATAAATATCCACCGACGCTTTTAATAAATACGCCATCGAAAGGATCAACTAATTCCGGGTCAATTTCATCTTCAAACTTATCCTGGAAAAGCCGGAATTCTTTCTTCGAACACTGCCTCAACCATGGTAGCAGCTCATTCTCATGTTTGAGATGGTATTCGAGGAAATCCCAGAACCAGTCAGGATGTTTGCCAATTGGAGCGGAGTAATAAGTGTTCATTTGCTAAAGATAGCCGGTCGGCGAATTTTTTCTTGTATTTCCCTATTTTTGTCTGTGAGTTAAGGTGCTGGAAATAAGTAATTTGAGTTTATTTCGTTGATTTTGTATTGTACTCCTCATTAGCAAATCAGCACATTAGCAAATTATTCCCTATCTTCGCATCCCTTTTAAAGGGAAATAACTAAAACTAACCAACATGTACGCTATCGTAGAAATAGCCGGGCTCCAGTACAAAGTGTCGCAAAAGCAACGTCTTTTTGTGAACCGCCTTGAGGCTACAGAAGGTGACTCTATCGAATTAGGTAAGGTCCTTCTTATTGACAACGACGGAAAAATTACCGTCGGAACACCTGCCATTGACGGCGCAAGAATCGCTGCTAAAGTGATTTCGCACCTGAAAGGCGACAAAGTGATCGTTTTCAAAAAGAAACGCCGTAAAGGCTATCGCAAATTGAACGGACACCGTCAGTCATTAACTGAACTTCTCGTGCAGGGAATTCTTGGAAAAGGCGAAAAGCTTACTGCTGAACAAGGCAAGCTTGAAGTTGCTTCTATCCTTGAACTGAAAGAACGTTCACGTTTGAAACCAACGAAGCGCGTTTTCGCTGAGCCGGTAGAAGAAGTGGAAGAAGTAGTTGAGGAAAAGCCGAAAAAAGCTAAGAAAGCAGCCGCTCCAAAAGAGAAAAAGGCAGCAGCTCCGAAAGAGAAAAAAGCAGCAGCTCCGAAAAAAACAACAAAGAAAAAATCATCAGAAGAATAATTGAAAATTAGTGTTTAGTTCGGAGTGTTTAGTTCGGAGAAATCCAGGTAAACGACAAGAATCTCCGAACTCCTAACTAACAACTAAAAACTCCTTGTCATGGCACATAAAAAAGGTGAAGGTAAAGTAAAGAACGGCCGCGAATCGGAAAGTAAGCGTCTTGGTATCAAGATCTACGGTGGACAATTCGCTGTTGCCGGTAACATTATCGTGCGTCAGCGCGGAACACGTCACTTCCCGGATGCAAACGTTGGAATGGGTAAAGACCATACATTGTTTGCTCTTGCTGATGGCGTTGTTACGTTCAAGAAAAAGCGTGACGATCGTTCGTACGTTTCGGTATTACCTGCGAAAGCGGAGTAAGCGAGAAACGGCAAAAAAGAATGTCAATTCCCGTGAACTCCGGTTCGCGGGAATTTTCTTTTTCTGCTATTTCCTAAAAAAGCCCAAAAAACCGTTGAGTGCTGCCTGCCAACTTTTTTGATCATCCGTTCCCCACAGGCAAATCATTAACTTTACTAACCAAAATTCAGTCTCAATAAATCTATGTTACAGCTAAATACCATTCGCGATCAAAAAGACGAAGTGATCCTTCGCCTGAAAAAAAAGAATTTTAATACCGATGTAATCGAACAGGTTACTGCCATTGATGCAGACCGCCGCAGAACTCAAGCGGAACTCGATGCAATCAAAGCGGAAGGAAATGTGATCTCGAAACAGGTGGGCGAATTGATGAAGGGTGGAAAAAAAGCGGAAGCTGATGAACTGAAGAATAAAAGCATCGCGCTGAAAGAGACAGAGAAAAAATTACAGGAAATTCTCAATAAGATCGAAGAAGACACGCACAGTCTTTTGGTGCAGATCCCGAATGTGGCGAATGAACAAGTGCCTGCAGGAAAAACGCCGGAAGAAAATAAAACTGTTTTTGAGCACGGTGAAATGCCGAATCTTCCTGAGAATGCCAAACCACATTGGGAGCTCGCAGCGCAATATGACCTGATCGATTTTGAATTGGGAAATAAAATTGCAGGCGCAGGTTTCCCGGTTTACAAAGGGAAGATGGCAAGATTGCAACGCGCATTGATCAATTTCTTTTTAGATCGCGCAACGGCTGCAGGTTATTTTGAAATACAACCGCCTATTTTAATTAATAAAGAATCAGGTTTTGGTACAGGACAGCTTCCGGATAAAGAAGGCCAGATGTATCATGTCGGTATCGATGATCTTTATTTAATTCCGACTGCTGAAGTTCCGATCACGAATATTTATCGCGATGTGATTTTGAAAGCAGAAGATTTCCCGGTTAAGAATTGCGGCTACACACCTTGTTTCCGTCGTGAAGCTGGTTCTTACGGCGCGCATGTTCGCGGATTAAATCGTTTGCATCAATTTGATAAAGTGGAAATCGTGCAGCTTGCGCATCCTTCTAAATCTTACCAGGTGCTGGAAGAAATGCGTGAATACGTTGCAGGATTATTGAAAGATCTGGAATTGCCTTTCCGCACACTTTTACTTTGCGGTGGTGATATGAGCTTTGCTTCTGCAATGACGTATGATATGGAAGTGTATTCCGGCGCGCAGAAAAAATGGCTGGAAGTAAGCTCTGTTTCTAATTTCGAATCGTTCCAGGCGAATCGTTTGAAATTACGTTTCCGTGAAGGAAGTGAGAAGCCGCAATTGGCACACACGCTGAATGGCAGCGCGCTCGCTTTACCGCGGATCGTGGCAGCATTGTTGGAGAATAATCAAACACCGGAAGGAATCAATATTCCGAAAGTGTTGCGCCCTTATACGGGATTTGATATGATAAATTAAAAAAAGTTTGTTGTTCGTTGTTTGTAGTTGAAATAAAATTTATTCAACCAAAAACAACAAACGACAAACAAAAATGAAATGATGAAGCTCAATCTCATGATACTTTCTCTCCTGCTAACGTGCCTGACAGCGTGTGTGCGGGATAAGCATGAGAAAGAATTAGCTGCCATCAATTCACTGCGCGCGGATCTTTTGAAAACGGATTCATTGCTGAACAAAACTGATCTTGAATTTGCAGAGCGCATGGCGGCGGAGGTGAAGAACAATACGCAATTCATCCAGTTCAATTTGAAGAAGCTTGGCGACACTGTTGATTTCAAAACTTACAAGCTGATCAGCAATTATGGTTCGTTGCTTCCTGCGTTTGAAAAAGTGGCGGAAAATCACAAGCATCTTTCTGCGGCAATCGATTCGACAAATAAAAGTTTGATCGATCTGCAGCATGATGTGGAGAAAAATTCGCTTGCTAAAAATCTGACACCTGAATCGTGTATTCAGCAAGAGAAAACCCAGATCAGCGAGATGTACGATTACGTGGGTATTATGCGTTCTTCTTTGAACAGGGCGAAAGCGGGCTACGATACGTTGTCGCCGAAAATTGCGGAGTACATGAAATCGCTCAACCAAAAGCTGGCGGAGAAACAAGGTAACCTGAGCTTTAATTAAATGGGAAAAATAAAAAATAGTCCGGCCAAAGGCATTTTGCTTTTCCTGGTGCTCGTGTTCTCAGCGCTGTCGAATAATACATTCGCGCAGCCAACAGCGGAACCGACAACAGACGAACAGCTTGCCGCGCAATATTACCAGGCAGGTGAATATGATAAAGCTGTTATTTATTACCAGAAGCTTTATGAAAAAACGCCGATCTCGATCTATTATGAATATTATCTCAACTGTTTGATCCTTACAAAGGATTATAAGAAAGCTGAAAAAATAGTAAAGAAACAAAGCAGCAGAAATCCCGGTGATCTTACTTATCGTGTCGACATGGGAAGGATTTTCCAGGCGCAGGGTGATGAAGGAAAAAAGACAAAAGAGTTTCAAGGAGCTGTTGATGGAATAACTTCTTCTACGAGCTCGAATGCTGTCATTGATCTTGCAAATGCTTTTCTCGGAATCAATGAAACAGATTTTGCAGTTGCTTCATTGGTAAAAGGAAGAAAAGAGCTGAAAGGAATTTATTCATTCAACATTGAGCTGGCTGAAATTTATTCGATCAAAAAAGATTATGCTTCGATGGTCAATGAATATCTTGACCTGCTGGATGCGAGCACAAATTACCAGCAGCAGGTGAAAAACAGCCTGCAGGCAAAAATGGATGCTGACCCGGAAGATAAAATTGCTACTGTGCTCAAAACAGAATTGATCAAACGTTCGCAGAAAAATCCGGACAAAACAATCTGGTCGGAAATGCTGATGTGGTATTATATGCAGCAGAAAAATTTCACTGCGGCGTTGATCCAGGCAAAAGCAGTTGACAAACGCAAACATCTTGATGGCGATAAAGTAATGGAGCTGTGTGAAACTGCAAGAGCAAACGGTGAATACAGCGCAGCAGCTGATGGATATGATTACGTAATTTCTCTTGGTGAATCGAGCTATAATTTCCGTCGCGCGAAGATGGAAAAGATCAGCACGCGTTATGAAGAAATTACTGTTGGAGGAATTTATACTTCTGCAGATTTGCTTACACTCGAAGCAGAAATGAATGCAACGCTGGATGATCTTGGACGCGATGTGCGAACTGTTCCGTTGCAAAGACAGCTTGCACACCTGGAAGGATTTTATCTTTTCAAAACAAAAGCTGCAATTGATATTTTAGAAAAGACAATTGCTTTGCCGGATATTCCTCCGAAAGCGCAGGCAGATTGCAAATTGGAATTGGGCGATATTTTATTACTCGACGGACAAGTGTGGGAAGCATCGTTGCGTTATTCGCAGGTAGAAAAAGCATTTAAGTTCGAGCCGATCGGGCAGGAAGCAAAATACCGTAATGCTAAAATCGCTTTTTACATTGGTGATTTTAAATGGTCGCAGGTGCAGCTTGATATTTTAAAAGGCGCAACGACCAAATTAATTTCCAATGATGCGATGTATTTGTCGTTGCTCATCACCGATAATTTAGCACTCGACAGTAATCCTGATCCGTTAATGAAATTCGCGCATGCTGATTTAATGTATTTCCAAAATCGTTTTGATTCAGCTATCATTGATCTTGATACAATTGATAAAAACTGGCCCGAGCATGCATTGGAAGATGATGTGCTTTATAAACGTTACCAGATTGCAATGAAGCAGCAAAAATGGACGGAAGCAGCAACACATCTTGCAAAAATTATTTCTACATATCCCGATGATATTCTCGGCGACGATGCCACCTTCTATCTTGCAGAATTGTACGAGAATAAATTAAAGGATAAAGAAAAGTCGATGCAGCTCTACCAGGATGTTTTTATAAAATATCCCGGAAGTATGTTTGCTGTTGACGCAAGGAAAAAATATCGCCAGCTAAGAGGTGATAAGGTAGAGTAAAAAAAATCAAAAAAAACAAAAACCAAATCCCAACTATTTTGGAATTTGGTTTTTGAAATTTGGAATTTCTTTCGCTATGATAATTTATAACGTAACAGTAAACATCGACGATGCCGCTCATGATGAGTGGTTGGTTTGGATGAAAAAAACACACATTCCCGAAGTTGTTGCAACAGGATGTTTTTCTTCCGGCTCGATGTATAAGCTTTTGGTTGAAGAGCAATCCGGCACCAGCTATTCCATCCAGTATCGCGCGCCGAACATAAATGCGGTCAATATCTACATGGAAAAATTCGCACCGCAATTGCGTGGAAAAGCGGAAGAAAGTTTCGGAGGAAAATTCACAGCATTCAGGACATTGTTGGAGGAAGTGTAAAGTTTTACATCGCCTTCGGAGCAATTTACTTTTTATCAGCCTTCGATACGCTTCGCTACTCAGTCTGACAAAAAGTAAATTGCTCCGAATGAATCCTCATCAATCACCCATCCCGATAGCTATCGGGAACCAAATCATCAAATCACCAAATCCTTCTCATGACCGTCCGCGCTAAAAAACATCTGGGTCAGCATTTTCTTCGTGATGAAAATATCGCGCGCAAGATTGCGGAAAGTCTGAAGCATACTGATCGCTATAATAAAGTGCTTGAAGTTGGTCCGGGAATGGGCGTGCTGACGAAATATTTGCTGGCGAATGAGAATTACGAAACTTCGGTAATTGAAGTGGATCGTGAGTCCGTCACTTATCTTGAAGAAAATTATCCGCAGCTGAAAGAGCGCATCATTTCAAAAGATTTTCTGAAGTATGATCTTTCGCAAACGTTTACAGAACCTTTCGCGATTATCGGCAATTTTCCATACAATATTTCTACTCAGATTTTATTCAAAGGATTAGAGCATCGCAATCTTGTTCCTGAAATGGTTGGCATGTTCCAAAAGGAAGTTGCGCAACGTTTAGCGTCGAAGCCGGGAAGCAAAGTCTATGGCATCATCAGCGTGTTGTTACAAGCGTGGTACAAGATCGAATATTTGTTTTCTGTAAGCCAGCATGTTTTTAATCCACCGCCGAAAGTACAATCCGGAGTGATCCGTCTCACAAGAAATGATGTGAATGAATTGGCCTGCGATGAAAAATTATTTGTTGAAGTAGTTAAAGCAGCCTTTAATCAACGCAGGAAAACACTGCGCAATGCACTTCACCCATTCGATATTATTCCCGGCAATGAAGACCATGTTTTCTTCACCATGCGCGCGGAACAACTCTCGGTAGATGAATTTGTTCAGCTTACTTTATTGGTGCAGCGGAAAAGTTCTTAGTTCGGGATTAGTTGTTAGTTCGTAGTTGTTAGTTCGGAGAAATGTGTGGATTAGTTCTTAGTTCTGAGAAATGGGATCAGTTCTTCGTTCGGATAAAAGATATAAGTATCTGGTGGCGTCGATAAAATCTCCAATCCATTCTGCTCTTGCAACTTGATTTCTTTAGTCCCATAGGGACGACACTTTTGTAATAATTACACAACCATCAACTCAAAGCCCTGTAGGGGCGACATTTTTCTCTACGCGTTCAACCCATTCAAGGCAATACGCGTAGAGAAAAGTGTCGCCCCTACAGGGCTTTTAAACAGTGAGCAATTGTTTTTATTACAAAAGTGTCGCCCCTATAGGGCTTTTTCCCTATAAGTCGGTATCGAACTAAGCACTCCAAAAAACCCCTAACTTTGCACCCGGAAATAAGTTTGGAGTTAGGAGTTATTAGTTCAGAGAAAATCTGCATTAATCTCCGAACTAAAAACTCAAAACTAACCATGGCGTTTGAGGTAACAGATATTTTTCTTGATGAGTTACGCGGGGCATTGTCTTCAGGTAATACTGATGCGGTGCGCGTGCTCCTGGAAGAGCTGCATCCGGCCGACGTTGCCGAAATCCTCAATGACCTTGAGGATGATGAAGCGGTTGCGGCCTACAAATGCCTTGATGAAGAAGTCGCGCCGGAAGCTTTGCTTTTGCTAGAAGAAGATAAGCGTGAGCAAATTCTTGACGGACTTTCTTCCAAACAAATTGCCGAGCAGCTCATCGATAATCTTAATTCGGATGATGCGGCCGATGTACTTTCTGAACTTTCGGATGAGCAACAGGATGAAGTTCTTTCACACGTAGAAGACGTTGACCAGGCCAGTGATATCGTGGATCTTCTTAACTACGATCCTGATACTGCAGGTGGTATCATGGCGACAGAATTGGTGAAAGTTCACCTCAACAAAAATGTTTGGGAATGCGTGCGCGAGATCAGGAAGCAGGCGGAAGAAGTTGAAAATATTTACACGATCTACGTGGTCGATGATGATGAAAAATTAGTCGGACTGCTTTCATTAAAAAATCTGCTCACAAAAAATCTTCGCACACCGATCCTCGAAGTTTATACGCCGGATTTTATCAGTGTAAAAACAAATGCACCTGCCGAAGAAGTTTCGATGCTGATGGACAGGTATGACCTTGTTGTTATCCCGGTTATTGATAGTCTTGGCCGTTTGGTTGGTCGCGTGACATTTGATGATATGGTTGACGTTATCCGCGAAGAAAATACGGAAGACGTTCAGAAAATGGGAGGTGTGGAAGCGCTGACCGAACCCTACATGGCAACGCCTTTCTGGCAAATGATCCGCAAACGTGTTGGATGGCTTGTTGTGCTTTTCATAGGTGAAATGCTCACAGCAACTGCAATGTCATTTTTCGAAGACCAGATTACAAGAGCAGTGATCCTTGCAATTTTTGTTCCGCTGATCATTTCGAGCGGAGGGAACAGCGGTTCACAGGCAACTTCTTTGATCATCCGTTCGCTTGCATTGGGTGAGATCACCATAAAGGACTGGTGGAGGATTGCGCAGAAAGAATTTCAATCCGGAATGGTGCTTGGAATTATCCTTGGAATTATAGGATTCGCACGCGTCGCCATTTGGTCGCATTTTGTTACCGATTACGGACCGCATTGGTTAATGATTGCAACAACACTCGGAATCACGCTTACGTTTGTTGTGATGTGGGGATCATTATGCGGATCGCTTCTCCCACTTTTATTAAAACGACTTGGCTTTGACCCTGCTGTTTCATCTGCGCCATTTGTTGCAACGCTGGTTGATGTAACAGGTCTTATTATTTATTTCTCGATTTCTATCGTACTTCTGAAAGATCTACTCGCAGAACATGTCCCGAATATTATTCCTTGACAGCAATCATCATTTATTGATTGACATATTACGTGCAAACGGTTTTGTGTGCGATGAAGATTACGCGGGAACGAAAGAAGCTATTCAATCCAAAATTTCTGATTACGACGCAATAGTTATCCGCAGCCGTTTTAAAATTGATGCTCCGTTTATTGACGCAGCTAAAAATTTAAAATGTATCGGTCGCGCAGGTGCGGGAATGGAAAACATTGATGTTGCTTACGCAGAGGCAAAAGGAATTAAATGTGTGCACGCGCCGGAGGGAAATCGTGATGCAGTAGGCGAGCAGGCGATTGGAATGTTGCTGGCGCTGATGAATAATGTTTGTCGCGCGGATCGTGAAATACGTTCGGGACATTGGATACGCGAAGGAAATCGTGGCTACGAATTGCAGGGAAAAACAGTTGGTGTTGTGGGTTATGGAAATATGGGAAGCGCATTTGTTCAGCGATTGAAAGGTTTTGATGTGAATGTTTTGGTGTATGATAAATACAAAAAAGATTTCGGCACAGATGAAGTGAAAGAAAGTACGATGGAAGAAATTTTCGAAAAGGCGGATGTCATCAGCTTTCATCTCCCGTTGACTACAGAAACAATGTTCATGGTAGACGAAGCTTATCTTTCACAGTTCAAAAAACCAGTCTGGCTGATCAACACAGCGCGCGGGCAACTTCTTGATACTAGTGCGCTGGTGCATTACATTGAGCACGGGAAAGTGCGTGGGGCTTGTTTGGATGTTTCTGAATATGAAAGTGTTTCTTTTGAGAAGATGGATTTTTCAACGCTTCCTGAACCGTTTCAATATTTGATAAAGTCAGATAAGGTGATCCTTACACCGCATATTGCCGGCTGGACATTTGAAAGCAATGAAAAAATTGCGAGAATTTTAGCAGAAAAAATTACTGCTGCGCTTTCTTAAAGGGGAACTTCTTCGAAAGAAAAATTAAATTTCACCACTTCAGAAATATCCTGTCCGCGATCCATAATTTCTTCATCGCCTTTTTCATACGCCCAGATAATTGTAACGTCAGTTCCATAACGCTGGATCAAACGTTTCATCAACCCGATAATGTGGCGAATGGTGGACGTGTTAAAGTACGTCATGAAGATCCGGAACGTTACTTTGCCGTTATAATCAACCTTGAATTTTTCCACCCAATCGTACAAAGGTTGAAAGAACTCGTCAGAATTTTCGGGAATGGAGTTTCCTTTAATATTTAACATGGCCGCTTGAGCGTCGAAATGAACGCCGGCTGTACGAATTGTGCTTGTTATTATTAAAGGCTCGAGCATAATGTAAGTTGCGTAAAGATCGTAAAAGGCTATGAATTACACACTAAAAAAGATCAGTAAGCCCTGATTATAAACCTCCTCAAACAAATCGTTACAAAAGCCTTACAGGTCGTTGAATTCTCCGTGCACATCGAATGTTGGTTTGTAAATTTCGGCTTTACAGGACTGAAAGGGCAAGGTAAAATTGCCTTTGGTTTTGCAAGAACCTTTTTTTACGATCAGGCCTTGCCAAATTTCCTTCAAAGAATCAAAACATTTTGTAAGCCAACTCAGTTATTCTTCATCACAATCTGCACCGTGTACCTCGTCTTCACTTCGAGGAAAATTTGTTTTCCTTCCGTTACACGATCAATCGTCGCCTGGTCGTAATAACGGATGGTAACCAGCTCGGCATTTTCATTGTAGAGCACACGGTAATTTTCTTTTAGCTTTTCAATCAGCTCAGGAAGCTTTGCTGCATCATGATCAACGCTTACAGAAAAGCTGATGGCAGAATTGAGCATCACATTTATTTTCAAACGGTGTTTTGCAAAGAGCTCGAAAATATCACCAAGATTTTCTTCCACGATAAACGAAAAATCTTTTGGGGAAATTGAGATCAATACCTGGTCAACTTTGAAAATAAAACATGGTACAGGAAGATGAACCGGCTCCTCGTAAATTTTCGTTCCTTCTTTTTTCGGATCGAGGAAGGAACGAACGTAAAGCGGAATTTTTTTATTCTGTAATGGCTTGATCGTTTTCGGATGAATAACAGTTGCGCCATAATACGTGAGCTCGATCGCATCCTGGTACGTGAGCTGCGGAATCAATTTCGTTTCATCAAACCATTTCGGATCTGCATTCAATACGCCGGGAACATCTTTCCAGATCGTTACACTTTCTGCATTGAGGCACCATGCTAAAATCGCCGCAGTAAAATCAGAACCTTCGCGGCCAAGCGTGGTGGTGAAATTTTCAGATGTAACGCCAATGAATCCCTGCGTGATCACGAGCTGCTCTTTGCCCGATTGAAAGAACGGAACCAGCTCTTCATTCACGCGTTGTTCCGTCAGCGACCAATCTACTTTTCCTTCGCGGTAAGAATTATCTGTTTTAATTAAATCGCGAATGTCGAACCATTTATTTTTCAATCCTGCTTCTGCCAAATAAGCGCTTAGGATTTTTGTAGAAAGAATTTCACCGATAGAAACGATCTGGTCATATTCACAATCGTACGAATGCGTCGGCTCTTCCTCAATGGCCCATTCAAGCTCAACGAATGTGTTATGAATTTCGGTGAAGACGGAATGTTTTTTATCGGGAAATAACTGATCAAGAATATCGAAATGGTAGCTGCGGATGTCTTCAAGCACTTCAATTGCATTTTCTTTCTTATGATAAAATGCATCGCATAACCTTTCGAGGCTGTTGGTGGTTTTTCCCATTGCAGAAATGACAACAACTAAAGGTTCGCCGGAAAATTGGGTAAGAATTCCGGCTACATTTTTTACGGCGTTCGCATCTTTGACTGAGGCTCCACCGAACTTGAAGATTTTCATGGATACGAAAGTACGGGAAAAGTTGGTGGTGGTAAAGGTTGGTAGTTGGTGATCGAAAATGATTGAAAAAAAAATTATTTGTAAATTGTGGCTTCATTATCCGGATACCTCCCCCAGTCCGTAGTTGTGCCTTTGATATTAACGGAAGCCGTTTGCATTTTTCAGCAGCGTTGATCTTCCACCGTTAAACAGGTTTTATGTCGATTCGGTTTTTATTGATTGCGGGATTTTCTATCCTTATTATAATTTTTACGATATCTTATTTCGTTAACCAGCGTTTGTCGAATGCGGTGGTTGTTAACACTGCATATTTTAATAATTCGGAAGTTATCATTCGTAATTCCAACAGGCTTCATATGGAAATGATCCAGATGCAAAGTGGCTTCAGGGGTTTTCTATTGACCAACCAGGAAACATTTTTGCAATCATATTACAATGGAATCAAAAATGTTCCGCCATTGCTGAATGAGCAGCAATATTTAATATCCTCAATGCGTCAGCGGGAAAGGCTGGATTCTATTGTGGGGCTGCATCATGAATGGGCTGAATATGCAGATTCATTGATCTCGACAAAACGTGATACGCTTGCAGCAAAAAAGTATGAGCAGCTTTTTAACAGCAAGCTGAAAACTGAAGTAGGGAAAAAACTGAACGATAAAATTCAAGCAATTTTCCTTGCATTCGATAGCTATGAATATAGAGTTCGTGAGGAAAGCAGGAAAGCACTGCAGGGTTCTATCCGGAATACGCGAACGATCACATTGTTGCTGACGATCATTTCCATTTTTATAGCAATTGTATCAAGCGTTTATATCATACAATTGATCACAAAACGTATTTCAAAAATGGTAACGCTTGCGCACGAAATTTCAAAAGGCAATTTTAGAACCATGGAAGAGCCGAACCGTGACGAATTAAATGAGCTGTCTGTTTCGCTGAATACGATGTCGCTGACACTGGAGAAGAATTTTAAGGAGCTGAAGAAAAAGAATACGGAGCTGGATCAATTCGCCTATGTTGTTTCGCATGATTTGAAAGCGCCGCTGCGGGGAATAACAAATTTGATTGAATGGATAGAAGAAGACCACTCGAATGAAATGTCGCCCGAGGTTGCGCATAATCTTTCAAGAATTAAAGGGCGTACCACACGACTGGAAAATATGATCAATGGCTTATTGAAGTATGCAAAGATCGGAAGGACGAAAACCACGGTTGAAAAGGTAGATACCAAAACGCTTGTTGAAGAAATTGCAGAGCTGATTGTTCCGAAAAATTTCGAAGTGATCATTGACCCGGAGCTTCCCGGAATAGAAACGGAGAAGCTTTATATTGAGCAGGTATTTTCAAACCTCATCAGCAATGCTGTAAAATATAATCGCGGTGAGAATGGCAAAATCATCATCTCTTCATCAGAGACGACCACACATTATATTTTTTCGGTGGAGGATAATGGCATAGGTATTGACAAAGAATATTTTGAAAAGATATTTATCATTTTCCAAACTTTGCAGGAGCGTGATGCATTTGAAAGCGATGGCGTTGGATTGGCGATTGTCAAAAAAATTGTGGAAGATCACAAAGGCGGAATTAAAGTAGAATCAACATTCGGCAAAGGAAGCAAGTTCGTTTTTACCTGGTCGAAGGTTTAATTAATTGAAGATGAAAAACACAGAAATATTACTTGTAGAAGACGATTATCTTGACGTTGAAAGCGTAAAGCGCGCGTTAAAAAAGATAAATGCGCAGTATACGCTGCACGTTGCGCACAATGGTGTTGATGCGCTTGAAATGCTGACTGCAGGTGCGAGCCCGATCACGCCGGATATCATATTCCTTGACATCAATATGCCGAAGATGAATGGAATTGAATTTCTTAGTATCATAAAAAATTATTCCAGGCTTCGATCAATAAAAATATTTGTGATCACCACTTCTGCTGAGGAGTATGATATTATTTCGACGCAGGATCTTGGTGTGACCGGCTATATTTTAAAACCATTGAATTTTAAGGATAAAGCTTCGGCAGATGTTTTGCGCTTGCTGGATGAGCTGGTTTAAAAATTATTTCAGCTGTTCTTCCGTCAACCTGTAATTCATCCATTCCGATAAAATTGCAGGATGATACTTTTCATAAAACCTTTTCGCCGGCTCATTCCAGTCGAGCACTTGCCATTCCATTCTGCGCGCGCCTCTTTCTTTGCTTGCTTTTATTACTTCTTCAAAAAGCAGTTTCCCTATTCCGCTCCTGCGCTCGGATTGTGTTACGATAATATCTTCCAGGAAAACACAAGGACCTTTCCACGTGGAATACTTGATGTAATATAAAGCAATGCCGAGAATTTTATTTTCCCGTTCCGCAATAAAACAATGAAAAAGCGGGTGCGCACCAAAACCGTCGCGTTCAAGATCTCCAACAGTAACAACTACTTCTTGCGGCTCACGTTCGTATTCTGCAAGCTCTTTAATAAGCTCAAGTGCGCCTTGCATATCAGACTTACCTGCTTTGCGGATCTGTATATTCATGGGAATAAAGATAATACTGAAACAATGAGGAAGATTCCGTAAATTAGAAGTAGGTAAGAACGTATAAATTTACATCTTTGCAGACCTTAAAAGAAATATCCGCAATCATGAGCAAAGTCAAAACACTGGGCCAGTTTATTATTGAAAAACAATCTGATTTTCCATTTGCGAAAGGTGAGCTTTCACGCTTGCTTCGCGATATCGGGATCGCTGCTAAAATTGTAAACCGCGAGGTAAACAAAGCAGGTCTTGCAGATATTCTCGGTGAAGTAAATGATACCGGAGAAACAAACGTGCAGGGAGAAATTCAAAAGAAGCTGGATGTATTTGCCAATGAACAATTCATTGCAGCATTAAGCGTGGGCGGTGAAGTATGCGCAATTGCATCAGAGGAAAATGAAGAGATGATCATCGTTGATTCTCCGCAATCAAAAAATGCGAAGTACGTTGTAGCAATGGATCCGCTTGACGGCTCTTCCAATATTGATGTGAATGTTTCTGTCGGAACAATTTTTTCCATCTACCGCAGACTTTCTCTTGCAGGTCCGGGAACAGTGGAAGATTTTATGCAACGCGGAACAGAACAAGTTGCGGCAGGTTATATCATTTACGGTTCTTCCACCATGCTTGTTTATACTACAGGAAAGGGTGTAAACGGATTTACGCTTGATCCTTCTATCGGTGAATTTTGTTTGTCGCACCCGAATATGAAAACGCCTTCATCAGCAAAAACGTATTCAATTAACGAAGGAAATTATGTTCACTTCCCGGATGGTGTAAAAAAATACATCAAGTATTGCCAGGAAGAAGACAAAGAAACCAAACGTCCATATTCATCACGCTACATCGGTTCAGCTGTAGCAGATGTGCATCGTAATCTTATCACAGGAGGAATTTATATTTATCCGACCACTGCTTCATCACCGAATGGTAAGCTGCGTTTGTTGTATGAATGCAACCCGATGGCATTTATCATTGAGCAGGCAGGCGGAAAAGCAACCGACGGCGCGCGCAGAATTATGGAATTAGAAATCACAAAGCTTCACCAGCGAACTTCATTTTTCGCAGGGTCTGCTGACATGGTAGATAAAGCTTGTGACTACATGCATAAGTTTTCCCCCATGGGAGTGAAGAGCGGGGCGTAATTCACAGGATGTAGATTTATTTCCTCAGGGAATTTAATTATAAGCAGCCACATCAGGTAGCTGACACTTTTGCATGGAATTTGTATGGATTCTTCCTTATGGAAACGAATACCTACAAAGTCTACTTTGATGCAGAATTGGATTGTGTTGTGATGGAATGGGATGGCTATTCAACAAGTGCAGAATTCAGGCAGGGAACAGAGCTCATGCTTAATATGCTTATCGAACGGAAAGCAAAATACGTTCTTGCTGATATAAAGAACATGGTGCTGATCGGGAAAGAAGATCGTGAATGGTTGGAGGAACAGTTTTTACCTCGTGCAACAGATTTCGGTTTTGGCGGCATCGCTATTGTTCGTCCAAGTAATTATTTTAATAAAGTAGCTATCGAATCAATCACTTCAAAGGTTGATAAGGAGAAGGTCGCCATAAATTTGTTCGACGAAGTGCCCGAAGCAAAAGAATGGTTGCGCGCACTTTCGAACAACACAACTAATTCTGCTGCTATTCCACAGAGCTGATTATTTTTTTTTGTTTTGAATTTCTAATCCGGGCGGAATTAAAAAACAAAAAATTAAAAATGCTGCTGTAACTTTTATTTTAAGGTGGGCGTCTTATGCATGAAAAACACATTCAGCATAAACAAATACATCCTTAAAATGAAAACGATTCTACCTTCCCTTTCGCTGTTACTTTGCCTTACTTCATTTTCTACATACGCTCAGCCGATTTCTCCTGAGAATAATCCCGGCATTACTTCAACAGACGCTTCCAATTCCACACAGGAGATTTTTGCCCGTATTCAAAAACACATGCGCGTTCCGGAAAGCATGAAAGGTGTAGTAGCTTCCGAACGTGTGCGCATCGTTTTTACCATTGATGAAAATGGTAAAGGACATGTGCTTGATGTAGGCACACGCTGCCCGGAATTAATTGGTTCAGTGATCAGCCAGTTTGAAGCAATCGACTTTCCTGATTCCAGGAATACGAATGGACAAGAGTTCTCTATCTGGCTGAATTTCAAAGTAATGTAAAGGATTTGCAAATGTCCTGTAACTAACTCATATCCTGAGCCGTCTTATTCAAAAGCAAGTAAAAATTACCCATTATGAAAACGATTTTTTCCACACTCGCGTTATTTTTCACTACTGTAATCCTGGCGCAGACAACTACTGAAACAAGAAATGTCGGTGACTTCACAGGCATCAGAACTCCCTGCGCGGTTCATGTTGAGCTGACACAAGGTGAAGCATGTGCAGTAACTGTTGAAGGTTCTGCAGATGATTTGAAAGATTTGAAGACAGAAGTATTGGATGGTGTGCTTACCATTTTCTGTTCGAACACAGATGATATTAAAGTAAATGTAACCGTGAAAAATCTGCGCAGGATTGATGTTACAGGTTCGCCTGATGTAACCTCAACTAATAAAATTATTGCTGATACGCTTGTGATCATCGGCGCTGGTGGTGCTTCAATGCGACTTGATGTACAGGCAAGCTATCTCAGAACAACACTCAGCGGTGCAGGCAATTTAAAAATAGCAGGCACAGCAACACATTTAGATGCTGTACTTTCAGGCGCTGCACAATTTAAAGCCTACCAGCTTGCAACAGAAAAAGCGATGGTTACTACTGCAGGCGCTTCTTCGGCACATATTACCGTAGCTTCTTCTTTGACTGCAACATCTTCCGGCGCTTCAGAAATTCATTACCAGGGAAATCCTGCTGAAAAAACAGTAAGCTCTTCCGGTGCAAGTTCGATCACTCCAAAAGACGGAACTGCAAATACAAACGATACAACAAGCATCAAGATGGGAAAATACGATGTGCATGTTACAGAAAACGATGACGATGATGATGAACGTTCCGATCGCGAAAAAGACGCAGATGACAGTGACTTCGAGTTTTGGGAAGGAATAGATTTCGGTGTCAACGGTTACCTTACTGCAAATAATAGTGTGGAGCTTCCTGCAGGTTTTGAATTTCTCGAATTGAATTATGCACGCTCTTATTTTTTCAGCTGGAATGCTTTCCAAAAGAACATTCACATTTATCGCAATAATGTAAATCTCGGAACAGGTTTAGGATTGAGCTGGTACCATTACAATTTTCGCAATGCGTATACACTTACTCCGAACGTAGGTTTTCAAACCGCAACATTTGATTCATCAATCACCTACACACGCAATCGCTTAGGACTTACTTATCTCAATGTTCCGGTTTTCCTTGAGTTCAATACAAATAATAAGGATGCAGGAAATTCATTTCATATCGCCGGCGGAATGGAATTCGGATATAATGTATTCTCCAATTTGCTCAAGCAGAAATATGAAGTGGATGGTCACCGCATCAAGACAAGACAAAAAGATGATTTTAATATTAATCCTTTCCGCTTTGATGTAATCGGTCGCATTGGTTATGGTGATTTTACGCTCTTCGGAAAATATTCACTTACCGGTTTGTTTGAAAAAGGAAAGGGCCCTGTCGTTTACCCATTCACTGCCGGAGTCAATATCAGCTTTTAATTAACACGTTAACATCCTCTCCCGTCCTGTTAGATAACAGGACGGGATTTTTTTTGCATTATTCCGTAATAAATGGGGAAATTAAATAACGACCTCCGTTATCATAAAGATGTACATTTACGTATAGCTTTCCCCCATAATGCGTAAAACAGACGGAGTAAATAATACCTGGTGGAGAAAGTACACTTCACTGGTTTCGCGAAATTGTGAAAGCAGTTCCGATGAATTGAATGAATTATCATTTTGGCGCAATAAATTATTTGCAGCCATCATGATCTATCTTTTCCCCCTGAGTTTTTTTGCTGTAATTCCCGGCGTAATCATGTCGTTTATCGGTGGCGCCATTCCTCTTGGTATCGCGGATGTTTTCATCCTGATTTTTATAGCAGTAATTGCTTTGGTACCCGGTATTGCGATTCATATTCGTAAAACACTTTTTGTAATCCTGATTTATTTATCAGCTTCGATATTGCTTTATTTTCTTGGCTCCTTCGGTCCAGGACTGCTGTATCTTTTGATCGTCACCATTTTTATTATCCTGATTTTTCCGCAGAAATATGCTTTCTGGTCGGTGGGAATAAATTTTTTGATCTGCGTTTTATTCGGAGTCGCGGTGCATTACAATGTTATCGATCACACGCTCGTTCCGTTATATTCAGTTGGTTCATGGATCGCTATTTCCTCCAATGTAATTTTGTTAAGCAGCGTAATGGCCGTGATGCTACCGATGCTTTTTAACGGCTTGCAAAAAACGATCGATAACCAAAAACGACTTGAGCTGCAATTGAAGAAAGACCAGAAAGCATTGATGATCTCGCTCGATAAAGTAAAATATAAGAACAACGAGCTGGAGCAATTTGCTTACATCGCTTCACATGATTTGCAGGAACCATTACGGAGCTTGTCAGGATTAATCTCATTGCTCAAAAAACGATCAGAAAATAAACCGTTCAACGAAAGCAACGAAGAGATCATGACCCACATCCAGGTTTCTTCCGACAGGATGCGGGCTTTAGTAACTGGCCTTTTGGAGTATGCGCGGATCGGGATAGAAAAGAAAATGGCACTGGTGGATTGCAATAAAGTGGTAAAAGAAGTGAAGGATGATTTGCAGGCGCTGATCAAAGAAAGTAAAGCAGAGTTAATTATTGAAACACTTCCGGTGTTAAATGCGTATCCATCAGAAATAAAGCAATTGTTTCAGAACCTGGTCACGAATGCCATTAAATTCAGGAAGGAGGGTGTTATTCCGAAAATAGAGATTGGCGCCACAGTTGTTGATGACAATATGATATTTTATGTGAAGGATAATGGAATCGGGATTGCAGTTGAGTTCAGGGAAAAGATTTTCGTAATTTTTCAGCGGCTGCATTCACGCTCTGAATATGAAGGAACAGGAATTGGGCTCGCTTATTGCAGGAAAATTGTTGAGTTGCATAATGGAAAAATCTGGGTAGAATCTGAAGAAGGAAAAGGGGCTTCTTTTTATTTCAGCATACCTGAAAATATGGACTAAATGAAAAGCCAGCTGGAAAATGTGTTGCTGATTGACGATGACATGACGGTTAATTTCATGCATTCATTTCTTATTGAAAGCGAAAAGATCACTAAATCCCTGAGCATAGCGGAAACCGCAGAATTGGCCTTGCAAAAAGTTTCAGCAGAAAAACCTGACTTAATTCTGCTTGATCTGAATATGCCAAAAACCAACGGCTGGGAATTCCTGGATCAATACAAAAAACTTGTTCCCGCTCCCCATCGCTCACGCATTGTTATTTTAAGCTCGTCTGCCAACCCCGACGATAAACTGCGTGCAGAAAATTCTCCGGAAATTTCCGGGTTTTATAGTAAGCCTCTTACAAAAGAATTGCTGATTGAAATTTACAGCGACACGCGAAAATCCATTTCTGAAAAGTAGCCAAACCTGCCTGCAGCTGCACTTGCAAGCGCGTTGGCAGGCAGGGATTACGCGGATTACACAGATTGATGCATTCCTCATAGGGCTATAATTCCTCAACTTTTAATCTGCGCCATCTACGTAATCAGCGCCAAAAAACTCCCCAAGATTATTATTGTTTCAAATTGTCCTTTCAAACAGGAAGGTTATCTTCGCAACGTCACGTTCAAATAAAAAAATTGCACCATTGCCAATGGAAAAAAAGATTAAAGCACTCCAGGATAAAATTGCCGAAGCTCATCTTGGCGGAGGACAAAAACGAATTGACGCACAACATAAAAAAGGAAAGCTTACTGCACGTGAGCGATTGCACTTCCTTCTTGATGACGGAAGCTTCGAAGAGATCGGGATGCTGGTAACACACCGCTCAAATGATTTCGGACTGGAGAATGAAAAATATCTTGGTGATGGTGTGATCACCGGTTACGGAAAGATCAATGGCCGTTTGGTTTATGTGTATTCGCAGGACTTTACTGTTTTCGGCGGATCACTTTCTGAAACACATGCTGAAAAAATTTGCAGGGTAATGGATCTTGCAATGAAAAACGGCGCGCCTGTTATCGGTTTAAATGATTCGGGTGGCGCACGTATCCAGGAAGGTGTTGTTTCACTTGGTGGCTACGCAGATATATTTTACCGCAACACACTTGCTTCAGGTGTGATCCCGCAGATTTCAGCGGTGATGGGACCCTGCGCGGGTGGTGCAGTTTATTCTCCTGCAATCACGGATTTTATTCTCATGGTGGAAAATACTTCCTACATGTTTGTTACCGGCCCCAACGTGGTGAAAACAGTAACACATGAAGAAGTAACTTCCGAAGAATTAGGTGGTGCATTAACGCATGCTTCTAAATCAGGCGTAACACATTTTGCTTCTGCAAACGGACTCGAATGTCTGCAAACGATTCGTGCGATGCTTAGCTATATGCCGCAGAATTGTGAAGAAGAAGCGCCGCGAATGCACTACGAGCCTTCCAATGAAAAACGAAAAGAATTAAATACAATTATTCCCGCCAACCCGAATCAGCCCTATGATATTCGTGAAGTGATCGGGCATGTTATCGATGCAGATTCATTCCTCGAAGTGCATAAGCTGTTTGCTGAAAATATTGTTGTGGGATTTGCGCGTCTTGGCGGAAGAAGCATTGGCATTGTTGCAAATCAGCCTGCCGTGCTTGCGGGTGTTTTGGATATTAATGCATCCACGAAGGCCGCACGGTTTGTTCGTTTCTGCGATTGTTTTAATATTCCATTGCTTGTATTCGAAGATGTTCCCGGATTTCTTCCCGGCACCGACCAGGAATGGAATGCGATTATTACAAACGGCGCGAAATTGCTTTATGCATTTTGTGAAGCAACTGTTCCGCGTGTTACTGTTATCACCCGCAAAGCATATGGCGGCGCGTATGATGTAATGAATTCGAAACACATCGGCGCTGATATGAATTATGCATGGCCAACAGCGGAAATTGCTGTGATGGGCGCAAAAGGTGCAGCCGAAATTATTTTCAAGAATGAAATTTCTGCAGCTGAAAATCCTGCTGAAAAGCTCAAAGAAAAAGAAGCGGAGTACCTCGAGAAATTTGCAAATCCGTATCGTGCCGCAGAACGTGGGTACGTAGATGAAGTAATTGTTCCGGAAGATACACGCGCAAAGCTGATCGCTGCTTTTGAAATGCTGAAAAACAAAGCGGATAAATTGCCACGAAAAAAGCACGGCAATATTCCATTGTAAAATAAGCTACGATTTTTTTTGGATTAATGTTAGAAGCCCGCACGACTTAATTGCTGTCGGAGCAAAAGGTCTTTTTATTTAACTTTAAATAAACAGCCGCATCGCGGAGCTAAAACACATTCCTTATGAAACGCAGACTTATATTTTTTGCATTTGCAACGCTTCTTACGATTACATCATTTGCACAAACCAGCAGAGGCTGGCGATCGGTTGGCGGTACCGGGTTCATGAGAGCCGGTTTTAAAGTGCCTTCCTTCCAGTTTAATTTATCGCCTGAATTGTATTGGTTCATCGCCGACGATTTTGCGGTCGGAATTGATTTCGGATTTGGATTCGGTTCATCAAGACAAAATGATTCTACTTCATCAAGTTACCTGACCGGATACATTGCTCCCGGCATGCGTTATTACTTCCGCGATGTGGAAAAAAAGTGGAGGCCTTACGCTTTCCTGAATGCAGGAATTGAAACCTATGCGACCAGGAGTGAGTTTAGCAATATCACCACCAAAAATGACGGAACAGGATTTGTTGGTTATTTAGGTGGCGGACTTGCATGGTTTTTCAATGAGCACGCTGCATTTGATATGCGCCTGCATCTATTGGATTATACGCGAGAAGATGCACAATTTAATCCCGCTTTCAGCATTGGTATCCAGGCATTTTTCGATTAGTATTTAATCTCTTTCAGCAGTAAAAGCTCTTTCTTTCATTAGAAGGAGCTTTTTTTATTAATGATAATCTATTTCACTTCTTTATTTAACCCTATTGGTGTATTTTTGTACTCCCCATATAAGAGTTCCGATTTTATCTTCCCCCAATTCCCATTCTATGAAATCTTTTTTCTACACGGCTTTAATTTTTTTTACCAGCCTACAGCTAAACGCACAATGTGGCGGTGTTTTTTTCGATGATTTTGAAACAGGCACACTTTCACCTGCCTGGTCAATCGGTACCGGTCACACTGTTGTTGTAGACAATATTGCTCCTGCTGTCGGAACATATAGCATGCACAGTACAGGAGTCTCTGCATTTTATGCCGGCCCGAATGTGATGCTTACATCATCACAGCCAACATACGTTTCGGTGTGGATGAGTACAAATACGGTGACTGCAGCGAATGGTTATTTTGTTCTTGGTGATGCTAACATTGTTAATGATAATGGTGTATTGTTCGCTTATTTCAATGCGAGCAGCAGTCTTCGTTTTTTCGGAACAACAGGTTACAATTATCCGATCGTTGCGAATACCTGGTACCATGTTGAAGCGATGAACATGAACTGGACTTCACGCACCTCGGATATTTATGTCAATGGCGTTCTCATCCTCCCGGGCTGGCCTTTCCGTTCAACGACTGCAACATCGATCGACAGGCTGCATACTTTTAATCTCACTAATGCAACTGCTTCTTATGATAATATCATCATTGGTGGTATTCCTCTGACACTTTCAAATACGGCAACTTCACCAGTATGCAACGGCGATGCAACAGGTGCGATTGATCTTAATGTAAGTGGTGGCAATGCGCCTTATTCATATAGCTGGAGCAATAGTGCGAATTCACAGGATATCAATGGTGTTGTTGCCGGAACGTATTCGGTTACTGTTACAGATAATTCTTCCTGCGTTACTACTGCCAGCTTCACAATCACTGAACCGCCTGCGTTGTCTTTATCTGCAACCACTACAAATGTTATTTGTTTCGCCGCAACAGATGGTACTGCTGATCTCACTGTTACAGGTGGATCGCCGGGCTATAATTATTCATGGAGCAGTGGCGCTTCCACAGAAGATGAACCTTCACTGGCAGCAGGAACTTACACAGTTCTGGTCACAGACAACAACGGATGCAGTGGAGTTTTATCCGGCATCACGATCACAGAGCCAACCGAAATAACCGCTGCGGTTGCCGTAACAAATATTCTTTGCAACGGTGCAAATAACGGAAGCGCAACAGTATCGCCTACAGGAGGAATTCAACCTTACAGCTATTTATGGTCTCCCGCAGGTGGCACTTCTCCAACGGCAACTGGATTAGCAGCAGGAACCTACACATGTACCATTACGGATACTAATGGTTGTGTCCTGCCGCAAACTTGTGCAATCAGCGAGCCGTCTGTTATCACTTCAACGATCAGCGGAACGGATGTGAATTGTAATGGTGGAAATACCGGAACTGCTGCAATAAATGTTTCAGGCGGAACACCGGGCTATTCATATAACTGGTTGCCGACAGGTGGGACAACTGCAAATGCAACAGGTTTAACAGCGGGAACATATACCTGCAACATTATTGATGTAAATGGCTGTACCCATTCAGAGACGATTACAATAACAGAACCAACGGCGATCGTTGCAACAGCTTCTTCAACCGGCGCAACTTGTGCAGGCGGATCAGACGCAACAGCAATGATTATGGCAACGGGTGGAACTCCCGGATATACGTTCTCCTGGAGCAACGGAGATACATCTGCAACAGCTGATAGCTTATTTGCAGGTCCATATTCCTGTACAGTGACCGATGCAAATGGTTGTTCAATTATACAACAGGTGATCATTTCGCAAGCTTCACCGATTGTAATTACTTTGAATGTAATTAATGCAACCAGCTGCGGTGGCAATGAAGGATCGATTGATGCCACTGTAACAGGCGGAACAAGTCCGTTTACTTATTCATGGTCAAGCGGGCAACCAACAGAAGATATTTTCGCGCTTACATTTGGCAGCTATGTGCTTACTGTTACCGATTCAAACGGGTGTACTGCGGTAAATAATGCGGATGTTTTAAATCCACCATTGCCGACAGTTTCACTTTCGTTTGCAACCACCATGTATTGTTTCGATGATGCGAATGTTACACTCAGCGGTGGTTCACCTGCAGGAGGAGCGTGGGGCGGAACAGGCGTAAGCGCAGGTATGTTTGATCCGTCAGCAGCAGGAAATGGTCCGACAATAATTACGTATTCCTATACCGATGCAAATAATTGCACCGCATCTGCAACAAACTCACTTACTGTTGATGCTTGTATTGGAATTACAGAGCTGTCTTCGGCTTCATGGAATATTTATCCGAATCCGTCAGCAGGAATTTTTACAATCAGCACATCAAACAGTAACGGCGATGTGCTTTTTGAAATTGTCGATGTGCAGGGTCGTGTGGTGTTGAGTGAAAATGCAACTAACTCAGCACCCGGATTTTCACGTCAGCTCTCTCTTGAAAACGTTTCTAACGGTTTATATATGTTGCGAATCAGCAATGTGAATAATGGAATTGTTGAAACATACAAACTTTCGATTCAGCATTGATCTTTCGACTTTCTCACTAACAAAAAATCCCCGGCAAGTACTGTCGGGGATTTTTTCTGCTTTACATTCTGCTGAAATTATCGTTGAATAAACTATTGCACAGTAACGCGGATTTCCTTTTTAGTAATTCTTCCATCAGCATCATTGACATTAAAGATCCACCGTTCTGTTCCCGGGGTCGTTCGTGTTGTCACCGTAATATCTTTTTCAAAATGATCCCTGTCATTCGGACCGATATAATTTCTTGAAACCAGGCTCGGAAGATTTGTGCCGTCGTATGCAACTTCTGTATATAAAGCAGAGAGCTCATCAGAACCTTGTGTCATTTGCATGCGCACTAAAAAAGTTGAACCCGGAGTTACGATAACGTCGGAAGAAGTATAACCTGCCCCCGATTTTAAAGTTAGTTCAGGTGGAGTATCTCCCTTGTTGCAGGAGGAAATCAATAAAAGGGATAAGAAGAAAATTATATTTCTCATGAATCAAATTTACTAAAAAGGAAGCAGGAACCGGGAACACATCTTATACACTAATCCCTTGACCCCATCAAAATTGTAAAAACGAACAAACCCGGAACCCTTCCTGCTGAAGCACAGCCTACGCGCGGGCAGGCAGGCGAAACCCGAAACCCAGAACTCTGAACTAAAAACTCGAAACTCCGGACTTTTTTTCCCTTACCTTTGCACCCTCATGACGATCCGGGAAATTATCGGAATGTATGAGAACAGTTCGCCACAAGCGAATCAACTGATACAGGAGCTGGGTGGAACAAAAGCAACACGGATTCAAGTCCGGGGATTAGCAGGTTCTGCAGGGGCATTTATTGCCTGGTCCACAATAAAACGAACTTCACAATCACATCTTTTCATCCTTCCCGACCAGGAATCCGCGGCTTATTTTCTCAATGATCTCGAAGGATTAGCCGGTGCTGTTGATGCGGATGATGAAGCAGCTAGCACAACCCCGATCTTCTTTTTTCCTGCTTCTTACCGCAAAGCTTATCACATCGAAGAAACTGATAATGCGAATGTGCTGCTGCGTGCAGAAGTGTTGGATCGTATCCGCCGGGAAAAAAAAGTTGTCGTTGTGACGTATCCCGGTGCATTGGCTGAAAAAGTAGTGACCAGGAAATTGCTGGAGAAGAACACGCTTCAGCTGAAACGCACAGAGAAAATTTCAATCGCGTTCGTCACCGACTTGCTGCACGAATACGGATTTGACCGTTCTGATTATGTTTATGAAGCGGGACAATATGCAGTGCGCGGCGGAATCGTTGACGTTTTTTCATTCGCAAACGAACATCCGTACCGAATTGAATTTTTCGGCGATGAAGTGGATTCCATTCGAACCTTCGATACGCTCACACAATTATCGATCAAAAATTTAGACCGCCTCACGATCATTCCTAACGTGCAGGGAAAATTGCTGATCGAAAGCCGCGAATCTTTTTTTGATTATTTCTCTTCTGCGGTTCATGAAAATAATGGTGCGCCGAATGCATTGTGGCTGACAGATATCGAAGGAGCAGAAGGATTGATTGAAAAAGAATTTGAAGCTGTTCAGAAAATTTTTGCTGAAGCAACAGAACATTCTCCTGTCCGCCATCTTTCACCGGATGAACAGTACATCAACGGTGAAAAATTCCGTGAAGAAGTATTGGATTTTACATTGGTAGAATTCGGCAATCGATTTTTATTAAAGAATGCGGTGGAGATTGAATTTTCATTTTCACCTCAGCCTTCCTTCCAGAAAAACTTTGATCTCATCACACAAGCACTTGCGAAAAATACAGCGCAGGGTTACAAAAATATAATTTTCACCGACAGCGCAAAGCAGGCCGAACGGTTGTACAAAATTTTTGAAGACATCGGAAGAAAGCTTGATTATTCAACGCTTGTTCATTCGGTGCATGAAGGATTTGTTGATCACACCTTAAAAATTGCCTGCTTTACCGACCACCAGGTTTTTGAGCGTTATCACCGTTTCCGTTTGCGCGATGGATTCCAGCGTAAGAAAGAAGCACTTACCATTAAAGAATTGCGCGGACTCAATCCCGGAGATTATGTCGTACACATTGATCATGGTGTAGGACGTTTTGCCGGTCTTGAAAAAATTGAAGCGGGCGGAAAATTCCAGGAAGCGATTCGCCTTGTGTACCGCGATAATGATGTGTTGTATGTGAGCATTCATTCGCTTCACCGGATTTCTAAATTCGCAGGAAAAGATGGTGAAGTTCCGCGCATTGATAAAATCGGATCTGCTGTCTGGCAGAATTTAAAGCAGAAAACTAAAACGCGTGTCAAAGAAATTGCATTTGACCTGATCAAATTATACGCAGCAAGAAAAGCGCAGGAAGGATTTCAGTTTTCACCCGATAATTATTTGCAGAATGAGCTTGAAGCATCTTTCATTTATGAAGATACGCCTGATCAGCTCAAAGCAATTAATGATGTAAAACGCGACATGGAAAACAAACATCCTATGGACCGTCTTGTTTGCGGTGATGTCGGATTCGGGAAAACAGAAGTTGCTATTCGTGCAGCATTCAAAGCAGTTTGTGATTCAAAACAAGTTGCTGTTTTAGTTCCGACTACCATTCTTGCCATTCAGCATTATAAAACATTTTCTGAGCGACTGAAAGATTTTCCTGCGAAGATCGATTACATCAACCGTTTCCGTTCGGCGAAAGAAAAAAAAGAAATTCTTGCAAAGCTTGCATCAGGTCAATTGGATATTCTCATTGGCACACATGGTATTGTTGGGAAAGATGTAAAGTTTAAAGATCTCGGTTTGTTGGTGATCGATGAAGAGCAAAAGTTCGGAGTAGGAGTGAAGGATAAATTAAAAACGATCAAAACAAACGTTGACACGCTCACCCTTACTGCAACACCAATTCCGAGAACGCTCCAATTCTCATTGATGAGCGCGCGTGATCTGAGTGTGATCAATACACCACCGCCGAATCGTTTTCCTGTACAAACAGAATTGCATACGATGAGCGAAGAGCTGGTGCGTGATGCGGTGATGTTTGAAATTCAAAGAGGCGGCCAGGTGTTTTATGTGCACAACCGCGTTTCAAATATTTATGAAGTGGCAGGAATGATCCAGCGACTTTGCCCGGATGCGCGAGTAGGTGTTGGCCACGGACAATTAGACGCGCACAAGCTCGAAGCGGTGATGGTAGATTTTATCGAAGGAAATCTTGATGTGCTGGTTGCAACAACCATTATTGAATCAGGCCTTGACATCAGCAATGCGAATACGATCATCATTAACGACGCGCACATGTTCGGATTAAGCGATCTGCATCAAATGCGCGGACGAGTTGGACGTTCAAATAAAAAAGCATTTTGTTACCTGATGACACATCCTGTTTACCTTCTGACATCAGAAGCGCAACGCAGGTTAAAAGCAATCGAAGAATTTTCTGATCTCGGAAGCGGATTTCATATTGCATTACGCGATCTCGATATTCGTGGCGCCGGCGATTTGCTTGGAGGCGAACAAAGTGGTTTCATTTCTGATATCGGTTATGACATGTACCAGAAAATTCTCGATGAAGCAATTCGTGAGTTGAAGGAAACTGAATTCAAAGAATTATTCAAAGAAGAAGAAGAGCTGCGCGAATTGCGTAAGGATGATACTTCGGCGAAACATGTTGGTGTTTATGTGCGCGATACACAAATTGATACCGACCTGGAAATTCTTATTCCTGACGAATACGTCGACAATATCACAGAACGACTTGCACTTTATCGCCAGCTGGACGATACACAAACGGAAGATGATCTCGGAAGATTTGAATCCTCTTTGCGCGATCGTTTCGGTCCGATTCCACAACAAGTGATTGAGCTTATCGACACAATTCGTTTGCGCTGGCTGGGAATGGATATTGGTCTCGAAAGATTGGTGCTGAAGGGTAACAGGATGACCGGTTATTTTATTTCGAATAAAAATTCAGCGTATTACCAGTCGGAAGCATTTACACGGGTGCTGAAATTCATACAATCAAATCCACGCGCGGCAAAGATGAAAGAGGCGAATAACAAATTGACATTGACATTTGAAAACGTGAAGAGTGTAAAAGCAGCATTGGGAATACTTGGTCCGCTTGCGAGGTAAACCTGGGCTGCTGAAATTTTTCTGTCATTAGGTGCGTTTAGGAAACCTACCTAATGACAGAAAAAAGAATAGGTAACTTAGAGAAATAAATTTTCATCAACCTTGGCAGCTTGCAATGAAAACTGACCTTACCCCTTATCAAATCTGCGAAGCCGCCAACGTGCTCTTTCTCGAAAAAGGTTTTGATAAGGTGAGTATGACAGAAATTGCAGCAAAGGCATCCGTTGATGAAGCTGATCTGTATACCTGTTTCGGAAATAAGCAAGACATCATTTTGTTTTTATATCAGCGTATCAATGCGGATTGGCAATTATACGTGAATGAAATTTCCGAAACGAAATTAGCCGGCCGTTTTGAATTAGCGATGAATGCGAAAGTAGCCCTCATGGAACCTTACGCAGATGTGCTTGGCAATATGATGGGCATGCTGCTGAAGAATCCGAAGATCGGAGTTCACGCGCCACGCACTTCACATCTACGTGCAATGGGTTTACAGATCATGCACAAGCTCATCGATGGTGCGGAAGACAGCGCTTCACTCAAAAAGAAAATCGCGCAACTGCCGTCCATGCTTTATCTCATGCATTGGTCCATTTTATTCCTGCACATTCAAACAGGTGATAAAGAAAAAACTTCAGCTTCTATCAAGCTCATGGCGAAAATGTTGAAGAAGGCAAATAATCTTTCCTTCTTTCTTCCGCTGTTTCCTTTCCTCAATGACATCAGCGACTGGGCCGATAAGCTGGTAAATGAAACCGCGCAGCATAATCATTCTGTCGACAGGGAAATTTTAAAGATCATTTTCAATAACAGAAAAACCAGCGAGGCTGATAAAGCTTGTCTTGAAAACAAATGTGCGACCTGCATGAATTTGCATGAAGCGAAAATAAATTACTTCACTTCGCAAAATCAGCCCATCCATTTTATTCTTCCTGCGTTCCCTGCTAAATCTCCGAATCATGAAAAAGTTTTAGGAACTGTTCCTGACCTCGGAGAAGAAATTGCATTGACAACACTAGAAGATCTTTGCAAAGAAATTAAAAGTGTTTATCCTGCTGGAGCACGCATTACCATTTGTTCGGATGGAAGAATTTTTTCTGAGCTGGTTGGTGTAACAGATGAGCAAGTGACCAATTATGTCAAAGGAATTAAAAAATCCATTGAAAAATTGAAGCTGAAATTTGTCAGCATTGTGAACCTCGAAGATTTGATGGAAGGTATTTCATTTGATGAATTAAGAACAAAGGTCCTTTCAACATATTCAGAACCGCTTGACGAGTTGAGCAGCCGGTTAAAAACGAATTCAGAATTTAAAAGTTTGTTTAACGGCATTCATCGTTTCATTACAGATGACAGGAAAGTGTTGGATGCAGGAAAATCAACAAATAAAATAAAGGAAGAATCAAAACTTATTGCGCTGAAAGTAATCCAGCACAGCAATGCATGGACACGATTTCTTATTCACGTTTATCCTGAAGCAATGCGATTATCCATTCATCCGTATTCTTCCCACAGCGACAAAATCGGGATTAAGCTCACGAAAGCACTGGATAATTGGCTGACGCCCTGGCACGGCGTAATTGTATTGGAAAAAGAAGGTTATGTGCTGATGAAAAAAAATGAGGCAGAAGAAAAAGGAGCGAGGTTAATAAAACATGGCGGACAACCCTGGTATTACACTTTAATTCCTGAATGATGACCCACACAATCGAACAGCTTTTACCCTTCGGCGCTATCATCACAAATACAGGAACCGATAATTCCATCGAACAATTTTCGCCACAACAAATTTTCGACTGGACAAGCCAATACAAGCTGATCGTTTTTAAAGGTTACGCAACAATTCCAAAACAAGAGCTCGCCTTGTTCGCGCAGAAATTAGGAAAACCTTTGCAATGGGTTTTTGGCGCCATCAATGATCTTAAAGTAAAAGCCAATACAGAAAATTATATTTTCACCGATCACAAAGTTCCGATGCACTGGGACGGCGCGTTTATCGGAACAATTCCTCACATTATTTTATTTCAATGTATCGCTGCCCCGAAGAAAGAAGATATGGGCGGCACTACATTCGTGGATACGCAAAAGATCCTCAAAAATGCGTCAGCGGATAAAAGAAGTGCGTGGGAGAAAATTGTGATCACCTACCGCACAAAAAAAATAGTTCATTACGGTGGAAAGATCACGCAGCGTCTTATCGCAAAACATGAAGTAGAGGAGAAGCTCGTCATGCGTTATGCGGAACCTGTTGATGATCTTAACCCTGTTTCCCTTGAAATAAAAGGATTGGAAAATCAAACACCTGAATCATTTATCTCTGAGATTGAAAAGCTGCTTTATCACCCGGATAATTTATACACGCACCGTTGGGAAGCCGGTGATATTGTGCTCGCCGATAATCACACATTGCTGCACGGCCGCGAAGCGTTTAAAAATCCGAATGAGCGTTATATCCAGCGCATCAATATTCTTCATCGCCCGAACCGTTTTTCATTGCTTCGCTTCCTGGATAACTGTTTAACCATAAGACGAAAAGAATTTTTTGTTGCCGAGCTTCCTATTTTTCTCATTCCGTTATTACTTGGAATTGCTTCCTGGAACGATTTTGCTCAACCAATGCTTTACGTCGGGTTAGCAGCCATCATCATGCTATTCAATATCGGCGACATGATCAACTGTTACGCCGATTATGAATTGGATGCGATTTACAAAAGCCATCTATCCAACGCCGTCTTCGAGCTCGGTAAGAAAAATGTTCGCTTGCAAATTATTTTATCAGGAATCATTGCTTTGATCTTAACCGCTATCGTTGCATTCAGCACAGACCGCGGTTACCTTTTTCCTGTTACTGTTGCCGGAACATTTATCGGCTTGCAATATTCCGTCAGACCATTCAAATTTAAATCGCAGGGTTATTTGCAATTGCTCTGCCTCTGGGGAATTATATTTTTCGGCCCGATGCTTTACACCGCGATCATCACGAATGGTTTTCCGGGATTTATACCAATGTTCATTTTCTCCTTTTACGGTTTTCATCAAATGGGAATCATCATGCTGAACACCGCGGAAGATTATACGGAAGACAAAGCAAATGGCCTAAACACCATCATCATTAAAATGGGTTTGCACCGCGCCATGAATTTTGCTTATGGACTTGTAATTCTTTCTGGCATTTGTATGCTTGCAGGAATGGCAGCGTTATTTTTCACACAACATGCGCCATGGTATTTGTATTTGTCGCTTGCTGTTTTTATTGCGGGCTGGATAAAAATCATTCTCGAATACAAAATCATCATTGATAAAATAAATACACAAACGGAAGACGAAGCCATTCTCACCATCAAGAAAAACGGGATGAAAGTTCCGGAATGGCTGAAGATGGGCGCGTACACTTTTCTTGCTGTGGTCGCTGTTTATTTTGTGTGGAACCTTTACAATTAAACATGATAACTCCCGGTTATGATTGTGCAATTATCGGCGGCGGTTTATCCGGACTTGCATTGGCTATCTTATTGGCGCGGGCGAATAAAAAAGTTATTCTTTTTGAGAAAGAGCGTTTTCCCTTTCATAAAGTATGCGGTGAATATATTTCAAACGAGAGCATTCCATTTCTAAGGTCGCTGGGACTTAACCCGGATGAATTAAATCTTCCTTCCATCAAACAATTATGGCTGAGCTCTCCTTCAGGAATTTCCATCAAACGCCCGCTTGACATTGGCGGCACAGGTTTGTCAAGGTATGAACTCGATAATCGACTTTATCAAATTGCATTAGACGCGGGAGTAAAGGTCTGTACAAAAACAAAAGTGGAACAAGTACTTTTTCATTCGGGCGCATTTACAGTTTCCACTGCCGGAGAAAATGTAACAGCAAGAACAGTTGCCGGCGCCTACGGCAAAAATTCGAACATCGATGTTCAGCTGGGAAGAGATTATAAAGCTAAAAAGGAACGCGATCTTTTTATTGCAGTGAAACATCATTTACGCGCCGACTTTTTTAACCCTTCCTGCATTGAGATGCATAATTTCAAAGGCGGCTACTGCGGACTTTCAGCAATTGAAGATGGAAAGGTGAACTTAAGCTACATCAGCAAAGCTTCGAATTTAAAAGCGCACGGCAGCATTTCTGCGATGGAGAAAAATGTTTTGTCGGCAAACCCGCATTTGAAAAAGTATTTTGACAACGCTGAATTTCTTTTTCAAAAGCCGCTGACCATTTCTCATTTGTATTTTGAAATAAAGCAACCTGTTACAGACCATATCTTGATGCTTGGTGATGCTGCCGGAAATATTGCGCCGCTAAGCGGGAACGGAATGAGCATGGCCATGCAAAGCGCTAAGCTTTCTTACGAGGCGATTCTTTCTTACCTGGATAAAAAAATTATATTGGAAGAAATGGAAAAGAAATACGCTGCTGCTTATTACAAAGCTTTCTCAAAAAGAATTCAAGCCGCAAGAAAGATCCACCGGCTTTTCGGAAATCCTTTTGTAACAGATGTAAGCTTTTGCTTCCTGAAAATTTTCCCCGCATTGGTCGACATCATGAGCAAACAAATTCACGGAAAAGTTTTCTGACAATCACCTGTTAATTGAAAGAAAGCCCGAATTATCAATGATCGACTGTCCCTTGTCGGAGAAAATAAATTCAACAAAAGGCCTCACAGTAGCTTGCTTGTTTTTATAATACGCAATATATAAAGGGCGGGTGAGCGGATAGTGATGGTTGCGAATATTCTGCCTGGTGTTATCATAAAAATTTTCCCCGCCATCATCAGAAAGTGAAATTGTTTTTACATCCCCATTATTGAAGTTTAAACCGATGTAACCGATCGCAGCGCTGTTATTTTTTACGCCCAAAACTATTTCTTCATTTGTAGCAGTACGTTTTGATGTAAGAGAATAATCAAAAGTGTCAAGCACGTGATTTTTGAAGAAACTATAGGTGCCTGAATTTGCATCACGTGTATAAACCAGGATCGGTTCGGCAACATGTCCATTAAAGTCCCAACTGGTAATTTTTCCTGAAAAAATATCCTTTAGCTGTTGCATGGTGAGCTGGTAGGTAGGATTAGATCGATTGGAGATAATTGTTATCCCATCATACCCGATTTCACGCAGCTCAATAGGTCCCTTTTTTTGCAGCTGTTGCATTTCCTGCCCGGTGGGTATGCGCGACAATACTACAAGATCTGCCTCATCCGCAAGGAGCGATTGGATTCCTGCATTGCTTCCTATACCTGAATAGGTTAAAAGCACGTCTTTATGTTGATCGAGGAAAGCCGGGATAAGCTCATTTACCATGGGCTCCATCGTTTCACTTCCTTTTATTTTTATTGTTAATCTTCCCAGGTCTGTTTGTTCATGTGATGGATTACATGCAGTGAGAATTAATAGCAGGAAGAAAAACGAGAATAAGGGTTTTTTAATCATAGGGAAAATGCTTCTTGCGACAAAGCTATTCCTATGTTGTTAAGCGGGAATGAAGCAAAAGTAAATTTAAAGGACCCGGATATTAATTGTGAAAATAAATCAGGGCATGCAACGTGGTATTACAAATCGCTCCCCATCCGCCTATAAAAACACATAAAAACAATCGAAAACGCAACAGAAAAAACAGCATCAATTCCGGAAGAAAATCCAAAATCACCCACCAGCAACTGCACCCCAATCTTCGCAATAGTGATATAAGCAAACAATTCGGCTCCCCACTTTTTCATATACCAAACACCCACCAGCGAAATAAACCGCAGCGCAATAATAGATCCATATAACATCGGGTACCAGCCACCCACATCACGAATGCCCGGAGCAGAAATAGCAATTATCTGCCCCGCAGAAAAAATAAACCCGGTAACACCAAGTATCGAAATTATCTTCGGACGTTTATTTATTACTGTTGACATAATTCAATATTCAAGATTCAAAATTGAAAATTATTCTGATTAGAAAGATGTATTTTATTTATTAGAATATTGAATATTGAATTATTTTTTGAATCAATTACTGCGAATAGCTTCCACCGGATCCAATTGCGCTGCAGAATATGCCGGAATAAACCCCGAAATAATTCCGATGAGCACCGAGATGGTTAATCCAAGCGTAATATTATTCAGCGAAAGCACAAAACCAAAATCGATAAACTCATTGGCAACTAGCACCAACGCGTAATCGAGCAGCAATCCTAAAATTCCTCCGAACAAACAGAGCACAACCGATTCAGCCAAAAACTGCATAAGGATAAACCAGCGTTTTGCACCGAGCGATTTTTGAATTCCGATTTGACTCGTACGTTCGCGCACAGACACAAACATGATATTCGCAATTCCGAATCCGCCAACCAAAATTGAAAACGCACCAATGATCCAGCCAATGGTTCCGACAACGCCAAACACTTCCTGCAGCGGACCTGCGAGCACACTCACTTCATTCAACGCAAAATTTTCCTGCTCCGAAGGTTTTATACGGCGCACACTTCTCATAATTCCTTTCAGCTCATCTTTCAAATCTGCAATCTGCACATTGCTTTTGGTTTTCACCATCATATAAGGTTCGCTGCGTTCGCTTTCCACATCGAGCATCGAACGTGCAAAGCTCATCGGAATCACAACCTGGTTATCGCTGCTGTTTCCCATCATACTTTCGCCTTCCGCTTTGAAAACGCCAATGACAAATGCTTTTCTTCCTTTGATGGTAATCGATTTTCCAACCGCTTCTTCATTACGAAAAAGTCCGTCGGCGATAGCGCTGCCAATAAGCACCACCGATTTTCCGGTGGCACATTCCTGCTCCGTAAAATATCTTCCCGCCGAAAGGTCAAATGGTTTTACGCGGTCGTATTCATAAGTAGTCGCAACGATCGAAGCGTTTTCGATGAAAGAAGTTTTGTAACGTAAGGTCGCTTCCGTATTTGCCGAATATACCACCGCATCAGCCAATAACGAACGGCGTTTTATTTCTTCGCTTTCACGTTCAGTAAAAACCGGGCGGTTGAAATATTCCCACCATTTCCATTCGCCTTCCGGAACCCACGGCATACGCTGCACAAAAATCACATCTTCGCCCAGCGATTTCACACTGCCGCGAATCTTCCCCGCCATCGAATCGACAGCAGTAAACACAGCGATGATGGCAAAAATTCCGATGGTAATTCCAAGCAGCGAAAGCAACGTGCGCAAGCGGTTTACCCGAAGCGCATGGAAGGCAAAAAGCACACTTTCACGAAGGAGCGTGAGGAATAACATGCGGCAAAGTTACTCGTTTTGATTAGGGAGCGAACCGGCGGATGCGTTAATCCCGATAATTATCGGGACGTTCGGCTCCGGTGCTGCGTTACAAAGCCTCGTCAATAGATGCCTTATCACAAGAATCAAATTTTCCTTTTGACGAGGGTTTTCCACTTCGCCCCGGGCTAGGAAATCAGACCGTTCGGAGCAGTAAAAGATCAAAAAAAGGGGGAACGAAATACGTTTTTTTTCATTCGTATATTCGCCTTCATTCTCCCGATAGCTATCGGGACCGTTCCCCCTAATTCTCCTTCACAATCTTTTTCGTGGTCAGCACTTGCCCATCCACTTTTACCGACACAAAATAAATTCCGTTTATCATAGCGGAAAGATCAAGATTCACCTGCATTTTTTCATTTGCACTTTCCTCTTTTTCCATTACCAGTTGTCCAAGCACATCATACACTTCAATACGAACGGAATTTCCTTTCAGAGAATTTATTTCCAGGATAAAATTTCCTGAAGATGGATTAGGAAAAACGTAAACTGAATTTTGAACCCCGATATCAAGGATTGCATCCGGTTTCCCCGTGAGGCAAAATATGCTATCGTTTAAAAATTCAGTTGTAAAAACAAGAGAATGGTTTTGTGACGGACTGCCACTACCTGTTATAAAACCCGGGTGGAATGAAGGCGTATATATTGAGTCCTGTACAGTTAGCATACTATCATTGCAGTTTATAAATCCAAGGCTGTCTGTTTTATATACTCCTATCATGTAATAATCAGACCATAGACTTGTAAAGGCATAACCGCCGTCGGTAGTTTTATCAAGTGCGGTGGCATGCACAGTAGATCCCTCAGAATATATAACACTCCATAGAACATTACCGGCTAAGTCGGTTTTTATAAGGGCCGAAGCAGTATAGCCTGTATTTTCCAGTAGAAGATATCCACCGGGAACTTCTTCTACTGCAAATCCCTCGTCAAATGAGGAAGTGGAAGTGGACGAGTAAATCTTTTGCCATTGGATAGTTCCGTTAGCGGATAATTTGGAAAGTGTTGCGTTTAAATCATTGTTTAAATAGTTAAATCCGGCTGCAAGGTATCCGCCATCACTGGTTTGGATAACGCTGCGCAGCCCGTCTCCCACTATTCCAAAGTTAGAATCCCATACAATTGTTCCTGTATTGTCTGTTTTTATCACAAACGTTCCCGAATAGGAATCTCCTGTAACAATGAATCCTCCATCAGACGTTTGGTTAACACAAAAGGCATTGCCATTTATGCCAACTGATTCGGCATACGTTTTTCCCCATTGGGGATTTCCTGAAATATCCGTTTTAAGTAAGTAGGTTTTGTTGAGCTGTTGTATGGTATCTAATGTTGTGCCGCAGACAATATAACCGAGGTCGGAGGTTTGTTTTACACAAAGAGCAGAGCTGGTGCCCACCCCGGGATATGTTTTCGACCAGAGCAGGTTTCCCGCATTATCCGTCTTTATAAGCATAATATTGCTTTTTTGGCCGAAAAAAGACACAGTCCAATAGATCGAAGTTCCAATGATGTAGCCTCCGTCCGCAGTTTGAAAAACAGAATTACCATCAGAACTTTTTATAGAACCATTTGTTTTCGGAAAACTTTTAATCCATTGCGTTTGGCCTTGCATATTCATTTTTACCAGGTATCCCCTTCCCACCTGTATAGCAGAAGTGTCCATGTCAGGAACGCCATCAGTACACAGAATATATCCGCCATCGCTGGTTTGCTGGAAATTGTTTAAGCTGTGGACGCTCCGGATCGGGTACTCTCTTGCAAAAGTGACTGGCTGTGCAGACAGGAAGCCACAAAGGAGCAAAGCAGATAGAAAAGCAAAGTTTTTCAACTTATAATAGATTAATGCATTACAATCTTACCATATAGGGATTGCAATAAAAACAGATTCCGGGCCATTTCTTACGGGTTCAAACTTACAACTGCTGCTCACAGGGCCGTAACTGCAAGGAATTATCAGGCACTTATCCAAACTCCGAAAATTTGGAAAACATTCCTCCAATATTTGCGTGCGGAAATCCGTCTTCCTAAAACTAAAATCCGGTTTCAGCAAACGCGTTTTATGAACAGCCCACGCCCTTTATCAACATTGGGAAAAAACACCGATTCCCCCGCAATTCAGGGCACTAAAACGCTTAGCTTTGAATTCAATTTCCCTGAGAATATTATGAGTGGTCAAAAGAAAATAAAAAACGCCCTGGTTTCGGTATTTTATAAAGATAATCTTGAACCGGTTATCCGTAAGCTGCACGAGCTTGGCGTCGGACTTTACAGCACGGGCGGAACACAAACGTTTATCGAAGGTTTGAAAATTCCGGTAACACCTGTTGAAACATTAACATCTTATCCATCCATTCTTGGTGGAAGAGTAAAAACATTGCATCCGAAAATTTTCGGTGGAATTCTTTCACGCCGCGGACTCGAATCAGATGTTGCGCAGCTCGAAGAATATGAAATTCCGGAAATCGATTTAGTCATTGTCGATCTTTATCCATTCGAACAGACTGTTGCTTCAGGTGCTTCGGAACAGGATATCATTGAGAAAATTGACATCGGTGGAATTTCTCTTATCCGCGCAGCCGCAAAAAATTTCTCTGATGTAATCATCATTTCTTCGCGTAATGATTATCCTTCATTGCTGCAATTGCTGAATGAACAAAACGGAAATTCAGAATTAGCAGACAGAAAAAAATTCGCTACAAAAGCATTTTCAGTTTCTTCCCAATACGATTCAGCAATTTTTAACTGGTTCAATTCCGATAACGAAGAATTGGTTTTTCGTCATGCAGAAAATGGCGGACGTTCGCTTCGTTACGGAGAAAATCCCCATCAGCAGGCGAAATTTTTCGGAGACCTTTCCGGGATGTTCGAACAGCTGAATGGCAAAGAGCTTTCTTACAATAACCTGCTTGATGTTGATGCTGCTGTTGCGCTCATTGGCGATTTTGCTGAGCCGACATTCGCAGTCATCAAACACAATAACGCCTGCGGACTTGCTTCCCGCGATGCGCTCGTAGATGCGTGGAATGCTGCGCTTGCTGCTGATCCGGTTTCTGCCTTCGGTGGAATTTTGGTTTGCAACCGCAACATCGATGTAACCGCTGCGCTTGAGATCACGAAAATTTTCTTCGAAGTAATTATTGCTCCTTCCTATGATCCGGCAGCAATTGATATTCTCAAGCAGAAACAAAACAGGATTATACTCGTACAAAAACCAGTCAGGCTCCCGAACACACAATTCCGCTCATTGCTCAATGGTGTAATTGCACAGGAGAAAGATCTTCGCACCGAATCTACTGCCGACATGAAACCCGTTACTGCTTCTGTCCCGACTGAGCAGGAATACGATGATCTCGTTTTTGCAAACAAGCTGGTGAAGCATACCAAATCAAACACCATCGTTTTTGCAAAGAACCGTCAGCTGCTCGCAAGCGGTACCGGCCAGACTTCACGCGTTGATGCATTGAAACAGGCAATTGTAAAAGCACAGGCATTCGGCTTTGATCTCAACGGAGCAGTAATGGCTTCCGATGCATTTTTCCCTTTCCCTGACTGCGTAGAAATTGCAGGAAATGTGGGAATTCACGCTGTCATTCAACCCGGTGGATCGATCAAAGACAAAGACTCCATCGCCTACTGTGACGCTCACGGAATGGCAATGGTTTTCACAGGGAATAGACATTTCAAACATTAACAGGAAAAAACAAAATCTAAAAACCAAATCCCAATAACAAAAAAGAAAATAGCAAATTGTAACCAGGCATTCAGTCAGTTCGGAATTTGGAATTTATTTTTTTGTTTTTTGATTTAAAACTTTATGGGAATATTCAGTCTCTTCACTCAAGAAATCGCAATCGACTTAGGAACGGCTAACACCATTATCATTCACAATGATAAAGTGGTTGTAGACGAACCATCCATTGTTGCTATCGACCGCGCTTCGGGCAAAATTATTGCTGTCGGAAAACAGGCGATGCAGATGCATGGTAAAACACACGAAAACATTAAAACCATTCGTCCGCTGAAAGATGGTGTGATCGCGGATTTCCATGCTGCTGAACATATGATCCGTGGAATGATCAAGATGATCAACCCGGGACGTAAATTATTTTCTCCATCGCTGCGAATGGTAATTTGTATTCCTTCCGGCATTACTGAGGTAGAGAAACGTGCGGTTCGTGACTCTGCTGAACATGCAGGCGCGAAAGAAGTTTATCTTATTCATGAACCAATGGCCGCTGCGATCGGTATCGGCATCGACGTGGAAGAGCCGATGGGAAATATGATCATCGACATCGGTGGTGGTACTTCTGAAATTGCAGTTATCGCGCTTGGCGGAATTGTCTGCGATAAATCAATTCGCATCGCGGGTGATGAATTCACAGGAAGCATTGAAGAATACATGCGTCGCCAGCACAACATTCTCATCGGTGAACGTACCGCTGAACGAATTAAAATTGAAGTCGGCGCTGCAATGTCAGAGATCGAAAATCCGCCACCCGATTTCCCGGTTCACGGCCGCGATTTGATGACCGGAATTCCGAAAGAGATTTACGTTTCTTACGTAGAGATCGCCCACGCGCTCGACAAATCAATTTCAAAAATTGAAGAAGCGATTCTCAACGCGCTCGAGATGACACCACCTGAGCTTTCCGCTGATATTTACCGCACCGGGATTTATCTCGCCGGCGGTGGTTCACTGCTCCGCGGATTGGATAAACGCATTTCACTCAAAACAAAATTACCGGTTCACGTAGCAGAAGATCCATTACGCGCAGTAGCCCGCGGAACAGGTATCGCATTGAAGAATATTGACAAGTTTCCGTTCCTTATTAAATAAAAAAAGGTGACGTGTGACAGGTGACGTGTGACAAGTGATGGTTAATCGAATAATAAACTCATCCTTTTCACCTGTCACCTGTCACCCGTCACCTGTCACCATCAACCAATCACCTTTTCGTAGATGCGCAATCTCGCAGTCTTTTTAGTACGTCATTATTTCTTTCTGTTTTTCCTGTTCCTGGAGATTCTCTCTGTCTATTTTCTTGTTCAACGGAATTTCTTTCAGCATTCAAGCGCGGTTTCTGCTTCCAATTGGTTCACAGGTTCGATGTACCAGGCAAGAGCAGATTTGACAGAATACCTCGACCTGGAAGAGCAGAATAAATTGCTGGCGGATAAGCTGGCGTTGGAATTGAATCAGAAACGTTCTTCTTACTTTTTATATTCTTCAAAAGGTGTTGCATTTAATGATACGGTTTACAAACAGCGATATGAATATCTAGCTGCGGAGGTAATTGATAATACTGTGACAAGAAGAAACAATTACATCGTGCTGAACCGCGGAAGCAAACAAGGCGTGATCGAAGGCATGGGCGTGGTGAGCGCGGAAGGTGTGGTGGGAATTGTAAGGGAAGCTTCAGACAATTTTTGCGTAGTGATGTCATTATTGCACAGCGATTCTAAGGTGAGCGCGAGCTTGAAAAAAGACGGTTCATTCGGGACGTTGGTATGGGATGGTGTGAATTACAGAATTGCAACGCTGAAAGATCTTCCTGTAGTGCCGATCAAAGCAGGCGATTCGCTCGTATCAAGTGGACTTGGTGAAGCATTTCCCAGCGGCGTGCCTGTAGGAACAATTTCGTCTTTCAAAATAAATTCTGAAAACAAAACGTATATCGTAGATGTAAAGCTTGCTACAGATTATAGAAAGCTGCGCCACGTTTTTATTGTGAAAAACCTGGTGCGTGATGAGATTAACGAATTAAAGATTAAAGCCGGCGTCGAAAATGATCAATGAGATTATCAGGCATATCATGCGTTTTATTCTGCTTGTTGCGGCACAAGGTCTCATTCTCAAAAATGTAGAGCCGGGTCCGTACATTAATCCGTTCCTCTACGTTTTGTTTTTATTGCAATTGCCTTTCGAAACTCCGCCATGGCTTGCGTTGATCATCGCATTCATTCTCGGATTTTTCATCGACATGTTTTACGGAACGATGGGCATGCACATGGCGGCGTGTACGTTTATCGGATTTGTTCGTCCGAAGATTTTACAATTCATGGCCCCGCGTGATGGTTATGAATTCGGATCACAGCCAACGATCCAGGATATGGGCCGCGCATGGTTTCTCACCTATGCGATCATCATTATTCTTGTTCACCATTTTATTTTGTTCTACCTCGAAATGTTCAGCTTCCGCGATTTCTTCTCGACGTTCTTACGCGTACTCATCAGCGGCGCCGCAACATTACTGTTAGTCATTGTGACGCAGTTCTTATTTTATCGTACAAAACAGTCGACATGAATCCTGCAGCAAAACGATATATTCTTATTGCTTTTGCCGCACTCGTTGCCGTGCTGTATGTTATTCGCCTGTTCTACATCCAGGTGGTGGACGACAAATACAAGCTCGACGCGCGCAACCAGGCTTTTTTGTATGTCACCGATTATCCTCCGCGCGGAACAATTTATGATCGCAAGGGAAAACGTATGGTTCACAACCAGGTTGCCTACGATCTAATGGTTGTTTCACGTGATATGAAAGGCTGCGATACGCTCGGGCTGTGCAAGATACTGGGCATCTCAAGAGAAGAATTCGATAAGCGGCTGATTAAAAATTCGGGAAGTCTGAAAGAAGCTGCGCTCGATTACCGCACTTACATTTTTGAAAGCCAGATGTTACCTGAGCTGAACGCAAGGATCCAGGAACGCCTGTATAAATTCAACGGCTTTTTCGTGCAGGCGCGTACAGTTAGAAAATATACATATCCGATTGCGGCGCATTTGCTCGGGTATGTGAGTGAGGTTGATAAAGGTATTGTAGATACCAGCTCGTATTATAAATCCGGCGATTATATCGGGAAAAGCGGGATTGAACGCAGCTATGAAAATGCATTGCGTGGAAAAAAAGGCGTGCAGATAAAAATGCGCGATGTACATAACAATATTAAAGGCAGCTTTAAGAACGGACAATATGATACGGCATCCGTTAAAGGCGAAGATTTGGTTTGTACGCTTGATGCAGAATTACAATTGTACGCCGAACAATTAATGGCAAATAAAATCGGCGGACTTGCAGCTATTGATCCTTCCACAGGAGAAGTGCTTGCGCTTGTAACGAGCCCGACTTACGATCCGAATATTTTGGTGGGAAGAGATTTTAAGAAAAATTATTTATTGCTGCAGAATGATTCAGTTGGAAAGCCATTGTTCAATCGCGCACTAAAATCAAGATATCCTCCGGGATCTACTTTTAAATTAATGAATGCGCTGGTTGGTTTGCAGGAAGGTGTTTTAACTTCGACGACTGCTTATCCTTGTGCAAGAGGTTATCCACCGTTGGGCGGACGGCCTGCCTGTCACCCGCATGGAAGTCCGTTAAGTTTATATGGAGCAATTGCGCATTCATGCAATTCCTATTTCTCTTATGTTTTTCGTTCAATTATTGAAAATAGAAAATACCATGGTCATAGTTATGAAGGTTATGAAGCATGGAGAAATTATGTGCTGAGCTTTGGTGTCGGAAAAAAAATCGGCACTGATCTTCCTTTCGAGGATAAAGGTTTTGTTCCTGATAACGCGTATTATGATAAAATTTTCGGCGTTCGGAAATGGCATGCGTCAACAGTAATTTCTCTCGGTATCGGGCAAAATGAATTAGGTGTTACGCCATTACAAATGTGTAATATCATTTGTACGATTGCTAATCGCGGTTACTTTTACACACCTCATGTGATCAGGCAAATCGGGAATAAAAATCCGCTTGCGAAATGGAGCCTCAAAAATTACACGCTTGTAACGAGTCAAAGCGCTTACGAAGATGTAATTGACGGAATGGCCCGCGCAGTTACAGAAGGAACAAGTCGTGTTGCAATTATCCCGGGTATCGAAGTTTGCGCTAAAACAGGAACTGCTGAAAATCCGCATGGTGAAGATCATTCTGTTTTTGTTTGTTTCGCACCGCGTATCAATCCGAAAATTTGCATTGCCGTACTTGTTGAAAATGCAGGATTCGGAGCAGCATGGGCCGCGCCGATCGCGAGTTTGATGATGGAAAAATACCTCACCGGACAGATCAAACGCCCTGAGCTCGAAAAAAGAATGTTCGATGGCGATTTGATTGCGCGCGGTAAAGGTGTAAGCGATAAGCCCAATAAGCGGAAAAAATAAATGCGAAATAAAAATCAGATTTATCATTCCACTTTTTATTTCAACCTGCGTATTGCATGAACCCGCTGGCAAAACGATATATTCTGATGGCATCCGCTGCAATGATCATCGTGTTGTATGGATTCCGGCTTTTTTATATCCAGGTTGTTGATGATCAATACAAGCTTGATGCAAGTAACCAGGCATTTCTATACGTAACAGATTATCCGCCGCGGGGAACAATTTATGATCGCAACGGAAAAAAATTGGTGCACAACCAGGTGGCCTACGATCTTATGGTTGTGCCACGGCAGATGAAAGGGTGCGATACAAACGGCTTATGCGAAATTCTCAACATTACAAGAGACGAGTTTAATGCAAGGCTGATTCGCTTTTCCGGATCACTGAAAGAAGCTTCGAAAGATTACCGCACTTACATTTTTGAAACCCAAATGTTGCCTGAGTTGAACGCACGCATCCAGGAGCGTCTTTATAAATTCACAGGCTTTCATGTACAGGCTCGGACAGTGAGGAAATATACGTTTCCAATTGCAGCACATTTGTTGGGATACGTTGGTGAAGTAAACAAATCGCTGGTTGATACGAGCGCTTATTATAAATCGGGCGATTACATTGGTAAAAGCGGGATCGAAAAAAGCTATGAAGATGCATTGCGCGGGAAAAAAGGCGTGCAGATAAAAATGCGCGATGTCCATAATAATATCCGCGGAAGCTTTAAGAATGGAAAATACGATACAGCTTCCGTCAAAGGATCTGACCTTGTTTGCACACTTGATGCCGATTTACAACTTCTCGGCGAACAATTAATGATAAATAAGATTGGAGGCATCGCAGCAATCGATCCTTCCACCGGTGAAATTCTTGCGCTTGTTACAAGCCCGACGTATGATCCGAATATTTTAGTCGGCCGCGACTTTTCAAAAAATTACGAGATACTTTCTGATGATACGGTTGGTCACCCGCTTATCAATCGCGCATCACAATCTTTTTATCCACCGGGCTCCACCTTTAAATTAATCGACGCATTGATTGCGCAGCAGGAAGGTGTGCTGGAGCCTACAACTTTATATCCCTGCCACATGGGCTTTCCATTAAATCACGGAATGCCCGGTTGTCATGCGCACGGAAATCCATTAAATCTCGACGGCGCAATTTCATCTTCCTGCAATTCTTATTTTTCTTATGTGTTCAAATCGATAATTGACAATAAGAAATATCATGGTGATACGCAGGCCGGATTTGAAGCATGGCGAAATTATATTCTGAGCTTTGGTGCGGGAGTTAAAGTCGGAACCGATCTTCCGTTTGATGCAAGAGGAAGCTTGCCGACAGTTGACCATTACAATAAAGTTTTTGGGAAACGCTGGCACACGATGAATGTAATTTCACTCGGCATCGGGCAGGCTGAATTGGGATTGACGCCGCTGCAAATGTGTAATGTTGTCTGTTCCATTGCCAACCGTGGTTATTTTTATGCGCCACATGTTATCCGAAGTATCGCCAATACAAATCCGCTTGCAAAATGGAGGTTGAAACATTATACATTGGTTACAGATAAAGACGCCTATGAAAGCGTAATTTCGGGTATGGCGAATGTGTTGATCAACGGTACTGCGCGCGCTTCTGCTATTCCCGGAATTGAATTGTGCGGCAAAACAGGAACAGCACAAAATCCGCATGGCGATAATCATTCTGTGTTTGTTTGTTTTGCGCCGAGGAATAATCCTAAAATTTGCGTTGCAGTGCTTGTTGAAAATGCGGGGCAAGGAGGATGGTGGGCTGCGCCGATTGCAAGCTTGATGGTTGAGCAATACCTGAACGGAAAAATTTCGGGCGAAGCCAGGTTGAATATTAAAAAGTTAATGGAAGAAAGTGACCTGATACATCTTGATCCGGACATCAAACGAACTAATCCCGCTTACTGGTAATGCGCGAAAAGAGCGAAAGCATATTTTATAATGTTGATTGGTTCATCGTCATCATTTACCTGATGCTTATCGGCATGGGGTGGATGAATATTTATTCCGCCGTTTACGATCCGCTAAAAAGTGATGTGTTCGATGTGAGCCGTCTCGAAAGCAAGCAGATGATCTTCATCGGCATTTCGATGGTGCTTGCTTTTTCCATTCTTATTATGGATGCTTCGTTTTTTACAGCCACGGCATTCATTTTATATGCGGGAATAATTTTATTAAATATAGCAGTGCGTTTTATCGGAACAGATATTCGCGGAAGTCATTCCTGGTTTAAGATCGGATCGCTGAGTATGCAGCCGGCTGAGTTTGCGAAATGGGCAACAGGACTTGCACTTGCAAAATACCTGAGCAGCATTACAAAAGCGGATGTGACCAGGAAACTTTTTATTACGCTTGGAATTATCGCAATGCCTGTTTTGATCATCATATTGATCCAGAACGAAACAGGTTGCGCAATCGTTTTTGCTGCATTTATTTTTGTGCTGTACCGCGAAGGAATTATTCCCGGTTACATTTTGCTCTTCGGAATTCTTGCCGCCGCCGCAACGGTTATAGGAATTAAATATCCCGGAACGATTGTCGTGCTTGATGGAATTGTTGAGCCTACAAAAATTATCGGGATTAAATTCGATATTACTGCAATTCTCATCTGGACTTTTGTTTTAGTTGTAATCGGAGTATTCCGTTTGTTGATCGTTCGCCGGACATTGAAGCAATTCATATTGACAGGATTAATTATTTCTCTTTTCACAGGATTGTTTATGGTTTCTCCTGTTGTAGTTGAAAAGCTTCCGTTGCACATGAAAGGAAGAATAAAATGCTGGCTTGGTCTTCCTGTTTCGCGCGCGGTGCAGGATAAGTATGCGTACAATACTGATCAATCCATGATCGCGATCGGTTCCGGTGGCTGGTTGGGAAAAGGTTATTTGCAGGGAACACAAACTAAATTCCGATTCGTTCCCGAGCAGGAAACCGATTTTATTTTCTGCACAGTGGGCGAGGAGTGGGGTTTTGTAGGAACAGCATTCCTGATTGTGCTTTATTTAATTCTCATCATGCGCCTCATCATCATGTCAGAACGGCAACGATCAGATTTCACGCGAATCTATGGTTATGCAGTCGCCGCGATATTTTTTATTCATCTTGTTGTAAATATCGGGATGACTGTGGGCTTACTTCCCGTGATCGGAATTCCGCTACCGTTTTTCAGCTACGGCGGATCTTCGCTGATCAGCTTTACGATCTTATTATTTATTTTCGTTAAGCTGGATTCGCACCGGTTGTTGGTGTTGCGGTAAAATAAGCGCAAACAAATAATTTCGAATAATGAAATCAGATGTAACGCGACGTGAAGCGAACAAAATAATCATGGACATGTTTGCTTTCGGGTTTCTTATGTGGTTTGCTATTTCCTGCAGTCACTTAAGCAGGAGTAAAACAACCGATGCTGAAATACATTGGGCAATTCCGGTTTTAGGAGTATTGGCGTTGATTTATTTTATTGCTTATTCGTTCGTCCAGCTGAAAAAAGGAATGCAAAAGAAAGAGCTGTATAATAATTTAGTCGGGTTGCTTTCTCTTGCCTGCATGTTTGTCTACATTTTAATTCCATTATCATCCCAATTCACTTTGGTTACGTTCGCGCTTTCATTAAGTATTCTTCTTTTAGTAGCTTCTTTTTTTGTTTTGCTTTTTCATGTTATAAAGGGAAGAGGAACCCCCGAAAATTTTCAATGAAATAGAAAGATAATTTGCCTGTCGCGCTGTCGCACTCTCAATTTGCTGCCCTCGATTCGTCTGACACATTGAGAATTCTCCTTTCGATTTTTAAATTACCCAGTTACCAGATTACCAGACTTGTCCTGAGCCTGCCGAAGGATTACCAGATCACCAGATCACGTTGCAAGGCGATCTCCCATTTGCAGGATGACCACCAATAAAAAAAGGCCCCCCATTTCTGAGAAGCCTTTCAATTAATTCTTAACTAGTATTAGAAATACCTGGCGCGATTGTCAGCGATCTCCGCTGCATCTTTCAGAATTCCTTCTGCACCCTGGTCAGCGCGTGAAGCAAGTCCTGCGATGATAGTTGCTTGTTTTGTTTTTGCTTCAGCAGGTGTGATTGCCGCCGGTGGTTTAACAACTGATTCAAGCTTCACAACATAAACACCCATAGATCCTTTAACCGGTGCAGACATTGCATTCGGTGCAAGGGATACAAGTGTTCCGACAACACCAGGCTCATACGATGCGCCTTGCATATAAGGTGCTGCGAATGTTGTTCCGGTACCCGGCATTACAGGAAGATTACCTGCTTTTCCTGCAGTCTCTTCGATTGTAGCACCTTTAGCTTTATTAAATTCTTCAATGAACCGATCAGCTTTTTTCTGTTTGATCGCTTCTACTTTGCAAATTTCCTGAACCGTTTCATCCTGGAAAGGTTTTGTTCCTTTTTCAAGAATGCTGGTCACTCTTCCCACAAAATAACGATCTGAATTCTGGAATGGCTGCGATACAGAACCCACTTCAGTTTTCTCATCGAACATCCAACGAACAACTTCTTTTGGATTTTCAACGCCTTCTATCGTTTTTGTATTCTCCATGATAGCAGGTGTTTTGAAAACTTGCATGTTGTCTTTTTTCACAGCTGCGGTAAATGCTTCGCCGGTATTATTTGTTCCTGCGAATTGAGAAGATTTACTGTAAATATCACGCATTGTATTTTCAGATGGCTCGATCTTTTTATCGATTGCTGCAACCTGGACTTTTGTGCTTTCAGAAGATTTATCGAGCACCTGGATAACGTGGTAACCGAAATCTGTTTCAACAACAATAGTAGCGCCTTTCGGATTTTTGAAACCAGCATCTTTAAATTCCTGCACGAATCCGCTTTCTTCTGCGAACCAACCGTAATCACCTTTGTTACCTTGCTTAGAACCCGGGTCATCAGTAGTTTTTTCTACGATGTCTTCCATTTTGGTTTTGCCTGATTTCACAACACGGAGAATACTGTCAGCTTTTATTTTCGCTTCAGCTTTTGTGCGTGTGATCTCCGGACCGGCGCGCTCACCGCCTTTGTAAGCGATAAGAATGTGACGCACTTTAGCAGAGTCAATAGATGACTTTTGATTGTATACTTTATAGACAGTTAAATTTTCTCCGTTGCTGAATGGTCCGAGCACGTCACCATTTTTTGCTTTAAGGAAAGCGCTGTCAGAACCTGCAGGGAATTGTCCCGGGTGCAAATATGTTTTTGTGAACATTCCTGCATCAGAATTCTGAAGAACATAAATTGAATCCTGTTCCGGCTTTTGCTTTTGGAAATTTACCACCAGGGAATCCATGTCTTTTTTCTGCGCAGCGATATCATCAGCAGAAGGGAAAATATTAAACGCCACATATTCCATTGTACGAACAGCATCAGGCTGCTTGAATTTCCATAAGTGGTTGTCGTAATATTCTTTCATCTCCTCTGTAGTAGGCTTGATGGTAGAATCAGCAACGTCAGCGTATTTCTTTACAATGAATTTGTAATTGTATTTAGTTTGCTCATCCGCATATTCATGCTTCACTTCAGAGCTTGTTGCATAAAATCCTTTGCGAAGAAGTGTATTGTATTTTTCGCGAAGCAAAACTTTACGCATGTCAATTTCAATACGCGCCCATTTCACTTCTGTTTCAGCATCCATCTTTCCAACAAATGCACGAACTTTCTGACCGCTCAGCTGGCCTGTCATCGGATCAGCAAAATCAGGAGCGATCTGTCCTGTCTGCGGATTCTGAAAAAACTGGTTCATGTAAGGCGAAATATTGTCACCATACATTTGTTCTGCTAATTCATCTTCAGTGATTGTAATTCCAAGCGCTTTGTATTGTGGCTCGAATACATGTCTGCGGATAAGATCCTGCCAAACCGCTTCAGAATACTGATCCTGCTGCTCCTGGTTAAGATTTTCGCCGTTAGCCAACAGATCGATTTCATTACGGAATGATACCGCAGAAATTTCTTCGCCGTTGATAACGCCAACGTCCTGGCTTCCGCCACTTCCGAAAATTCCACGTCCTGAGCTGAACAAATCGCCTAAAACGAAAGCAAGCAACGCAAGAAAAATAATACCGACAAGAAGTCCGACACGGTTACGGATACTGGAAAGAATGGTCATGATAGTTGAATTTTAATAGAATTGGGACGCGAATATACGAAATAAGTGATTGGTTAATGGTGATTGGTGATTGGGAAAAAAGAGGAAATCTGCCGGCGGGGTGAGATGGTGCTGGTGGGGATTTGGTAATCTGGTAATCTGGTAACTGGGTGATTGAGAAATTTAGAGGGAATAATTATTGGGTATATTAAGCAATTGCTCGAGAAATAAGAATATATTAACTGACTGTAAGTCAATTACTTGAATAGATAATTTTACACTAATTCATTTGTAATGCTACGGTTTGGCCCTTTGTGCGTTAATTACCCAGTTACCAGATTACCAGATTATTAAATCAGATCGCCGAGGACATGCTGACCATCGGAAGCGGGATTATGCGAATCAAATGTCTACGTCAGATCCGCTCGGTTCTTCATTACGAGGGCGGGTAGCAGTAATTTTCTCTTCCCCGGCTCTTTTCTCTACTCTTTCCATATGCCGGTTAAAACGGCGGCGGAGGCTGTACATGATCCCGGCGAAAAGGGTGACTACCATGGCGAAAGTGCCGTCTTCCTGGCTGCCGATGATAAAAAAGTAGGCTGTTACACATGCACAGAGAATGGCGAGAACCATCCAGACGTATTCAGTAGCGCGGAGATATTTTTTCATTTGATTGTAAAATTAATTCAGCCCGTTGATTTTTGAGCATTTCGGAAAAATACTTTTGAAAACGATCTTTATTTGATGTCGTTGTCTTTCAATAATATCGTTCCGGAAATATTTTTGATTTCGTATTCTTCAAAACGTTCATCTGATTCTAATCCTGTACCGGTAATGATCTGATCTTTTGTTGTGATCTTCACGAATGCGTCGGTATGAATTCTTCTTTTTTTTCCGTCCCAGATCAAATGTTCGGTATTCAGCTGTTCACCTTTTATATTCACTACTACCACATCATTCTTTGCTTCCATGATCTGCTCCCGCTTTTTATTGATGGCGTAATTAGCGGTAAGATAGCTGCTGATTTTTTCCTCCCCGTCAAAAAATTCAACCCGCACACCTTTCGACATTTCTTCATACGGATTCACACCGGCGAATTGTTCCATTACAGGAGCAGTTACATGAATTTTTAGCTGAGCGGAATCTGTATAAGTAAGATCGACGGTGTTAATAGTCTGAAGCGGAATTTTAGCATTCTTCGAAAATGAATTCACCTTCGCCGGATCATTGACGCAACTCCCGAAAGAGAATAAAATGAATAAGAGAAAGATTACATATCGCGTCATCATTTTCTTTTGTTGTTGGTGGTAGGTGGTAAAATGTTGGTGGTTATAAAACGTATCAAAACTCTTTCTTTGCAAATCACCCACCAACTTTTTTTTACCACCAACCACCAACCTTTCTCCTAGTCATACTTATACTTCGCGAACCAGCGATCGTTGATAGAAAAACCAAATGTAACACGTGCAAAATCTTCACGAATAAGATTGGCTTCCGTCGTTCCACGCATTCCGTATTCAAAATTGATCGTTGCGCGTGAAACAGGCTCGCCTAGTTTTGTGCGGTAAGGAACAGGGAAAGAGAATCCTAAATTCACAGAAGTTTCTGTCAGTAAAATATTTCGGATCTCAAGACCTGTCTGGTAATAACGCACACCCAAACGATATTGAATTGCGCTGAGATAATTTCCTCTTCCATTTTGTTTCGGCTGCACCTGGAATCCTGCTGTGAAACGTTGTGAGTTTTTCAGGTTAAAAGATTGTCCTTCGCTTCCCGACTGACTCCACATCTGCATCATGTAATCGGCCTGGAACATCCATTTGTAATCTTTCTTCAACGCAAAACCAACGCCGAACATCGCAGGGATTTGCACATACGATTTGAAATCATTCAGGCTGAAAACCGTGTCTTTAAATGATTCAATTGTACCGAGCTGCTTATACGTTTGTCCGAGCCAGTCGTTGGTTACATTGATGTTTGTCGGTGTAGAAAAAACAGCTCCGAACGTAACACGAATTCCGGGAGCGCGCACAAATAAGGCTGCAGTATCGGTTCCTGTTTTGGTTGTATAATAATATTCATTCTTCAACCACTTTTTTCCTGTTACAACTGAATCAGGCAACCCGACATATTTCGGTGCGAGTGATTTTTGCAAACGGAAAGTATATTGAATGCCATAATTAAAATAAGCATCGCGGAACAATGTACGCTTGGTGATCTTTGTATTATACGTATTCATTGAATCCGGAAAAATATCGCGGCGTGTGTTGTTCAATGATCCGAATAAATAAGAAGTCTGAATACCAAAAGAAATATTTGTCAGCGCATTGCTTCTTCGCACCAGCTTTTTCATTTGTGTGGTATCGCGCGCTGTTCTTAAATCATTGTATTTATTTGAAAGCAAAAGATTTCTTGTCGCATTTGAAAACGGGCGAAATCCATTCGACAAAAACACCTGGTTAACGCCGCCTGAACCTTCGTACTTATAAGTAACAGGACCAATTCCATCAAGACTATCTGAGCTGGTTACATTATAACCAACAGCAGAATAAGGAACCAATCCGAATCCTGCTCCCCACCATTTTGTTACCGGGAATGCAAGTGAAAAATTGCCAAGTGTTGTACGATTAAAAATGGCTTTATCGGAAGCATTTTGCAGCTGAACGGTTGTGCTCAGCAATGAAACTTCATACACCACAAAATTGTTTGAGGTAAGCGATGCAGGATTTGCGAAGTTGAAATATTGCGGAATAAGTGAATCATTACGCATACCGATTCCACCGCCGCCCATACCGGAATTGATGATGCTTCCATTTTGCTGAAAGTCGCCGATACCGAAACGTGAATAGGGAGAAACGGTTTGCAGCACAGCAGGATTTTGCGCATTCAACTGCAGTAAGGAAGCAAATCCGAATAACAGGAAGAAGAAAAAATATTTAGAGCAAATGGTTTGCGACATGATAATCGAGAATTCGGTAAAGGCCTTGGGATACTAGATTTGGGCGTGCAAAGATGCCATTTTTCAGGGCTTCTGCCAAAAGGGTTCCATCTCCGCCGCCGATTACGGTATTTAACCCTGGATATTGTTTTAAATATTGATAGATCATGCCTTCCAGCTCGGCGACAGTGCCGTTAAAAGTACCTGAACGCAGGGAAGTCTCCGTGTTATTTCCTGTTAAAGGATGTTTTCCTTCGAGCGTGATCAATGGCAGCTTCTTTGTTTTTTCGTGCATCGCTTCCATTCGCATGTGCAACCCGGGTGAAATAGCTCCACCGAGGAAATTTCCTTTTGCGTCAACGATATTATAAGTAATGCAAGTTCCAGCCACTATGGCCAAGACGGGCGCGTTGGGAAATAGTTGCCATGCCTCCACCGAAGCTGCGATGCGGTCGTAGCCGAGACTTTCCTTCGAATCGTAGGCATTGGTGATCGGGATAGGAGTATCCGGACCGAGGATAACAAGGGGAAAAAGCGGGGCAAGCTCTTCAATTAAGGTCGGGGAATGGTCGACAACGGAGCCCAAAATGGCATATTTGACCGGTTTGCTGGTCGCAAAAGCAAGAATATCGTCGGTTGAAGGCGATTCTAAAATTTCCTGTGCAAACACTTCTCCGTCACGGAACATGATAGCTTTCAGGGCAGTATTGCCAAAATCGAGGACAAGTCGGTACTCCATGGAGCACAAATCTATGGAGAATGCAAGGAAAAATTTCTCGTTTTTAAATTAATCAGTAGATTTGCGACCCGTTAAGGAAATGCAGGAGTTTAAATGCCTGGATGACTAAGCGGAAAAAAGGAGGCTTGGTAGCTCAGTTGGTAGAGCAATAGACTGAAAATCTATGTGTCGATGGTTCGATTCCATTCCAAGCCACTTTCGAAAGTGAAAAAAGCTTCTCAGAGATGAGGAGCTTTTTTTTTACAGGGATGCTCCTGCGGGGGATTTGGTAATCTGGTAATCTGGTAACTGGGGAATTGTTTGGCAACGCATGGAAAGTTCACGCAGATGCTCGCAGAGTCCGCAGATAGAGCGCGGATTTTTAATCTTTGTAATCCGCGTAATCTGTGAGCTAAACGTGCGAGGAAATCTCTCCCCCACAAAAAAAGGCCTCCCATTCCTGAGAAGCCTTCCTTTCAATTATTAAATTACCAGGTTACGAGATTACCAGATCCCTTAAGCTTGTTTCGATCTGCTTCGTCCGAACCACGATTTTTTCTGTGGAGCGGCTGCAGTATGCGTCGATTTTGCTTTTGGTTTTCCTGAACGATTTCTACCGTTGCCATTGCTTGCAGGTCGGTGCGTGCGCGATTCTCTTGGTGGAACAGGCGTACCCATTTTGTAAGGATGCTCTTCCACGATCGGAATCTGCTTGCCGATCAGCTTGGTGATGTCTTTGACGTATGCGCGTTCTTCATTGTCACAAAACGAAATAGCTATTCCGCTTGCGCCTGCGCGTCCCGTACGACCAATTCTATGCACGTATGTTTCTGCAATGTTTGGAATTTCATAATTAATAACGTGAGAAAGATCGTCTACATCAATTCCACGCGCTGCAATATCTGTTGCAACTAAAACACGTGTCTGCTTTGCTTTGAAATTACTCAATGCACGCTGACGGGCGGTTTGTGATTTATCTCCATGAATAGCTTCCGCACGAACACCTGCGCGAATCAAATCTTTTGTTACGCGATCTGCTCCGTGTTTTGTTCTTGTGAAAACCAATGAAGTGATAATGTTGGGATCATTCAGCAAATGAATGAGCAACAGTTTTTTATTTCCTTTATCAACGAAATATAATTCCTGGCGAATCGTGTTTGCAGTGGAAGAAACAGGAGTTACTTCTACTTTTTCAGGATTCGTTAAGATGCTTGAAGAGAGACGAACGATTTCCTGCGGCATAGTAGCGGAGAAAAATAACGTCTGTCTTTTCTGTGGAACTTTTGCAATGACTTTTTTCACATCATGAACAAATCCCATATCAAGCATACGATCTGCTTCATCAAGAATTAAAAATTCAACCTGGTCCAAACGCACATGACCCTGGTTCATCAAATCGAGCAAACGTCCTGGTGTAGCAATAAGAATATCAACACCTGCGCGTAATACATCGGTTTGTGGTTTTTGTCCAACACCACCGTAGATCACCACATTTTTCAATCCGGTGTGACGACCGTAAGCAGTGAAACTTTCAGAGATTTGAATTGCAAGCTCGCGTGTAGGTGTAAGTACGAGTGTGCGGATTGGTTTTTTGAAATTTGTCGGTGAAGGTTTTAATGTCATCAATTGGATAACAGGAATTGCGAATGCTGCAGTTTTGCCTGTTCCTGTTTGCGCACAACCTAACAGATCGCGACCAGCGAGGATGATAGGAATTGCTTTTTGCTGAATTGGTGTTGGGGTTGTGTAGTTCTCTTCTTTAAGCGCCTCGAGAATAGGCGTGATCAAATTTAATTGTTCGAATAACATATTTAGTATTTAGTTCGGTCCAAGGGACTCCCTCGGAGAGTCGTTAGTTCGGCGATTTTTTTAAGCCGTTAACTTACGCTACGTGTTAGAGTTCATTAATAGTTTATTAGTTCGGAAGCTCAGAACTCTTTTGGGAGAACCGAAACTAAGGTGGGAGATCACCGGTTTTAACACCGTATCCCTAATGAATTCCAACACTTTTGATGTTTGAAAAAATTGCCGGTCGATTAACCAGCGGAAGGAGGGATAAACTTTCTGGGAGCAAATGTAGGGAAAAAAGTGATTGAAAAATTGAAATTGGGAAAATAGGTTTAATGGTTATGTGAAAGATTGTTATTTGCGCTGGTGTGTTGGAGTTCTGATATTTTATGAGAAGAACAGTTGTTATTTTCTTTTAAAGCGCTTGTTAGGGTGGCGACTTGTATGGGTTATACTATAGACTTCAATTATAAGTCTTCGCACTTCAAAGACAATTACATACGGGAAGTTGTCAATTTTAGCTACACGATATTTCTTGCGTATTATTTCAACAGCTTCCGGAAAACTCAAAATATAATGAATTGAAATATCAAATTTTTCTAAAAAGAAATCACCTAATCCTGGCTGTTGATCTTCATACCAAAGAATAATTTCAGAAAGTTGCGCCTCTACCTGTGAATGATAATATACAGAACGCTTCATTTTTTAAGGCGGCTCAGTTTAGCTTTAAGTTTGGTCATTAACTCCGCATGTTGAATAGTTTTTGTTTTTCCGCTTCGCATTTCTTCTCTCCTGCGGTCTACTTCAGCCCATTGTTTCGATGATAAATCAAAATCGCTTTCTTTTTCTTCTGAGTAAGTTTTAACTAAAGCATAAATCATCTTCAGCAAGGTATCGTCAGCTTTTTCTTCAATAAGATGAGCGACCTTTTTTCTTAATTGTACGCTTGTCATAACTTGGTTTTTTATTGTTAAACAAAAATACGGGAATTTTATGCCAAAGACAATCCCAACTATTTCCCTTCCCCCATTTCCCCAATAATCTTCTTCACTTCATCTTCTGTCGAACGCAATTTCGTTCTGCAAATGGCAATCAGCTCGGAAGCGCGTTTTACTTTTTTTGCTAATTCATCCAGCGGAATACTTTCATTATCTATCGCGTGTGAAATTTCATTTAGCTCGTTTAATGCGTCGGTGTAGGAAATGTCTTTGCTCATGAGAGATTTTATATTTAAGATTTTATTTCGGTAACAGTTGAATTGATTTCGCCATCATGCATGATGATCTGGATCTTGTCTCCGCTTTCAATTTGTTTTGCAGATATCAGCAGCTGATCATTTTTTTTGATCATTGCATAACCGCGCTTCAATACATTTTCCGGTGAAAGATTTTTTACTCTTTCCTGCAACAGATCAATACGATGTTTTTGCCTGTCTAAAAAACGTTCTGATAATCGGTTGAAATTGCGTTGCGTTTCTTCGAGCTGTTGCTTTTCGGATTTTACAAATTTTGCTGATCCGGAAGAAATTTTTTCAAGAATGCGGTTCAATTGATTTCCATTTGTATTGAGCAATTGAATCGTTCCGTTTGTAAGAATAGCAGAAATATGATCGAGCTTGCGATGTTGTTTTGTTAGCAATGAATTCGTGCGAAGCGTAATTAATTCGCGCAGACTCATGATCTCTTCTTCAAACGAACGGTTATGACCAATGATCAATTCTGCAGCGCGTGTTGGCGTTTTGGTGGAAGTGTGCGCAACCATATCCACGATGCTTTCATTACGCAAATGTCCAATCCCGGTAATGACAGGAATCGGAAAACGTGCCACCGCATGCGCTAAATTAAATTGATCAAACGGAAGCAAATCACTCTGCGCGCCACCGCCACGAATAAAAACAACTGCATCGAATGGTCGAATCTTCGAATCCTCGAATATTTTTAATAGCTGCTCTTTCATTTGATCCGCAGCCTTTTCTCCCTGCAGAATGGAAAAATAAGTTTCGACAGAAAAAGTATATCCGAAAACATTTTTTTCTAAGGTGTGAATGAAATCCTGGTAACCGGCCGCTGATGCAGAAGTGATCAATGCAATTCGTTTGATCACAGTCGGAAGCGCTAATTCTTTGTTCGGTGTGTAAAGAATTGAATCGACTAAACGAATTCCCGGTTTTGTTGACAACAGCTCGATTGTTTTTCTCCGCTGTAATTCCAGCTGACCTAACATGTGCTGTGAATCAATATCGAAAAGCTGCAGACTCAATCCGTAAACAGGATGATAATTCACACCTGCTTTTACTAAAACCTGCATTCCTTTTTCCGGACGCTTTCCTGTTACATCTTCAAAATTCCGGAATGCCGCAAGCGCTTCTTTCCGCCACACACTTGCATTGATTCGTGCAATTACTTCTGTTCCGTTCGCCGCTTTTTCTACCAGCTCAAAATAAATGTATTCGCCTTTATCATTCCGCTCTTTTATCTCCGCCAAAACCCAATACGCACGTTCGTTGAAAGCAAGCTGCAACGCATCGCTTACAAGACGGCATAATTCGGAAAGACGTAATTGTTCTGACATTAAACAAAGCTACGAAAGCAGGGTACGAAATACGAACTAAAAACGAAAAAGTGCGAAATACGAAACAGTTTCGAAAATCACCATAAAACTTTTCGAAGCATTTTCGTATTTCGTACCCTGCTATTTCTTATTCACCAGCCAGACGCCGCCGAGGATAATCAAAATGAAGACGATATGGAAAATGGAAATCAGCTCACCGTCAAATGCGCCCCAGCACATGGCGACTACGGGAATTAAATAGGTAACGGATGATGCGAAAAGTGTTCCTGTTTCTTTGATTAAAATATTAAACACTATTACACTTAACGCCGTTCCGAATATCGCAAGGATACAAATGTAACCGAGACTTTCCCAGGCTTGCGGCATCGTTTGCATGCGGTGAAAAAAATCGGTGGTGAATAAATAAATTCCCGCAAGCGGACCAATAATGCACATCGCAAAAACGGTTGCAGTAACTGAATTTACGCCGTTAAGTTTGGCCTTGATAATGTTTACGCTTAATCCGTAGAAGAATGTGGCGAGCACAACGAGACTTCCACCGATGTAAATATCATTTGCATTATCCGGATCCGGGTTAACACTTTTTCCCAATGAAATTAAACCGATTGCGCCACCCAAGCCGATAAGCAAACCAACAACTTGAATCCATTTTACTTTGTTCTTGAACATTGCGACACCGAGTACAAGCGCAAAAATCGGTGTTAATGAATTCAGCATACCTGTAAGTGCGCTGCTGATCATCGTTTCTGCTTTTGTAAATAGAAAAGCAGGAATAAGATTTCCAAAAATTCCCATTCCGGCAAATCCGGGAAGGAGTGGAAACAATTCTTTCTTAATATGGCGGTGCGCAATCGGAAGAAGAAAAAGGAACGCGATGAATATGCGTAATGCTGCAACCTGGCTGCTGGAAAATGTGTCCATTCCGCGTTTCATGAGAATGAACGAGCTTCCCCACGTGAGCGCGAGTGCGATGAAAATTATCCAGTGGAGAAGCTTGCGGTTTTTCACGGGGGCAAAGATAGCCATCCCGATCTTAATCGGGACAGATTTCGCAGATGGATCGTCGCAGATTTATATTGAATGATCAAGAATATTACACTTAAAAATTTATAGAAACTTCTTTGAAACAATTCTATAATTTTGAAGTATGGAAACGTATTCAATTTATTGTGGTGGAAAATTCCTGGAAACGGAAAATGTTCTTGAAGTAATGAATCCGCATTCAGGTAAAGTTTTTGCAAAGACATTTCTTGCGGGCGCGGATGAGCTTGAGATAGCTATTGTTGCTGCACAGACTGCGAAGCATGAAATGAAAGTGTTGCCTTCGTGGAAAAAATTTGAAATTCTGCGACAGATTTCGGAAGCAATTACTGCGGATCGTGAAGCGCTTGCCTTATTGCTTTGCAAAGAATCCGGCAAGCCGGTTCGTTATGCGCTGGCTGAAATTGATCGTGCTGCGCAAACGTTTCTTGTGGCTGCGGAAGAATCGAAACGTACGCCGAAGGAATACATTTCACTCGACTGGACGAAATCCGCGGAAGGCAAAGAAGGAATTATAAATTATTTTCCAATTGGAATTGTCGCAGGAATTTCTCCTTTTAATTTTCCTCTCAATCTTGCAGTACACAAAATTGCTCCTGCTATTGCTGCAGGCTGCCCGATCATTTTAAAACCATCTTCTTCAACGCCGCTGTCAACATTAGCGCTCGCGAAAATTATTGACAAAACAGATTTACCTCACGGAGCAGTTTCCATTTTACCCATGAACCGCACCGATGGAAATTTGTTGGTCACGGATAATCGGTTTGCGCTTTTATCTTTCACCGGTTCGCCTGATGTCGGATGGGAAATGAAGAAAAATGCCGGAAAGAAAAAAGTGATTTTGGAATTGGGAGGAAACGCCGGCGTCATCATAACGAAGAGCGCAAACCTGGAAGATGCAGTAAAAAAATGTTTAGTAGGTGGATTCGCATATTCCGGGCAGATCTGCATTCATGCGCAACGAATATTTGTTCACCATAAATTATTCGAACGCTTTTCAAATTTGTTTTGTGAAGCTGCGGCTAAATTACAAATCGGTGATCCCGCAGATGAAGCCACGGAAATTTCTGCAATGATTGATGAATCAAATGCAAAACGAATTGAAAAATGGGTGCGTGAAGCAGTAGATGCCGGCGCGAAAATTTTGCTTGAAGGAAAAAGAAAAGGATCTTTTTATCCGCCAACGATATTGACCGAAACAAACCGGACGATGAAAGTAAATTGCGAAGAAGTTTTCGGTCCTGTTGTGGTGATTGAACCTTACGAACATTTCGAAAATGCAATCGCGCACATCAACGACACAAAGTTCGGTTTGCAGGCAGGCATTTTTACCAATGATATTTCCGAAATGGATAAAGCATTCAAAGAAATTGAAGCCGGCGGAGTAATCCTAAATGATGTTCCGACTTTCCGGATGGATCACATGCCGTATGGCGGCGTAAAAGATTCCGGTTTGGGAAGGGAAGGAGTGAAGTATGCGATTAGGGATATGATGGAGGCGAGGGTCTTGGTTAAGTAATTTCACATTTTCAGATTTATCGTCTTTGCTGTTTGTCGCCTTTGCAGCTTGTCGTCTTCGCAGTTTGTCGCCTTCGATACATTTTTCGAAATTAAACTTTTCAGATCCAATTGCATTTCATTCGAAAAACACTCAGTCTGACAAGAGGGAAATTGTTTTAAATGATTTTTCTCTTAAGGGAATTTCTCTCTTGTCAGACTGAGTGTTCGCTTTTATTAAAGCAACACGAAGTACAATAAAAACGAATAAAGCGAATGTATCGAAGGCGACAAACAGAAATTTCTCTCTTGTCAGACTGAGTGTTCGCTTTTATAAAAGCAACACGAAGTACAATAAAAACGAATAAAGCGAATGTATCGAAGGCGACAAACAGAAATTTCTCTCTTGTCAGACTGGTTCGCTTTTATTAAAGCAACACGAAGTACAATAAAAATTAATAAAGTGAATATATCGAAGGCGACAAACAGCAATGCCCCTCAAAAACCAATATTCGGTTTCCCTGCTCCCGTATACAACACGTGCTTCTGCAATCCACGATCCGACTTCGGATGTTTGAAGCAGGTATCCATTTTCAGCGTATTAATCGTTTGGAATTTTTTTCCGCAATACATGCAATAATAGCTCTGACTTCCCGCGCCCATATTGCTGTTGGTGTTGCGGTTTGACATGGTGGAAAAGGATGTCTGCTGCTCGGAAAACGGATCGTTGAAAGAGGGCGAAGACGAATTCGGATTGGTAAATGCATTCGGCTTTTGTTCGTACGAACTTTTCTGCTCGTCAAACAAGGTGGTGAAATCTGTTGATGTTTGTGATGAAGGCGGAACGTACGGCGGTGGCTGCTTCATCGTCGGATTATTGTAAGTCGGATTATTTTTAAATGCCGGCGGACTCGCTTTATCCTTCGCAGATTTGATAATAAAGCGAATTAAAAGACTTACAAGAATGATCGCAAAATAAACAATTGGTGACATGTGAATTTTTTTTAGTGCGTTTAAATTATTCTTTTGCCTGCTTGCGGATAATGCGCCCGAACCATTTTGGAAAATGACGCTTAAGCCAAACAGCTTTTATTTCTCTTCCGCCAATTAAAATTTCTTCCTTGTTATTTTTCATCGCCTCAAGAATGATCGCAGCACATTCACTTGCCGGCATTCCTTCCTGCTGACTTCTTTCCATCACATTATTTTCGCTGCCATCTTCCTTCAATGCATGAAGCGAAATTGCAGATTGAATTTTTCCCGGAACCGCAATCAAAACTTTTATTCCGTCTGCTTCTGTTTCTAAACGCAATGCTTCAAAAAATCCATGCAAGGCGTGTTTCGAAGAAGAGTAAGCAGTTCTGAACCAGAACCCGAATTTCCCTGCAATGCTGCTCATCACAACAATGTGTCCCTGCTTTTGTTTCAGCATCACGTGCAGCGCACTTTTTGTAATTGCAATCTGCCCGAAAAAATTTACTTCCATTATTTTCCGGTCAATCTCCAGCGGCGTGTCTTTTGCAAGTGAACGCTGAGAAATTCCACCATTATTCACCAGCACATCAATGCGCGAAAATTTTGCAAGCACAGTTTGTGTCAATGCATCAACGCCTGATGTATCAGAAAGATCAAGTGGAACGATCAAACAATTTGTATCATTCAACCCGCATTCTTTTTTCACACGCTCCAGCTCTTCTTTTCGGCGCGCAGATAAAACCAACTTCGCACCTTCTGCTGCAAATGCCTTCGCCAACGCTTCACCAATTCCTGATGAAGCACCTGTGATCCAAACGATTTTATCTTTAAACGTATTCAATGTCATTTACAAATTAAATTCCGGGTGTCGGTGGAACATTAGCTCCCTTTGCCGCTTTATCACCAATGTTCAAACGAAGAAAGCCCATACAAATAGAAATATTCGGATTTCTTGATTTGTCAATGAAGGTCAGGATATCACCTGTTGCAATGCCAAGCTCAAATGGTCCGAGTGGTCCGAGCGTAAGTCCCAACGGAACATTCCATCCGAGATCTGCGCTTCCTGAAACACCGAAATTCACTTTCAACACTTCCACAATTTTAATATCTGCGCCGACCGCTATAAAAGGATTGGAAAGATTGTAAAGTGTTTTGTTCATCGGGATAACAAGATCAGCTCCGATATCAATTCGTTTTCCAATCGACATTCCGAAACCAAGACGCAAACGTGTAGGCAAACTGGATTTGTAATCATTTCCCGCAGTGTAATTCATGAAGCCGTTATCACCAAAAAGAAATCCTGCCTGGTCGCCCATTTGCCAGCTGTTCATTCCATTATTCGTGCTGTCGAGACGCGGCATCGTTGTATCACTCGCAATCAAAACATTATTCGTCCATGAAATTGTACCAATGTCTGTCACCGCAGCAGCAAAACGAAATTTATTTTTCAGAATTACTGATCCGCCAAAATCAAATCCTACACCTGTTCCGACATTATTAAAAATACTTGCTGTTTTTTCAGGAGTAAAATTCTGAATGTTTCCATAATTGATTCCATAATTTGTCGAGAAAGAAGATTGTCCTGTAATTGCGCCGTTCTCAATTTTCGCATTCATATTCGCCAATCCCCAAATGAATTTTATTCCTGCACCTGCAAAAACCTGTATTGCCGGATTTCCATCTGCATCTTCCGTTCCATATTTTGCAACACGTCTTCCATAAGCAAGATTCGCTTCACGAAAATGGAGGTACGTCATATTACAACCATCAAAAACAGTAGAAATGTTTTTCGAATACACAGATGAATCCTGGTAGATATCCGCATTGCGCCCGTTAAAAAGAATATCAGCCGCATTATGATTCAAACCCACATGTGAATACGCGCGGTCACGAACATTAAATGCAAGTCCTCCAAGCTTCGGTAAATACAGCGACGCAGCAATCCACGTTACATTCGCTGTCATATTAAAACCTTCCGGATTCGTAAAGAGGTCAGCGTAATTTTGTTTTTCAGCAGCAGTAAACGTATCTGATGGATGCAGAAATGCATTTTTCAATGTCGGAAAATCCAGCGCGCGCGATTGTGCAGTAATTCCAAAACTACCAATGCTCATCGAGAATTTGTAATTCGAATTCCAGCCCAGGTTCGATGGATTTATTCCGAGCGCTTCCCAGTTTTTTGCCACCGCTGTTGCAGAGCCGCCTCTCCCTGTTGCCGACGGCACGCCCATGTCGATCTGCGCGCATAAAGGGGCTGTCAGCGCAAGGCTTAAAAAAAGTAAAATTCTTTTCATTGGAGGAGAGATTTTTTCTGAAGACATGTTTGCGTTTGAAAATCAAAATTCAAACACACGTGAATTCAGAGGTGGTAAAACAAAAATATCCTTTTTTCCGGCTTACACAGACTTCCCTTACCTTTACAATCATGTCAAAATTCGCCGTTATCCTGCTTTTCTTCCTTTTTGCCTGCAATCAGCCGCCTAAAGTTGATGCTGTTGAAAAGCCGAATGATCTTATTACCGAAGAGAAAATGGTGCTCGTGCTTGCCGATGTTCATTTGCTCGAAGCCACGCTCAACGTTCGTTCACCACAAGTAATCCGTCCGCGCGGACCAATTACGTTAGAGCTGCCGGTCGATACTATTATCAAAGGTGTAGTCCTCGATCCGTCATTAGCGCCTCCCATTGGCTGGTACGATATTTTTAAAAAGCACAGCATCACAAAGCAGCAGTACGAATCTTCCATGAAGTGGTACAGCGCGCAACCCGAAAAATTAAATCTGATGTACGACGATGTGATCACTGAATTAACCAAACGTCAGTTGCAGGAGCGAGCGGGGAAATAATTCCAAATTTTCAAATTATAAATGTGCAAATGGGAATGTTGATGGAAAATTAAACCTCTAAGATCAGCGAGAGAAAGCGCGAAGAGGATCTTTGAGGTTTGGTTTAATGAAATTGGTAATCTTCCTTTTCTTTTTATGGCGTGTCCCGTGTAGGAACGCTTTTCCGCGTTTCCTTCACGGGTCAGGCTATTCGTTGCAAGTCCTCATCATTTTTAACCCTAAAAGGGTTTGCCGGCACGCTTGCTTGTGCGCAACCCTTTGAGGGTTAAATAACAATTCCGGGCTTTCCACTACTATCCTTCACGCAAACAATTAAGACAATTGGAAATAAATTGTAATCTGCATTTTGCTCATTTACAATTTACACATTTGTAATTTGCACATTATTTATAAAACGCACTGATCTCCGCAATAGAGCTATCTACATTACGATAATTAAAATCAATTCGTTTTGTAATGCGTGTTCCGTCGTAGCGGTTTACTTGCAATGCAGTAATAGCAGTTTCTTTTGTTACTCTCGGATTTTCACCGTTCAGTATCGTCAGCAGCTTTTCTCCGCGCCATCCTAATGCAAGCGATAACCATCCTGCACGTCGTTTTGTTTTTGGTTTGCCGAATGCAACTAAAATTTTATCGAAAAAATCCCTGTAAGTAAGATTCACAGCGCTCAGCACAAAACGCTCGTTTTTTATTTCACTTTCCATCAGCTTCACCGCCGCTGCCGCAACATCGCGCACATCTACGTATCCGTTTTCACCAAGCGTGTACCAGGAATTCCCTTTTTTCATCGCGCCGAAAACTTCTGTGCTCGTGCGTTTTTCATCTCCCGGACCAAGTATAAAAGATGGATTTAAAACCACCACATCCATTCCTTCTTCCGACGCGCGCCACACTTCACGCTCCGCACCATATTTGCTTATCGCATACCACGAATTCGACGGATCATTTTTCCACCACACATCTTCATCAATCAATTTATCATCAATGGTAAATCCAAGCGTCGCAATGGAGCTGATGTGACAGACTTTTTTCACGCCCGCATGCATCGCAAGATTTACAACATTTGCAGTGCCTTCAATATTTACCTGCAGCATTTTTTCTTTTTCTTTCGGATTAAAAGAAACTAACGCAGCAGAATGATAAATATGTGTTATTCCTTCCAGCGCATCTTCGATTGAACCGAGATCGAGCACATCGCCTTCCACCCATTCAATTTTATCGAGCAGCGATTGCGGTGCTGAATTATAAAATCTGAAAATCTTTTCTGTGAGGGCAATGCTGCTTCCTTTACGTTTTAAAGCACGGATCTTTTCGCCTTTGCTCACAAGTTCGTAAGCAATATGCGATCCAAGCAATCCTGTTCCGCCGGTGAGAAGAATCATGGTGTAAAGGTAGTATTGAGTATGGAGTATTGGGTATTGAGACAAGGGTTTTTAAAGGATTATTAATGAATCTTTCCTTGTTTTGCCTAAAACCAAGAGCCCGCCGCACATTTTTCTCAATACCCAATACGCAATACTCAATACCCAACACTATCTTTGCTTCGTTATGAAAAAGAACTTCATCGAAGAATTACGCTGGCGCCGCATGTTGCAGGAAATGATGCCGGGCACAGAAGAATTGGTCAATAAAGAAATGGTCACCGGCTACATCGGTTTTGATCCGACTGCTGATTCACTCGGTGTTGGAAATCTCGTGCAGATCATGACGCTGCTGCATTTTCAGCAATGCGGGCATAAACCGATTGCATTGGTCGGCGGCGCAACAGGAATGGTGGGCGATCCTTCAGGAAAATCCGCTGAGCGTAATTTGCTTGATGAAAAAACGCTGCAGCATAATCTGTCTTCGCAACAAAAACAGCTGGAGCGGTTCCTTGATTTTAACTGCGGAGAAAATTCTGCAACGATTGTAAATAATTACGATTGGTTCAAAGGCATTTCTTTTCTCGATTTCATTCGCGATGTAGGTAAGCACATCACGGTGAATTATATGATGTCGAAAGAATCGGTGAAGAAGCGAATTTCCGGTGAAGAACGCGAGGGAATGTCATTCACTGAATTCAGCTACCAATTAATCCAGGGTTTTGATTTTTATTACCTCTGGAAAAATCACGGTGTAAAAATGCAAATGGGCGGTTCCGACCAGCTCGGAAATATTTACACCGGCTCCGAATTGATCCGCAGGAAAGATGGTGGTGAAGCATACGGATTAGCAACACCATTGATCAAAAAAGCAGACGGAACGAAATTCGGAAAAACCGAAAGCGGAAATATCTGGCTCGATCCGAAACGTACTTCTCCTTATGAGTTTTACCAGTTTTGGCTGAACGCTGCCGATTCGGATACAGAAAATTACATCCGCATTTTTACCTTGAAGAGCCAGGAAGAAATTGAAGCACTAGAAACAGAGCATAAAACAGAACCACATTTGCGCAAGCTGCAAAAAGCATTGGCCGAAGATATCACAGTGCGCGTGCATGGTGAAGAAGCAAAAAATGCCGTGATCGAAATCACCAGATTATTTATGGCAAAAGATGCGCCTGCACAAATCAGCAGCTACGACAATGCAAAATTGCTTAGCCTTGTAATTGCTTCCGGTTCTGCTTCGGTTGAAATTTCAAAAGCGGAAATTGAATCCGGAGTTGGAGTTGTTGAATTGCTGACGTCGCGTTCAAAAATGTTCGAGTCGAATGGTGATGCAATGAAAATGCTGAAAGGAAATGGAATTGCATTCAACAAACAAAAAGTTACCGATCCCAAAATGAAGCTGGAGATGGCTCATTTTATCAATGAGAAATTTTTGTTGCTGCAGAAGGGGAAGAATGATTATTGGTTGGTTAGGGTGGTGTAGGGATTCCGCCGGCTTTAATCGGACATTGACAAAGAATAGTTAAATTTGATAAAACAAACATTCAAATGGTTACAGTTATCAGGGAAGGCACATCCAAAGATATTTTAGATAAAGTGCTTGCAAAACTTAAAATCAAAAAAGGCTTTTCGTCAAAAAAATATTCAGGTGTTCTTAAATTAAAGGATACACCACTAGCTATTCAAAAAAAGTTGCGTGATGAGTGGAAATAAGTTTCTTATTGACACTAATATTGCGCTTTACCTGTTGTCAGGTAATAAAACAATTGCAAGTATTTTAGAAGGCGCTGATCTTTATTTGTCCTTTGTGTCAGAATTGGAATTGCTTGGTTATAAAAAGATTACTGGAAAAGAACATGCAATTCTAAAAAAATTCATTTCTGATTGCATCGTGGTAGATATTAATAGTGAGATAAAGAAGAATGTTATTTCAATTCGTCAGGAAAGTAATGTGAAATTACCCGATGCAATAATAGCCGCCACAGCAATTTTTCTGGCTGTACCATTGCTTTCTGCTGACAAGGACTTTAGGAAAGTATCAGGAATTTCTCTAGTCCTATTTGAGGAAAAGTAAATTCACGTTTTTATTTTCCCGTTTTAATATAAAGCAAAGCCCTCTCCATCACTTCATCCTTCCCTTGTCTTATTCCCTCAATCGTAGGTTTCACTTCAATATCAGGTACGATTCCTATTCGTTGCGTTTCTCTTCCGTCCGGATAATAGATGCCGATGCCGGTCATCTTTGTTTTAAATTCACCCGGAAAAATTATTTCCGAAACATTTCCATCAGCTCCTGCGGTTTGACTTCCGATAACTTTTACATCCGGCGCAGTTTGTAAAGCCATACACGTAAATTCAGCATGACTTTGCGTGGTTTCATTAACCAGCAGAATTACTTTTCCCTTATAATAATCCACGTTTGTTTTTCCGCAACTAAGTGTATTGTTATATCCAAACGTACCCGGAAAGGTAAGATCGGGAATGAGAGCTTTTGCAAATTCCTTTCTCTCCTTATTCAGGTAACCTGAAATTTTATACATCGTTCCTTTTGGATAATTCCTGATATCAAATATAATTGCGGATGCGCTCATCAGCTCACCCATTGCTTTATCAACTTCTTCGGGAATTAATTGTCCCATATCTACATAACCAATATTATTCTCCAGCATCTTCCAGTGTTTTGCTTCAGAATTTTCGGTCTTGTTTCCACTCACTGTTTTTGCCAAATAACGATGTATGATTTTAGTTTCGACTATGTTATTTCTTTCGAATTGAATATTCACTATGTCCGAATTACCATTTAATAAACGCCGCGAAAGAATCCGTAACCGCGTAGGCTCATTTGACGCCCCGAAATATTTTGATCTTTCCTTTATCATTTCTGAAACAGATAGGCCACTTATTTTTTCAATCACATCACCTATTTGAATGTCATCGATTGATGCTAAAGAATCATTCACGAGGTCAACTACGACTGCTTTATTATCAATTATCTTAACGGTAAACGGAACCATTCTGAATCCAAAATATTTATTCGTAGCTGCCGTGGCTATACCAGCGTGACTGTCATCAACGCTTGCAACGAGCTCAAGTATCGCAAGATGATATTCCGTTGCATCTTTCGCATCCTGGAATTTCGGGATCATTCGCACAAGCACAGTGTCCCAGTTTTCAGTGATGAGGTATTTATATGGGAAATAATAATTGATGATATTCCAATAACGAAACAAGCTTAACAAACGCATTGCTTTCCCGGGGAAAATCGAATCTGGGTACGTTTTTTCATTCTCATAATTAGTATTGAAAACTGGTGTATTATATTTTACATAATGATTCGGATTTTCATTCCTGTTTTTCCGGATATAGTCCAGTTGAGAAATCAATTCTTCTGAAAATAAAGTTTGATCTTGTGTCCACGTTAAAGCCTTGTTGAATTTTACGCTGTCAGTAAAATCGGCTTTTTTGTGCGGCTTGATCTTACCCAATGAATTTACCCATGTCATGTACGACCGGCTTAATTCATTTTTATCCTTCGAGGAAATAACGTTGGGTAACTGCTCGAAAAGCGCTTTGTCCCAATCGTTTTTGCCGGACGCAACAGCAGGATGATAATATTTGAGAAATCCCCAGACTTTACAAAATGAAGCAAGCCTTTCGTTCTCGGTCAGGCCGTGGTTGGCTGAATTCACTTTCACTTGCAGAGGCGGATTTGCCACCAGGATGAAAGCCAACCTGAATCCTATAACAAGAAATAATCCGATTGCTAGTGCCTTTTTCATTTTAAAGGCTACTTATCCTTCAACCCATACTTCTCCTCATAACGCTTATACAATTCAATCTGCTCATTCCGCAGATCTAACTTTTTCCCTTGTATAAACGCCCACGTCACATTATTCGTTTTCATATCCAGCGCGTCACCTTCGGAAACGAAAAGCGTTGCATCTTTTCCAATTTCAATTGTGCCTGTTAATTTATCAATGCCAAGGATCTTTGCAGAATTTCCTGTCAGCGCTGCAATCGCCTGCTCCGGTTTTAATCCGTAGGCTACGCACGTACCTGCCTGGAAAGGAAGATTTCTTGCATTCGATGCTTCCATATCGCCTTCGTTTTGAATGCAGAAAAGCACGCCTGCATCTTGTAGCTGCGCTGCTGTTTTGTAAGGCTGATCAACATCATCATCCGTACGCAAAGGCAAGCTGTGCACGCGCGAAAGCATTACCGCAATATTATTCTGCTTTAAAAGTTCCGTGCATTTCCAGCTGTCGGAACCGCCAACGATGACCATGCGTGTGATGCTGAATTTTTTTGCGAACGAAACACTTTCTGCAATTTCTTTTAAAAGATCAGCATGGATGTAAAGAACTTGTGCGCCGGTGAAAATTCCGTTCATGGCTGCGAGACGAAGATTTGTTTCTACTGTGCCCGGATTTTCAGCATACGCTTTTGATTCCGCAAAAAATTTCTCGAGGTTCTGTCGCTGTGTTTCGTAATCTTTATTTTGTGTGTAAGCGCTGAAGCCATCTTCTTCATTCCAGCTGCGCGAATAATAAGAAGGCCAGTTCAAATGCACACCATCATCGGCTTTCACCGTTGCATCCTGCCAGTTCCATCCTTCCAACGCCATCACGCTCGACATGCCCGAAATTCTTCCACCACGTGGTGTAACCTGCGCAAGCAAAACGCCATTCGTACGCACAGTCGGATTAATTTTTGAATCAGTATTGTAAGCAATCTGCGAACGCACATGTGGATTAAATCCGCCTACATCACGAAAATCATTTGTCGCCCGCACTGCTTCAATGTCTGTCAATCCCAAAGTAGAATTCGGCGCAATGAAACCAGGATAAATATGTTTTCCCGAACAATCAATCGCTGTATCCCACGCCGATTTATCCAAACGAATTACCGTCGCATCAGCAACAAGCGAAATTTTTCCATCCTTAAATCCGACAACCGAATTCTGGATCACTTGTCCATTCCCAAGATGCGCAGTGCCATTCATCAGCAAAATGCTTTTCGTTTGTTTTTTCGCAGGAACCGGCATTTGCGCCGAAGAAATGATAGGCAGTAAAAAAAGTGGCAGGAAGAAGGCAAATATATTTTTCATTTTATTTTTTATTCAGTGTAATCAATCTGTGTAATCTGCGTAATCTGTGGCCCTACTCTTGTTCCATCAAATAGCTTCCATCTTCAATAAAATCATCGCAATCTGCAAGATGTGGCTTACGGTATTTTGCTTTTTGTGTTGGCGCTCCACCGTTTTTCTCTGAAATCATGCGCTGGATGATACGCGATTTTTCTCTCAGCATTTCATCGCGCAGCTTTACATCTTCATTGATATCATACAAAACTTTTCCATCCACAATGGTCTTTTCCGGTTTTGCATAAATAGAAGTCGGATTGTTATTCCACAAAACCACATCAGCATCTTTACCCGCTTTAATGCTTCCCATGCGCTGATCGAGATGCATCAATTGCGCCGGATTTAATGAAACCATTTTGAACGATTCCACTTCCGTCATTCCGCCATATTTCATTGACTTTGCAGCTTCCTGGTTTAAGCGACGCGCCATCTCCGCATCATCCGAATTAATAGCAGTTGTAATTCCCATACGCGCCATGATCGCAGCGTTATATGGAATCGCATCTTTCACTTCGTATTTGTAAGCCCACCAATCCGAAAAAGTTGATCCGCCGATTCCACGCAGCTTCATTTCATCCGCCACTTTGAATCCTTCCAGGATGTGCGTGAACGTATTTATTTTGAATCCCATCGAATCTGCAACATGCATTAACATCATCAATTCAGATTGTACATACGAGTGACAGGTGATGTGCCTGTTGCCTGCGAGAATTTCAGAAACCGCTTCAAGATCCAGATCGCGGCGTGGTGCAACTGTTTTTGCTTTATCACCGGGAGAAAGTGTTTTATATTTTTTCCAGCCTGCATCGTATTCTTTCGCGCGGGTGAAATAATCATAATACACTTGCTCAACGCCCATTCGTGTTTGTGGAAAACGTGTTGTATTAAAATCGCCCCAGTTACTTTGTTTGACGTTTTCTCCCAATGCGAATTTGATAAAGCCGGGAGCATAATCAATCTTCATTTGTTCCGCAGCAGCACCCCAGCGTAATTTGATAATTGCAGATTGTCCGCCGATAGGATTTGCCGAACCATGCAACAATTGCGCAGCAACAACACCACCCGCAAGCTGGCGATAGATCTGCACATCATCCGGGTAAATAACATCTCCTATGCGCGTTTCTGCACTCGAAGCTTGTGTTCCTTCATTTACGCCTCCACCGATTGCAATGTGTGAGTGCTCGTCAATAATTCCCGGTGTTAAATATTTTCCTGTGCCGTCAATCACCATACATTTTGCAGGCGCAGCTATATTTTTTCCGATCTGAGAAATTTTTCCGCCAACGATCAGCACATCGGTATTCAAAAGCAAACTGTCTGCTTCATTCGTCCAGACAGTTGTATTTGTAATCAGGATCGAATTGTAGCTCGATTGAAATTTATCGATCTGAAGGGAATCATCTTTTGTTCTTCCGTATGCTGCGAATGGAAAAATTACTTCATCCAGTGTCGGATAAAAATATTTCGTTGTGTCTTTTTCGCCTGGCTTCGGGAAGAATTTTCCGGTTTGTGTAGCCATCCAGTCGATCCATGTTCCATCCGGCAATTGTCCGCGGCCGCTCATGAAACGTGTCTGCGCATCCACAACACCTGATAAACGGATAACACCATCAAGAGTTTTGGAATTGTAAGTGATGGTCACATTTGTTCCTGCAAGTGTAACATTCACATTCGTTTTTGAAGAATCAGCATTTACAAAAACCGATTTCATTTTCGTTTGTTCACCCTCAATTTTCAGTACACGATTTTTAAAATCAATATCTGCTCCCTGCGTTGAACCCAGAACAACATTGTATGTTCCGCGAATATCCAGCGCACGGTAATCACGCAAAATGTATTGGCGACCTTTCACCCAATTTTCCCAGATGATAGCAGTGTCTTCAAAAACATCTCCGTTTGTAATAATGAAATTCGCAAGCATTCCTTTTTTCAGCGTTCCTGTTTTATCGCTGATGCCGAGAAGTGTGGAAGGTGTAACTGTCAATGCACGAAGCGCGGCTTTTTTTGTTAAGCCGTATTTAATTGCTTTGCGAAGATTTCCCCAAAACACTTTTTTGTCTTTCAGGTCGGAAGACGTGATTGCAAATGGAATATTGTTTTTTTCAAATGCAGATGGATTTAACGGTGCAAGCTCCCAATGTTTCAGATCAGCATAACCGATTAATTCTGCATCGTATGGATCTTCCACGTCGAAAGCTGCAGGAAAATTAAGCGGAATAATAAATGATCCACCTGTAGCTTTCATTTCTGCGATACGCTGGTATTCATTACCGCTGGCTTTGAAAATATATTGCACTTTAAATTCATCGCCCATTTTATCTGCGCGCAGCACATTCCATTTATCCGTTGTTTCGAAGATCTGCGGAAGCATGCGGTTTGCATTCCATGCTTCGAGCGTTAAATTAAATTCAGGTTTTACTTTTGCGGTGCCATACCATTCTGCATCATAATATGTCTGGCGGATCAAAGCAATTGCGCCCATAAGCGAAGAAGGATAATCCTGGCGCGATGAACCTTTGTCGAATGAAAAACAATTTGCAGCGCGGTCTTTCAGCATTACCCTATTTTCTCCGTCTTCTGCATTCAGCGTAACACAAGTTGCGGTTCCGCGTGCAATGCCATCTTTTACCAACGTCATCACCGTTCCGAATCCGAGCGTGCGGAATTCTTCTGCGGCACTTTCATTTGAAGTAAAAACTTTTGACGCATCATTATCGGGCTTCAATGCTTCGTTCCATCCGAAAGCACCGGCACGCGAACTTTCTGTTTGATTGAATGGCGACCATGGACTCCTTTTTATTTCAGGCATTCCATAAGTAGAATAAGAATCGATGAATGAAGGATAGATCCATTTTCCTTTCATGTCATAAATAATCGCGCCTTTAGGAATCTTTTCACCGGCACTGATACCAATGATAAAACCATCCTGCACAAGCATCGTTCCGTCGATAACCGTTTCCGGATCGACTTGAATGTGTGCGTTTGTAAAAGCAAAAATGGTATGACGATTATCCGGCGCGCCATTAACCGGAAATGTTGGATTCTGTGCCTGTAAATAAATTGCTGACAAGGCGAACAGGACCGCGAAAATATTTTTCATAGAGGAGATTTCTGAGGAAAGTAAAAGTAGGAAATTAAGATTCAGCTTACTCCCTAAAATAGCTAAAACACGGGTAAATGCTAAAGAACCTTGATAAGCGGTAAGACCACCCTGATTTTCACTAATTTTGGGCGGACAAATCCAAACGCTATGAATAACATCTTACACCACGCACATTCCGGGTTACGCTGGATCGCTTTGATCCTGCTGCTTGTGACAATTATTAAAGCATTTTCCGGGATGTCAGGAAACAAAGTGTTTACCGCAGGAGATAAAAAACTCGCGCTTTTCACATTGATCAGCATGCATCTTCAGCTGGTTATCGGAATTGCATTGTATCTCATAGGAAAATATTACCAGGCAATTGACACGACAGATGAAAGCATAAAATCTGTCTATCGTTTTTTCCGGATGGAACACAGCGTGATGATGCTTCTTGCAATTATTCTGATCACGGTTGGTTATTCAAAAGCAAAACGTGGAGCTTCAAGCAAAGCGAAATTTAAAAGCCTTGCTATATTTTTTACGATCGGATTGGTAATCATTCTTGCAATGATCCCGTGGCCTTTTATGCAGAAGTTTGCAGGATATAATTGGTTTTAATTTCCGCTTTTATGAAAAAAATATTCCTTGTTCTTTCCATTGTTGCATGTACATTTATTTTGGTGCAGTCGTGTGGAAATGATGATGCATCAAAAGCAAAAGCTGATTCTGTTTCGTCTTCTCCGCCTGCTGTGGGCGCTTCTGTAAACGGAAGTGTGCTCTACGAGGAGAAATGTATGGTTTGTCACGGTGCAGACGGAAAACAAAATACAATGGGCGCAGCAGATCTTTCTTCCAGCACGCTTGATCATGCAATTGTTGTAAGCATTATCACTTCTGGTAAAAACACGATGAAAGCATTTAGTCCCGAGCTTAATGCGGAGCAGATTGAAGCGGTCGCAAAATATGCGGAATCGTTAAGAAAGTAGGGTGGAGGAAATGTGCTAATAAAATTTTAGTATGATATCAGCACGAAATTTGTTGAGAGCATTTACCAGCATCTTCCGGAAGAAGAAAATTATTTTTCTTGGTAAGAGTGGAATGACCTTTTTCGATGAGGAGCGCATCTATTTTATAAATTCTGATGTGCTTGAAACGGATGACGCTGATATTTTGGTTTATGATGAAGGAATGTATTATGTGGAAAATGATGCACAGGTGATGCTTGCTGAAGATGAACGAAATCGTTTGTTAGCAAAAGTAGAAGTAGAAATGAAAAAAATCGGCTTGATTGCTGTTCTGCCGGAACGATATATAAAGTGGAAAGAATCAGCACATTGATATGAAAGAGAATCCAGATAGCAAACCCTTAGAATCAAGAGCTGTTCTTGTTGGCGTAATTGATAAACGCCAGGATGAAACGCAAATGACCGAGTTCCTTGAAGAGCTTGCTTTTCTTGCGCGGACTGCCAGCATTGTCCCGGTAAAAAACTTTACTCAGAAATTGGTGCATCCCGATAACCGTTTGTATATCGGTTCGGGAAAAGTGCAGGAGATAAAAAAGTTCGCGGAAGAAAATGCGATCAATTATATCATTTTCGATGATGAGCTTTCTCCGTCGCAGCAGCGAAATTTAGAAAAGGAAACCGGCAAAAAAGTATTCGACCGCAATTTATTGATCCTCGATATTTTTGCTGATCGCGCGCGTACTGCACATGCTAAAGCACAAGTGGAGTTGGCGAGAAATCAATATTTGCTTCCGCGACTTACGGGTATGTGGACTCACTTGGAACGTCAGCGTGGTGGAACAGGAACTCGTGGCGGATCGGGAGAGAAAGAAATTGAAACTGACCGTCGTAATATCCGCGACCGCATTGCATTGCTGAAGGAAGATTTAAAAGTGATCGACCGCCAGATGGCAACGCAACGTAAGGGCAGGGGAGAGATGGTGCGTGTGGCGCTTGTGGGTTATACGAACGTGGGTAAATCCACGATCATGAATGTGGTGAGTAAATCGGAAGTGTTCGCGGAAAATAAATTATTTGCAACACTTGATACTACCGTGCGAAAAGTAGTGATCGGTAATTTACCTTTCCTGCTTTCTGATACAGTAGGTTTCATTCGCAAGCTTCCGACTCAGTTAGTAGAATCATTCAAGTCGACGCTGGATGAAACACGTGAAGCAGATATTCTTTTGCTTGTCGTGGATATTTCTCATCCGAATTTTGAAGACCAGCTCAATGTTGTAAAACAAACGCTGAGCGAAATCGGTGCAGGAGATAAACGGACAATTTTAGTATTCAATAAAATCGATGCTTACCGTGAGCCGCCGAAAGAAGAACATTTGCTTGATCCAACGAAAAAGGCTGTTCTTACTTTGGATGAAATGGGAAAAAGCTGGATGAGTAAAATAAATTCTCCCTGCATTTTTATTTCAGCGACGGACAAAGAAAATATTGATCAGTTCAGGGAATTGCTTTTTAATGAAGTAAAAGCAATTCATGCACATCGTTACCCGAATGCAGGACAGGAGTTTTGGAATAAGTAAAGAATGTGCTGATGTGCTAATTTGCTAATGTGTTAATGGATATAAATAAAATGGAGGACACATCTGCGTCCTCCATTTCCTTTATTCAAAATCTTAAATTCACACTTTTGATTAGCACATTAACCCATTAGCAAATTAGCACATTCCGCGCGCAGCAAATGCTCCGCTCAACATTACACTCTTCTTCTGCTTCGTGCTTTCTGATTTCGGAGCTGCTGTTTTTGTCGGGGCAGCTTTTTTATCAGAAGGAATTCCGTACAATACTTTTTCCATTTGTTCATCGCGCAAATAAACATCGGAGTGAACAGAAACAGTTCCATTGGTGTCCACATCACAGGTGAAATAGCGTACGTGAATCGGTAATGGTTTTCGCAGGTTTATTTTCTTTTGCACATCCATCGCTGCCCACACATCAAACGTATCCTTCGGCAACTTCACACTGTCATCGCGAATAAGAAAATGGGCGAGCTCCATGTACTTTTCCAAACGCATACAGCCGTGCGAAAATGCTCTTGTGGTATAACGGAAATATCTTTTTGAATTCGTGTCGTGCATGTACACGCTGTATTTATTATGGAATTCAAACTTCATAATACCAAGCGCATTATCCGTTCCCGTCATCTGGCGGAAAGTGAATGGCAAATAACCTTTGTGATATTTTTTCCATTCAATTGTTTTCGGATCAAGCACATTTTTATCACGGTCCAAAACTTCGTAATGGTTTTTGCGCAAATAGGCCGTGTCACGTTTAATATGCGGCAACAATTCTTTCCATGCAATGCTGTAAGGAACGGTCCAATACGGATACAGCACGATCTGGTGCATTTTGCTGTCGAGCTCCGGGGTTTGTGTTTTGATCGCACCACAAACAATGCGTGATGACATTACGATTGTGTCTTCTTCAAAAACCGTCATTTTAAATGCAGGCAGATTCACGATCATGTGACGCGTTTCAAATTTCGCAGGTTCCCATCTCCAGCGCTCAAGATTCATCGCCATTTGAATGATCCAGTCTTCCGGCGTCATGTCGAGCGCAAGAATTGTATTGCGACCGATCTTCCCGTCTTCTTCGAGGAAATGACGCTTTTGAAATTTCTTCAGCGCATTCGACAAACGCAACGAATCACTTTCAACCGAGGTTGTATCGTAATCGCGGGTTTGCAACAAACGTTTTTTCACACCGGTAAAAAATCCAAGACTATCTTTTTTCCGGTCGGGAATATGCTGCCATTTGGCACCGGTATATTTTTTCCGGTAACCATTCATGTGCTTTTTGATGGCCTGGTATTCCATCCGCTGCGGTTCGATCGAATTGAAAGTAGCAGCGAAATTTCCGGATTTAAGTGTTGATTCAAACAACGCGACTAAATCCTTATTCATTTTTCCAATACGCCATGTGCGTGAAGTGGCACTGTCGTTTTCCATTCGCCCGACAGAAACGTGCACTGCGAATTTGAAAAACGCATCGGTGAGCAGCACATCAGCATTTCCAAGTTTTGTTACATTGTAATTTTGCTGAACAGAATCATAAGCCGTTCCCAGCAATGAATCAAGTGTAGTAAAATGATAATCGTCGGGGATCAGGCCGAATTCCATTGCGTTTTCAATCACTGCATAAAAGGAATTACCTGCAGCAGTTAACTGGCCTTTATCACTCCAGATCGGTTTAAAAGAATGGTTGGAATACACTTTCTTCACCAGCGCGATTGTTTGCACAGAATCTTTGCCGAGCACAGGCACTTCTGAAGTATCGGCCTTGCTGACTTTATCAGAAATAAAATCGAGCAGCAATTGATTCACCTTTTCAGGATCTTCAACCACCTGGTTTTTATCCCCGGCGTCATTGCCACAACTGCAAAACACCATCAGGGCAATCGCAGGAATAAGAAAATTTTTCATGGAAAATTTTGGGTCCGGGGTTAAGCACTTAGGACATTACAAAACTAGCTAAAAGAGGTGCTGGTTCCTCCCGGAAAAGTGAAAGTGTTCAACATTCTTATCAACTGTCAATCAATTCCCTGTAAATGAAAAAACCGCTCCGGTAAGGGAACGGTTTTTTCGAAAAAAGATGATAAGCAGTGAAATTATTGAGCGATAGAGAATTTTCCGCGGCTCATTACTTCATTTTCCTGGTTGACAACAGAATAAGTGTAAACACCTGCTGCCATTAAATAGCTATTGAGGTTTGCCTTTTTATTGTTGATCATCAGCCTGTTTATTTCACGGCCGGTCATGTCGAAAATTACAACCTGGTAAGCTTCTTCAGCAACCACGTCGAAGTTGGTAACAGTTGTAGATGGATTCGGATAAACATCCACACCCTGGTTAACCATTGATTCATTCACGCCAACGTAACCGGTGAATGACAGTGCATCCACCCACATTGCGCTGCCCACTTGTGGTGCATAGGTGCTGCTGGAGCTGAAAAGAATTTGTGCAGTATCCGGAATAAGTGTGCTGAAAGCTGCATTGTACACTAAATTGATATTACGAACCTGGTAAGCAGCTATTGCAACCGGCAGGAAGTCAATACCTGCAGCAATCGTATCGCGTGATTGTGTTGTTGTATTCCATTTGGTCAGGAAAACAAGCGCAAAAGCCGTGTCAGTTGAAACCGGTGTGTATTTAGTTGCATAAGAGAATGTTTGCGGACGGCTTGCGAACGTATAGCCTGCAAAAATATAAGGAGCCACAAAGTTTACTGTACCGGCCATAAGAATCCCGGCACGGTTCGGCAGGTCTGGTGAAGCCGGATTTGTAACAAGATCAATCGTTGTGATCTTCGCAGAAAATGTTCCCTGGTAATTATTAGGAGTTGCAGCCTGTGTAACAGATGTTGGATTGGTGTTACCCGGATCAACAAATGGCGAAGTAAAAACATTGTAAGAAACCCAACCTGTTGGTTGTTGCTCTTCACCTGTTGAAGTGCTCCAGGTCTCAAAACCGGGGTTTGTAATCTGGGCGGAAGCGCTTAAAGCCATTGCAGCCACAGCGAATAAAGAAAGTACTTGTTTTTTCATGGGTAATTTTTCTTTTCCGGGACGCCCGGAGATTGATTTAAACAAATGTACGAAATGATGAGGAGTGGTGAAATTGGTTTCAGGAAAATCTTACCTGTTCAAGGAAAAAGGTGATTGGTAAGGAAAAGGTGATTGGTAGTTGGTCAAAACTGAAGAAGTTGATCGTTGAATTACCTGGCTATTAATTTGACCACCAACAAAAACTACCACCAACGACCAACTTTTCCCTCAAACAAATACCTGCAAATCATACAATCTCTTGTACGTCCCCGCTTTATTCAGCAATTCCGTATGCGTGCCGCGTTCGATGATCTCGCCTTTTTCGAGTACGATAATTTCATCTGCATGCTGTATCGTGCTCAGGCGGTGGGCGATGATCACGGAGGTGCGGTTGCGCATGAGGTTATTCAGGGCTTCCTGCACCAGGCGTTCGCTGCCGGTATCAAGCGCGGAGGTGGCTTCGTCTAAAATAAGGATCGGTGGATTTTTAAGAACGGCACGTGCGATGGACATGCGCTGACGTTGTCCACCCGACATTTTTCCTCCGCGGTCACCGATGTTCGTGTCGTAGCCATCCGGCATTCCCATAATGAAATCGTGCGCGTTGGCCACTTTCGCAGCTTCGATTACCGCTTCGCGCGTAGCACTTTCCATTCCGAACGCAATGTTGTTGTGAACAGTGTCGTTGAAGAGAATGGATTCCTGTGACACGATTCCCATGAGGTTGCGGAGGTCGTGCACTTTGCATTCACGTGTGTCAACGCCATCAATTAAAATGGTGCCGCTGCTCGGCTCATAAAAGCGCGGAAGCAAATCTGCCAAAGTTGTTTTTCCTGAACCGGATTGCCCGACAAGCGCAATGCTTTTTCCTTTTGAAATTACCAGGTTAATATTTTTCAAGGCATAACCCTGGTCGCCGCGCAGGTAAGCAAAAGAAACATCGCGGTATTCAATTTGTTTTTTTAGATCGTCTATGGTTTGTGCGCCGGGTTTATCTGCCAGTGCAACATCCGCTTCCAGGATTTTATTGATTCGTTCCATTGAAGCCAGACCTTTTTGCACATTGGAATAAGCTCCTGTGAGCGTTTTGGCCGGAGTTATAACTTGTGAAAATGTAAGAACATACAAAACAAACGTGCTGCCATCGAGTGAAGCATCCGAACCCAGTACGAGCCTTCCGCCTAAAAAGATAAGGGTCATCATAATTGCTGAGCTGACGAATTCACTTACAGGAGAAGCAAGATCAACTTTTCTATAAGTGTGAATCATCTGTGTCGAATAATTTTCATTAACGTCGCCGAATTTTTCTTTCATACTCTTTTCGGCGTTGAATCCTTTGATGATTCTAAGGCCGCCCAGCGTTTCTTCCATGATGGAAAACAAAACGCCGAGCTGGGTTTTTGCGCGATGAGAAGAACGTTTAAGGCTTTTGCCAATAAGAGAAGTGAGCAATGCAGCAATTGGCAAAAGGATAAATGCGATTAGCGTAAGTGCCGGGCTGATATAAATAAGGAAGCAGAGAATTATTATAATATTGATCGGATCGCGGAAAATCATTTCCAGGGAACTCATTACGGACCATTCCACTTCCTGCACATCGGAGGTAATGCGCGACATAATATCTCCTTTTCTCTCATCAGAATAATAGGAAAGAGGAAGCTTAAGTGTTTTGTTATAGATCGCGTTGCGAAGATCTTTCACAACTCCATTCCTGATCGGCGCAATAAAAAACATTCCCAGGTAACGGAATAATGCTTTGAAAAAAAATAAAATACCACCCATGATGCAAATGAGCATCAGCGCTTTCATCTTTCCTTCATGAACAAAAAGATCGCTGAACTGGTAATTAAGATATCCTGTAAGCGACTCTTGCGAAAAACCCATTGCAGGTTCTCCTTTATTATAAATTTCAGTATAAGTTAATTCGGAATTTACCGCTATCAGGTCAAGAAATGGTTTGACGATCACAAGTGTGAAAAGACCGAAAATAACAGAGAGAATATTGAAAAAGATATTCCATATCCCGTAACTCCAATAACCACGGACATATTTCAGGACACCGAATAAATTTTTCATTGGCAGCAAAGTTAGTAGTTAGTTCGGAGTTTGGAGTTCGGAGATAAAATTCGGAGTTGATTTTCGTATTTATTAAGAAAACAACATTTTTTCCCTTTCTCCGAACTAAACACTCCCAACTCCGAACTACCTTTACACACATGAAACCGAAACCATCGAAAGATTCCCTTTCCATCTCAACACATCACGTCTTACCAAATGATACCAATAACCTGAATAATCTGTTCGGCGGACGTTTGCTTGAATGGATGGATATTATTGCTGCTATTTCTGCGCACCGTCATTGCAGGCGTGTGGTTGTTACTGCAACAGTTAATCACGTCGCTTTTCATTCTGCAATTCCGTACGCGAGCATTGTAACGCTTGAGGCAAAAGTTTCACGCTCGTTCAATTCTTCCATGGAAGTATTCATTGATGTATGGGTTGAAAATCCCGTAACAGGCGAACGCAAAAAGAGCAATGAAGCCATCTATACATTCGTGGCTGTTGATCAGAACGGAACTCCATTGCCTGTTCCGCCGGTCATAGCAGAAACCGACGAAGAAAAAGCACGTTTTGATGGAGCATTACGCCGTCGCCAGCTGGCATTGATCCTTGCCGGAAAAATAAAACCTTCTGAAGCAAGCGAACTAAAAGCATTGTTTGTGTAGGAGAAGTTTTTTATTTTCAGATTGAAATTCAGCAGCTATTTATTGTTTGAAATAATATGGAAATGTATTGTTCCTTGTAGCTGATAATAAAAAGATCAGGTTGGTGAAAATATAATTGTGATTGCCTTCTGGAATTAAAGCGCTGTTTATGTCAGCGCTTTTTTTTCTATCTTGAGATTCCATCTAAACCTTCACCACATGAAAAAACTTTACTTACTCGGTATCGCAATTGCATTTTCATTTTTTGCTGATGCACAAATTATCACCACAGTTGCCGGTAACGGTACTTCAGGATTTTCAGGTGACGGCGGACAAGCTACTTCCGCGCAGCTAAGCGGTCCGATCGGGATCATAGCGGATGCGAGTGGTGCGTATTACATTGCTGATGGATCTAACCGCATCCGAAAAGTGGATGTTAATGGCGTGATCACAACCATTGCGGGAACAGGTCCTGCAACGTATGGCGGTGATAACGGGCTGGCAATAAATGCGCAGCTGAATGTTCCTGCAGGATTAGCGTTCAATAATTCCGGCGATCTTTTTATAGCAGATTATCAGAATCACCGTATTCGTAAGATCACGATGAGCACGGGAATTATTACTACTGTAGTTGGAATTGGAAGTAGCGGATTTGGTGGCGATGGAAGCTCAGCCTTGCAGGCACAGCTTGCAAGTCCGACAGGAGTTTGTTTTGATGCAGTTGGAAATATGTTCATCGCCGACCAGGGAAATGCGCGTGTTCGTAAAGTTGATTTTATCACCGGCAATATTTCTACGGTTGCAGGTAATGGAGGTTCAGGGCATTCCGGAGATGGCGGATTTGCAATTGTAGCAGCGATAGGAAATGTCTACGATGTAAAATGTGATCTCAGCGGTAATGTGATTTTCTCCGAAGTATTTAATCACTATATCCGTAAGCTGACTGTTGCTACCGGAATTATTTCAAGCATTGCAGGAAGCGGAACAGCAGCTTATTTCGGTGATGGCGGACAAGCAACAGCAGCAAGCATCAGCGGACCGGAAGGAATAACAATTGATGGCGCAGGAAATATTTTCATTGCTGAACTGAACAATGCAGTGATCCGCAAGATCGATGGAGTAACGGGAATTATTTCGACCGTTGCAGGAAATCTATCACCCACATACAGCGGTGATGGTGGTCCTGCAACTTCTGCAGGCATGTGGCCTGATGCAGTGACAACACGCGGCACTGATTTGCTGATCGTGGATCTGAACCAGCGTGTTCGTAAAGTAACAAACAGCGCAACAGTCGGTATTGAACCTCAAACGTTAGCGACTGTTCCTGTTTCTCTTTTCCCGAATCCTGCAAGTGAATATTTTATGATTAGCGGAATTGATCCGAATACACCTGTGCAGATTTTCGATATGAATGGAAATGTGGTGTTCGCTGAAACTGTAAACGAAAATGAAAGCATAAACATCAGCGGTTTGGCACAGGGTGTTTACATTGTTGCTGCTGATAAGAAAAAAATCAGGCTGGTAAAAATGTAATTCGTTGTTGTATTAAAATTACTCCTAATGCAAATGCGCTATTTTATAATTATTGGTAATAGTTGCATGATAAAATCGTTGATTAGCATAACCTAATCAAAACTTGTTCAGATGAAAAATCAAATTCTCTTCGTTTTATTCGCGGTGCTTATCGTGTTGTGTTCATTTTCAGGAAAAGTAAAATCATACGATGGTCACTGGTCGGAAACCTGGGGCGTCGGACAAAAAACTGATGTTACGTATCACGATCAATACACCATTCGCAGAAGTTCAGAAACTCCGATCAGTTGCCAGACGAGCGAATTTTATAACTTCATCGATATAAAATTCGAAGGCGATTCGCTTACGTTTAAGATCATCAATACTTCAGGAAATGATACGCTGCCTTATTACCTGCGTATGGATAAAAAAAGCAAAAAGCTGAAAGGAATTGCCTATTCGATTCGTGATGAAAAAACGAGAATTGAGTGGAAGCGTGTGAAGTAAGACCGGCGCGCGCCCCTCGGTCCCCTGAGGGGAGGGTCAGCGCGCGGCTTTGAACAGAAATAATTTTAGGAGAATATCCATGAGTGAAACAATTCATGAAAACAAAACTTTTGAGAAGGTCGATTACTCCGGCAAAGAATTGCGCGACAGAGAATTTGCACATTGTATTTTCAAATCCTGCAATTTCGAAAAGGCCGATCTTTCAGGTAATGATTTTATCGATTGCACCTTCGAGAATTGTAATTTGAGTCTTGTAAAGCTTTCTAAAACCGGTTTGAAAGATGTAGTATTTACAGGCTGCAAATTATCGGGCATTGATTTTTCTCCGACCAACGATTTTCTTTTTTCAGTAAGCTTCACTTCCTGCATGATGGATTATGTCGCGTTCCAGCGAAAGAAAATGAAGAAGACAAAATTCAAAGAATGCAGCATCAAAGAATCGCATTTTACGGAATGTGATTTGGGCGAATCAGTTTTTGATCAGTGCGATTTGAACGATACTTTTTTCCGTGATAATAATTTGGAGAAAGTTGATTTTCGCACAGCACGCAATTTTGTGATCGATCCGGAGTCGAATAAAATGAAGAAGGCGAAGTTTACAGTTTTGGGGTTGGTGGGATTGGTGGGGAAGTATGGGTTGGAGGTGGAGTAGCCGCTCCTGCCTGCCGCAGCACAGCACGCGCGTCTGCAGGCAGGGATTACGCAGATTTACGCAGATGGATTTGGTAATCTGGTAATCTGGTAACTGGGTGATTAAAAAAAGGATTTGGTAATCTGGTAACTGGGTAATCTGGTAATTGAAAAAAAGTTTAGTAACAGCGGTAATTTTTAACTGTGCCTCCGTGTCTCTGTGGCGAAAAATATCTTGCCACGTAAATTATGATGGCAAGACTGTTCTATTGAAGCAGCATTTCTTTTTTCATCGCGCAAACCTCAAAGATTTGCCACACGCGGGCTTGCGCAAATCTTTGAGGTTAGCTGCCCACAAAAATTCATTAGCACATTAACCGATTAGCACATCCGCATATTTCACCCTCACCCCATCCAGCAAATCATTAATCTCATTCAACGAATCTGTCGTCACCAGCTTCGCTCTTACTTCTTTAAAATTCGGCAAACCTTTAAAATAATTCGCGTAATGCCTGCGCATTTCTACTATGCCTACGTGGTCGCCTTTCCATTCTACCGACTTCATCAAATGCGTTCTGCAAATATTTACACGGTCTTCAATTGTCGGCGCGGGTAAATGCGTTCCGGTTTTCATGAAGTGTTTTATCTCGTTGAAGATCCATGGGTAACCAATAGCAGCTCTGCCGATCATTATTCCGTCGACGCCGTATTTGTTTTTCATCTCCACCACTTTTTCGGGCGTATCCATATCGCCGTTTCCGAAAATAGGAATGTGCAGGCGCGGATTATTTTTTACTTCACCGATCTTTTCCCAATCGGCAAAACCCTTATACAGCTGCGCGCGCGTACGTCCGTGAATGGTTAATGCTTTGATGCCGACGTCTTGCAAACGCTCGGCCACTTCCATAATGTTGATCGATTTTTCATCCCAGCCCAAACGTGTTTTCACTGTTACCGGAAGCGAAGTAGAATTCACCACCGCTTTCGTAAGGCGAATCATCAGGTCAATATCTTTGAGTACACCAGCGCCGGCACCTTTGCACACCACTTTTTTCACCGGGCAACCAAAATTTATATCGAGCAAATCGGGCTGCACGGTATCTACAATTTTCGCCGAGAGCGCCATCGCTTCTTCATCGCCACCAAAAATTTGAATTCCAACGGGGCGTTCGTAATCAAAAATGTCGAGCTTCTTTTTGCTCTTCATCGCATCACGAATCAATCCTTCCGAAGAAATAAATTCGGTATACATCAAATCTGCGCCTTCTTTCTTGCACACATAACGGAACGGCGGATCACTCACGTCTTCCATTGGTGCGAGAAGAAGCGGGAAGTCGGGCAGTTCTATGTTTCCGATTTTAACCATGGGGTGAAATTGTGACAAGTGATGAGTGACAGGTGACAGGTGAAGAGTGACTGGTGAATGTGATTTTGTGGAGATGTTTATCTTTCAAAACACTTTTCACCCGTCACTTGTCACCGTTTCCCTTTCTCAAGTGAAGATGTTTGTGTTTCAAAACACTTGTCACCCGTCACTTGTCACCTTTTCCCTTTACCTTCGCAAAGTTAACTAAAACCAGCACTACACTTGGACGATAGCGATCAGCCTGCGCGGCCTTTATTTACTTTTGGGCCGGGAATGCGGGCAATGTTGCTGGTGGCGCTTTGTTTTGCGTGCATGGGCATTTATGAAGGGCTCAAATATCTGATGCCTTTGCAGGTAAATAATCTTATCCTGCACAATCCGGGTATGTTTATCGTGTTGTACGATCTGCTCATTTTTGCATTGCCGGCGGTTATTTTTGTCAATGTTTTTCCATTAGAACGGTTTCATTATTTCAGGCTGAAAAATCCAGTTTCCTGGCTTACGGTTCTTTTCGGAGCATTGGGTCTTGTGCTGCTTATTCCCGGAATTCAATATGGAATGGCGGTTATTGAAAGCAACATCACAAATCCCGAATTGCTCGATTATCTGAAAGCACTCAGGGAAGAAACAAGCTTTTCACAAATGCCCACCTTCGGAAGTTTTCTGTGGCGTCTTTTTGTGAGTGGTTTTATTACCGCCTTTTGCGAAGAATTGTTTTTCCGTGCCGGCATCCAGCAGATATTGACCGAACGTTCATTCAACAAACATTTTCCAATTGTAGTTACAGCGCTTTTGTTTACGCTCTTTCACCTCAACCCGGTTGAGTTGCCTTTTATTTTCATTGCAGGATTAATTCTTGGTTATGCATTTTACCGCACAGGTTCATTGCGCATAACTATTGCCATGCATTTTTTGTTTAACGGCACCAGCTTGTTTCTCGAATACCAGGCACAGCATCATCTTTCTGTTCGACAGTGGATGCCGGGTGTTCCGCTTGTTGCAGCAACGGTTATGGCTGCTGCGTTGTTCTTGTTTTTAGTTTGGAAAAGAACTGCTGATCCTAAAATCTGATTTTTGTTTTTGTAAGAAGTTGGACGTGTCTGTGCAGGAAACACGAAGGTTGCTCCTACACAGTCAGGCTTTAAGCGCTACATGCCTGCCTGCCAAAAGCACAGGCACGCGCGGCTGCAGGCAGGGTAGCTTGCTGCAATCCTTCACGCTGTTACATTTTACCTTTTTTCTTCAGTTTTTTTATCACGCTTTTAAATGGAATGCTTTTTTCTTTAGATCGGGATTCGGCAATCAAAATATCCTGAAGGTCTTCCGACCTTATCGCTTGTTGTTTTTTAATATTACCAGGCTTAATCATGTTATGGGCTTTAAATAAAATTAACCATTTACGTGTAATAAATATTGGTGATGGCGATTCGCAATTTTCGCACAAAGGAATATTGTCTTCGCACGGACGCGAGGCCTGCCTGCCGCCGCGCTTGCATGTGCTTCTGCAAGCAGGCGTCGCGATTTTACAATAAATTTCCATTTTGATTATTTACCTTTTAACCAATCACCTCCGCCGCGGCGGACACTAATCATCAATCACTCCTTCATTGTAACTGTCTCTGTCTTAATTATTTAATTCCCTTTCAAATAAACAAGCCCTGCTGTCAACCAGTTTTGGCTATTTTTGGTCAATAATGGAAAACACGATTAATGTAGCGCATTATGTAAGCGAACTTTTGTTCCGGCACGATTGTGTGGTTGTACCCGGCTTCGGAGGTTTTGTTTCTACTTATGCGCCGGCTCGTGTTCATCCTGCGCAGCATACGTTTACTCCCCCTTCTAAGCAAATTGTTTTTAATAAACACCTGCAGCAGAACGACGGATTGCTTGCTCAAACAATTGCTTCTGCTGTTCCTTGTTCTTTCGATGAAGCAATGGCCGGCATCAACGCTTTTGTGAATGATGTAAATTCAAATCTGAAATCAGGGAAAAAAGTGGAGCTCCACAATCTCGGAATGCTCACGCTTGATCCTGAAAAAAATATTGGCTTCGAGACTTTTCCCGAGATCAATTTTCTTGTCGATTCATTCGGACTTTCTTCGTTTCAATCTATGCCGATTCTTCGCGAAGGCATTGTTGAAACACGTAAAGTAGTTGAAAAAGTGGATCGCCCGATCGCGGTGGAGCTTCCGAAATCAAAACCGGTTCGTCGCCGCGCACGCAATGTGCTTATCACTTCTGCAGTTGCTGTTCCATTGGTTTTTGGAGCACTTTGGTTTACTTCGCAAAATACCGACGGACTTGCCGGTTTCAATATTTTCGGAAAGAAAGAAGCTCCGAAATTTCAGCCGGTGAAATGGTTTACAAAAAATGCAAGCGACACATTGCGCACCATCAACGAATTAAATACGGATTCGAATGGCATCGCAACCATTTCCATCGCGCCAAATGCTCCGCCTATCATTGTTGATATTCATAAAGTAATGCCGGATACAACTAAAGTGGCCGATCAGACCGATCGCACTTTTGTTCCGGTTTCGCAAGACAAAAAATATTACGTTATCGGTGGCGCATTCGGTGTTCCCGAAAATGCAGAACGTTATATGCAATCGCTCAAAGCAAAAGGATATAACGCACAAATTATCGGGCAGATCCGCAGCAAGCTCACACATATCGGCATTGCAGGATTCAATTCAAAAGAAGAAGCGCTTGCTTTCCTCAGCAAAGTCGGCAACGATGTTCCGGGTGCGTGGATTATGAAGAAGTAATTTTTATTCGCCTTCCTTCGGCTGTCGCTCAGGATGACGAATAAAATTTTCATTGTAATTTTTCTTTGCCAAACCTTTCGTTTCTCTTCCCCCGGTCACCCGTCCCTTTTTTCACCCGTCCCCTGTCACTCGTCCCCTTTTTTTACCCTGCTTTTTTGATCCAGCGTTCAACTCGTTTAACCAAAAGTTCGATGCGAATAGGTTTGCTGATAAATTCATCTGCTTCTAATTCGAGTCCGAGATCTTTGGCGTAGGATTCGCTTAATGCAGAAAGGAAAATAATTTTTGTATCCACGAAAATGGGATTCTTCCTCAGTCGCATGCAGGTTTCATAACCATTCATCAGGGGCATGAGCACATCAAGAATGATAAGGTGCGGACGGAATTCAACAGCCATTTCGAAACCGGTTTTACCATCGGGGGCTGTGTAAACCGAATATCCTTTACGGGTAAGGTTGTAGCTGATAAATTCCCTGATATCCGGCTCATCATCTACGATGAGGATCTTCTTTTGCTGGTTGTCGGTTTGCATAGAGGCAAAACTAACCCGACAGTATTGTGGGAGTGTTATGGCCAGATTAGGAATTTAATAAAAGAAGTGACGGAAAGGAAAGGGACGTTGGGGCGGGGGACGAGGGACGTGGGTGACTGCGACGAAGGCAAGTCCAAAAATTGCACGCACCTGCCTGCCGCAGCACGGACCCTCGCAACTGCAGGCAGGGATTCAAAAGATTTCGCAGATAAAATGTTGATTTTTTTTCGTCCCTCGTCCCCCTTTTATTACAATCTCCCATCCAAAGAATTCCCGTCTTCACCAACTTCTTTCTTTTCACGGTTTGCTTTGTAAATAGCGACTGCTCCGAAAATAGCGATGATGAAAAGTATTAATCCCAGAATTCCCCATACCCAACCTGAATTTGGTTTTGGTACTACTAGAAAAATAATGGCGAAGAGCAGCACGGTGGCTACTTCGTTCCATAAGCGCAGGCGGAAAGAATTCCATTCGAGCACATCTCTTTGTTGCTTTTTGAAAAGGAAATGCGTTTTTAAATGATAAAGTGAAAGCAGGAAAACAAACACAAGCTTGAGCACAAACCACGGTTGTAATAGCAGGTTGCTAACTATTCCGTCGGTAACCATTATTTGATTCAATATAACCATCCACAGCCCGAAGATCCATGTCAATATCATCGACGGCCATGCAATTGCATTCCACAAACGACGTTGCATGAGCTTCAGCTGATCGGAGAGTATGGTTTTGTGAGGTTCCTGTTTTACTGCTGCTTCTACATGATAAATGAGCAAGCGTGGCATATAGAACAAGGCCGCGAACCAGGTAACAATAAAAATGATGTGCAGCGCTTTGATGTAGATGTAGGATTCCATGGTAACAAAGATAGTCAGTTGTCAGTTGTCAGTAGTCAGGGTCAGTGGTCATTCGTCAGCGGCTTGGTTCGTACTAATACATGCTGACTGCTGACCACTGACAACTGACTACTGTTTTTCCTTACCTTTGCGCCCTATGGAATCTACCAGACAGCTGAAATCGGCGCGCCTTATTCAAAAAGAGATGGCGGAGATTTTTCTTTCTGAAACGCGCGGGCTTTTCGGCAATGTTATGATCACTGTAACCGTTTGCCGCATGAGCGCCGATTTGGGTATCGCGAAGATCTATGTCAGCCTTTTCCCGGTGAAAGAAAAAGATCAGCTGCTTAAGAAAATAAAAGAGCACACAAGTGAATTGCGCGGAATTCTCGGAAGCAGAATTCGCAAACAAGTGCGTGTTGTTCCGGAGCTCGTTTTTTTTCTTGACGACTCGATCGACTACGCAGAACATATTGATAATCTCCTCAAAAAATAATTTTCCCCGCTCCGCATGGAATACGATCCGATAAAACGAAGCCTTGGTGATGTGTTTAATAAATCACCATTCAGAAGGAAACTGTTTTACAAATTGCTTGACCTGCTTATGCTTCGTGCATGGCACATTCACCGTGAGCTGCGCGCGTGGGCAAAAGGAAAAGGCGATAACATAAAAATTTTCGATGCAGGATCAGGTTATGGTCAGCATACGTATTACCTCACCGGCATGAATCCTAAATGGGAAATTATTGCTGTGGATGTGAAAGACGAACAAGTTGACGATTGCAATCGCTTTTTTAAAGAAGTGGGTCGCACCAATGTAAAGTTCGAAGTTGGCGATCTTACAAAATGGCGTAAGGAAAATACATTTGATCTCGCACTTTCTGTAGACGTGATGGAACATATTCTCGAAGACGAAGAAGTGTTCGTAAACATTTGCGCTTCATTGAAAAAAGGCGGAATGCTTTTAATTTCCACACCATCTGACCAGGGCGGCTCTGATGTGCATGATGATGGCGATGGTTCTTTTATCGGCGAGCACGTGCGTGATGGTTACAATATGCAGGACATCACCGACAAATTGCATCGCGCAGGATTTTCAAAAGTTGAAGCCTTGTATTCGTACGGCGCACCCGGAAAAATTTCATGGAGACTTTCTATGAAATGGCCGATTCAATTGCTTGGCGTTTCAAAAGCATTTTTCATCATCATTCCATTTTATTTTCTCATCACGTACCCGTTTGCTTATTTGCTGAACTGGTTAGATGTAAGCAGCGTTCACAAAACCGGAACAGGTTTGATCGTGAAAGCGTGGAAATAAAAAGAATGTGCTAATGTGCTAATTTGCTAATGGGTTAATGTGCTAATCATTTGAAGCGCGATTTTCATAGAATTCCTTTTTTTATTAGCACATTACCGCATTAGCAAATTAGCACATTGTCGGATGAATTTCACCTTCTTCGTTTCACGCCGTTACCTGTTTTCACGTAAGTCGCATAATGCGATCAATATTGTGACGGGAATTTCTGTGGCTTGTGTTGCGGTGGTTACTGCTGCGCTTATCATTATTCTTTCGGCGATGAACGGGCTTTCTGATTTGGTGGAATCGTTGTACAATTCTTTTCATGCGGATGTGCGCATCACGGCGACCAAAGGCAAAACATTTATCCTTGATTCGGCCGATGTGGCTGCAATGAAAAAAATCCCCGGCGTTGCATGGTACACAGAGCTGGTGGATGAAAGTGTTTTAGTTACGAATGATGATCGCCACTTGCCGGTAACGATGCGCGGTGTTTCAGAAGATTATGCGAAGCTGACCGGTTTTGATACCACAGTTCACCAGGGCACCTACGATTTGAATCCGCATGGAAGAACAGGTGCGGTGGTGGGGCAGGAAATAGGAACACGATTGAACCTCGGAGAATTATCGCCGCTGAATTTATATGTGCCGAAACGCGACAGGAATCTTACTGTTGACTTTAATAACATGGAAGAGCCGTTCAATAAAGACATGGTTTTTGTTTCAGGACTTTATTCCGTGAGCAGCGATTTTGATGGCAAGTTTGTAATTCTTCCGATTGACAAAGTGCGTTCGCTGATGGAATACACGAAGGAAAGCACTTCAGCTGAGCTTGGTGTAACGAAAGATGCGGATATTGAAATGATCATTGCGGAGGTAAAGAAAATTGTCGGCGATAAATACGTTGTGCAAAATCGTTACCAGCAAAATGAAGTTTTATTCAGCACCTTAAAATCTGAAAAAGTATGGACGTTTATCATTTTACTTTTCATTCTCGTTATTGCAACGTTCAATACGATAGGTTCGTTAACGTTGTTGATCATTGAAAAGAAAAAAGACATCGGCGTTTTATGGAGCATGGGTGCTGATCCGTCTGTGATTCGCAGAATATTTTTCTCCGAAGGTTTGCTGATCTCTGTTACAGGAACATTAGCCGGTTCGTTTATCGGGCTTGTTTTTTGTTTTTTACAGCAGCATTTCGGTTTCATTCATCTCAGCGAAGGATTTGTTGTGGATGCTTACCCGATCAATGTAAAGCTGAATGATATTTTGCTGATCATCGGTTCGGTTACAGCAATTGGTTTGCTCGCTGCATGGTATCCCGTTCGTATTTACACGAAACGTTACCAAACGATTAAGTTTAACGGCTAAGAAAAAGTGACAAGTGGCGTGTGACAGGTGACAAGTGTTACACAACGCTTTTCCGTCACCTGTCACCTGTCACTCGTCACCAATCCCTCCTGTTTGGTCGTAGTTAATGTTTACGTAATCTTCTCAATATCTTCCTTGAGTACTTTTATCATCTCGTTTAAGCATAAAATCAATTATGATTTTTTTAAACTATTGTATGATAGCAGGAAGTCGAATCAGGAAGCTGATCAATCAGTCTGTTCAAAAAAGAACAAACAATTACAGGAATGACAACATCCGGATTGTTCAGCAATACATGCAGGAACAAAACAAACGGAATGAAGTGGATGAGAGCATTCGTTATGCAAGCCGTTTGCAACGTGCACTTTTACCATCGGAAACAGATCTCAGGAATATAAATCCTGCGTCTTTTTTATTCAGCATTCCACGCAATGAATTAAGCGGTGATTTTTCCTGGTACACACGAAGCGGAAGCAAAATAATTCTTGCGGTTGCTGATTGCACAGGACACGGAATTCCCGGCGCGCTGATGTCAGTGCTTGGTTTAAGCTTGCTCAATCAGGTTGTGCTGGAGGAACGCTGTTATGAGCCGTCGCATATTTTACGTCGTATTGATGAAAAGATGCGCATCACATTTCAGCATGCTGAAGAAAATCCGCGCGATACATTTGATGGAATGGATATCGGCTTGTGCATGATCGACACTGCTGCTAAAACATTATCCTTTGCAGGGGCAACACGTCCAATCTGGCTGATCATCAATGGAGAACTTTTGGAAATCCAGGGATCACGTTACCCGATCGGTGGGATGCGACTCGAAAAAATGAGAGAGTATACATCCACAGAAATAAATTATTCTGCAGGCGATCAGCTGTATTTATTTACGGATGGTTATTCCGATCAGTTCGGTGGTAAAGATGATAAGAAAATGACAAGAGCCAGGCTGCGTCAATTAATTGAAATGATCAAAGGTTTCCCTGTTGAACAGCAAAAGGCGCAGCTGCAGGAATTTTTTCTTTTATGGAAAGGCCGTCGCGAACAAACCGACGATGTGACAATGCTGGGAATGCAGCTATAAAAGATTTGGTAATCTGTCCCGATAAAAGATCGGGATGGTGACTGGGTGATTGACACACGAAGGGCTTTCGCTCACCTGGATGGTGATGTGTTGCTCAATGATTAGGAAAGTAGTATTAAACGCTGAGCAATTCAGTTTTTTTATTCCTTTACAATTCGCTCTGTAAATAAAACACTTCCGTCAGCAGCTTCTGCACGCAACAAATAAACTCCTGTTGCAAGCGGCGCCGGAGAAAATCCGAAACGCACTTTTCCTTCGCCTACTTTATCATCCAGCAATACTTGCACCTGGCGTCCGCTCATATCATACAGCGCAAATTTCACACGCTGCGTTTTTTCATTGGTAAAAACAATGCTGAATGAGTTGATAAACGGATTCGGAAAAGCAGAAATTTCAGTTGCGGTTTCATTGACGGGCTGAACGCTTACATCAGAAGTCACGCCGATCTCTGCCACCCATGTTGCATGGTAATGATTCGGCAATCCGAACATGCCGTTTACCCAACATGTTCCGCCAAGATCATATTTGCGTTGAATCCCGGTGTAATCTCCCCAGCGCTCATCGCCATTCAGCACATCGATATAACCTTGTCCTGCATTAATTACAGTTCTCGGTGAAAACGCACCACTGTTATCCACAACAATCGCAGAATTTCCCGGGAACGTTGCGCTGTCGGAATGCAGGAAAGAAATGATCGCGGTATTATCCGTTCCTTGTCCGACCCATGCAATATTCGGATACGCAAATTCAAGCGACGGATCACCATAAATCGATCCGGTAAGAGTTGGCGCAGTCGATACGTTTGTGATTTTCCCATAATACACGGCGCAGTTTCCTGTAGACGTATCCATGGTATTATTTACAAATTGTATCACATCATTATTAATAAATGCGCCGAGAATCCTCGCATCGTTCGTTGCCATGTTTCCATAAGTGCCGGGCTGTCTTGCATTCGGAGGCATAAAATAACTTGTCCCTGATGTAAGCGCAGTTACGCTCACCGAATTTCCAACTGCATTTGCTGTATCAGAAATTTGCACGAGGAAAACAGTGTCGTTTGATGCAGCAAGATTTCTGTCGGAAAGAAAATACATTGACGGACCAGCATCAGGATAACCGCCTGCTTCTACAGGACAAAGATTTCTTACAGGGCGACCGCCGAAATTAATGTTGCTGTGCAATTCTGTATTTAATGCAACACCTGCATAACCGTTCCATTTGTTCAGCTGCCAGATAACAGTCTGCACAAAACCGGTTTGCCAGGATTGATTATCGTGAAGCAAATTCACAGTTAAAAAAAGCTCATTCTGATTCACAGCCATCATCGGGTAATCGCTCCACAGCGTATCGTTGAATGGATTTCCGGGAAGCGAATACAAATTGTAAAGACCATTCGCAGAATCTGTTCTTGAAAAACCGATGATGATATTTGTGTTGTTGGAAAGATAACCTGCAAGACAAACGAGGATAAAACGATTTGCTTCCGGATCATAAATTACTTTCGGATCGTATTTGCTTCCGTTGTTTGAAAGCGCCAAACACCAGGAACCGAGTGATTGTGTTACGATACTGGTTGAAGTATTTGTATTGCGGCGAAAAATATTTGAATTCTGTACCGAGATTAAATGCCCATTATTCGCGATTGCAATTTCATTATCATTCGGCGTTCCGTTGTTAAATGCATTTCCTAAAAAATTCGATCCGACTACAGGAGCATTTGGTGCTACAGCAGAACGTTGTGCATTCGGAAAAGAAGTTCTTTCGCCTGTGCGATAAATGGCAGCAAGACTGTCTTTGATTTCTTTGCGAAGATCGATTGCAGGATTGTTATGCTCAATCACGCTTAATGTCGGATTCCAGTCTTCCGATTCAATAGCGGGCGAAGAAGTTCCTGCACATGGAATTTGGTAAGAAGTAGATTGTGAATACGCGTTGATTGAATAAAGCGCGAAAATGCTGAGTAGGAATTTTTTCATTGGAGAAATGTTATAGGCTAAGATAAGAATTTATCCTGCAAAAAATGGGGATATCACGCAAGTGATTTAGTAATCTGGTAATCTCGTAACTGGGTAATTAAAAAATAAAAAGAGTTGCAAAGATTAATTGCAACCTATCTCTTATTTATTTCTCAATCTATTATTCTAAATCCCAACTCAATTATCCAGTTACGAGATTACCAGATTACCAGATCCCCTGAACCGGTTGATCATTAACCCACAAATTCCTTCTCATCAATTTCACGCATGCACCTGAAATGTCCCTGTGGGCATTGCGCAAATCCGATCTTGGAACACGGACGGCAATACAGGTTTTTCACTTCAATAATTTTAGAACCTTCTCCCGGTAAATACGGATACATTCCGAAATCAGGAACGGTATTTCCCCAGACGGAAAATATTTTCCTTTTAAATGCAGAAGCAATGTGCATCAACCCGGTATCGTGCGCGATGACTAAATCGGATTGTTTCAGCAGGGAAGCAGATTGATTTAAATTATATTTTCCGCAACCATTAAAGATCAGCGGGCCGCATTCCTCTTCGACAATTGCTGCGCGTTCGAAATCTTCTTTTCCACCCAGCATTACCACAGGACGATTTAACCGGCGCAGAATAGAAACAATCTTTTCGACCGGCAATTGTTTTGTTGCGAATTTAGCTGCTGTTGTAAATGCAATAAATCCGTGCCGGTGAGTTGCAGGAAGTGTTTGAATATTTATTTCATCCGAAGCGGGAATAAAATAATCAAGACCTTTTCCATCGTTCATTACGTTGAGTGTTTTCACAGTTTCAAAATAACGATCAACGATGTGGACTTTCGGGAGGAAGTTTAAATTGGCATTAACAAGCAGCCATTTTTGAATGTTCAGCTTCGGAAAAGAAAAGGAAGGTTTACCGAGCAATCGTTTCACCTGCATGGTGCGCAGGTTATGATGAAGGTCGATTACGTAATCATAATTTTCTTTCTGTAAAATTTCTTTTACTTCAAAAACTTTTGATTTGATCGTGATGACTTTGGTGATGTGCGGATTGGAAGAGGCAATTCCTTTAAAGCTTTCTTTCGTGAGAAAATGAATTTCTGCATTCAGCTGCAGCTTTGTGCAACGGATTACCGGTGTGGTTAAAACAATATCACCGATGGAACTGAAACGGACGAAAAGTATCTTTTTCAAGAAGCTAAAGGTAACCAAATGTCAAAAAGAAAGCCGTCCCGAATCAACGGAACGGCTTTCAGCAAAATAGGATTCAGCTTATTTAGCTGTTAATGTCCATGAGCCTGTGCTCGTTTCATTATTATTTGAAGAGGTGTAAGTAGATTTAAGGATCATTTCTTTTCCTTTCAACTGATCGATGTCATAAAGTAAAGTCGGAGCTTCTGATCCGGAGTATGTTGTTGTACCACCACTGTTAGAGATGCTTAAAATTGTAAGCAACATCTGTGATTTGTTTTTCATTTCACCAACACCACCGGTGAAATTCCATGTACCTGTTGTTGTTGTTACTTCATCAGGGTTTGCATCATTATCTGTATAAACAGTTGAAAATGTACCATCTTTTTCAAATGTGTATGTTACAGTATATTTATCTGTTGTTGTTGAGTTACCAGGATTAACCACAGTAGTTTCTGTTGTGCCATCATAGGTAGATGTTTCAGTAACTGTTACGCTACCGAATACTTCAGACTTAGTTCCTTCGCCAGATGTAACGGTCCACTCACCTGCAACACGTGCTTTGCGTGAAGAAAGTGATAAGAATGGATCATTTTCGCCTTTTTTGCAACCTTCAAATCCGAAAGAAGCAAGCACAAGTGCTGCAACTGCAATTTTAATCGATGTTTTCATGTGTGTGGAGTTTTTTTTTAGTTTGAAGCGCAAAGGTAGTCAAGTAACAATACAAATCAATGTCAAAATCTATCTTAATCGTGCAAACAGGTGAAAACACCTATTTTAATTATCTGTTAACCAGCATTTTGTAAATCTCGCCGGAAATTCGAATTCACCTTTACATTTGCAGTATGATATTGACAGATACGCATGCTCATCTTTATGCTGTTCAGTTTGCCGAAGACAGGGAAATGATGATGAAAAGGGCGATTGAAAAAGGTGTTTCCAGGATATTTCTTCCCGCAATTGATACAGAAACGCACAACGAACTTGTGGAGCTTGCAGCTATTTATCCGAAAACTTGTTTCCCGATGATGGGTCTTCATCCGTGTTCGGTTGATGCAGCTACCATCGAACGTGAATACGCAGCTGTGGAAGAGTGGCATTCAAAAAAGAAGTTTGTCGCAGTCGGTGAAATCGGTATTGATCTGTTTTGGGATAAGTCACAGCTTCAGTTGCAGCAGGAGATTTTTGCTAAACAAATTGATCTTGCTTTGAAGCTTGACTTGCCTGTGATCATTCATTCCAGGAGCGCATTTAATGAATGTTACGAAATTGTAAAAGAAAAACAGTCGGTGAGCGGGGGGAAGCTCAAAGGAATTTTTCATTGTTTTTCAGATGGAATTCCGGAAGCGGAAAAAGTGATCGGGCTTGGCGGATTTATGATGGGCATAGGTGGGGTGGTGACGTTTAAAAAATCGGGCATCGATAAAGTGGTGGAGCATTTCGGCATGGAACATTTTGTGCTGGAAACCGACGCGCCTTATCTTGCGCCTGTGCCATTCCGCGGGAAAAGAAATGAAAGCAGCTATATTACCTACGTTGCAGAAACGATTGCTGCAATTAAAAAAACAACGGTAGCAGAGATCGCATTGATCACCACCGAAAATTCCAAAAAGATCTTCAGCATTTAAATTATGGAAAAAAAATCAAGCATACTCCTGGTTTATACAGGCGGCACGATCGGTATGATTAATGATCCCGTTACCGGTCAGCTTAAGCCATTTAATTTTACACGGCTGCTGGATGAAGTTCCTGAGCTTCGGAAATTCGAAACAAAGATTGACACGTTTTCGTTCGAAGATCCGATTGATTCGTCCAATATGCACCCGGATATCTGGGTGAAGCTGGCAAAGCTGGTTGAGAAAAATTACAACCGGTATGATGGTTTTGTGATTCTTCACGGATCAGATACAATGGCATATACTGCATCAGCATTAAGCTTTATGCTTGAGAATTTAGGAAAGCCGGTTATCCTCACCGGTTCACAATTGCCGATCGGAACTATCCGCACTGATGGAAAAGAAAATCTTATTACAGCAATCGAAATTGCAGCAGCTAAACGCAACGGCCACCCCGCAGTACCTGAAGTATGCGTGTATTTCGAATTTTGTTTGTTCCGCGGCAACCGCACTTTAAAAGTGAATGCCGAACATTTTGACGCATTCAAATCGCCCAATTATCCTTCCCTCGTTGAAGCCGGCGTTCACTTAAAATACAACGAAACGGCCATCATGCCGATTCCGTCCGGAAAACTAAAAGTCTTTACAAAGCTCGATCTGAACGTAGCGATCCTGAAATTATTCCCGGGAATTACACCAAAGGTTATTGATGCGGTGCTTGGAATAAAAGGATTGCGCGGTTTGGTGCTGGAAACGTTCGGGGCAGGAAATGCTCCAACGGATAAATGGTTTACCCGTTCGCTGGAAAAGGCGATTAAAAAAGGATTGATCGTTTTGAATGTGACGCAATGTTATGCGGGACGGGTAGAGCAGGGTCGTTACCAGACCAGTTCCCAGCTCGAGAAAATCGGGGTAATTGGCGGAGCGGAGATGACCACGGAAGCGGCCATCACCAAACTGATGTACCTGGCAGGCAAAGAAAAAAGCTCAAAAGTGGTTGCCGACCAGCTGCAAAAGAATCTACGGGGCGAACTATCAGCAAATTAAGCTGCCCGAAAGTTGTATTTTTACTCCTGTTGGCTTAAATTACAAGTCTGAAAAGGCGACTTTATTCTTATTTATCAATTAAAAAGGATTGAAGTTATACAGCGATACAACTTTTTAACGTTCAGATTCAAAAATTTTGCAGGACTATGGCATACCGTACCGATCCTACAAAAGAATTTCTCCAGGCAGTTGGAGATAACATTCGTTATTACCGTCAAAAGCGCGGTTTAACACTCGAAGCTCTTGGTGATGATATTGGCCTTGATAAGGGAAATATGCATCGCATCGAAGCCGGGAAAAACATAACCTTGCTTACGATGTTGAAAATAGCTTTGTTCCTGGAGATTGATCCGGTGAAGCTATTGAACAACGATGTAAATATTTCGCTGGAAGACGCGGAGGATTACATTGTCCGCAAACGCCAGGCAAGAACACGTTCAAAAGCCAAAGCGAAGCGTAAAACCGCTAAGAAGGCTAAAAAACGATAACAGGTTGTTTGATCAGCGGGTGGTTTAAGCAACACCTGGTTTCACAACCGGAGTAGTGAACTTATATGCACTGCTCATACTGCTTCACGCATGAAAATTGCAATTTTAGGTTGTGGTGGAGTAGGCGGCTACTATGGCGGTATGCTCGCCAGGTATTATTCAGCAGATTCCCAAAATGAGATTATTTTTATTGCGCGGGGAAATCACCTCGAAGCAATCCGTGTAAATGGATTGAAAATATGCACGCCGGAAAGTGAGTTCTTTGCTCATCCGAATGCTGCAACAGATGTTCCTGCTGAATTTGGTGTGTTTGATCTTTTGCTCGTGTGTGTAAAAACATACGATATCACAGCTGCGCTTGAATTGGTGAGATCGAATGTTGGTGCGCAGACTTCAATTATTCCGCTTGTAAACGGAATAGAAGGTTTTGAAATCATCCGGAAAAAATTTCCTGCGGCACACGTTTTCTGCGGTTGTTGTTACCTGAATTCTTTTGTGGAGGCTCCCGGAGTCATAAAATTCCGCGGAGGATTTGCGCAGGTGCAGCTCAGTTATGAAAATGCTGAATTGCAAAATAAAATCTCCGGGTTATTATCAGCGGCAGGCATAGATGTTTATGCGGCTGCTGATTGCGCGGATAAAGTGTGGGAGAAATTTATTTTCGGCTCTGTGCTTTCCGGCATTGGCTCGTTGAAAAACGAATCGTTTGGAGAAATTGCAGCAAGTCCTGAACGCAGACAGCTTACCCGTGCGATGATGAATGAAGTGTATTCCGTTGCAATTGCAAAAGGAATTAAATTGCCCGCAACAATTGTGGAAACCTTGCTTTCGAAAATTTCAACCTTTCCACTAGAAGCGCGTACTTCCATGCAGCTTGATTTCACCAATGGAAAACGAACCGAGCTTGAGACATTTATCGGCTACGTTATCCGTTGTGCGGATGAGCTGAAAATAGAAGTTCCGGAATACAAAAAGGTGTATGCGACGCTGAGCAGCAATAACTAATCAGCCTATTTATCTTTTTTCTCCTCTTTACTTTTTTTGATCTTTCCGCGAAGCAGAATGCTCTTACCCGCTGCATCCATATTTTGTTTGAAGCCGCCTGCACCTGCACGGATATTTTCCATGGTAGCTTTCATTGTCTCTGCAAATGTTGTATCCATAAGCAACATGCCGATTGTTCCTCTTCCATCTTTTAAGCTGGTTGTAATTTCAGCGAGATTGGAGGTAATGGTCGACGCATTTTCAGTTGTAGCTTGCAGCTGCACCAGGATATCATCCATGTCGATCGGAATTTCGCTTTTGATCACGTCATTATTTTCGATTTCTTTTTGATGTGAACTTCCCGGGTTGATCTGAACTATTTTATTTCCCATCAATCCGTCAGAGCCGATAATTGCTTTTGCATCTTTTTTGATGAATCGTTTTGTATCTGTATCAATCAACATATCCACACGAACAACTGTATCACTCACCTGTTCGATATTTTCAACAATACCGACAGTAATACCGGAAAAACGAACGTTATTTCCAACCTGCAATCCGCCGATATCTTTAAACATGGCGATCACACGGAAGCTGCTGTTAAAAAGCTGCTTTCGCTGACCAACAAAGTAGAGTCCGGCAATAAACAGCACCAAACCGATGGTGACAAATAATCCGAGCTTAACAGAACTTCCTTTTTCTTTTTTCATGATGCTTATTTTATTCAAAAAATGCTTTAATTTTTTCGTCTTGTGATTCAGAAAGTTCTTTGTACGTTCCTTCTGCAATAAATGCTCCTTCCGATAAGATCACCACGCGGTTGGAGACAATCTTTGCGCATTCCATATCGTGTGTGATAATGATGGATGATGTATTGTATTTTTTTTGCACTTCGAGCATCAGCTTACTGATCTCTCTTGAAGTGATCGTATCAAGACCTGTTGTTGGTTCATCGTAAAGCATGATCTCCGGCTTGAGAATTAATGTTCTTGCCAGTCCAACACGCTTTCTCATTCCACCTGAAAGCTCCGAAGGCATTTTGTCAATCGCTTCAAGCAATCCGACATTATCCAATGCTTCTTCCACGCGGGAAGTAAGCTCATCGGGCGACTCCATTTTTTCAGCGCGCAATGGAAATTCAAGATTCTCGCGCACGGTCATGGAATCGTATAATGCGCCGCTCTGAAAAAGGAAGCCTACTTTTTTGCGCAGCTCATTCAGTCCTTTCGCATCAAGCGTTGAAACATCTTGCCCGAGAATATCAATTTTCCCTTCGTTGGCTTCAATCAATCTTACAAGACATTTTATAAGAACTGATTTTCCGCTTCCGGATTTTCCGAGCACAACAACATTTTCTCCGCGATTTATTTTCATTGAAACATCATTCAGCACTTCTTTTGAACCGAAAGCGAGCTTCATGTTTTCAATGTCTATTACGACTTCGTCCTTATCTTTTTCCTTTTCCATTATCTTGAAAGTAAGTCCGTGAATTGCACTGCGATCATATCGATAATGAAAATTAAGAGTGATGCTATAACTACTGAAGCATTCGCAGCTATTCCAACACCTTCTGTTCCTTTATTTGAATTGTAACCTTTAAAGCAGCTGATGATGCCGATAGAAAATCCGAAGAAAAATGTTTTTATAAATGCCGGGAAAATATCAGACCAGTCGAGCGAGTCAAATACCTGTGAGAAAAATAACTTGAAGCTCACATCGCCTGCAATATTTACACCGAGATAAGATCCGTATAATGAAATTGCATCTGAAACAATTACCAGGATAGGGATCATTAATGTTGCAGCAAGCACACGTGTGACCACCAAAAACTTAAATGGATTTATTCCCGACACTTCCATCGCATCGATTTGTTCTGTTACTTTCATCGACGCCAATTCTGCACCGATTCCTGATCCGCTTTTTCCGGCGCAGATAAGCGCAGTAATTACAGGACCGATTTCTCGGATAATAGAAACAGCAACCATGGAAGGCAGCCACGACTCTGCGCCGAATTCTGCGAGTGTAGGCCGCGACTGAAGTGTCATTACCATTCCCATAATAAAACCGGTGATGGCGACCAGCGGAAACGATTTGTACCCGATGAGATAACATTGTCTTGCGATCTCACGGAATTCGTACGGCGGAAAAATCACTTCTTTGAAAAAGCGGCCTGTGAAGCGACAAAGCGCTGTCATCTCCGTGAAAAATAAGATCATCGAACTTGCCGGTTGGCTGTCTGAACTATTTTTGGCGATAGAAGGAGCGCTTTTCTTTTTGACTTCGTTTTCGGTGGACATAATTTATTTCGCTGCTTAATTCAGGTATCGGCGTAAAACCCAGGCAATCGTTTCGTGCGATTCCATTAACCCGGTCAGGAAATCTGCTGTTACAGCATCTCCGAATTTTTCGTCGCAACGTTCAATATCTTTTCGTAGTTCACGAATGATCGTTTCATGATCTGTAACAAGCTCTTTGATCGTTTCTTTTGTAGATAGATATTTTCCCGGATGTTCTTTTAAAGTAGTGAGCTTAGAAAACTCATTCAGCGTTCCGATAGTTTTTCCACCAAGTTTCCCGATCCGCTCCGCAACCTCATCAATGATTTCTTCGATGTGCTTATACTGTTCCTCGAACAAACGATGCAATTCCATAAAACTTTCGCCGGAAACATTCCAATGTGCTTTCCTTGTTTTTATATACAGAACTGTTTCATTCGATAAAACAACAGAAAGTGTTTCGTTTACCTGCTTCAGATTTTTTTCAGCAATACCAATATTAGGTTTCATGTTTTTTATTTCAATTAGAGTTTGTCGGAAGTATTTTCTTTTGGTTCGTGGGTATCGTGATCATTATTTCCTGCATCGAAGGATGGAAATTTAATTTTTGCGAATTCAAATGTTTTCGGAAGATCATCACCCATCAGGTATCCCCACGGTTCCATCGATGGTATGCGATCGAAAATTACTTTCAGAATTGCCAGTACAGGTATCGCAAGGAACATTCCGGCTACACCCGCAATTGCGCCACCAATAATAATGGACACGACAGATACAAATGCATTGATCCGCACTTTGGAGCTTACTACAAGCGGAATTAATAAATTATTATCAATCAGCTGAACAATAATATATACGGTTATTACACCGAACACGCTCGACACATCCGTTGAAACTGTCAGCGTAGCAACAATGCTTAACATGCCGGCTATAAGAATACCTACGTACGGAATTAGATTCATCAGCCCGGTGATCGTTCCGAGCAGCAATGCATACGGAACGCCAACAATCAAAAAACCTACGGTAGTAAGCGTGGTTACAATTCCCACTTCCATAAGCAATCCAACCAGGAAGCTCTGAATAGCAACTTTTATATTGCATAAAATTTCCTGCAGCTTTGACTGACTGTCTTTTTTCACAAGCTTCGTCAGGAACCGCATAAAAAGATTCCTGTATAATAAAATAAGAAAAGTATAAAAAGGAATCAAAAACGCGCTGAACAGCATTTCCGTAAAGTTTCCAATTGTGTTGCTGACGATTGTATTATCGCCTTGTGTAGCTCCGTTTTTCGCCTGCTTAATATATTTTTCCTGCTCCTGGTAGCTGATGTTTAAAGTCTGCTTCGCCCATTTTTGAAGATGGTGATAATGTATTTCAAGATTCTTTTTTATCGTGTCCCAATCATTAGAAATGGCGCCGATCTGATTGGAAACAAAGAGTACAATTCCTGTAATAAACCCAATAAAAATGATCACCGTTACCAGGACCGCGATAACATGCGGAAATTTGAGCTTAATGTTTAAGAAGCGGACAACGGGACGCAACAAAATTGCAAACAGCATTGACATTAAAATCGGTGCGAGAATATTTTGCCCTATATAAAGCATTGCTATTATAAGGCAAAGGCTCAGTAGAGTGAATGCCAGCTTTGCGTAATTGGGGAGCTTGTTTGTGATTTCCATTGTTCTTGAACTTGATGTTTTTAGTGTGATAAAAAGAAAGCCGGAAGCTGTTTTCTCCCGACTAACTTTGAGTTAATAGTATGAATTGTGACAGAACCCGGGACGATTTGCTCATCAAATTTATGATCTTCCTGTCTCAGAATAATCTTTTGCTTTTTCTTTCAATTCTTCATATTCACATTTCAGCTCATCGATCAGGTCGCTGAACTTTTTTTGCAAGCGGTCAGAAGTATCACCTGCTTTATCCGCAATTTTTTTGCGTGTATCTTTTCCTTTTCCGGGAGCTGTTAATAATCCGATTGTTGCTCCTACAGCTGCAGCTACTAAAAGCGCACCTGCCAATTTTTTGCCAGACATTTCCATAATTATTTTCTTTTAGGTTGTTTAGGTTTTGTTTTATCCGCGTCGGTGTCAATCTCCGTTGTATCCGGATCTGTTTCTCTTTTCGGCTTATCATAACGCTGGGCCTTATCGTCATCGATCCCGGTTTTATCAGCGTCGGTATCTGTGCCGGAATGATCATTGTTATTATCCATTCCGGATGTTGGATCTGGGGTAATCGACTTCCTGTCTTTTCCCTTTTCTTTTTTTGGTTGTTCGGGATAATGCATGGGACGTTGTGTTTTTATTGTTGAATAAAGTGGTATTCTTTTCGATCACCACCATCCATGATATAATACCAGAATGTTTTTTCTTCCAGCTTAAGGATGATTAACCTTTGATCGGATTGATTTGAAGTACCGTTGATCTGGATTTCTTTATCGTCGTTTTCAAAATGCCAGTTACCTGTGCCTGCAAAGCTTCCCCAGGAGTAGGAATAGTTACCGTCTTTCGAATAGGTTTCTACGTAATCAGAAACAAGAGATGTGTAATCATCACCATTCACTGTGTAGTTTTCAATTTTCCAGGTATTCGCTACACGTTGTGTCCGTGTGCGAAGACTGAATGCCGGTCCATCCGGATATTTGTTGCAAGATTCAAAACCGGTCATCAGAAGACCTGCAAAAGCTAACAGCAATAAAGAAATTTTCAGATTCGATTTCATGGTGTTTTGTTTAGCGTGATTGATTTTTAAAAGTGACAGGCAAGTCCGATCATCGATTGTCCTGTTGATAAGTCAAGATATAATCCGAGCTTTTCAGTCATATGAAATTCTGTGCCGATGTGACCGTCAAGATATAGTCCGCTTGTGCTGGTTCTGATTACGGTTGCATCTCCGTAATATCCGTCATCCCAAACAGTTTTGCGAATTGCAAACCCAAGTGAGGCACCGAGGTAAAAATCCCAGCGAGATTCAGCGTGCAAAAGATCATCGAAGTAATAAGTGCCTTTTACACCAACCGGAATTACTGTTTGACGGTAGTAATAATTGCGGTATGGATGATTTGGATTTCCCCAGTAATAATAGTTGCGGTAAGAATACAATGTTGCGAAAGGTGCAAGTGTGAAATTCCGGGCAACATTAAATTCATAATTAGCATGGATCACCGGCATGGTACGGCCGACATATCCATAATAACCTATTCCGAGGCCAATGTTTAATGTGTTGCCGAATGATTCAGAAGCGCTTTCTTGTGCGGAGGCAGTTGAGCTCAACGCAAAAAGAAAAATTGACGAGAGGGCAATTAGCTTTTTCATTTTAATGGAATTATTTAAGGTTATAAAATTCCGCTCTTGTGAAGTGATAAATCAAAATTAGTGCTACGCGTTGTGTGGAATTTCCTTATTCGTTCCATTGAGATAATCTGTCGTTGGAATGATTGAATGATAGGACTGATTGAAATAGTTTTTGGTTGCGATCGGAAATAAAAAAAACTGCTCCCCGGATTGAGGAACAGTTTCCACTATTTTGAGTTTGGAGTTATCGGGGACGGTTACCATGCGGTGTGCGTGGAGCAGGTGCCGGACGCGGCGCAGGTGCCGGTCGTGGAGATGGTGATGATTGAACATCAGGTCGTGATCTCGGACGCGGTGATGGTGCATCTCGTCGTGGCGCAGGCGCTTCTTGTGTTCGCGGAGCCGGAGTTGAAACATCTTTATCACTTCGCGGTGTGGAAGCATCTTTCGGTTGGTTGCGTGGTGCAGGTGTTGCATCCTGTTTATTCCGCGGTGCCGGGTAAGCATCATCACCGTCTCTGCGTGGTGCAGAAGCATCCTGTCCGCCACGTGGTGCTGATGTAGTTTCTTTTGTTGTCGGACGACGTGCCGGAACAGGGCTTTGTCCGTTTGCTCTTTGCCCTGGAGAAGTGCGCGCTTGCTGACGTGCAGGTGCAGTTCGCTGACCTACTGTTCCTGATGTTACACGTCGTGGCCCATAAACAGTATGTGCATTCGACATGCGATAATCGTTTGTCCAGTAATAATAGTTGTTATACATGTAAACATTCTGGTAATAGCTGTAGTAAGGCATCGGTGCCCATGGATAATACCATCCGGGATAATAACCGTAATACCATGGTGAAACCCAAACTACATAATCAGGATACCACATGTATGAAACGCAGGGCCAGTACCACACATTTACAAATACAAATGCAGGAGCAAAACCCTGGAAACCTTTCCGGTTATTATCACTGTCTGCTTTGTCAGATTTTGGTTCGATGATATAATCTTCACCATACAAAAAAGGATCACCGACAATCTGAAGCTGCGCGTTGTTCTCGCCTTTCTTTTCGATTTCAATTACAGCAACGTCCTGCGATTCAGTTTTGTTTATTGCAGTACGAATAACAATCGCATGCGCATCACCTTTTGAATTATCAATTACACTCAGGTAATCCACCTTGCCATCTTCATTAAGGTCAAGGTTGTTTATTTTTTTGTCTTGTTTATTCAGTGCTTTTTCAAAATCATCGGGAGTCTTGGAAGATTTAAATAATTCAAGCACACCGCATAAATTAAGATGATCTCCGGGCAATCCCAATGAATCGTTTTGCGCATGCATAGCCAGCGATGAGCACATTGCCAGTAAAATTGCGAAACAGGTTTTCATGATGGATTTTGTATTTAGTGAATAGCGTTTCTCACACTACAAAATTACCATGCAAAAACCTTGCAGAAAATGTATTTCGTTCTAATGAATTATTCAATCGTTCTATTGCAGGTATAAAATGACGATTGAAAAAGCAAAGAAGCTATTTTGCATTAATTAACAATGCAATTTCCTGAAGAGCAGATTATTTTTCTTTCAGCTTTTTTTCCAGTCGCTGATTATATTTATTCCGCAAGCGCAAATACTTTTTCCTTGGGTTATCCTGGTTCAGTGCAATCAATTCCTTATACGCTTCTTCCAATTCGGCAGGCAGACCTCCTTTGTAATTTATCCTGAATAGGGAAAATCCACTTCGCGGTGTTCTCGTTTCGGGCGCTTCCAGCTTAACTCTTGCGGCAGTTCCTTCTTCTTTAAAAATACGCATGAATTCCTTTTCGCGCGCTTTCAACAAAGCATTGTAACGCGAATTAACCAGCTGGTTGCTGATAATAGATTTACATTTTCCCTGTACAGTAAATACAAGCGAATCGGTCATGTGCCTGTTCAGGTAATCTACAAACATAGAATCCTTGATCGACATGTATTCTACAAACAGCGAATCATCTTCCGTATATTCTTTTGCACTGATTTTATTATCTAACAGATAAAATTTCTTTTTTGCTTCATATAAAAGAATTGCCTCTTTCTCCTTCTCTTCATATACGATCGGAGACACACTCAGCTGAGAAGTCGGATTTTTTTCAAGGAATCTTGACATTTTCTCAATAAATTTTTCCTGGCTGCGATCCAGAGTATGCTGACGAACGCGCCACCTTACTGCAATGGTTTGTTCTATTTCCCTTTCTGCTTTTTTTACATTACGCCGATATGGAGTGGAAATAGGTTTGTAAAATAGATTTCCGAGAATATCGAAAATGACATCTTTTACCTTAAACGCGGGATCTTTAAGACTTCCTTTAATCGGAATTTCATAATCAATTACATTACCGCTTTCTCTGACGAGGGCCATAATAAGATTGACCGGAATATATTTCGAATTTTCATGCTTCTCCCTGCCTGCAATGCGGGGATCGAGCACAATGAGATGGTTGTAGCTATTAATATTTCCATCTCTCACATGCCATTCTCCGTTAAGCTCAATTATTCCGCGGTCGATAGCAAAGGAAGTGTATTTAACCAGGAATGGATTCATCATCGATATTTGAAATTGATCAAAACGATAGGCAAGATCAAAATCAGAGCTGTCTTTAGGATTGATGCTCAGGTTCAATTTTATTTTTCCGTAAGGTTTTATTCCTGATTCAAATGATAATTTTACCAGGTCATGACTTTTATCAATAGAATCTGAAATGACTGTGATCGGATTTGCAGCCATTGAAAATTTTTCTTCCAGGGTATAATCGTTGTAGATCATATTCCCGTTATAGATCGCAAGTCGCTTAACCTGGTAATAGCTGGCGAAGAAATTTTTCGAAAGCAATTTGACATAATTACCGATCTCAACAACAAGATTGAATTTTGATGAACCTGTTACTGCCGCAAGGTTCGCACCTTCTTTACCGAACATCATCTGCACATTATCCAGCTTGTCATAGCGCTCAAATTTAAAATACGGGTTGAACAGCAAGAGCGAATCAAACATGTATTTTTTATTTTTCGGACTCAGCTCATGAATTTGAATAACGAATTTATCGAACGAGCAATAATCATCCGTAGTGTCTTTTCCGAAATGAAAGTCATTCACTTGTAATAATCCTTTTGCATTAAGATCCTGCGCATTTTTAAAATTTCCTGTAGCAAATAAGTCTGCATCGAGATTTGCATGGAAGTATCCGTAATTTGCAAAAGCTTGAACGTATTGACCGATAAAATCAAGGTCAAACTCTTTCATTACCGTTCTCAGTTTGTAGTTGAGCGTTTTATAATCGAGGGTAATATAGCCTTCCATCGTTCCGCCACCTATTCCTGATTCGAATGCAAATTTTCCTGCAATCGTATCCTGGTCCCAGCGCAAACCTGAACAGTCAATGTTTACTTTGGTGATGAAATAGTTGATGGGAACTTTATTCTCGCGATAGTGAATTTCTCCATTATTGATCTTAATGCTTTCCAGGCTGAAATGCGCTGCTTCTTTTTTCGGACCAACAGAATCGCCACTGAATTTTTGAATTACGTCATCAAGATTCAGGATCGTATCCGTCATGCCAATGATGATCCTTGGATTATCCAGCGTAATCCCTTTGATCTCGTAATTTTTATTAAACATTTTCCATACCGACAAATTCGCAGATAAACCATCTGTAGTAAGAAAAAGACTGTCACTTTGATATTCGAAAATTTTAAGATCATTAAAGTGTAGATATCCTGTAAAAGGATTTACATAGGCAGAGCTCATCGTGATCTCACGCCCTACAAATTTCACATCGTATTTTTCAACGAGATACTTCGTGAGTGGTGAAATGAAAATGATGACGATTACAGGAATAATAATGATGATAGAAACAAGCCAGATCGTGACTTTTTTCCACCGTGCCATTTTACGTTTTGGAGTGACTTCACCTGTACCTGGCTCTACTGTTGTTTTAGAGCGGCGGAAAAAATTGAGCATTATTTGAGACGTTTTCCTCAAATGCGCAAATATTGATCCAGTACTTAATGACTTGACCTTAGTAGCATTGACTATCCTGTGCCCCTAGAAATTGGGTATAAAATTCCCCATCGCCCGATTTTGGTCAGGCTTTGAACACTTCTTCGATCAACTGTTTTTGCTCACGTTCATGCGCTAAATGTGAACCTGTAGCGGCACTCGCACTTTCCGGTCGTGAATGAACATGAAGGAAAACATTTTTCACCACGCGCAGCAGGTACGACCATGCGCCCATGTTTTCAGGTTCTTCCTGCGCCCACGTAAATTTTTTGGCGGTTTTATATTTGGTGATCAGCTGCTGAAATTGTTTTGCAGGGAACGGATACAATTGCTCAATACGAATCAACGCAATCGTTTCATTTTCCAGTATTTCTTTTTCAGCAAGCAATTCGTAATATAATTTGCCTGAACAGAAAACCACTTTTGTAATTTTTGCCGGATCAGCAGAAGTATCATCCATGATCTCCATGAAGCTGCCTTTTGATAAATCTTCAAGCGGAGAAATGCAGCGGGGGTGACGCAACAAACTTTTCGGTGTCATCACGATCAGCGGCTTGCGGAAATCTCTTATTAATTGCCGGCGAAGCACATGAAAGAAATTTGCCGGTGTGGTACAATTCACCACCTGCATATTATCTTCTGCGCACAATTGTAAAAAGCGTTCAAGTCGTGCGCTGGAATGTTCTGCACCTTGTCCTTCATAACCGTGCGGCAGCAGCATCACAAGTCCTGTCATTTGTTTCCATTTGTCTTCCGAGCTGCTCAGGTATTGATCAATGATCACCTGCGCGCCATTTACAAAATCACCAAACTGCGCTTCCCAGATCACCAGTGTATTCGGTGATGAAAGTGCATAGCCATATTGAAATCCGACAACAGCAAATTCGCTCAGCAAGCTATTGTAAATATAAAATTGTGCCTGGTCGTCGCTCAGCGTATTTAATGGTGTGAACTGTTCTTCGCTTTCTTCTACCGGGATAACAGCGTGGCGATGCGAAAATGTTCCGCGCTCCACATCCTGTCCCGAAAACCAAACAGGAAATCCTTCGCGCACCAAACTTCCGTACGCAAGCAATTCTGCCATCGCCCAGTTTATTTTTTCGCCGGACTGGATCATTTTTTTCCGATCTGCAAAAAGACGAACTGTTTTATCGAAAAACTTTTTGCCTTCCGGAAGTGAGCTTATTTTTAAACCGATCTCGGTAAGTATACTTTTATCTACACCGGTTCCCGGTGATGATTCAAAATCTTTTTTTGTTGCGAAGCGTAAACCTTTCCATGTGCCTTCATGATATTCCGGCGGCTGCATAGAAGGAAGCGTTTTTGCTTTTTTAGCTACTTCAAGATTTTTCTGGAGGAACGCTTTGAATTCCGTTTCCATCTCTTTCACCAGGTTGCTTTCAATCTCTCCGTTCGCAAGCAATTTCTGGTTATAGACCTCACGCAAATTCGGATGCGCTGCAATTGCTTTATACAGGATCGGCTGAGTGAAACGCGGTTCATCATTTTCATTGTGCCCGTATTTCCTGTATCCGAGAATATCAATAAAAACATCACGATGAAATTTCTGGCGGAATTCCATTGCCATATTGATTGTGTAAACAACCGCTTCAACATCATCACCATTCACATGGAACACAGGCGACAAAGTAACTTTCGCTACATCTGTGCAATACGTGGAAGAACGTGCATCAACATAAGAAGTTGTAAACCCGATCTGGTTGTTAAGCACAAGATGAATTGTTCCGCCTGTTTTAAATCCGCGTAGTGCCGACATTTGAATCACTTCATACACGACACCTTGTCCTGCAATTGCTGCATCGCCATGAATAAGAATAGGAGCGATCGCATCTTCATTTACATAGGTATTATCTATTCGTGCACGTACGATTCCCTGCACAACAGGATCTACCGCTTCAAGATGGGAAGGGTTCGGCGCCATGCTGAGGTGAATTTTTTTTCCGTTGCCGGTAGTCATCTCGCTGGAATAGCCAAGGTGATATTTTACATCACCCGCAAAAGTTGTATCGTCTTCATATTCGAGCGATTCAAATTCTGTGAAAATTTCTTCGTACGATTTTCCCATGATATTCGCCAGCACATTCAATCGGCCACGATGTGCCATGCCGATGACAAATTCTTTTATTCCAAGCTCAGCGCCATATTCAATAACAGCATCAAGCGCGGGAATCAATGCTTCAATCCCGGAAAGTGAAAAGCTTTTTTGTCCGACGTATTTTGTATGAATGAAATTTTCAAAGGCAACTGCTTCATTCAGCTTTTTGAGAATTCTTTTTTTCTCATCAATGGAAAAAGCTTTGGCGTTGGCAGTGCTTTCCATTTTATGTTCCAGCCAGGCAATAATTTCAGGTCGGCGAATGTATTTGTATTCAGCACCGATGCTTTCGCAATACGTAGCTTCAAGATGTGCAATAATATCTTTGAGCTTTGCATCGCTTAATCCGATAATGCTTCCTGCATGAAAAGTAAGGTTGAGATGAGATTCATCCAGTCCGAAATTTTCAAGATCAAGTGTGGGCGTATATTTTCTGCGTTCTCTTACCGGGTTTGTTTTGGTAAATAAATGTCCGCGTGTGCGATAGCCGTTAATAAGGTTTATGACTTTAAACTCAAGCTTCACATCCTTGCACTGATCATCATTATCAAATGCAGCTTGTGTGGAAGCAGTCGAAGAGGAGTTATTATTTTTCAGTTGGGCAAATTCCATCCCTTCGAAAAATACTCTCCAGTTATCATCCACCTTTTCAGGATCTTCCTGGTATTGTTTATATAAAGATGTTATCTCACGATTTTCTTCTACGCTCAGGTTATTTGAATTGTCCATATCAATAATGAAATTGTTGTGTCAATAAGTTGCACAAAGTTAACAAGCCTTATTTGAATATGGATTGAATATTCGCCCTGAAAATGGGCCTCTTGGAAAGGACTTTCACAAAATTTGCTTACGCTTATTTCCCGGAAGGCAGAAACACATTAAAAACAGCCCCGTTTTCAGTGCTTCCATCCGCATTAATATCACCATGATGATTCAGGGCTATTTTTTTGCACATAGACAACCCGATTCCTGTACCGGCATATTCCGATTTGCGGTGAAGTCGTTGAAAAATGCTGAAGATCTGATCGGCATGTTCCATGTTGAAACCGATGCCATTATCTGAAACACTGATCTTATAATATTCACGATCGCTTAAAAGTGAAAGCTGGTTTTGTTCTTCCTTGCTTAAAAGGCTTGCAGTAATTTTTATCACCGGTGAAATATCCTTGCGAGCAAACTTCAGCGAATTTCCTGCGAGGTTGCTGAAAAGCTGTGCCATTTGCAAAGGAATTGCTTCCACCACAGGCAAATTTTCATATTCGATCCGCGCACCTGTTTGTTCAATCAGCAGTTCAAAATCAGTTTTGATATCGGCGATCACTGTATTTAAATTGACTGTTTCAAAACCCTGTTGATCATTTACGAGCTCGGAATAAGTAAGCACATCCCGGATCAGCTTGTTCATTCTAGAAGAAGAATCCCGGATTTTTAAAAGATAATTTGCTGCTTGTTCATTCATATTTCCCAGTGAATTTTCAAGCAGCTGAGAGAACACACTTATTTTCCGAAGCGGTTCCTGCAAATCATGCGAAGCGATATAGGCAAATTGCGCCAGCTCAGAATTTGATTTTTTAAGGTTCAGATTTGTATCGGCCAGCTCTTTAGTACGTTCGGCAATAATGTCTTCGATCTTCTGGCGTGCAAGAACCTGTTCAGTTACATCAATTGCCACTGCAAGAACGCCCACGATCCTTCCATTCTCATCACGATAAGGTTCATAAACAAAATTCAGGAAGAGTGTTTCATAGTTTCCTTTACGCGACAAGCTTACAGGACGTTCATCTGCTTTAAATGTTTCCCCGGTGGAATAAACATTCCACATGATCTGTTCAAGTCCCTGGTTTTTTGCTTCTGGCAATCCAGCAAATATTGGTTTACCCATTAGCTCCTCGGCCGGTTTACCCCAAAGCTCGAACATTAGGTCATTTGCAACTTCAACTAAATGTTTCGGGCCAGTCAAAATACACATAGCAACCGGAGCCTGCAATACCATGTTGCGCAAATTAGATTCGCTTTGTTCTACCTTTTGTTTTGCAAGATTAAGATCGGTGACATCTGCTGCTGTATTCATTACACCATATACGTTGCCTGAAGCATCAAACAAAGGAGTAAAGCTGTAATTAAAATAAAATGGCAACAGCTCACCATTGATATCCAGATCTATCCGTTGGTTCTTTGCATGAAAAGAAATTCCTGTATTAAGTACGTTGTTCAGTTGGTTAAATACTTCCTGGTTTTCAAGCTCAGGCAAAATTTCCATATAAGATTTGCCGACCACATCATTTCCTTTTCCCCAAATGTCAAGTATGGATTGATTTGCAAGTACAATGTGCATTTCTTTGCCTACATACACACCAATCGGGAACGGAGCGCTTGTTACCATGCTGCGTATTTGCAGTTCACTCTCCATCAGCTTTTCTTCCACGACCTTACGTCGTGTAATATCAATGCTTGTGCTGATATAACCTGCAAACGTTCCATTGTGCCTGGATCGGGGAGTACCTTTTGCAAACAGCCATTTATACGCACCTGTTTTATCGCGCAGGCGAAATTCACTTGCATAAGGCAAATTATTTTCAGATGACTGCTTTTGAAGATTAAGAAAAGCTTCCCGGTCTTCTTCATGCAAAAGATCTGACCAGCCGAAATGGAGAAGCTCCTGCATGCTTTTACCCGTTAGGTCTGTCCAGGCATGATTGAAGTATGTAGCATTTCTTGTTTCATCGCTGGTGGCAATTAAAATATCAGCGCCTTCCGCCATGTTGCGGAAACGTTCTTCACTTTCTTCAATCACTTTTCTTGCCTGAACTTTTTCTGTTGTTTCGGTACATACTACCAATACACCATCAATGTTTTCTTCATTCTCACTATAGATCGGGCTATAGCCGAATGTCCAATAAACATCTTCAATTTTCCCATTTCTGAAAATCGGTATGAGCTGATCTTCGCTCCATGTTGCTTGTCCTGTAGTTTGCACTTGCTGAATCAGCGGATAAATAATATCCCAGATCTCAGGCCAGCAGTCAATCGCTTTTTGCCCCAATGCAAGCGGATGTTTTCCGGAATTTCCAAGACTCGGACGATAAGCATCGTTATAGAATTGGATCATGTCCTTTCCCCACCATAAGAACATGGGAAATTTGGAAGAAAGAATCATTGAAAGAGTCAGACGCAGATTTTGTGGCCAATTCTCCATTGGTCCTACTGAAGTTTTTGACCAGTCGAAATTTCTCGTTATCTCTCCGAGCTCACCTCCGTTACCCGGGAAATGCAGATTTTTCTTTACGTTTTCTGACTGCAAAATAAATTACTTTAATTCTTCACCAGCCGCTTTAAAATATTCTTAAGAACATCGAAATCATCGGGCTTTGTAATAAAATCGTGGGCACCCATTTGTTTCGTAAGTTCTATCGTAGCGGCATGTGACGATGTGGAAAAAATAATAATGGGAATATTTTTTAATGCTTCATTCTTTTTTATTTCCATCAAAAACTGCTGTCCGTTCATAATGGGCATATTCAGATCAAGAAAAATAACATCAGGATGTTCCTTTGAGGAGTCAAGCGCATTTAATGCCTTTGCAGCATCACTGTAATTGACACATTTTGCTTCTGCAGATACCTGTTTTAATGCAGCATTGAAAATTTCCTGGTCCTCTTCATCATCATCAATAAGCATTAAATTTCTATATAGCATCAGACGTTTTCTCAACTTTAAAATATAATCGACAAAAATAATTAATTAAAAACAGCCACCGATGAATTGAGAAAGCATTATGCCAATAAAGTGTTATGAAAGTCGTTTAAAATGAATAACCAAAGCAAAGCGTAGAATATATTGCACATGTTTGCCAAGGCCGATGCTATTTGTATCTTTGCCGTCCTTTCGAAAATGGAGGGAAATAGGGAGAGGTGGCAGTCCAAGGGACCTCCCTCGGAGAGTGGCCGAACGCGCACGCTTGGTCCAAGGGACTCCCTCGGAGAAAGTGTGTTTACCGCAAGGTAACGTGGGTTCGAATCCCACCCTTTATATAAAATAAGATGTTCTTTGCATACATTCTGAAGAGTCAATATGATAACCGCTTCTATTATGGAAGCACAAATAATCTTGAAAAACGACTTGCTATTCATAATAAAGGAGATGTTCGTGCTACCAAGGGAAGAAGGCCGTTAATACTCCATTACTACGAAACTTTCGAAACAAGAAGTGAGGCATTTCGACGAGAACATTTTTTTAAGTCAATAGATGGTTACATTTGGCTTCAGGAAAACAAGATTATCTAGGAGAGGTGGCAGAGTGGCCGAACGCGCACGCTTGGAAAGTGTGTTTACCGCAAGGTAACGTGGGTTCGAATCCCACCCTCTCCGCAGAATAATGAAGCCCTTGAAAATTCAAATTTTCAAGGGCTTTTTGATTGTATTTTCAGAAATTCAATAAGAATTTGAAAGCAATAATAATTGGCGCAACAGGTGCTACCGGTATTGATCTTCTTCAATTATTGCTGCAAGACGACTCGTTTCATGCAGTGGATATTTTCGTGAGACGCAAATCGGAAATGCAGCATGCAAAATTAAACGTGCATATAATTGATTTTGACAAGCCCGGTCAATGGAAACAGTTTGTGCAGGGCGATGTTTTATTTTCGTGCCTGGGAACAACACTTAAAACCGCCGGCAGCAAAGAAGCGCAATGGAAAATTGATTATGAATATCAGTTTCAATTTGCAAAACTCGCGGCAGAAAACAAGGTTAATAATTATGTGCTGGTTTCATCAGCAGGGGCCGACAGTGCATCTTCCATATTCTATACAAGGATGAAAGGACAATTGGAGGAAGCGGTAAAAGTTTTAAGTTTTTCAAAAGTCGCAATTTTAAAACCATCCTTATTAGCCCGAAAAAATACTGACAGAAACGGGGAAGTCATAAGCATGAAAATAATTCAGTTCTTAAATAAAATTGGTCTTCTGCGTTCAATGAAACCATTGCCGACAAAATTACTGGCGCAGGCGATGATCAATTGTGCTAAATCAAAAGAGTGCGGTTTGTCTGTGATAAAAGCGGGTGAGATTTGGAAACGCGCACAATTAAATATTAAATAGTTTTCGGCTTTTATTTTGCCTGAGATAAGAAGCACTGATTATTTATTTACGCAACGATAAAAGTTAGAAATAGGAAGCCAGCCACGCTTTTGAATTTAATGTTCTTGCATTGAAGCCGATAAAAGTGCGCAGAAAATTCCCCAGTTATTAAATTCAGTAATGACTTAACTGAATCTTTTCATTGAAAAGCTGCTCGTATTTCAAAAGCGCTACTATGCTTTGGCCTTAAATAGCCAAAATTTAATGCACACTTTTTGCTGCTAATGAAAAAAACAATGCACATGAAAATTAAAGTAAAAGGATTAGGGACGATTTTCAAGAACACCTATAAAGGGTGGAATGAAGATGATCCATTTCGCCAGAGTGCAGTTATCGCTTATTATGCAATTTTTTCACTGCCTGCACTGTTGGTTTTAATCATTAACATCGCAGGATTTTTCTTCGGGAAAGATGCGGTAAGCGGAGAAATATCCACCCAGGTAGAAGGCATAATGGGGAAAGAAACAGCTGAACAGATCAGCGGGATCGTTACAAAAGCCAGTGAAGTGGATGCCGGAATTATTTCCAGCATTCTTGCCATCGTAACAATTCTTTTCGGTGCAACAGGTGTGTTTGTGCAGCTGCAAAAAACATTGAACCAGATCTGGGACGTAAAACAAAAGAAGACAAAAGGGTTTGTGAAAATGCTTAGGACACGTTTGTTTTCATTCGGATTAATTATGTCAATTGGTTTTCTCCTTTTAATGTCGTTAGTGATCAGCACCTTGTTAGCAGCATTCAGTGAGTGGCTGAAAGGAAGCTTGCCGGATATCGTAACTTATTTGTTTTTTGCAATTGAATTCCTTGTCTCTATGTCCGTGATCACCATCCTCTTTATGCTGATGTTTAAAATTCTTCCTGATGTAAGAACCCGGTGGAAAGATGTAGTGATCGGATCGATTCTTACCGGTTTACTTTTTATGCTGGGGAAATACGGACTAAGCATTTATTTTGGTAAAGCAGATCCTGCCTCTGCGTATGGCGCAGCCGGATCAGTTGTATTAATCTTATTATGGGTTTCTTATTCATCCATGATCATGTTTTTCGGTGCAGAGTTTACCAAACAATACGCATTATATCACGGACACAAAGTGTTACCGACATCAGCCGCTGAAAAAATTTCTTCCGAACAGGATCCCGATGAAGCAATGAAAGGTGCGAACAGGCCGGGAGCTGTTTCAGGTAAATTTTAATTCGATAAATAATAAAAAAATTCCGCTTCATCGGCGGAGTTTTTTATTGATAGACAAAAGCATTTTCATTGGTGTCGGTAAAGTAAAATTCCGCTATACCAATATATGAAAGTGCCAACCTTAGCGGGTTTGCCGTTAAGAATTCAAAAGGAAAAATCCGCGTGGGCTTGTGCGAAAGAAAACCACGGAGCCAAGGCGGGCCAGTGTGAGGGCGCGGCTTGGTTTTCGCTCGATTTTTCCTTTTGAATTTAGGCAAACCCGCGTCAGATGGCGATTCTTTTGCCTGCCTGCGCCGTGCGGGCCAGTGCTTCGGCAGGCAGGCTTCTTTTCTACTAAAGAAACTTTCATGATAAGCTTTAACACAAACGAGCATGTAAATGGCGTAACTTAATAAGACAATTAAAGATGGCCATGGAACAAGGAATTACTTTTGACCAAGTAGTTGCGCGCGGCTGTGGAATGGATGTTCACAAAGAAACCGTAGTCGCAACAGTATCAGGATCGGGTATTAAAACGGAAACCCGAACCTTTAATACTTACACTAACGATCTTCATAAGATGAGTGCATGGCTCAAAGAATTTGGAGTCACTCACATTGCTATGGAGAGTACGGGCGTTTATTGGAAACCAATATTTAATATTCTTGAAGAATACTTCGAAATTTTGTTGGTTAACGCCCGCCATATAAAACATGTGCCCGGACATAAAACGGATAAAAAAGACAGCAAATGGATAGCGAAGCTTCTGTTAAGTGGGCTGCTAAAATCTAGTTTTATTCCGCCGCGAAACATTCGTGAGTTGCGAGACTTATTCCGTTATCGCCGAAAACTGGTTTCACAAGCTACTGCCGAACGCAATCGTTTTGAGAAGATATTACAGGATGCTAATTTCAAATTAAGTACTGTAATTACGGACATTTTCGGAGTTACAGGAACAAAACTTATTGATGCTTTGCTGGAAGACAATAATGATTTTGACCAACTGATAGATTTGTGCCATGGAAAAATAAAATCCAAAGCCGATCAGCTCAGGGAAGCATTGGTGGGTAAATTAACAGACCACCATAAGTTCATGCTACGCACATTGCGTAAGAGCCTGGGGCATATTGAAGATCTGCTTGGTGAAATTGATCAACAAATTGATCAGCAAGCGAAAGATTATGCTGTTGAGTTGGAACTATTACAAACTATTCCCGGTGTTCAGCGATTAGGTTCTTTAGCCCTCTTATCTGAGATTGGCGCAGACATGAGCAAATTCCCCAACGAACACCATCTCGCTTCCTGGGCAGGAATGAGTCCTGGTAGTAATGAGAGTGCTGGTAAAAAAAAAGTGGTCGGATCACCCCTGGGAACAAGAATCTAAAACCTGTATTAGTAGAATGTGCCTGGGCGGCATCGCGTGTCAAAAATTGCTATCTGCGTAAAAAGTATGAGAACCTGGTATCCCGCAGAGGGAAAAAAAGAGCTTTAATTGCTGTAGGTCATAAAATACTTTGTGCAGCTTATCATATTCTTAAAACACGCGAACCTTATAAAGAACTGGGTTATGAATACCTGGATCAGTTGAGAAAAACAAGGCACATTAAGAGTTATCTTGATAAGCTTAAGGCCTTGGGTGTTGATGTTCACATCAATGCTGTAGCATAGGAAATTACAGGTCGACTCTTTACTGAAGAAGAATAATCTATCTCGTTAAAGAAACTGACTATTCACGCTAAGAACAAACAACTGTTGCCTTGAGCACGTAGAAGAAAATTTTTTACCCTTAGCGTTGGCAATCGGAATTATTTACAGAAGAAAAGAAGGAAGTGAGAAAATAATCGGGGCATTGACAAACCCGCATCAAAAATATTTCGGACAGAAGCAAAAAACAGATTAAGCAAAAGCAACTTTAGTTTCAGCCTTACTTATCTTATGATATAAAGTATAGGACAGGAATAAAAATGTAAACGGAAGGATCATCGTTAACGTCGGCAGCTGAAAACCTTCAACAGCAATAACAGAATACGTTGCACCGATAAGATCAAACGCTAATCCGGCATAAGCCCATTCTTTTATACGCGGAAAAGCCGGGATAAGAATTGCAACAACACCAAGCAATTTCGCCCAACCGATAAATGGTATAAAATATTCAGGATACCCAAGGTGTGCGAATATAATTTTTGCATCAGGCACAACCAGTATATCCAGGATTGCCGAGAATAACATGAACGCTGCAAAAAGTGCAGTCACGATCCAGTAAAATACTTTTGTCTTTTTCATTCTCAGAGGCTTTAAATTGTTTCAGCGTATTTTTTAAAGTTGTTCAAAATAGCCTGCCATCCATCACGCTGCATCTCCACCGGATTTTGTGACTCAGTTTCAAAAGTTTCTGTCACTTTGGTTGTGTCACCTTCTTTTGAAAAGAGTACAGTTACTTTTCTTCCATCACCCATTGTATAAGCAATGCGCTCATTCGTTTTTACATCATCATATATTCCGCTGAAATCAAAACCAAAGCTTCCGTCTTTCGCTTCCATTCTCGACGTGAAGGTCCCCCCGACACGAAGGTCATTTTCTGCCAATGGTGTATGCCAGTCGTCAGAAGCATTATTCCAGTTTTTAATATGTTCCGGCGAAGTCCAGGTATTCCAGGTTTTTTCTAACGGTGCATTTACAGTCGCTTCAACTGTGATGGAGGTGGTTGCAGTTGTCATTCAATTTCGTTTTTAAATAGTAATCATTGTCTCACTTAGCTTGACAAAGGTGCAACGTTAGGATGAAATTAGCGATGGGCAAAAACGACAATTCAAGGGGTTGATTCCGACATTTCCATTGGTGAATACCCCTAATCTGTTTCCACAAAATGTGTAGTTTTTTCCACAAGTTTAGGTTTAAACCTGGCTTTTTACTGGGATTTATATACTTAAAAGATATGGTCCATAACTTGTTTCTGTTACATCAACATTCAGGATTGACATGTTTCAATCATAAAAGAGTAATAATTAAAACAAAGTCCCGTGGGAAAAATAACAGCCCAAGAAAAGAAGTTTAAATTTCCAAAAGCACCGACAGGAATTGAAGGATTAGATGAGGTAACCGATGGAGGATTTCCTAAAGGTCGACCAACATTAATTTGTGGAGGCCCCGGTTGCGGAAAAACTTTATTATCCATGCAATTCCTTATAAAGGGAATTACAGAGTACAACGAGCCCGGCGTCTTTATGTCTTTTGAAGAGCCTGCTGCTGATCTTACACTTAATGTAAAATCACTTGAATTTGATCTTGAAAAATTAAAGACGCAGAAAAAATTAGTAGTTGATTATGTCCGTGTTGAACGCTCGGAGATAGAAGAAGCAGGTGAATATGATCTCGATGGTTTGTTCATTCGTTTAGGTCATGCGATCGATACAATAAAAGCAAAACGTGTTGTGCTCGATACCCTTGAAGCGTTGTTTTCAGGATTGGATAACCAGGCAATTCTTCGCGCAGAATTAAGAAGACTTTTTCACTGGCTCAAACTTAAAGGTGTAACAGCAATCATCACCGGTGAGCAGGGAGAAGCTTCATTAACTCGCCAGGGATTAGAAGAATATGTTTCTGATTGTGTTATTTTTCTTGATCACAGAACCATTCAACAAGTTGCAACACGCCGGTTAAAAATAATTAAATACAGGGGTTCTGTTCATGGCACAAATGAATATCCATTCCTGATAGATGAAAACGGAATTTCAGTTTTACCGATCACATCTCTGAAATTGAATCACAAAGTTTCTTCTGAGGTTATATCGACAGGGGTTCGCGGCATTGATGAAATGTTTACAAGAAGTGGGGTCTTCCGGGGAAATAATATCCTGATATCCGGAACAGCAGGTACAGCAAAAACAACACTAGCTTCCTATTTCGCTGCGGCACAATGTCAGAAAAATGAAAAGGTAATTTATTTTGCATTTGAAGAATCGCCTCATCAGCTCTTACGCAACATGCACTCGATAGGAGTAAATCTTGAAAAATATATCAAAAAAGGAAATCTGCAGGTCCATGCATCACGTCCTTCTCTGAATGGTTTGGAATTGCATTTGTTGACATTAAATAAGCTCATCAAAGAAGTTAAACCATCCACCATCATTATCGATCCGATCAGTAATCTTATTACAGTTGGAAGTCCGCATGAAGTAAGATCAATGCTTGTGAGGTTAATTGATATGGTAAAAATAAATAATATCACTGCGGTATTCACGTCGTTAAGCAACCACGAGAGCGGCAACAAACCTGATCTGCCTGAAGATTCCATCGCTTCATTAGTGGATACCTGGATTAAAGTCAGGGATATCGAAGGTGTGGGTGAAACAAACAGGGGAGTTTTTATTGTAAAATCCCGTGGAATGGGGCACTCCAATCAAATACGCGAATTCGTTATTACGGATAAGGGAATTGTATTATTGGACAACGAACTTGGACCGGAAGGATTTTTAACCGGGTCTGCGCGAAAATCTTATCAGCTCATTAGAAAAATTTCTTCCCTGAAAATGCAGGGTGAGCTGGAAAGAAAAGATCGTGATATACTCCGCAAGCGTAGAGTGCTCGAGGCAAATATTGAAGCGCTCCGTAATGAATTCGAGTCGGTACAGGAAGAGCTCAGCATTCTGAAAGCCACAGAGGAATTAAGTGCAAGCCAGAATACCACACCAAAGGTTGCAAAAAAGAAAATTAGCAAATGAAAACTGAACCCGCAGAATGGCAGCTGCTATTATATATAGCCGGCCAAACACCTAAGTCGATAAAGGCATTGCAGAATATAAAAAAATATGCTGAAGAACATTTGAAAGGAAAATATTCAATCGAGATAATCGACCTGCTTATGAATCCACAGCTGGCAGAAGGCGATCAGATACTTGCTGTACCTACGCTGGTAAGAAAATTCCCGGAACCGATCCGTAAAATTATCGGTGATCTGTCGAATGAGGAACGTGTTCTTGTCGGACTTAATATTAAACCTTTGTTTATCAGTTAGCATATGAATGAAGGACGTTATCAATTTATGTTATTTATTTCAGGAATGTCCATGAAGTCTGTTACAGCAATTGAAAACCTGAAAAAAATAGGTGATCAGTATTTGAAAGATAATTTCGATCTGCAGATCATTGACATCAGCGTTGAAAAGGAAAAAGCAGTTGAATACCAGGTCTTCGCCGTACCCACATTGATAAAGTACGCACCGGAACCGAAGCGCACGATCGTTGGCGATTTATCCGATAGGGAAAAAGTATTGAAAATTTTAGGTCTCGAATAAAGAATAAAGATTTGGAAACAGCAAAAAATACAGACGGACTTTTGCAGCAGATAGAAGAATTAAAAAATCAGCTATTTGAAGCGAATACTATAATCAGCGCGATTAAAGAAGGTGCGATCGATGCGCTTGTGCTTAATAAAGGAGGAAAGCCAAAGATCTATTCACTCGAAAGTGCAGATTATACCTACAGGATACTTATTGAGAAATTCGGTGAAGGCGCGCTCAGCATTTCTGAAGAAGGTTTGATCTTATACTGCAATGAATATTTTGCAAAGCTGATCGACCTTCCTGCAAATAAAATTATCGGCACCTATTTTAATTCTTACGTTGATTCTGTCGGACAATTCCAACAATTAAAAGCCGACCTCATCCACGGTCCGAGCAAAGGTGAAATTGTTTTAAACGTTAATGGGAAAAAGTTGCCGATCTATTTATCCCTCACCAGCCTGCAGCCAATGGTTTCGGGAATCGGGATTGTAGTAACGGATCTGAGGGAAAAAAGAAAGCAGGAGGAAGCGCTGGTTTCTTACCAGCAAAAACTGGAAATGAAGGTGAATGAGCTTAACCAGACAAACATTAACCTGGAACAATTCATTCATGTTATTTCGCACGATATAAAGGAGCCGTTGCGGAAAATAGTTGCGTATAGTTCCCAATTGGGTGCTATTAAAACTGCATCAGTTGAAGATAACAAGCTGAGTAACCTGGGGGTAATTCGTAATTCGGCATTAAGATTAAATTCGCTTGTTGATGACCTTGTAAAATATGCAAGCAGCACATCACGCATCGAATCGGAAGAAGTGAATTTGAATGCAGTGTTAAAAGAGGTAACAGAAGATTTAGAATTGCTGATACGGGAAAATTCAGCAACAGTAACAGTTCACCAGTTGCCGGTTATAAAAGCGGCGTGCGTGCAGATGAGGCAGCTTTTTGCCAATCTTATTGCCAACGCAATTAAATACAGGAAGAAAGATGTTGCGCCTGAACTAATTATTACTTCAGAAATAACAGACTGTGTTGACGTTCATGTGCCGAATAAAAAGTTTTTTAGAATAAGTGTGCAGGATAACGGAATTGGGATTGATGAAAGCTACACAACAAAAATCTTCACCATTTTTGCACGTCTCCATATGCCTGATGAATATTCCGGCAATGGAATCGGATTAGCGATCTGCAAAAAAATCATGGAAAATCATTCGGGAAAAATTACGGTAGAAAGTTCAGAGCATGGAAGCGTTTTCCACTTGTTTTTTCCCTGTTATAACAAATGAAGATGATAAATAAAGCATTGCGGAATTTGCATATTATTATTGTAGAGGATGACGTAGACGATGGAGAATTTATGCTCAAAAGTTTCGTAAAGCATCCCGCATTTTCAAAAGTGCAATGGGCGAAAAACGGAAAAGCCTTGTTTGAAATGTTAAGAGGAAGCGAGAAAAGTCCGGATTTAATTTTGACCGACATAAACATGCCCATTATCAACGGTATTGAAACGATTGAAGAGTTGACGCGCGACCCGAAGCTGAGCAACATACCGATATTCGCATGCTCTTCCACCGTTAACCCGGCTTACAGGCAAAAGTGCATGGCGCTCGGAACAAAAGCATTTCTTACAAAACCGTTTGATTTGTTTGAATATGATCTTTTCCCAAACAAGATCATTTCTGCGCTTGGATAACCCGGTTTATCTTCAGTTTGTGACTTATTGATAAAAGTTTAAGGAAGGAAAGCAGTACCTTCACGTACTTAAGTATTTTCCTCCTTTTGATTTTTTCCCAATTACCAGGCCTCATCAGATGAAAAGCGAAACCGAACCTACCAAGATTCTTAAAAATCATTACATTCCTACGGCAGAGTTTTACAGCCAGATACTTGATAGCCTGCAGGATTATTCGGTTTTCACTGTGGATAAGGAATTGCATATTAATAGCTGGAGCTCCGGCTCAATAAATATTTTCGGCTATGAAACGGAAGAAGTGATTGGAAAACATTTCGACATCATTTTTACCGATGAAGATAAAACCAATGGTATTCCGCAAAGTGAAATTGAAGCTTCACTAAAACACGGACGAGCAACAGATAACAGGTGGCACATTACTAAAGATGGCAGCCTGTTTTATGCAAATGGTTTGGTTTTTCCATTCACAGGCGTAGATGGTGAGCTGCTCGGGTACGTGAAGATCCTTCGCGATTTAACGGAACGCAAAAAATCAGAAGATGCAATAAAGAAATATGTGAAAGAGCTGGAAGAGCTCAACACGCATAAAGAAAGTGTGCTTGCAATTCTTTCGCACGATCTTAGAAGTCCGTTAGCCGGAATTATCAGCACTTCAGATTACCTGCGCTCCAACTTCGAAAAGATGGAACGGGACGATTTAAAAGAAATGCTTCAGCTGCTTTATTCCTCCACAAAAAATGAGCTGGCAATGCTGGATTATTTAGTAGAGTGGGCGAGAATCAAATATGCTTCTGAGGCATTCACGCCTGCGAAGATCGAACTGGTGCATTTCGTGAGCAAAGTGTTTGAATCGCTGAATGAAACGGCCGCCATCAATGCAATAAACCTTCACAATGAAATTGATGCAAACACCACCGTGTTCGCTGATGCAAAAATGTTGCTTTCGATCCTCCAGAATATTGTTTCCAATGCAATAAAACATTCGCATAACGGTGGAAAGATCACTGTTACGGCAAAAGTGAAGGACGATAAAGTGATCATTGAAATAAAAGATACCGGCGTTGGAATGACAAAAGAAATCCAGGAAAAACTTTTTACGCCGCAGATGAATACACTCTCACATGCAAGGAAAGAAAATAAAGGCGCAGGCATCGGCTTGTTGCTGGTAAAAGGGTTCCTTGAAAAGAACGGCGGAGAAATCTGGGTGGAAAGTGTAGAAGGTTCCGGATCAAGTTTCTATTTTACGTTGCCAATCGATAAAGCAAACGATTCAGCAGTGCTGGATTAATTGCTTCAGAATTATAACATAAAAAAAACTCCGCCTGTTACAGCGGAGTTTTTTATTTCTGTGTATTTCCGTAATCGTAATGGTGGTGGAAATTTTAAATCGTAATTCGTACATCGTACATCGTACATTTTTTTCATCAGGTGTCAAACTTCAAACTTCGTCCACATTTCAAGTGTCGTTTTAATTTCTGCCAAATGTTTTTGTTTGTTTGTTTCACGCTGCTCTTTTGCTGTAGCCGTATAATAACGATGTGCCGAAAGAAAGCTGATTTGCATCTCGTACCATTCCGGCATCGTTTTGTGCAGCGACTGATGCTCCCATTCCTGCTTCAATCGCAACGAAAGTAATTTGTAATCATCGCGGCCGAGGTAATCAAGGTCTGCATCTTTCACAATACATTCAAGCAGGTCACCAGGCACAGCTTTTAACGCGGTAGCACGAATGAGCCTGCTGATGGTTTCGATCTGCACGGGCGAATAGCCGAATTCAGGCAAGGCTCCTTTGGCAATGTTCACCGCAGTTTCTTCATTATCCGCATACTTTTCGAGAAAACCTGTGTCATGATAAAGCGCAGTGGTTTTTAATACGAGCAAAGTTTCCGGATCAGTAATTCCTTCAAGCGTTGCAATTCGTTCGGTAGCCTGTGTTACATCAAGCGTATGCGCAGCGTTGTGATAATAAAAATCCGTAGAAAGCTCATTGCGCAACCTGGTGATAATATATTCCGCCGCCGCCTGGTAATCTGCACCCGAAGCCGATTCAGCAAGGAAATACATTTCAATTTCACCTTTGCCTTTTGCATTTACTTTTCCCCTGGGTATACAACGGAATTCATCCTTCACAAGCTCATACGTTGCCGATGAAATATTGATCTTGCCCGCCACACCACTGCTCTCCATACGAGAAGCCGTATTCACCGTATCACCCCAGATATCGTAAGCGAATTTTTTAATACCGACAATTCCTGCAACAACAGGTCCGCTGTGAATACCAATGCGAATGTCAAATCCCATTTCGCCTTTTTTCTTTTTCTGGTTGCGGATGAATTCCTGTATTTCCAGCGCAGCATTCACCACATCCACAGCATGCGTTGCTTTCGGAGTAGGAAGTCCGCCCGCCGCCATGTACGCATCACCGATCGTTTTAATTTTCTCAATGCCATATTTCTGCGTGATCTCATCGAATGCAATAAAACATTCATTGATCTCCGTAACCAGTTCCACCGCTGTAAGCTTCTGCGACATCGCCGTAAAATCTTTGAAATCGGTAAACATCACCGTCACCATTTCAAAGCTGCGCGCTTTTGCAGAACCGAATTGTTTGAGCTCTTCCGCAGTTTCAACAGGAAGAATGTTCAGCAGCAATTCATCTGATTTTTTCTTCTCCGCATTAATAGCAAGATTATCACGGCGCTTACGACGATAGCTGAGCCCGGCAATGATCGCAAGCACAAGCATCAGTCCGAAACCAATGATCAATAGCGTTCGTTGATTCGCTTGTTGCTGGATGACAATATCGTTTTTAAGCAGCTTCCTGTCTTTCTCAACACTTTCAAATTTCGCCTGCATCTCTGCGAGCTTCTCCGATTTTTCAGAAGTGAAAATGGAATCATTGATCGCCACATACAAGCTCAGGAAATGATACGCGCTGTCAGAATTACCTGCGGCAGAATAAGTTTTCGCCAGGTCCTTGTAAACATCACGCACATCAGCAATACTTTTGATCGTATTGAAATGTCCCAGTGCAATGCGTTGATGTTCAAAAGCGGTTCCGTACTTTTTTAGTTCACGGTAGCACGCGCCGGTCTGCCTGTAAAAATTTCCGAGGTAATAAAAATCATTCAGCTCTTCAATATCTTTTTGCATCCCCAGCAAAAGCTGCAGTGATTCATAATGCAAACCTTTATCAGAAATGATTGTGGCACGCGTTAATAATGCAGCAGATGCCTCACGCTTTTTTCCCAGGCGCAGGAATAATGTTTCGCAGCGTTTGTAATGCGTGGCTGCAGAATCAAACATTTTCAGCTGGTATTCAATATTGCCCATCCCGAAAAGCGCAACTGCGATCTTGAATTCATTATTTGTTTTTTCTGCGAATGAAAGACTGGTTTTATACCATTCCAGCGCCTGCGGATTATAACCCCAGCCGGTGTACGCATTTCCCATAATGTTGGCAGCATACGCACACTGAACATAATTTTTGTTTTTCTCAAGAATACGATAAGCAATCAGCGCATTCGAAATACCTTCGTCATAATCCGAAACATTTACCTGTACCACCGCCAGCTGGAGAAGAGCTTCCGCAATAAGCAAAGAATCTTTCAGCTGACTCGCAAGCTCCACCGCGCGATTTGCATGTACAGTAGCAGAGTCAATATTCAGCCGGTTATAAACGAAGCTGATCCGTATGAGAAGCTTTACCTTATGCGTATCAGGTGCATTTTTTAAGAGCGCATTAAGACTGTCAATTTGTTTTTGCTTCTGCGCAGACAAGCCCGTCGGCAGAGCAAACAACAAAAGGAAAAGAGGAAAAATAAAATAGTAGAAGGGGCGATTCACCTGAGAAAGATACGAATTGGAAGGAGGCTGGCAAATAAGTTTGCTTGTTTCTATTCGTAATTTGATTTGAACTTCGGCACCATTTCTCCGCGTTCCCTTTTGCGTCCCCGCGCCTTAGCGTTAAAAAGTAGCATTGCTGAAAAACCTAAATTGACGCGCGAACAAAAAAAGCGTAATTGTGCCGGGAACATGAAACATAGAACACAGGGCCAGACTTCCCCATGAATCATAATTTATTGCATCGTGTTGTCGGGATAAAAAACTAAGCACGAACAGCGATAGCACGTTTAAAAAAACATACAACGTTATGCTTGTCCGAAAGTTTTTGACAAGTATGAAACAGGTAAAAGTGATCAGAACAAATCCTGCAATTGTTAATGCAAAGTGAAATGTATTTTCAAAAAGAAGGGATCTATTATAAGGAAGTATCGCGATAACAAAAGGCGAAAGAATAGTTGACGCCGCTAAAAGAAGAAACGTTTTAAATGATGAGCTGGTTGTTCCGGGCAACTTTTTAATAAGAATTAAAAGAATCGTATTTAATGGAAATATAAGAAGGAGTAACGGAAGGCTGATCATTAATGTTAATCCAAAGATCCATATCACACCGCTCGATTCAAAACCTGAAGATTCTGAACTTCCGGAAAGCAAGTTTATTGCTGTCACCAATGACATAATCAAAGCCCCGCCAAGCGCACTAAGCAACCATGTAAATAGCGCAACCAACAAAGCCTTTGAAACCATCATACAATTTGCATTAAATAAGTCCCGCTTTTCCTATCCCTGCATAAAGATCTTCAGCACCATTTCTCCGCGTTCCCTTTTGCCAATCGGTAATCTGTAATCGGTAATCTGTAATCCGTAATCAGTATTTCTTTCCCATCATAGCATTCGTATATTCGCCTTCATTCGTAATTTTTAGCCTGCCCTGAGCTTGTCGAAGGGTTCCCCCTAAACTCTTTCCCTCAAATAAGTCCAGCCCTCTTCAACTTCTCAATATCCTCCGGCGCATCAATAGAAATTGCTTCCGACTCAGTAAACGCAGTACGGATCTTATAACCATTCTCAAGCCAGCGCAATTGTTCAAGCGATTCAACAAGCTCTAATTTCCCTTGCGGAAGTGCAGTTAATTTTTCAAGCACATCCGTACGATAACCGTAAATGCCAATGTGCTTATAAAATAAATTTTTCTGCAGCCAGTCTTTTTTATCCGCCCCGCGAACAAATGGAATAGGCGAGCGGCTGAAATACATTCCGTTTCCAAGAATGTCAAGCACCACCTTCATCGTATTCGGATTATCCAGATCTGCCACATCCGATAATTTTTTCACCAGCGTGCCGATCTCTACTTCGGAATTTTCAAATAATGCCGCCAGTAAATTTATCTGCTCAGGAAGAATAAACGGCTCATCACCCTGTATGTTGATTACCGCATTAAATTCACCCGCAATATTTTTCACAGCCTCCGCACAACGATCCGTTCCGCTCTGGTGTTTATCGGAAGTCATCACCACATTTCCACCATACTTCTTAATTTCATCCGCAATCCGCTCATCATCCGTCGCAACAACCACTTCAGAAAGTTTCGTTGCCTTTTTCGCCTGCTCGTAAACCCGTCGGATCATTGTTTTTCCGCCAATATCAACAAGAGGTTTTCCGGGAAACCGTGTAGAAGCAAATCGAGCGGGAATAACACCAAGAATTTTCATCGGATCGAAGGTCGGGAAAAAAGGTTAAAAAAAAGGTTGAAAAAAAGGTTTGTTGTTTGTTGTTAAAAATGTTTTGTCCAAATCGTTGTTGGTCTGAAATTGTCTCGAAATTATTTTTAAACAACAAACAACAAACAACAAACAACAAACAACAAACAACAAACAACTACCCCCTTTTCAATAACCCATAAACAGCCACAACACACCAAATCGCTTCAAGCACCACAAACGGAATTGCTCCGATAAGAATCGCACCATAACACGCAAGTCCCGCACCGATAAGGTTGAGCAGGTTGTACAATTTATCCTGCGATTTTGTTTTTCCGATCGTCAGCAAAATAAACGCAAGAAGTATTAAGCTTACTCCTGCTGAATTAATAATATTCGGTAAATCCATTGTATAAATTATTAATACTTAAAAAACCAAATTAGTCAGAATTAAAAAGACATGTCATCCTGAGCGAAGCCGAAGGACGACATGTCTTTTTATCAGAACAAAAATTTTATTCAACAATCATACGCTGCGTCAAAACACTTCCGTCTTCCAGCAAAACACGAATGAAATAAATTCCTGCTTCAACATCAAGATTAAAATCAGCAGTAACAATTCCGTTCGTATTGAAATTCTGTGCGTAAACTTTTTGTCCGTTCACATTGTAAATTTCCATTACACTGCTCAACCCTTTTTGATCAAATTGCACAGTGAAATTTCCATTATTCGGATTCGGATAAAGATTCACCCCATTCGCCTGCAACAATTCACGCACATTAACATCGATCATGGAATACGTTGACGAAAAAGACGAACAACCATTTGTATCCGTGATCACCACATAATAATTTCCGTTTTGTGTCGGCGTGTAGGTCTGATTTGTTTCACCTGTAATAATTGCGCTGTTAAAATACCATTGATAAGAAGAAGCTGCAGTAGAAGTAAGCACCGCAACGTTTCTTGAAATTACAGGAACAGATGGCGAAGGAAAAATAGTAACTGAAACAGTATCCGAGCTTGCACAACCATTCGCGTCAGTTCCGTAGACAATGTATGTGGTGCTTGAAGTTGGTCCTGCTGTCGGACAAGCAATGGTTGTATCGCTTAATCCGAATGCAGGTGACCAGGCGTAGTTGGTTCCGCCATTCGCGCAAAGTAAAATAGTTGTACTCTGGCAGAACCCGGTATCTATACCCGCAGAAATAATCGGGTTCGGATTAATGCTCACAGAAATAGCACTGATGCCCGAACATCCTGCTGCATTCGTAATGGTTACAGAATACGTCGCTGCAGAATCAACCGTAATGCTCGCTGTTGTATCAGATGTATTCCAGAGATACGTAACAGTAAAGTTGGTGGTATCAATTGCTGTCAGCGTAACAGAATCACCAATGCAGAATGAGGTTGGTCCGCTCGTTATGATTTGCGGTCCCGGCAAAGGAAATACAGTTACAACAGTTGTATCAAGATCAATGCAGCCGTATTGATTTCTTACATGAAGCACATACGTCGTTGTCACTGATGGCGTAGCAACAGGGTTTACAATATTCGATTGATTTAATCCTGTTGTCGGTGTCCACCAGATGCTGTCGATGGTGCCATATGATCCTGTTCCCAATAAATTCGCGCTAGCGCCGAGACAAAGAGAAGTATCCGCAGAGGCAGTAGCAACAAGCTGGCAATATTTCACCACAGTAAAATCTTCATTGGTTCCGGCCCCTTTCGACATTCCACCAACATAAACTTCAGACGTTGGTCCGATAGCAATTGCATACGATTGATCAGAATTATTTGCAGTTCCGTTGTATCGCACAATCCATGCAGTATCACCGTTCGCTTCGTATTTGATGGTCAGGTAATCATTGTTCGAAGTTTTGTAGCTGTAGCCCGTTACAAAAACCCTGTTCGAGCTATCTGCAACAATAGCAACACCTTCATCATAATTCACAGCACCACCGTCAAATCGTCGTGTCCAGATAACCGCACCATTCGGATCGTAAAGAATGGTCGCCATATCTTCTGCAGTAGCACCTGTTCCAAGTGAGCGTCCGGTCACAGCAATATTTCCTGCAGGTGTTAGTGTAAGCGCATTCGCAGCATCATAATCATTTCCCGGTCCGTTATAAATGCTTACCCATTGTTGCACACCAGCAGTATTTATTTTTAGCGTAGCATAGCTGTAATTCGTTGTGCCTACAAGATCGCGTGCATAGCCTGCAACAAAAACTTCTCCTGTTGCATTTACAACAATATCATTCCCTGCATCAAATTTACTTCCCGGGCCATTGTAGCGGCTTACCCATTGCTGTACGCCCGCATTATTATATTTTATAGTTGCAATGTCATGATCCAGCACAGTGCTCGCGTAGCTTGTCCCGGTAACATAAACATTTCCTGTCGAATCAAGACTGATTGCATAAGCGCATTCCGTATTCGTTGAATTATTCGTGTTGCTGTAAGTCGTAGCCCATTGCTGCACACCAGCACTGTTATATTTAATTGTAATATAATTCAGGAAGCTGGTAGTAGTAACTGTTCCACCCGTTACATAAACATTGCCCGAAGAATCAACAGCAATATCATAACCTTCATCAAATCCGTTAGCCGTTCCGTTATAGCGCGTAGCCCATTGCTGAACGCCAGAAGGATCATACTTAATAGTTACCACATCATAATTCGCTGACAAACCGGCGCTGTAACCTGTTACATAAACATTACCTGCACTGTCTGTTACAATTGCTCTTGCTTCATCATAACCATTTCCTGTTCCATCGTAAGCGCTTACCCATTGCTGATTTCCGTTGGCATCAAGCTTAATGGCAACAATGTCAAAATTGGTTCCGTTCCATCCCGTTCCAACCACGAAGCTGTTCCCCGACGGATCAACCACCATCGATTTAGCACGGTCAATATTATTTCCGGCAGAAGTGTATCGGCCAACCCATTGCACATTGATCTGTGCGCCAGCTGAGCAGCAAATAAAAATTCCGGCTATAATGCCAGCTAGTAAATTTCGGGTCATGAGGGTTTGTGGTTTACTTTCAAAGATAAAAGAATTTCGGAAGGAAAATTTTCACGCTGCAAATGACAATTGAAAATAAGATTGCGATTCACCTGCCGATTCACGATATTGCAGGTATGCGACGCTCCTTTTTTCCCGTATTCCTTGCGATCGTTGTTCTTTTTGCAGCAGGCGCATTTGTTTTTTGGATCTTAACCGGCAAAGAACGCCAGCTTCATAAAGTCGAAATTCCTGACGCATATCTTCAAGCAACCGATACCTCGCGTTTCAGCGTTACGCCTATAATTTTAAAACGCACTTTTCCCGATGACAGCCTGCTGATATTTTTTCCGAAACAAAAAACCCGTTCACAGGTTTACTTGTATGACCAGGCCAATTATCAGCGGCTTTTATTCGGCGATCATCATGGCGTCCCGCTTTTCCTGCCGGATATGGAAGGCATGAAAGCGCTTTTCGGCCGGCCCGTCATTAATCTCTCAGGAGTTCCGCAGGGCAACTATTATGTGCATGTCACGGCCTGCAGCTACGGTGGTTTCCTGCAGCTGAATGTCAGTGATTCATTGCATTAACGAGGTTTCCCTGAACGCTTTATACCGCTGAATTGGTACTTTGGTCAATTGTTGTATCTTAGACACGGCAGATAACACCCAAATACCCTGCAAAATTCCATGATTAGAAGGATTACTTTACTTTGTGTGGCTTTGCTATGTTCATTTATTGCAAATGCAACGCACATTGTTGGCGGTTCGCTGACGTACGAGCATATTGGTGGCGCTTCCTACCGTGTTACACTTAAGATATATCGCGATTGTCGTCCCGGCAATGCAGGTTTCCCCGGTAGCGTTACGGTTGAAGTGCGTGACCAGAATGGATTCGGATTTACTCCGAATAAAAATTTTACAATGCCCTTTACAACTGCAGTTCCGGTAAATCCATACGTGGATACCTGTGCTGTAAATCCCGGGCTCTGTCTCGAGGAAGCGATTTATACACGAGTTGTAAATATTTTCCCTCCACTCACAGGTGGCTATTTTCTTTTTGTCCGCTATTGCTGCAGGAACAGCACATTAAATAATATTGTCAATCCATTGACCTCAGGTGATAACTGGAATACACGCATTCCCGACATGTCGCAGCTTATCACCAACAGCTCACCGGTTTGGGTGAATCCACCACCTGTTTTTGTTTGCCAGGCCGAACAAATTAATTTTGATTTTTCTGCAACGGATACAGACGGAGATTCGCTCGTTTACAGCTGGTTTGCACCAAACGATAGCATGACCCCGTCAATCTCTGCCGGTAATGCAACGTATACTCCCGTTACTTACCAGGCAGGATATGGACCGAATAATTCCTGCGGTGGTCCGAATCTTATTGTTAATCCGCAAACAGGTTACATCACAGGCGCTCCTCCGAATGTCGGGCAATTTGTTGCGGGTGTGAAAGTGGAAGAATTCCGTAATGGAATTAAGATCGGTGAAATTCAAAGAGATTTTCAGTTCAATGTTATTTACTGTCCACCCGTTGCTCAAGCCTATTTAGGTTCTCCTGCCGGCGTATGTTCGGGAAGCAATGTTCAATTTGTAAATAACAGCGATCCTACCAGCTCTTACTTCTGGGATTTCGGCGATGGTTCCACGCTTAATGACACATCAAACATTCAAAGTCCGAATTATACGTACCCGGGCCTCGGACCTTATAACGTTTATCTCGTTATCAATGTCGGAACTGCTTGTGCGGATACTGCTTACCAGACGGTTCAGTTGTCTTACGTTACAACTGCAATAACTCCGTCAAACGACAGTGCCTGCGTAGGTCAGCCAATCACATTTACGGATAACTCTGTTCCTTCACCTAATTCTACCATCAGCAGCTATTGGTGGGATTTCGGTGATATGTCAACGTCAACGCAACAAAATCCGACCCATGCATATGCCGCAAGCGGAACGTATGTGGTTTATCATGCTGCAACAAATGATTTAGGTTGTGATGATACCATCATGCAAACCGTTTACATCATTCCACCACCGATTGCGCTTGCAGGAAATGATACGTTTGCCTGTACGAATAATGCAACATTCGGATTAGGTGGTAATGTGCTGAATTCATCAGGCGGAGGGTATTGGTCTGGACCGGGAACGTTTACTCCAGATTCAACTGTGCTGAATGCAACGTATACACCAACTGCTACAGAGATCGCACAAGGATTTACATATTTGACATTAACCACAACCGGCGCATCGCTTTGTTCGCAGAATACAGATTCAGTCCTCATCAATTTCACACCCGGACCAACAGTTACTGTCGGACCTGATCTTGTAGTTTGCCGTGATACACCTTACGTTGCGGTATGTTCAAGCTTTACACTTGCAAGCGGAATCAGCTGGTCAACATCAGGCTGCGGATCGTTTGCTAATCCTGGTGATAGCTGCACAACTTATATTCCTTGTCTTGCTGATCGCAGTGCCGGGCAGGTTTATTTATTCGCAAGCACAACAGGTAATGGCTCATGCAGCCCGGAAACAGATACGCTTATTTTATTCCTCACACCACCACCAAACGTTGCCGCAAGCGGACCAGATACTGCATGTAGTAATTTGCCATTTGCCATTACTGCAAACACTGCCACAGGCCAGGGATACTGGTCAACCACAGGCGACGGAACTTTCCCTAATGGAAATAATGGTTTAACGGTCAATTACCTTCCGGGAATAACAGATCTTGCCAATGGAGGTGTAACTATTATTTTCAACTCGCTTAATAATGGCGGATGTCAGCAGCAGCACGATACCTTGTTCGTTACAATCATTCCTGCTCCCGATGCGCTCTTCACATGGGTAAGCGATTGTCCCGGTATTCCGATTCAATTCACAGATATTTCTACTTCTGTTACCTCCATCATCAACTGGAATTGGAACTTCGGAAATCCACCGACAAACAATACTTCGTCCTCACAAAATCCAAGTCATACGTATCCTGCCGGTGGATATTATAATGTTACACTCGTTGTTACCTCATCAAATGGTTGTCCCGATTCAATCGTAATTCCGGCACAGGTTTATCCTGATCCTGTTTCTGATTTTACTACATCAGGATATTGTTTGAATGACGGAACAATGTTTACAGACAGCTCTTCTATTCCTTTCGGAACCATCGTCAGCTACGAATGGAATTTCGGTGACAATGGAACTGCTACAGGAACACCGGTTTATCATAACTACACATCAGCAGCAAACTGGAATGTAACATTGATCACCACTTCAAATTTCGGATGTAAGGATACATTGACAAAACCTGTTACCGTTTATCCTTCACCTGTTGCCGCATTCACTGCAAATCCCGCAAGCGCTGCAATTGCACAACAGCTCGTCAGCTTTACCGATCAGTCTTATTTTAATATTGTCGGATGGTGGTGGGATTTTGGTGATTCATCAGGAACTTCTACATCGCAGAATCCGAATCATTCCTGGTTGTATTCCGGTACATACCCGGTAACGCTTGTGGTTGCAGATTCAAACGGCTGTACAGATACAACGGTGAATGATTATATTATTACAGCACCACCTGTTGTGCCGAATGCATTCTCGCCGAATGGTGACGGACAAAACGATTTCTTCTGGGTACGCGGCGGACCATTCGATGATCTTGAATTGCGCATTTACAATAACTGGGGCGAATTAATTTACGTGGGAACAAATCAATCTCCGGGTTGGGATGGAACACGTGACGGAATTCCGCAGCCGATCGGTGTGTATGTGTATACGATTTATGCGAAAACACCTGACGCCAAAGAGCACCATCTGCATGGTGATGTAACATTGCTTAGATAAACTGACACAATAAGTATAAAATGATCAGACGGATTCTGCTTTCAGGTTGCCTCGTTTTGCTGATGCTCTCAGCGAAAGCGCAGGATTTTCACCTGACGCATTATGATGCGGCGAAGATTTATTTAAACCCTGCCATGACCGGGATGTTTGATGGCTATTATCGCATTCACGCGAATTATAGAAATCAATGGTCTGCGGTTGCTACAAAACCATTCCAGACTGCCGCAATTGCATTCGACATGCCGATTAAACGGTATGGAGTAGGAGTGCAGATCATGGACAATCGTGCAGGCTTCGGAAATTTTAATGTGCTGCAGGTAAATCTTGCAGGCGCGTACGATCTTCAGCTGGATAAAAACAATCACCATCATCTTGCGTTCGGAATAGAAGCAGGCGTGATTCAAAAAAGTGTTGACTTCGGAAGGTTGTCATGGGATAATCAATATACACTTGCAAGCGGCGGTGGTTTTGATATGTCAATGCCAAGCGGAGAAAATAATAACGTAGAGAAAAATTATTTACTCGATATCAGCACAGGCGCATTGTATTATTATGCAAAAGAAACAAGCCGTGTAAATCCGTTCATTGGATTTTCTGCATTCCATTTGAATCAGCCTAAAGAAACATTTTATGGTTACAATAATAAATTGCCGATGCACTTTATTATTCATGCAGGAGCCCGCGTCGGAATTAATCCGCGTTTGCAATTGCAGCCGCGTTTCCTTTACATGTGGCAGACCAACGATAAAGAAATGGTTCTTGGATTGCAGGCAAATATTTTCCTTGCCAATTCAGAATCGTATTTGATCGTCGGACCAACATTCCGTTCGAAAGATGCTGCCATTATGGAAGTCGGGTTAAAGCATGGCGCATTTACTTACCGCATGAGCTACGATGTGAATACATCAACGCTTAAACCGGCAACCAACAATCGCGGCGGAATAGAATTCTCCGTGATCTACATTGCAAAAAGAAAAACTCCTGTCGTAGCACCCAACTGCCCGAGATTATGAGGCGCATACTTTTTACCTTTTTCTGTTTTACGCTGGCCACACTTTCGGTGTATGGTCAGAGTCGTCGCGAATGGATTGAATTCGGCGATAAAGCGTACGACGATAAAAACTATAAGCTCGCACTTGCCTGCTACCAGCATTCCATCACATTCGCAGCCGGCAGCGATCGCGATCTTGTTACCCCTTACGAATGCCGTCCGTATGTCAATCCGAAAAAGATTGTTGATTCATCTTCCATTGTAGCCGCAGCAGCTGATACGGCATCGCTCAAAAATCCGAATCTTGTAAAAGGAAGTGATTCCCGTACACGTTATGTGGTAAATCGTACTGCCGATTGTTACCGTCAGCTGCATGATTACGAGAATGCAGAATTGTGGTACCGCCAGGCTTTATTTTTGCAAGACAAACGTTTTCCTGATGTGCGCTATTATTACGGCGTTGCATTAATGAACAATGCAAAATACGAAGCAGCGATCAGGCAGTTTGAAATATATTCTGAGCCACTTGATGCGTCATCACCACAATTCAAACGCGCTACAAGAAACCAGGCAGGCTGTATTTTTGCAATGGACACTAACAATGTAAAACGTGAAGTGCTTGTAAAGCGAATGGATACCGTTATCAATTCAGGTACCGCCATTTTTGCTACAACCTATTACGGCGATCCGAATCAATTGTTGCTGACAGCTGCGAAACCCGGCAATGCATCTACACCGGAATTCACACGACTCGGAGTTGACGCTTACACCACGGATATTTTTGTTGCGAAAAAAATGAATGGCAACTGGATGCAGCCACAACCACTTGCAAGCGCAATCTCTGTTTTGAATAGTCCGGCGAATGAAGGAGCCGCGATGGTTTCTTTCGGAAAAGAAAATTTGTTCTTCACCCGCTGGAGCACCGACGGAAAAGAAAGCGCAATTTTTATGTGCCGCAATGTAAACGACAATTGGCTCGCACCTAAAAAATTGGATCCGAATGTAAATGCACCCGGCTCTAAAACCATGATGCCGTTTCTTTCCAATGACGGATCAACACTTTATTTTGTTTCCGATCGTGAAGGCGGACAAGGTGGATTGGATATCTGGATGGTGCAGCTGGATGAAGAAGGAAATACAAGTGCTGCAAGAAATCTCGGGCCGCTGATCAATACAGCGGATGATGAAGTTACACCGTTCTTCCATTTCACGACAAGCACCTTATTCTACAGCACAAACGGCATGGGCGGTTTCGGCGGATTTGATGTAGTGAAAACGTCATTCAACGCAGATGATTCTTCCTGGGCAAAACCAAAAAATCTCGAAGCCCCTTTTAATTCATCACGCGATGATGCCTATTTTGTTTTAGATCGTTTGCAACAACACGGCTATTTCTCTTCCGATCGTGAGCCATGTGCAGATTGTGGACCGGGAAGCGGATTCTGCTACCGCGCGTATGAATTTTCAAATGAGCCGATCGTACTTTCTATTCATGGACACGTTTATAATGCAGAAACACAAGAAGCAATCAGTACAGCGCTCCTTACATTCAAAGATATCCGTGGCAACGTAGAATCCTTTTTCGTGATCACGGATGCTGCAGGATATTATGAAGCAGAGCTTGTTGTCGGCGAAGAATTATATATCAAAGCGCAGAAAAATAAATTCTTCGGAGATGCAACGAATCTTTCTACCGTTGGTGTTACCGAAAGCACAGTGTATGAACATGATTTTTATCTCACGCCGATTCCTGCAGGTGAGATTGTCATTCCCGGGATTGAATACGATTATGACAGATCTACACTGCGTCCTGAATCGCAGAAAGTGCTGGATGATCTTGTCGCTTTCCTTGAGCTGAATGATAACATCAGTGTGGAGATCGCATCGCATACCGACACGCGAGGAAGTGATGCATACAACCTCACACTCTCGCAGGCACGTGCAAAAAGTTGTGTCGACTATCTCATCTCAAAAGGAATTGCACCGGAGCGTTTGCAGGCAAAAGGTTTTGGTGAAACACAACCATTGATTCCCGATAAAGATATTTTCGCAATGGGAACGAAAGAAGAAAGTGAAGCTGCTCACCAGAAAAATCGCCGCACAACTTTCCGTCCTGTTAAAGAAGGTGTGATCAGGGATAAATGGGAAGGTAAAGTTCCGGAAGGATCTAAATTACGAGCGCCCGGCAACGGACAATAAAAGAGTTGGTAGTAGAGGGTAAAAAAATAGTTGGTGGTAAAAGGTAATGTAGAATTTTTACCAATCATCATTAATTTTCAAATAGCCACCGACCTTTTTCACGACCACCAACCACCAACCCTGCCAAAGTAAAACTTTAAATTAATCAGCGATGATTATCTCCTCTTTGAAACGGAAAGCGCTTGTAGTGTTATTGCTCTCGTTTTTTTCAATCACCGCATTTTCACAGGGAGAGTTGGAAGGTGGCTTTTACGGCGGCACGTTTCAGCTGGGCGATCGCGGGTTCAATGAATTCGGCGGAATACTCCATGTTCCGGTGGGCGATGTTGTTACTTTAAATTACCATTTTGGTTTTGGCACATCGCTTAACAGTGGTGTATACGTGCACAGCACCGCGGGTATGATTGGTGGTTTGTGGATATTAAGCAGACTCGGTGGTTCAGGTTTTCGTGTGGGCTATCTTTCATTTTTAATGTGCATTGTTCCGGAAGGTGTCGGTTTTTATCTTCCGTCAAAAGGAAATTTCAAAACACATCTTTCCGTAAATCCGCTTGGTGTTGAATATTTTTACCGCAGCAGAACCGGTGAAGAATGGGGGAAAATGAGCTGTGATTTTGTAGCGCGTTTTAAATTATCAAGCTCACTCAAAAAACTGCCAATTTATTTCGCCCCGCAGGTAGCCGCAACCGTTATTTATACGCCCGGAGAAACCACGAGCCGCTACGGTTTCAAAGCAGGCTGCACCATCGGCTTCGAAGGAAAAGATTAAAGAGAGTAGTCAGTTGTCAGTCGTTTTTAAAAGCAACATCCTCATTATTATTGACTAGATACTTACGCCTCCAACGCCTCTAACGCCTGCCTACTGACTACCGCCTACTGACAACTGACAACTTTTTCCATATCTTTGGAGCAACCCCACTTCTATGCCCCTCCCTTCCAAAAAGAAAAAGTCTGTAGCATCTGTTGGATTTCTGCTATGGCAAGCCGGCAATGCATGGCAACGCAAAATGAAATCCGTGCTCGATCCCATCGGAATTACGCACGTTCAATATTTGCTCCTCGATTCGCTCGAACATCTCGGTGGACTCAATCATCCTGTCAGCCAGGTAACGCTCTCACGCGTTGCAGGAACAGATGTAATGATGACTTCCAAAGTGATCCGTTTGCTCGAAAAGAAAAAGCTCGTCACGCGCAAACTCAACAAAACAGACGCCCGCATTTACCTGCTCGAAATGACCCGCGAAGGATCACGTGCGCTGGAAAAAGCAAAAAGCCTTGTCGAAAAAACAGAAGAGAAAATGTTTTCGAAGCTGGATTTGAAGCAAGAGAAATTTGCAAAGTGTTTGGTTGCGATTGCGGAGGATTGATCTCAGAAAATTGCTGGAAATTTTTTCTGCGTAAATCAGCGAAATCAGCGGCTGATCTTCCGAACCAATTCCTCAAACTGCACCAGCGCATTCACTTCCTTATTCCGCATCGTCAACCTGATCTGCGAAGAGATTTCATTGCCCACAACCAACGGTTGCGAGATCAGCAGATCACCCACATTTTCCCTTAACAAAGGTTCTCCGCTTTCAATCTGCGGAAAAAAGAAAGCAACACCTGCATACATTTCAGGAATGATCACATTGCCTACAGGAAGAAAGGCATCCAATCCTTCCCATGCAACAGGAATTTCTCTTGGTTTTCCATCCGCCTGTTTCCAGTTGGCAACAGTAAGAACGTTATTCGTCAGCATCATGTAATGCGGCGCTTTGGTTGTATTTAAGAGCCACGTATTTCCGATTAGCGGAATGCTGTCGTCCTTCATCCATTGCGTCAATAGTTTTTTTGCTGTGAGCGTATCTTTCACACCAAAGCTGATCGAGCTGCCTCTTTCAGTTACGCGTTTCATTCCATGCTTCGGTACGCGGTTAAAATCAGCATCGTAATCATACGTAATGTAATCCATGTCGAAGCTGAAGGTATCGTGGATCAGCACGGTGAAATTTCCGTCAAGTGTTTTCGCAAGCTGCATCGCGCGTTCATCATCGAGCTGCAGCATATTCATTGGTGGTGTATTTACATAATCTTTCAGCAGGCTGTCGTTTTGCAAATCAAGCACCGAATGAAAAAATCCACGCACTTGTTTCGGATCGCACGTGAGCAGCACAGGAGCAGTTGGAGCAGCGGATGGTTTTTCGGTTGTAATGATTTTGCGCATCACCAGCTCGCCATTTTGGAAATCCATAGCGAGCGAAAGGTATTTCACATTATTAAAAACAACACGCTGTAAAGCTGCGCCGCCTGTAAATTCCAAAAAACGTTGTGGCTGCATCCAAAGTCCCGCATCAAAGGATGAAAGTTCGTGTGCACGAAAATTTTCATCTGCAAGAATAGATTGCGCTTCCGTTTGTTTCAGCAGCTTCAAACATTCCGCAGAAGTTTTATCCGAATTTTCATTGCTGAACGGGTAAAGAAAAAGAGCAATGTCAGTATTCCATCCTAAAACCGCTGAGCTCGAATCAAAACCCATCAACGCATTTCCTGCAGGATGAAAAGGAAATTCTAAAGACAGCTGTTCACGCACCAGCCTCCCGAATTTTGCAGAATCCTTAACTGAAGCCGCAACGCCGAAAAATGCAGCATCACCTTCGTGGTAGAAAAACGCAAGCACATCAGCTGTTTTTGAAATTCCCGGGCCATCATTTTTTTCAACGGCTTTCATAAAACGATCAAGCTCTTTATTCAATAAGCCATCGTTCGCCAGTTCAGGAAATAAATGTCCGCCCGAAGCATGATCCAGCGCCAGCTCACGAAGATTTAAGGTGAGCACCGCAACAACGTTTTTAGGAATGCATTGCGCATGTTGCGGAACCTGCCTGCGCATGAGAAGGAACCAGGTAATAATTCCTGCGCCGGCAAAAATAAGCAACGAAAAAAATGCAATCCGGATTCCCTTTTTCATAATTAAATTCCGCGGATGAGATAAAGTGAATTCAGCAATTTGAAAAAGCGAACGAAGCTGCTTTGTTTCGATCCCGGTTGCGGATCATTCAGCTCAATTCGTACATCCACACGCTGAACACCATTCTTCGCTTTGCGACCGATAACAAGTCCGCTGTTCACATCCTGCTGCAAAAGATCCAGCGCCTTTTTATCTTCTTCCGTCAAAGGTTCCTGGTAGTTTTTCTTCACCAGCTCAAATGATTTTTGTCCGTCCCACCAACCAACAAGCGCACTTTTTCTTCCGAGCTTTTTCAATTTCTTTTTCATCGATTTATCGCTGCCGTATCCGCGTTTCAGATTGTTCACCATCAAATCTTCATTGTTCGTTACGATCAGCATTCCTTTTTTGATCGCAAGAAAAACTTTGATGTCGTATTCACCGGGCGTGTTGATGAGATAATAATTATTGTTCTGCTTTTTTATTGCGCCGGATCTTTCCATGATTGAAATAATCTGTGCAGCTTTCTCCCTTTCACCAATTCCGGCAACCATTACAAATTCAGGACGCACTTCTGTTCGTTCTTTCCTGATCTCTGTCTTTTCAAAATTCTCATCATAATCATACGTGAGATAAGATGCAGTGTAAGGTTTAAGATCCGTCACTGCGAAAAGAAATTGACCATCGAAAAGATTATACATGGTTTTCTCATCGATGAAGATGCGCAACAGGTCCCACATCATCATGTAATAGTTCGCATAAAAACCTCCGTATGAATTGGTGATCGATTCGCGGTACATGCTTCCGTAAAACTTCATGAACTTTTCCATGTCCATCGACATCGCAACAAAGCCCATCAGGTTTTCGCCTTTTACATAGCGGAACATTTTTTTATCGACACGACCGCGGTACAAGCCCATTGTATGCTCCTGCATGGACTCACTGAAATAAGAACGCTGCTCCATGGTTGCCACATTCCCTTCGAAGTGTACAAGACTAACGATGTAAGAACCTTTCCACATATTGCGGATGTTGGCAGTATCTTTTCCAAGACCGGAGTATTCGTAAAGATCATACCGGTAGCGGTTATTACGTTCATAATACTGCTGCATCATTTCACCGTAGTTGTACCAATACACTACGTCAGATTTTTCTGCGTCAACTTTTCTGAAATTCGGAACGGACTCGATGGATTCACCATAGCTTAGGTTGACAAGGAACTGGACTTGTTTGCGGGCAAGCACAGCAATTCCTGAATCGCGCAGGTGTTGATGTTCATCGTGGTATTCATAAGCTGAATAATCAGAATACGCATTTGGTTTCCGGTAATATTCTTCAGGCGTTGTATCAGCTGAAAGTTCAAGGAGCATTGCCTGCTGCTCTTTCATGATCTCCAGTTTCCGTGCTTCACGCAGGCTGTCGGAAATGGCAGGTTCTTCAGTTGCTTTCATCACGTTTGCCCTGGCAGTACTATCAGCTATACGCGTTGAATCTGCTTCAGCATATTCCTGCACGGCAATAAGTGAATCGAGCGTAACTACTGAAAAAATATTCCCGTCATCCGAAACAAAATTAAAATCAGCAAGCAGAATAACGGCGTAGCTGTTGGTCCAGCCGATCGACATTCTATCCTGGTTGATCTCTGAATAGCCGGAGCCTTTTGCTATTTCAGGCTTGCTTGTAAAAAGATGCGTGGAAATATAAGTGCCGAAATCGGTGCTGTTGCTTATTGGTAAAACATACGCCCAATAATGAATAGAATCGCTTGTCTCGTTGAAGATGAAAATTTTCCTTGTGGTATCAACGCCTGTTGGTTTCGGATTGGAAAAAATATCCACGAATAATTGCGCGAATGATTTCTGCTGTTCCGTTTCGAGATCTTCATCGCCATAGATGTAGCTGAAGTTATCCCTGTATTCCCCGTTGCGCGAAAAAATTTCAAGACCGTTAACAGATTTCAGATCGCCGTTATTAATGTGCGTCGATGGATTCAGCGTAACGATGTAGGTGGCGCGTTTGGGGATGTGCGAAGAACTATTTTGCGCATTCAACGCAGCATACGCAAGAATGAAGACCAGGGGGAGAAATTTTTTCATCAACTTTTATTTCAGGATAACTTTATTCACGATCGATTTTTGCCCCGTTGCAAGCTGGAGCATATTTAATTTTAGCATAACCGATTTTCCGCTTTTAGAAATTTTCGCGTCTTTGTTTGAATTGGTAGCAACAAGATCTTCAAAGCGAAAAATGCAGGCGTATGTCGCATCTTTTAAAATTTCTTTATCCTGCGCAGTAAGTTTCGGCGACTGAGCCTTCGCATCATAATGACTTTTTCGATCGAAGTTTTTACCGGTGAATGCAAAATTATCTGCCGCCTCCGGAATCCGTTTGTGGTCGGATGCGAGCTCAGTGGAAACGGTTTCAACAGCAAGGTTGAGATTATTCACCGAATTAAATTCAAACTTAACGGTGAAAATATAATTAAGCCAGTCGCTGCTGGTCACCACATTTGTGATGCCCGGAGATTTCTCCAGCGTTGTTTTTGTCTTGAGAATATTTTCGTCGATTTCTTTTCTTCTCGGCACACGATAGCCGTTTGTGCTGTCGAGCTTCAGAATTCCATCAAGCCTGTTCTTACTCTGGCTGAGATTGATCGTATAAAAAAATGTGCCCGAACCGTTCTTGCGGAGTGTAATATCTTCAACGATTTCAAAACAGCCGCTCAGCAGGAAAATGCCTGCGAAGAACAAAATAAATACAACTTCTTTGGTGTGCTTAAAAGACATCATTCCAAAGGTACACAAAGAACCAATTTGCTTTCCGTTGCGTACCTTTGTAAAAGTGAAATGATTAAGGTTGCAGGTTTTTGATTGAGCTAAGGATTAAGTTATGGGCATGTTTAAGGAAGATCCGTTCGGGCATAAATTGTTTTTAAAACGACTTCTTATTAGCACAATAGGATGGCTGACACGGAGAAGATATGTTCGCACCAATAAAATTAAAATTTCAGGAACGGAACATCTGGAGAATTTGCAGGCAACAAATGTGCTTTTTGTTTCTAATCACCAGACTTATTTTGCGGAGGTGATTGCTATGCTTCATGTGTTTTGTGCAGTGAAGAATGGCTATAAAAACACGATTCGCAAACCCTGGTATTTGTTTCGTCCGAAAGTCAATAATTATTTTGTTGCGGCCGAGGAGACAATGAAAAAAGGAATTCTTCCGCGCATTTTCGCGTATGCAGGTTCTGTTTCCATACAGCGTACGTGGCGTGAGGGTGGGGTAGATGTGAACCGGAAAGTGCGCATGGAAGATCTCAGCAATATCGCCAATGCGCTGGGCGATGGATGGGTCATTAATTTTCCACAAGGCACAACCAAGCCCGGTGCGAAAGGCAGAAGAGGAATTACGGTGCTCGTAAAAAAATATAACCCGGTTGTGATCCCGGTTGTGATCGATGGCTTTCGCAAAGCATTTGATAAAAAAGGATTGCGCATAAAAAGAAAAGGTGTCGGCCTTTCTATTCGTTTCAAAGCACCTTTGCAATTTGAAGAAGGTGAGAGCGGCGACTTAATGCTTTCAAAGATCATGAATGCAATTGAGCAGGGTGAAACGCTATTGTCGGAAGTGAAAGAGCGTTCTGCAGTGAATTCACACTGATCATTTTCATAATTTATACCGGCAGCTTGTAAATAAGAAAGCCTCTCCGAATGGAAAGGCTTTCTTTATATAGTTGCGACAGAATTATTTTCCGCCTGATTCTTTTTTCGTTTTCATTTCCGCACGTTTAGCAGTAAAAAGCGCGAACTGATCCGGAGTCATGATTGCTGCGAGCTCCTGGTCTTTTGTTTGTTTCAATGCTTCAATTGCTTCAAGCTTTGCAGCACCATCTTTGGTTAAATCACCATTGATCGCTTCAATTGCAACCATTTTGCTCAGCAGAACAGCTTCAACTTTGACACGCTGATCATCAGTAAGAGAAACCATTTTCTGGATGCCGATCGATTGGCTGTATGCTTTTTGTGCGTTGGTAGGTGTTTCACCTGCATTAGCTTTCACTGCAACAAGAGAAAAGATAAGTCCGAAAAGGAGAATAATGCGTTTCATAGGGTAAATGGTTTTTGTTTGCTGAGTAAAGCTAATTGTTTCCGCCAGAAAATGCAAGAACCAGGCCGAAATCGCAGGCTTTTTTCTCCCTATTTAACAGGATAATAAATCTCGGTCAGCCATTTCGACGGATCTTTTTCTACACCCGGATCAGTTACATAAACTTCCCATGGCGCACCAACCACTGTTTTGCCGTTTGCAACCATCCATTTGTCCATTGCTTGATGTGTGATTGGAGTAGAATCATACGAACCGTAATGCGAACCTTTTACCACGTTGCCTGACGGCGCTTCCCAGTATTTCACGCGACCGTCTGTTTTTCCTGCTTTGTCAACCGGTATTCCCGCCTGCAGCACAAAAAACATCGAGCCATCCGGGTTGTTAACTGCTTTATGATAAACCGCAAAAGGAGCACCTTCCTGTTTGAGATTCTGCTTTGCATTCGCCGCAAGGATCTCACCATAAAGAGCGCCCAGCTTCGCGCTGATATCCGCAGAAGTGCAGCTATCCATGATCGACATCATCTTCATGGTGCCGACTGTAGTTGCTTCAATTTTTACATTTGAAACAGGTGCTTCATTTGCCTTTGCTTCAGAAACGCGTTTTAAGCCGGCAAGACTTTTTTCGAAATCTCCACCGAGCATTTTCTCCATGTTCATGAAAAGGATCATCGGGCGCATAAAAAACGGCGATATCATATCCATGTAGGTAGTCACTTTTGTGCCGCCCACAGTATCCATCATTTTCCATCCGCCAAGGCTTGATCCCATGCCGTCAAAAAACAATTCTGTTTCTACAAACGTATTCGGCTCGCTTTTGGTAATAACAAGATGACCTTTACCAACATTTTTATTCGGGCTGTCCCAATAATGCGCAGCACCAACTCCTGCTTCCGGACCGGCAAAGCTGTCCTTCATGGTTACGGTGTCAATATTATCCCAGTACGACCATGATTTCCAGTTATGAAAATTATTTACCTGTGCATAAACAGTTGCTGCAGGAGCGTTGATCACAGTAGAACGTTCGATATGACATTCAGCAGGAACAAAAAGTGCAATGATGATCCAGATACCAAGGAGGATTCCGAGTACGAGAAGAATTCGTTTTAAGATTTTCATTTTCAGCGTTTTTACGTTTCGGCAAATGTAGAACTATGAACGGGCACTTGTCAAGTAAAATTTCACTATTCCGATCACTGTTGTCCGGTAAAAGTAAATTTTTGTAAGCATCAATTGGAATGATAGTGCCAGCCTTAGCGGGTTTGCCGTTAAGAATTCAACAGGAAAAATCAGCGCAGGGTTGTGCGGAAGAAAACCATGATCCCGATTTCTAATCGGGATGGTTTTCGCTCGATTTTTCCTGTTGAATTTAGGCAAACCCGCGTCAGATGGCGATTCTTTTGCCTGCCTGCGCCGTGCGG
>JANOCU010000016.1:0-144952 GCA_031412295.1 Bacteroidota bacterium
TTAAACTCAGGGTCACATTTAATCGGGAGGTCAAATACTATTTCCTGGGACTAAAGCTCACCGATAGTCAATTCTCAGGTCTGTTCCTCCAAAAAAAATTGAAGAGCCAATATCAAGAGCTATCTCACTATTTAGTCAAGGCGGAGATGCATTCTGCTTGGCCCGTAATTGGACCTGCGTTTGAAGAAGCATCTTTGGGGCAGGCTCGCTTTCTTGAAAATCAGCTTATTTTTCTTGATCGCTTTGGATATAAGGAAGAAACTTTTTTCACCTTTTCTTTCAGTCCTATTTTGGATGAATCCGGCAAGGTAGGTGGGCTGTTTCATCCCGTTATAGAATTAACTCAACAAACACTTGCCGAAAGAAGGTTAAATATTTTGCGTTCCATCGCCGACAACACTGTAAACGCCAGAACAGTTGCCGAAGCATCGTATTTTACATTGGAATGCTTAAAGGAATTTGGGCAGGATCTGCCGTTTGTATTGTTGTACTCCACTTCTGCTGATGGTAAAGAAGCAAATCTGCAAGGCAATATTGGTGTAGAAAAGGATTCACCTCTTGCCCCGCAAAAAATTAATTTAGAAGTACAGCATCCCGGTACATGGCCATTAACCGAAGCTATTCAAAATGGAAAAGCAAAGCAGGTAGAAGATTTAGGAACTGTTTTTGGAACATTTGATTGTGGTCCATATCCCGAACCTCCTCGCCAGGCGATGGTTTTTCCGGTAAACCTTCATGGTACTGAACGGCATAATTATTTTTTGATAGCAGGTGTAAGTTGCAGGCGAAGTCTTGATGAAAAATATCTGTCGTTTTATGAGCTTTTATCTGCGGCTGTAAGTAATGCACTAACTAAAGCAAATGCGTACGAGGAAGAGCGGAAAAAAGCAGAAGTACTTGCTGAAATAGATAAAGCAAAAACTGTTTTTTTCTCCAACATCAGTCATGAGTTTCGTACACCGCTTACGCTAATGCTTAGCCCGCTGGAAGAATTATTAAATCAGAAAAAAAATAATTTCAGCGAAACCGAAAAAGGAAATATCGAAACAACACACCGCAATGCCATTCGTTTGCTCAAGCTGGTAAATACGTTGCTTGATTTCAGCCGTATTGAAAGCGGAAGGGTGCAGGCGATTTTTAGTTTAGTTGATATTGTTGTGCTCACAAAAAATCTTGCATCCAATTTTCGTTCGGTAATAGAAAAAGCGGGATTGAAGCTGATTGTAATAGCTGACTCCATCATTCAGCCTGTGTACGTGGACAAGCAGATGTGGGAGAAGATTGTTTTCAATCTTTTGAGCAATGCTTTTAAATATACACTGGAAGGAAAAATTACGGTGGAGCTTTTACCAGAAAAAGATTTTGTAGTGTTGAAAGTAAGAGACACCGGGGTGGGCATTCCCGAAAATGAATTGCCTAAGATGTTTGAACGCTTTCACCGTGTACAAAATGTTACAGGCAGAACTTATGAAGGCACAGGCATTGGCTTATCGCTTATAAAAGAGCTTGTGCAAATGCACCAGGGAACCATACATGTTGAGAGCAAATTGAATGAGGGAAGCATATTCACTGTAAAAATTCCTACCGGTAAAAAACATATTGCCGAACACCAGATTTCAAAAAAAGAAATTGATTCGGATGAAATTTCTTCAGACATCTATGTAGTAGAAATTGAAACTCTCCTTGAAAATAAAAATGAAGAAGCAAAAGAAACCCATTCTGTAAAAGAAAATAATATTCTTCCAATAATCCTTGTTGTTGACGATAATGCCGATATGCGTGAACATATCAGCTCTCTTTTATCCAATGACTTTAATGTTATTACTGCCAATAACGGAATGGCTGCTTTACATAAGATGAATGAAACTGTTCCGGCACTGGTGCTTTCAGATATTATGATGCCGGTGATGGACGGCATTGGGTTATTAAAAGAAATGAAAAGCAACAACGCCACTGCAAGTATTCCTGTCATTTTCTTAACTGCCCGTGCAGGTGAAGAATCAAAAATTGAAGGATGGGAAACCGGAGCTGATGATTATCTGGTAAAACCATTTTCATCGAAAGAATTATTGGCAAGAGTTAAGGCGCAAATAAAAATGGTAAAAATGCGGGAGTCGATGCAAGACAATCTGCGAAATTTATTTTTAAAAGCGCCTGCACTCTTCTGTGTGTTTCGGGGTCCGCAACATGTGTATGAACTTGCGAATGAAATGTTTTTGAATCTTCTCGGAAACAGGGATATTATAGGAAAACCAGCTCGTGAGGCATTGCCTGAAGCGGAGGGACAAGTTTATTTAGAACTTTTGGATAATGTTTACTTAACGGGAGAACCTTTTATTGGTAAAGAAATGCCAGCGCTGTTAGATATGGGAAATGGAAAGCTGGAAGAAACTTTTTTCAACTTTGTTTACCAGCCGACCCGTGACAGTGAAGGGGAAATAGATGGAATATTTGTTCACGGAGTAGATGTTACGGAACAGGTTTTAGCAAGAAAAAAAATTGAAGAAAGTGAAAAGCAACAGGCATTCCTGCTGAAGCTAAGCGATGCACTTCGTCCGCTCTGTAACCCCGTTGACATTGAAGAAGCCGCTACGCATACAGCCATGAATTTTATGGATGCGGACAGGTGTCATTATTCTACTATAGAAGAAGATACTATTATTATTCTGCGTGATGCTTTCCGGGAAGATCTGCCCTCCGTTGCAGATGTGCATCCCATAAGCAGCTTTCCCTTGTATAAAGCGGTATTAAATGCAGGGCGTCCTTTTGTTGTGGATGACGTTCGTACCACCAATATATTAGATGAAGACCTGAAAAAGCTATGCCTGCAATCCCGGTATGATTCATTTATCAATGTACCGGTTATTAAAAACGGAAAGCCTGTTGGACTACTATCGCTTGTACAAAGTAAGCCAAGGAAATGGACAGATTCAGAGGTGCAGCTAACTGTAGAAACAGCCGAACGCACTTGGGCAGCAGTGGAAAGAGCTAAAGCCGAAGAAGCTTTGCGCAAAAGCGAAGAGAAATACCGAACGCTATTCGATTCAATGGACGAAGGATTCAGCATAATCGAAATGTTGTTTGACGATAAAGGAAAAGCGGTTGATTACATTTTTGTCGAAATGAATCGTGCACATGAAGCGATGAGCGGGGTGCCCGCCTCTGTTGTAGGAAAGCGAATTCGTGAACTTATGCCCGACATCGAAGAAAGCGCGGTTGAACGTTTCGGCAAAGTCGCGCTCACCGGTGGAAGCATCCGATACGAACAATATATAAGTGCAGTAGACCGGTGGTTTGATGTTTACTCTTCGCGTGTAGGAGGGCCTGAAAGCCACAAGGTCGCAAACATTTTTACTAACATCACTGAACGTAAACAAACCGAAGAAAAAGTAAAAGAAAGTGAAATGCGTTTCCGCACTATGGCGGATTCCTCTCCGCTGCTTATCTGGACTATTGATGCCGACGGTTCTTCATCTTATTACAACAAAACGTTTCTTGATTTTATCGGGGTGTCAAAGTCTGAAGACATATCTGATTGGGGAAAAATTGTTCATCCTGATGATGTTCACGCTACGTTGGAGACGATCAATACTGCTATTTCTGAACATCGTTCTTACGCATTGGAGTGCCGATTATTAAGGGCAGATGGACAATGGCGGCTGGTGCTGGCGCAAGGAAATCCACGCCTGGGCGTCAATAATGATTTTTTGGGATTTGTCGGTTCATCTGTTGACATTACCGAACGAATGGAAGCCGAAACAAAAATAAAAGAAAGCGAGAAAAAATTTCAGGCAGCAATTGAAGCAGTCGAAGGTATCATTTGGACAAACAATGCGAGGGGTGAAATGGACGGCGAACAACCCGGCTGGGCTAAGTTAACCGGCCAGAGTTTTGAGGAATACCAGGGTTATGGCTGGGCTAAAGCCGTTCATCCGGATGATGCACAGCCAACGGTGGAATCATGGAACAAGGCAGTGGAAAAACGAAGCGTATTTGAATTTGAACACAGAGTAAAAACAAAGCAGGGGGACTATAAACTTTTTTCTGTAAAAGCGGTTCCTGTTATTGATGAAAAGGGTAGTATCCGGCAATGGGTCGGTGTGCATACGGATATAACCGAACAAAGAGAGGCTGCGCAAAAAATAAGGAAAAGCGAATCCTATTTCCGCAGGCTCACCGATACCGTACCTGCTATTATCTGGATTACCGAACCCGATGGAAGTTGCAGCTATTTGAATAAGCTCTGGTACGACTATACCGGGCAAACCGAAGAAGAGGCCAGGGGCTTTGGCTGGCTCGAAGCCACACACCCTGGTGATAAAGAACAGGCAACGGAAATTTTTATTAAAGCCAATTCAGCGCAAAAACCTTTTTACGCATCATACAGGCTTCGTAATTCGAGAGGAGAATATCGCTGGGCAATAGATAGCGGTAGCCCGAAGTTTAACGCAGATGGTGTATATGAAGGGATGATTGGAACGGTAGTTGACGTGCATGAAGAAAAGTTAGCCGAAGAAAAATTAGCTTACCGCACTGCTTTATTAGAAGCGCATAACGAAGCCAATGTTGACGGCATCTTACTGGTAGATGCTAAAGGTAAAATCCTTTCTTTCAATCAGCGCTTTATTGAAATATGGAACATGCCGAAGGAAATTGTGGATGCAAAAAATGATGAAGCAGCTCTTTCATTTGCCATGACACAGTTGGTAAACCCGCAACAGTTTATTGATAAAGTAAATTACCTCTACGAGCATCCAACAGAAACAAGCCTTGACGAGCTGGAATTTAAAGATGGTAAAATAGTAGAGCGAAATGGTTATCCCGTAGTTGGAGAAAACTCAATGTATTATGCCTGGAGCTGGACCTTCAGGGATATCACATCACAAAAAAATTATGAAAAAACAATTATAGAAAGTGAAAAAGTCCTTGAGCAAAAAGTAATTCAGCGCACTGAACAACTTGAAGAAAAAAATATTGAGCTTCAAAAAATGAACCAGGAGCTGGAAGCATTTGCCTACATCTCCAGTCACGATTTGCAAGAGCCAATACGTAAAATAAAAACTTTTGTCAGTTGTCTTGTTGAAGAGGAAAAGGAAAAACTGTCGGCTTCAGGAAAGCATTATTTGGAAAGGACTTACCTGACGGCTCAACGTATGCAAAATCTTATTAATGATCTCCTTTCTTATTCACGCGTTGCAACAAGCGAGCACAAATTGGAGAAAGTGGATCTTACTACCCTCTTAAATGAAGTAAAAGACGATCTGAAAGAAGCCACACTGGAAACCGGCGCTACTATAGAGGCGGAAGATCTTTGCAAGGCCAATATTAATCCGTCGCAGTTCAGGCAGCTTTTTAATAATCTCATAAGTAATTCGCTTAAATTTTCTCTTCCCGGTGTAAAGCCGCATATCGTAATAAGGTGTGAGACTGCAAGAGGTAGCAAATTCAACAAACTTCTTTTGGTGGATAACCAGGAAAAATTATTGGCAGATACTATGTATTGCCATGTTTCTGTTTCCGACAATGGAATCGGTTTTGATCCACAGTATAAGCACCGGATTTTTGAAGTGTTCAAACGGCTGCATGAATACGAAGAGTACAGGGGAACCGGTATTGGTCTTGCCATTTGTAAAAAAATTGTCGAAAACCACAAAGGCATAATTACAGCATCCGGAAAAGTAAATGAGGGCGCAAGATTTGATATCTACTTTCCTGTTGAATGAGTTGCTTGTAATTCTTTAAAGGAGCCTGCTTAATTAAGCATACGCTAATTTTTTAGGAGTATTCATTACTGCTTCGTGTTTTACGATGTGATGCAATTTATTATTTCATCTAATGAAACTTATCCATCGCAGGCAAGCATTAAAACTCAATTCCCCCGAATCACTTCAAAAAATCCTGTCATCGGTTTCTCAACTCCCGAAATGGTCAGCACATAATAATATGTTCCATCAACAACAGCCGGACGCCAGTCATTCAAATAATTCTGGCTCGAATAAACTAAATTTCCCCAGCGGTTGTAAACTGCCAACTGCGAATTCCTGTAATCTTCCAGGTTTTGAAAAACGAGCGCATCATTTTTTCCGTCACCATTTGGTGTCAATACATTCGGAGCGATGATCGCATAATCTGTGTGAACAAGATACGTCCGTGTTAATGTTGCATCACAGCTTCCGCCAACGCTTACTGTAAGTGTTACAGTGTACAAACTGTCTGATGTATATGCGTGCGTTGGATTTGGCAATGCAGATGAATTACCATCGCCGAAATCCCAAAACCAGCTTGTTGCTCCCGGAGTAAGATCGGTGAATTGAATGATTGTATTCAGCGTGCTCGGTGGTGGTGGCGACATTGTAAAATTAATCGCAGGAGTTGCAATAATATTTACAATAACACTCGCCGTAGTTTGTGCATTCGGCGAGCCATTATCTGTTCCCGTAATTGTAATGATGTTGTAGCCGATGTTTGCTGCATTAGCTGTAAGTGTTGCAGAAACTACAGCAGGATTTCCGATCGTAGTCATCGTTGTTGTTAATCCTGAAACTGATCCGGTAATTGCAGGAGTTGTATTTTGTCCTTGTTCAGGTGAAAGAAACGTTGCAGAAATTGTTGTCGTATCACCAATACAAAGTACAATCGTATCACAAACGTCAGCAGAATTTATTATCGGCGGAAGATTATTTCCTGTTCCATTATTACACACATCAAAATAAAATGTCTGATTGTCCAGCCAGCTTACCTGGTCAGTATTTCCGAAAGGACCATCATACATATTTCCCGGCTGATCGAATTGCCCGATCTGGATAAAATCAATTCCGTTTCCACGATTCACTCCGACAGTTGCTGCAGAACCACCGAATCCATTTACACCACCGGAAGCATCGCCTGTTGTCCATTGCATATCGCCATAACAAAATGAAACGTTATTTCCATTCGGCAAAATCGGATCAGAACCATTTGTAATGATCAGCTGAAAATCATTTACCTTATCTGCATACGAATTAAAATAGCCAACCGTCTGCCAGCGCACAACCATATACGTTGGCGTTACTTTGTAATAAACCAATCCACTCAATGTATTACGCGTATCCACATCACCCCAGAACGGAGCGATCATAATAAAATTCGGATCAGGAAAAGAATTCGCAGTAAATGTTCCGTACGATGCGCCGAAAGAAACATTTCCATTATTGTTTATATAACAATCAGAATTATTCACACCGTAAAAGCAAAAATTAAACGGAAGAGAAATTTGATTGCTTGAACCATCATCATTCCTGTAATCCGGCGACGTATAAAAAGCCATCGGCACAACAGAGAACGTTGCATCGATCGGGATCATGCAGGAACAAACAACACTTGAAGCTGCAGTGGCAGGTTGAACTTTCACTTGTGAATTCAGCATCAGTGTATCGCGGTTACGAATCACGAGCGGACCGGGAGGAAATTTCCCCTGCTGTTTCTGTTGTTGATATTCAATCGTATTTGTCGGAGGAATTGTTTGCGCATTCAAAAACGTCAAACTAAAAGCTGCTGAAAAAAGAAAAATATAATAAGGGAGAAATTTCATTTGAAACTTTGTAATTCTATAACGTGCTTCACCAAAAAAAGATACTTACCAACCCACAATTAACGTATGAGATTTACATGACCGACATATCGATGACCAATACCATCCGTGCCCGTAACATTAATACGGAAAACGTACGTATCGATTTCTGCCTTTGAAGTTTTTGTTCTTCCATCCCAACCCTGGTAGGGATCATCTGTTGAAAATACTGAATTACCCCAGCGATCAAAGATCATCAGGTTGTAGCTTGTAACATAGCTTGGATCACTGAACACAGGAAGGAAAATATCATTACGCTGATCATTGTTCGGCGTAAATGCATTCGGAATCCAGATCAGCAATTCAGGTGAAATTACAACGGTTGCATAAGCTGTATCCGGACATGCGCCATTTGCTGCAGACACAATCAGCATGACAACAAATGAACCGGTGTCAGGATAAATGTAAGTCGGATCCTGCGCTGTTGATGTGCCGCTGCCTGTTCCGAAATCCCAATACCATTGTGCAGGATTTGGAGTAGACTGATCAGTGAAATTAATTGTCGGATCAGCAATCGTTGAAGGCTGCGGACCAAATGTAAATGCTGCCGTTGGTCCCGGAGTTACGTTGATGTAGTTTGGAATTGAATCAGTATACGAACAACCATCTGCGGATGTAACAGTAAGCACAACTGAATAAACACCATTCGATTGATAGCAATTCGAAGGATTTTGTGTTGTTGCTGTATTTCCATCACCAAAGCTCCAGCTCCATTGTGCAGCTGAACTGTTTTGTACCGTAGTGTTGTCAGTAAAGTTCACACACAATGGCGCGCAACCCGAAGTTGGTGTGCCGCTGAATGAAACCTGCGGTAAATAAAAAACTGTTACATTTTGCTGCGCAGTGTCTTTGCATCCGATTGAATCGACAACCTGCAACGTCACCTGGTAAGTTCCCGGGGTGTTGTAAACATACGATGGTCCGGTAAGATTTGAAGTATCATTTGTCAGCGCTGTCATTCCGAAATCCCAATGATAAGTTACCAGCGGACCATTTCCACTCGTAGCTGTTGAAAGATCAGTAAATGGCATTGCACCACCGGGACAAATTCCGATAGAAGAGAAAGATGCAGTTGGTCCGGGAATTACATTTATAATAATATTCCCTGATGTCGTTTGTACCGGCGTACCATTATCAGTTCCTGACATCACAAGTGTATTGTAACCGATATTGGAAGCAAGTCCGACAAAAATTCCATTGTACGTTGCCGGATTTCCGGGCGTGCTGCTCAATGTTGTTAAGCCAGTTCCAGGGGTGGTAACAGTAATTGTTGTGAGCTGATTATTTTCCGGCGAAAGAAATTGCGAAGTGATCGGAAGTGTATCACCAACACAAAGTGTAAGCGTATCACAAACCAATGCAGCATTCATGATCGGTGGAAGATTTCCTCCGCCACCTGTTGAGCATACATCAAGAAAAAATTGTTTGTTATCCAGCCATGAAATTTGCGAAGGTGTTCCGAATGGTCCGTTGTAATTTGTTCCGGCTGCATCGAATGTTCCGATCTGGATATAATTTATTCCATCACCCATATTCGCACCAACAATTGCTGCTGTGCCACCGAATCCATTCATACCGCCGGATGCATCGCCTGTTGTCCATTGCATATCGCCGTAACAAAATGCAACATTACTTCCTGCAGGTAAAAGCGGATCAGTTCCGTCGGTAAGAATCAATTGAAAGTCATTCACCTTATCCACGTGCTGACTATAATATCCGACTTGCTGCCAGCGAATGATCATTGCTGTTGGCGTCACTTTGTAATACACAATTCCGCTCGCAGCGTTTCTTGTATCGATATCGCTTAAGAAAGGTGCGATCATTGTAAACATAGTGCTTGGAAACGGCGTCGTAGAAAACACAGCGTATGGTCCGCCGAAAGAAACATTTCCATTATTGTTGATGTACACCTGCGTTTGAATTTGTCCGTAAAAACAAAAAACAAACGGAAGATTTATCGCTGTTGTAGATCCATCATCATTGCGATAATCCGGCGGCGTATTTCCCTGGAAAGGTGCAACCTGGTAAGTCGCATCAATCGGGATCATACAATTACAATTCGCGGGAACAGCTTGTGGTGTTGAAGGTGGCTGAACAATTGTTTTAAGCGGAACAGGATTTTGGTTGGCTCTCAAAACATAAAGTCCTGAAGAAAGCTTTCCATCTTTTTTTAACTGATCCCATTGCGAAGGAGAAACGGATTGCGTACGGAGCGCAGGAGTTTGTGCGACAAGAAAAGATGTCACAAATACCAGGGTCAATAATACAACCAGTTTTTTCATAGTACATGCGCTCGCAGGTTTGAAAGATCAATCGCGTTTGCCTGCGATAAAACCCTGCTTATGAGCTTATTCCTACCAAAAATAGCGATTATTTATTGAACTTCCGCAATCAGGGTTTTCAGGGGATTTTGTGGTTGATTATCAAGTCTGTAGAAGGAAAAATGGGGCGGGGGACGTAGGGACGGGGGACGTAAACAGTTCAGGGTCCAGGGTTCGTCTTTCAGTTTCATTCCTCACCCGTCACTCGTCCCCCGTCCCCTCGTCCCTTCCCTTCCGTCCCTTTTCCTTTACCTTTGCATTCCTTTATGAAAACGCCTTCCTGGAAAAATCATTTCGCACAGACTTTTTTTCTTGCCTTGCCGGTTTGTTTGAGCAACGTGGGACATATTGTCGTTGACCTTGCGGATAATTTTTTCATCGGTCAGTTGCCTGAAAAGACAACCGGTCAGGCAGCAGTCAGCTTATCGGGTGCGCTTTATTTTACAATTCTTGTTTTGCTGATCGGCGTTTCATACGGACTTACACCGATCGTAGCGGAAGCAAATGCACAAAATAAAAAAGACAGGATCATCACGCACCTGCGTCATTCCTTCGTGCAGAATTTTTCTGTGGCGCTTTTGCTTTTTACGGTTCTTTATTTTGTCGCGCCGCTTTTGCGTTATACAGACAGGCCTGCAGAAGTGACAGAGCTCGCCGTAAAATATCTGAACGTAACGATGTTTTCGATGATTCCGCTGAGCATTTTTTTTACCTGCAAACAATTTGCGGAAGGAATGTCGGATACAAAAGCAGCGATGTTCATTACGATTGGTGCGAATGCGATGAATATCGTGCTGAATTATTTTTTGGTTTTCGGTAAAGCAGGATTTCCACAATTGGGTGTGATGGGCGCTTGCTGGGCAACCTTTATCGCAAGATGTTTTATGGCAGTTGCAATGCTCTCTTATATTTATTTTATTCCCCGCTACAGGGAATATCGTGCTGCATTTTCTTTCCGGAAATTATCCTGGCAACCTATCAAAGAACAATTGCGAATCGGTGTTCCTTCAGGATTAATGTTTGTGCTTGAAGTTGCAGCGTTCAGCGTACCGACTTTATTTATCCCGGGAACTTCGCAATTGGCAGCGCACAGGGTTTCGATGGGTCTTGCAGCAATGACGTATATGATCTCCAGCGGACTTGGTGCGGCGGCAACAGTTCGTGTCGGGCATTTCCTGGGACTGAAAGATAAAGTTGGTTTGCGTCGCGCAGGATACAGCGCGATGATCTTTTCGATTTCGTTTATGCTTTTGGCTGCGGTGATATTTATTTTGTTCCGCTTTAAGCTCACTTCTGTTTTTAATGATGATCCGGAAGTGCTTAAATATGCAGCTCCGCTTTTATTTATTGCAGCAGCATTTCAATTGTTCGATGGCGCGCAGGTGACAGTGCAGGGAGCATTGCGCGGATTAAAAGATACAGTCGTTCCGGGATTTATTGCTTTTGTCGCTTACTGGATGATCGGCCTGCCTGCGAGCTGGTACTTCTGCACACAAATGAATCTTGGTGTCTCAGGCGTTTGGTTCGGATTTATTCTCGGACTTGCAGCGGCGAGCTTTGGATTTATTTATCGCTTCAATAAAATTTCGCAACGGCTTGTGTAAAAAATATCAATAGATATCGTGCAAATATTTTTCTTTCAGCACCGCTATATGATGCAAATTATGTCCCGCAATAATATAAAGGATTGCTCTTGCGGTAACCGTATTATTATTCGCGATTCCTTGTCTGTCAAGATCTTCTTCGCTCAATGTTTTAAAAAATGAAATGGTTGCTTCGCGTACAAAACCGAATTCGCGGCTGAGATCATAAAGTGTGCGTTTATCAAATTTTGCAACGGCCACATATTCGTTCTCATCAAATCCAGGCAACGATTGTTTTTCACCACGCGCAACACACAACGCACGCGTGCACATAATTCGCTCCGTGTCCACAACGTGACCAACAAGCTCTTTCACCGACCATTTTCCTTCTGCATAACGAAATTCTTCCTTTTCATCCGGCACTTCAGAGAGCAGCGCTTTAAAATCAAGCACAAGTGATTCAAGCAGCCGGATTGGATCCTGTCCGTTTACGTAGTTGATGTATGTATCGAAATACGGATTATAAGTTCCGGCGGCAGGAGGGGCAATCATAGGAGTTGGAGACATTGTTGGAGGAGATTAATAATATGCAAATTAATACTTTATAATCAGCACATCAATGTATCGTGTGAGAAATTCTGCTGCGATTTTTTTTAACCACAATAGGCACAAGAGGACACAATAGAAATCTTACGTGACCTATTGTGCCTTTTGTGGTTTTTAAAAGCGAATAAAGAAAATGCTTAATCCTGGAGCTTCTGCAATTGCCCCTTCACAAACACAACCAACTCTTTCACATACGCCTGCGAAAAATCAAATTTAATTCCGGCTGCTTCGTAGATCTTCCCGATCGGTTGTGTGTAACCTAATTTTAATGCTGCTTCATATCCGTCCAGCGCTTTTTCAGGATCAGAAAGATAATTTCTCCAAACGGCAATTGCACCGAGCTGTGCCATTCCGTATTCGATATAATAAAACGGAACTTCGAAAATATGTAATTGTTTTTGCCAGTTATTCTTTTTCACTTCTTCAAAACCATCCCACGAAATAACAGACGGTTCCATCTTTTCCATGATCCTCTTCCATGCAGCTGAACGTTCTTCCTTTGTATGATTTTTATTCTCATACACCCAATGCTGAAATTCATCTACAGTCGCAACCCATGGTAATGTACCCAGCACTTTTTCCAACTGTTCGCGACGTGCACGTTTCAAATCATCGGCATCAGAATAAAAAACATGCCAGTGCTCCATTGAAATTAATTCCATCGACATGCTTGCCAATTCACAAACTTCTGAAGGCGGATTTTTAAGCGATGTAAGTGGCAATGGATTTTCAAGGAAAGAATGAATTGCATGACCTGCTTCGTGAACCATTGTAATAACATCACGCTGCGAACCGACAGAATTCATGAAAATAAAAGGCACGCCAGTTTCTGAAAGCGAATAATTATATCCGCCGGGAGCTTTTCCTTTTCGAGAATCCAGATCGAAATGATTCATCGTGCGCATGGTGGAAATAAATTCCGCGTATGCAGGACGAATTAATTTCAGGCATTCAATTGTTTTTTCGATCAGCTCATCACCATTCTTAAATGGAATCAAAGCAGGTTTTCCGCTCAGGTCAACTTCAAGGTCGTATGGAAATAACTTTTCGTAACCGAGAATCTTTTTGCGTTCTGTTTCGAGCTCTTCCAGGAATGGAACAACTTCTGCTTCTACTGCACGGTGAAAATTAAAACAATCTTCTTTCGCGTAATCGAAACGTCCAAGCGAAGCAAAACTATAATCGCGGAAATTTTCATATCCTGCGTTAGCGGCTACCTGCTGACGAAGCACGCAGAGCTCATCAAAAAGTTTATCATAAACTTCGCGCGCCAGCAGACGACGGTTCCACACTTGTTCAAATGCTTCTTTGCGAATCGCGCGATCGTTATTCTTAAAATAATTGAATGCTTGCTGGATGGTAATTTCTTTCCCTTCCATCTCTATCATCATATCGCCCGAAATTTTTCCGTATTCCTGCTTCAGTCGATCGATCTCGGTAAAAAGAGGAATATTTTGCTCGCGATAGATTGCGATATCATTATGAATCGTGCGGAGAAAAACGGCGTAAACTTCCGGATCAAGTGAATGACGAAAAGAACATTGATCCAGCTTTGAATTCAAAACCTGGAACCATGGTGCAGCTTTCGGCTCAATTTCACTTACAAAAAAATCATACGCTTTTTCGTATTCTTCATTTGTAGTATCGCAAGTGGAACGAATGTATCGCCAAGCCATTTCTTCATCAAAAACGGCGTCAAGCTCGCTGTAATCCAGCAGCCATTTTTTCAGCTCTTCTTCAGAATTGATTTCGCGTTCAGCAAGATTTTTGAACCAGGGCTCAAGTCCTTCCCAATTGTCAAAAGAGATCTTCCCCGAAAGGAAATTTCTTTTCAGCTGATTAGAGGTTACTGACTTGACAACATTCATTCGGGAACGTCGCGGTTAAGCAACACCGGATTTACGAATTCCCTGCGCTTTAACTTTCGGCGCATTGGATTTCGTTTCCTGCTTTTTCACCACTTCTTTTTTCTGTGAAGGATTAGAAGCATTTTTATCAAGGTTCAATTTCTTTTCACCTTCTTTTTCTTCCGGCTCTTCTGCGCTCAGCAAACCTGCTTTTTGCAAAATATTATACCATGAAAAAAGTTTGCGCAGATCAGAAATATGAACGCGTTCTTTATCGTATTCAGGAATTGCTTCTTCAAGGTAAGCGCGCAATGCTTTTTCGTCAGAAGCTTTCGGATCAATACATGGTCCGCCATTTTCTTTCTCGAAAATTTTCTTGTAAACTTCTTTCAACGGCATATCATCGCCGGTTGTATAAATGCTGATGTCTTCAAGCGTGCTGATACGATTTGTAGCAAAAGCCGGAAAACGTTTTTTGTCAAGCAACGATTCAACGATCACCCCATTTTTCGATTGTGCGATCACTTTGTATAAACCCGGCATGCCGGACATTGAAATGATATTACTGATATCCATATGAAAAATTTGTTTGGGTAAAAATACGAAAAAAGGCCAAAGGGAAAAGCTAAAAAACAGTCCGTTTCACTGGAAATCGGGTAAATCCGCTCAATAACAGGATACTAACAATCTCAAACCAACAATGAACTTTGAACAAGTAATAGATCTCCCCTTGAACATTGTTTGTTGTTTGTTTGACATTGTACATTCCCGTCTAAGGAAATCTCTCCCATTTTGAAATAAAAAAAGCCGCCTTCCAATTACAGGAGGCGGCTTTTTAAAACCGATTTTTATTAGTGCGATACAATCAATTTTCGTGTAATTGTTCCCTGCGCAGTGATCATCTGAACCAGGTACATTCCATCGGGAAGATTCGCTGTTTCAAGACGTACGCTGTATGTTCCGGCCGGTTTTTCACCTGCGCCGAGAATGGTTACGAGCTTACCTGTCGCATCAATGATCCTGATCTCTGAATATCCTGTTTCAGCAACGTTGTATTTAATTTCAGTTGCATCATTGGCAGGATTCGGGAAGGTATTCAGGATAGCAGAACTTGTATTGTGAATTTCCACCATCGCAGTTGGAATTCCATCCCACATCAGCTGCGCATCAGCTGCGCTTGCCTGCAGATCCGTAAGATCATCTCCTGCGATCAATGCAAATGCAACTGTGATAGAATCATTAGCAGGAACGGTAAATGGTCCGCTTGAAACAACATCACAAACGTCAGCGCCATTTCCTGTTGCACCGGCAATGCTTCGGCTTGTGCTCATAGTAGTGTATTTTTCTGCCTGGCTGTAGCCATCGTAAATATCTACACCACCTGCACCACCACTTACGTTATCAATTGCATAATGATTTACAGGAGCAGAATTGGTAAGCAATTTAATTCCGCAATATTTTCCGCCTGCACCGGTAAAATAAGTGTAACCCATTCTGTTGATCGCGTCAAAACCTGTGCGATTTGAACCGAAGCTTGTTGCATCAATATCCCAATCAGAGAAAATTCCAGCATACAGATTTGTAAGTGATGTTGAGCCTGTATTCAGGATCACATATTTTACAATTACATATTTCCTGTGCGGTGCAGTGCTCCATGCGTAAGCCTGGTGATGAACTGTTACAGGTAAAGGTGTGGTAGAAACGTTATCACGGAATTTTCCGTCTACATCAAAATCAGAAAACTGCAATGGATTGATCGGGCGAACCGTGTAAAGTGATGAAAAATCCGCATCTGTATTTCCCGGTGTTCCGTTACGAACCATGTCATTCGTATTCGCAGAAGTTGAACCGATCATTAAGCTTGCTTCATACATCAATGAACCTGCCTGCAGATAATCAAATCCTAATCCTTGTGTTTGTGCAGGCTGATTATAACCTATCACTCCTTTGCTGGTGATCGTTGTCCAAACATCATTAACAGTAATGTTGATGTAATCCACATTCACGATCAAAGTGAAATATTGATTTGCAGAATACGTTCCGTCAACCATATTTAATTTGAAAACGATCGGTTGATTGATCGGCGCTGTCGGCAGAATTTTAATTTCGAACGGATCAGGATTATGATTTGCGGTAAGCATTGTTCCTAATGCTCCGACAGTTGTTGTTCCGTCAAGAATAGAAACAAAAGTTCCGCCGGAAACAACAGTTAATGTTGCATTCAGATTTACTGCGGCGCCAAGGTAGTTGGTGAAATCTCCTGTCATACGCACAGTATCATTCGCAACAAAAGTGAGATCATTCAAGTCATCGAAAGTTGCATCAGAATAAACAATCGACGGACCGTTCGGATCTGTGAGCGCACGGTAAAGATTTACACGACCTGCACCGAGCTTGTCTGTGTAAGTCGGGCTTGGATTTGCAACGTAAACATTATCAGAAGTACGTTTCAAACGCTCGCCCACCTGCAATGCATTGTAAGAAGGATAATAGCTGCGAACGATTCCTGCAATTCCTGCACAAACCGGCGAGGCCATAGAAGTTCCGCTGTTCTGTGCGTAAGTGGAAGAAGTCCATGTTGCATTCACGTTATTACCCGGAGCACAAATGTCAACCGAATAATTATAATTCGAAAAGCTTGCTTTACCATCATTGCTCATTGTTGCTGCAACACTTAAAACACGATCAAAAGCAGCAGGATAAAATGCTTCATCCAATCCGTTATTTCCTGCAGCTGCAATAACCATTGCATCACAGTTGTTCACTGCATAATCAATGATGTTTTGTCCGTAAGAACCACCGCCACCACCGCCCCACGAGCAGTTGATCACGCTGCAACCGAAATCAGCCGCATAAGTAATTCCTTCATAAGATGCAGTCAACGAACCGGAAGCATCAGCAATTTTAACAGGAACGAATTTGCAATTGTAACCTGTTCCGCAAAGACCAATTGCATTATTACATTGTGCAGAAGAACAACCTGCAACGTGTACACCATGCGGATTTCCCTGCCATGTTGCATCGTTATCATTCATCGCAACATCCCAGCCGCGGTAATTGTCAATAAATCCATCCCCATCCTGGTCACCATTGCCAACCGGATCGCCGGCGTTGATCGCAACCTGGTTGGTTAAATCAGCATGCGTGTATTCTGTACCTGTATCTACAATTGCAATAAGCGTTGTAGCTGTACCTGTAGAGATGTCCCAGCCACTTGTTCCTGTGCCGGCGCAATTGGTAAGGTAAAGATGGTACTGGCCATTATTGGTAGTGTTATTAGCAGATTTCGGATCATTGACACTAAGATCAATTTTCGGAATGTAATGCGGCTCTACGTATTCAAAATAACCCTGGTTATATAATTTACCGATTGCGCTTTCAAGTGAAATAGCGCCTGAATAATGTATTTCGTATAGCAAAGAAAGATCAACCAAAGGCTGGCCGAATTCATTGTATTGTTTTGTTGGTGCTTTATGACGCGGATAAATTTTCTTGATGTTATCCATTCCGATCATCGTGAAAAAATTCTCAACCGATGGAATTGCAATTTGCTCATTGGTGCAGAGCGACCTGAATTCAGGAAGCACTTTAATAATGAGGGTGTTTTGCATATACTCATCCGCCTGTAATTGGGTGGTGGGAGTATATTTCTGAGCAGGTAATGAGCGGGAATTTCCTGTAGCGGAAGCGTCTCTCGCAGATAAATTCGCAGCAAACGCCGTGACAAGCGCAATTGTAAAGATCCTTTTCATGCAGATTAGGTAAGTCGGTTGGTAAGAAGAATGGATTAGGTATAACGAATGTAGCGATAAATCTTCGTAAATAAAAGCGTGGGAAAGGGGGAATTGATACAGTAATCAGTAGTATGAGCTGGTCTTAAAGCTTTATCTAATTGACTTTTTAAGAAGCGGCATAAACAGGAAGCTCTTTCAAAAAATGATACGATTGTTTTTCATGATCTGCTACACAACAGAAATGGTTAAATCCATTCGTCAGCAGGAATAAATTCACATTTAATGTCAGATTATATCGCGCAGCCTGGTCAAAAACCGCTTGCGAAATTTCCACATCATGCGCTTTACATTCAATGATCAAAACCGGAATTCCTGACCGGTTAAATGCAACGATGTCACAACGTCGTGTTAAACCATTTACCGTGATTGATTTCTCAACCGCCAATAAAGAAGCAGGATAATTTTTTTCCTCAATGATCCATTTCATCACATGCTGCCGCACCCATTCTTCAGGCGTAAGGGTCACCCATACTTTTCGCACCTCATCAAATATCTCCGGCCGGGAATTATTTTCACGCAAACGGAAATCGTAATGAGGAAAGTTAAGTTGAGGGAGCATGCAGGTGATTACAAATTACAGATTACGAAATTACCGATTTATTGGGTTGGTGGTTGGTGGTAAAAAGGGTTGGTGATAAAAGGTAATCCCAAAATCGGTAATCGGTAATCTTGTCATTGGTAATTGGTAATCCTGTTCTGTAATCTCGTTATGGACTTAACCTTTTAACCTTAAAATCGTAATTCGTACCTCGTACATCGTACCTCATTTTGGAGCTATCTTTGTCGCCATCTAATTAGCTATGAAAACAAAACAGGATATTGTTGCCAACTGGCTTCCGCGTTATACAGGTATTCCGCTTAAAGATTGGGGAGCATATATTTTGCTTACCAATTTCAGCAATTATATAAACATGTTTGCCGAATGGAATAATGTTCCTGTGATGGGAATAGATAAACCCATGATGAGCGCGCATGCAAATGGAATTTCGATCATCAATTTCGGAATGGGAAGCGCGACAGCTGCAACGGTGATGGATCTGCTGAGCGCGATTCATCCGAAAGGTGTTTTGTTCTTAGGAAAATGCGGCGGACTGAAAAAGAAAAACAACATCGGCGATCTTATTCTTCCTATTGCAGCCATTCGTGGTGAAGGAACGAGCAACGATTATTTTCCGCCGGAAGTTCCTGCGCTTCCTGCATTCAGCCTACAAAAAGCAATTTCAACTACCATCCGTAATCACCAGAAAGATTATTGGACAGGAACAGTATATACGACCAACCGCCGCGTGTGGGAGCATGACGAAGCATTCAAAGAATATCTGAAACGCACGCGCGCAATGGCAATTGATATGGAAACGGCAACTATTTTTTCTGTCGGTTTTCATAATGAAATTTCAACCGGCGCTTTACTTCTCGTTTCCGATCAGCCGATGGTTCCGGAAGGTGTAAAAACAGAAGAAAGCGATAAGCTGGTAACGAAGGATTACGTGAGCGAACATCTTCGCATTGGCATCGATTCTTTAAATGAGCTTTTGAATAATGGATTAACGGTAAAACATCTTCGTTTCTGATGTCATACCCTGGGCTAAAGCCATGGGTTATTTACCCATTGATTTTTTTAATTGCATTTTCATTCGTCTCTTGCGGCGGACATAAAGTTTGTTCCGGCTTAAATCCCGAGATCGGAAAATACAACACGCCGAAAAAGATCCGCAAAGGAAGAAGATCGCTGCACAGCGGACCAGAAAAAGAAGCTTACCATCGTCGTGCGAAAAAGATGAAGAAGAGAAAATCCCGCCCGGGAAAAAGTGTTCCGGTGAAAAGAGGAATATTTAGTTTTCGCTTTGGTGGAAATATACATATTGGAGGCGGTGGTGGTGTGAAAGTTGTTGGTGGTGGAAATGTCCAGGCGCAACAGAAGAATTAGGGAAGGAAATCCGCGCGCTATCCGCGAACTCTGCGGAAATCTGCGTGAGAAATTCCCTGACGCTTTTTCACTTCAACAACAAAAGGTCATAGAATAAAGAAATCAACAACTTTTCAAATCGTACATCGTAATTCGTACTTCGTACATACTTTTACCCCGTGGATTATCTAGATATAATTTCTGATCTCAAAAAGAAGGTGTACAAGCCGGTTTATTTTCTCTCGGGAGAAGAACCGTATTTTATTGACCAGATTTCTGATTTCATTGAGAAAAAAGTGCTGGATGAAAGTGAAAAGGAATTCAACCAAACTGTTTTATACGGTCGCGATACCGATGTCGGAACAATTGTAGGGGAAGCGAAACGGTACCCGATGATGTCCGACAAAATGGTCATCATTGTAAAAGAAGCGCAGAACATCCGCAACATCGAAGATCTCGACAGCTACATTGCAAATCCGCTCGATTCTACGATTCTTGTCATCTGTTACAAATACAAAACGCTCGATAAACGAAAAGCATTTCCGAAAACCGTTGCTAAAAAAGGAATCCTTTTTGAATCGAAGAAATTATACGATAATAAAATCCCGGATTGGATTTCAGCTTATCTCAAGGATAAAAAATACACCGTAAGTCCGAAATCTTCCCAGCTGCTCACTGAATATCTCGGAAATGATTTAGGAAAGATCAGCAATGAATTGGATAAGCTGATGATCAATCTTCCTCCCGGAACAGAGATCACGCCCGATCATATTCAAATGAACATCGGCATCAGCAAAGATTTTAATACGTTTGAATTAAACGATGCGCTGACAAAAAAAGATGTTGTAAAAGCAAATCGCATTATCAATTATTTTGCTGCGAATTCAAAAGAGCATCCGCTTGTGCTGACGATCTCTTCCTTGAATTCTTTTTTTGTAAAGCTGCTGCGTTACCACGGACTCGAAGACAAATCGAAAGAGTCTGCAGCAAAAGCGTTGGGTGTTCACCCGTTTTTTGTTGGCGATTACATTGCGGCAGCAAGAAATTATCCCATGCAAAAGCTCAAAGCCATCGCAGGCTATTTACGTGAATATGATCTGCGTTCAAAAGGAATTGACAATGCAAGTGCGGATGATGGTGCGTTGATGAAAGAATTGATCTGGAAAATATTGCACTAAATTTTTCTTCGTGCCTTTGTGGCAAAAAAAACGGATTGCCACCAAGTCACGAAGGCACTAAGTTTTATGGGAAATTTCTAATTGCCTTTTACAATTCTCCAACGCCTTATTCGTACAAAACGTTTGATAAGGAACCGAAAAAACCGGCCCTACTAATTTCGAAAGCAAATTACCTGCACCGGAAAACGTTTTGATCTTAAAAACAATTTTGCCTTCCTCCTCCTCCACCGTAAAAGTTGAGATTCCTTTTTCTACATGTCCTTCGATTGTTTCGTAGCTGAAGCCTTTTCGCGATTTCTCGTCAATAATTTCTTTTATCCGCACACCGAAGATCAGCTTCTGAGAAAATAATTTTGTCGGCGGAATAAAAACCTGCTGCACGATGGTATCGCCGGCTTTCATTTTCCTTTTTTCATTTTCCCATTGTGTCAAAAAAGTTAAAATGTTTGACGGAAAAATTTTGTAGTCGAAAAGAAATTGCGTGTCAAGATTTTCAAATGCCAGCGTTGAAGAAATAACAATCGAAGAAACTTTTTCTTTCAGCCGCGAAATATCATAAGCCATAGCAGGCTTTGATTTTAAAAATGCAAGGTGGTTTGAGAACTTTCCGGATTGGTCGGCAAGGTAGATTTTCATTTAAAATTCCTCAACTTCAAACTTGAAACGCTAAACTTTTCAACTTTTTATCTCCTGCCCGGAACCCTTTTCGTCGGATCAACCGAAGTATACGTGAACGGAATATCCACGATCTCAGAAAAAGTCTCGCCGTGATCGCGCATTTCTTCATCGTCGGAATAATATTCCCACGTTACAGTAAGGGGAATTTGCTTCAGATCTTTAACAATTCGCATGTAATCCAAAAAAGCTTTGGAAGAAAGCGTATTCATATATTCCAGTCGAAACGTAAACGAGAAGGATTTTATCATTTCCGGATCGAGCGACTCAATGTAATCTTCAACAGGCCGGAAAAACACATACGCATTTTCAGGAATTGAAACTCCTGCAATGGTTACTGAGCCATTTTTTTCATCAACAATTACCAGCGGTGTGTGCCTCGTCGATTCAATCTTCATAAAATATTTTTATTCAGGGATACCTCTACAAATATAAAAGAAATATAATACGACCGAAGAAAAGGTGATGGGTGGCAGATGACAGATGACAGATGACAGATGAAAAAAAACGTAAGTGTATAAGAGAAATAATAATTACTAAACTTTTACTACGCTCAAATTTTTAGTCTGGCTTTCACGCAACCTTAACCTTGCACCCTTCACCCGTCACCTGTCCCCCGTCCCCTCGTCCCTTTTCTTTTATATTTGCAAATGAACTATTGGCTGGTAAAATCGGAACCTGACGTTTATTCGTGGGATCAATTTAAAAAGGATGGCGAAACACAATGGACCGGCGTGCGCAATTACGCTGCCCGTCTTCACCTCCGCGCGATGAAAAAAGGAGATGAAGTGCTGTTTTATCATAGCAACATCGGGCTGGAAATTGTCGGCATTGCGAAGGTTTCCAAAGAAGCTTATCCTGATCCAACCGCTGAAGGTGATACCTGGTCCTGCGTGGATCTGAAACCATTCAAAAAGCTCAAAAAGCCGGTTCCGCTTTCGCTGATGAAAACGGATAAATCGTTAAAAGACATGCCCCTGATCCGAATCGGGCGGCTTTCGGTAATGCCACTAACAGCTGCGGAATACAAAAGGGTGCTGGAGCATGCGGAGTAATGCCGCATAATGTTAAAAACCGACCTTATAAAGAACATTTTACACCGCCTGTCAATCCGGCGTCTTTTGATCGGGCATAACGCTTACTTTTGCCCGTTCCAGTCAAAAAATACTTTTCGCCAATGCTCAAAAAAATTACCTGCGTTTTAGCTACGGTCTTCATCAGCATTTTTGCCTCCGCGCAAACCGCAACCATTCGTGGAACGGTAAGTAGTGAATCTACAGGAGAAGCAGTGCTTTTCGCGCTTGTTTACCTTGAAGGAACCACGATGGGTGTGCAGACGGATATCAATGGATTTTATTCGCTTACAAAAATCCCTGCCGGAACGTATACGCTCGTTGCGCAGCAGGGAAGTTTTGCACCGACAAAATTCACCATCACTGTTAATGCCAACGATATCATCACACGCAACATTTCAATGAAAACGCGTGAAATGGTAGCGGTAGAAATTTCTGCGGAGAAGCAGGATGCACAGGAAAATCCAGGAGTTGGTAAAACCACGATGGATGCAAAAGACATCAACCGCGTAGTAGCGATTGGTGGTGTGGCGGATATCGCACAATCGGTTTCTGTTTTACCGGGTGTTGTAAGTACAGGTGACCAGGGCGGCCAGCTTTACATCCGTGGAGGAACACCGGTTCAGAATAAAGTGCTGCTCGATGGAATGATCATTTACAATCCTTTCCATTCGATTGGTTTATTCTCTGTTTTTGATACCGACATTATTAAGAATCTTGACGTTTATACAGGAGGTTTTAATGCTGATTATGGTGGACGTATTTCTTCGATCATGGATATTACTACACGTGATGGAAACCGTAAACGTATTGGAGGAAAAATTACCGTAAGTCCTTTCGGTGCGAAATTAATGGTGGAAGGACCTATCCGTCGTATTGACAGTTTGGAAACGCATGGTTCAATCACGTATGTATTATCCGCGAAAAACTCTTACCTGCGCCAGTCATCAAAAATACTTTACGGATACGCTAATGAAGACAAATTAACTGATGGAAGTCCTGCAGGTTTGCCCTTCAACTTCAGCGATTATTATGGTAAAGTAGCTTTCAACAGCCTTAACGGAAGCAAGCTCAACATTTTCGGATTCTCTTTTAATGATACCGTTTCCCAATATAAGGGAGCTGCCGATCTGAACTGGAAATCGAGAGGATTCGGAAGTAATTTCCAGGTTGTTCCGGGAAATTCGACAACGCTTATTAAAGGAAACTTTGCGTATTCGAATTATGATATCACCATGACCGAACAATTTTACAATCCGCGTAAAAGTTCAGTTGATGGATTTAATCTTGGTTTGAACTTTACTTATTTCCAGCGCAAAAATGTTGTCAATTATGGTATTGAAGTATTAGGTTTCAAAACAAACTTCAGCTTTGAAAATTCTGTTCGCCGCAAGATTGAGCAGCTGGAAAATACTACAGAGTTGAATGCATACATCAAATACAAATGGATCTCCGGGAATATCGGTGCGAAAAAAGACTCGACACGTAACCGTACGCTTGTGCTTGAGCCTGGTTTCCGCATCCAGTACTATGCAACACTTAATGAAGTTTCTCCTGAACCGCGACTTGGATTCAAATACAATATCAATAACAAGCTTCGTTTAAAAGGTGCAACCGGTATGTATTCACAGAATTTGCTCAGCGCAACTTCCGATCGTGATGTGGTGAATTTATTTTATGGTTTCCTTTCCGGAAGCGATAATATACCATCCACTTTTGTTGATGAGCAGGGAAATGAATACGAGGTAAAAGGTCGTTTGCAGAAAGCAAATCACTACATTTTAGGTATCGAGTGGAACCCGATTGATTCCGTTCAAACATGGGGTGAAGTTACTTTCAACATTGAAGGTTACCTCAAAGATTTCCGCCAGCTCACCAACCTGAACCGCAACAAACTTTATGAAGATGATCCTGCACATTCAAGCGAGCCGGATATTCTTAAAAAAGATTTCATCATTGAAACCGGTAAAGCGTATGGTATCGATTTCCTTATGAAATATGAATACAAAAATTTCTATTTCTGGGGAGTTTATTCTCTTGGATTCGTAACACGCTGGGATGGAATTCAGACTTACCGCCCGAATTTCGATCGCCGTCATAACGTTAACATTGTTACTTCTTATGTTTTCGGCAAACATGACAATTGGGAAATCGATCTTCGCTGGAACATGGGAACAGGATTTCCATTCACACCAACAAGCGGATTCTACGAAAATCTCAACTTCGATAATGTCACCACCGATTACACCACACAAAATGGTCAGCTCGGTGTGCTTTATGGAAAGTTGAATTCGCACCAGCTTCCGACGTATTCCCGACTTGACGCAACGATCAAACGTACCTGGGAATTTTCAAAAACAAATTCACTTGAGCTGGCTTTCAGCGTAACCAATGCTTATAATCGCCGCAACGTATTCTATTTCGATCGTATCGCGTATAAGCGTGTTAACCAGCTTCCTATCATGCCAAGTATGAGCGTGAACTGGACTTTCTAGAAAAGAGTTGTTAGTCAAAAAAAAGTAAAAGGTTGGTGGTCCGTTTTTCATAAACTGACTACCAACTTTTTTTTACCACCTGCCATCAACCTTTTTCAGCATTCCACCAACTTTTTCCCCTACCTTTGAATCCCGGTTATCTATCCTAATTTTTCCTATGTCGTCAACAAAATACGTCTTCGTAACCGGGGGTGTTTCCTCTTCTTTAGGTAAAGGCATTGTCTCTGCTTCGCTTGCTAAAATCCTGCAATCACGCGGCTATACCGTTACAATCCAGAAGCTCGACCCTTATATCAATGTCGATCCCGGCACGTTGAATCCCTATGAGCACGGTGAATGTTACGTAACTGACGACGGCGCTGAAACCGATTTGGATCTCGGCCATTATGAGCGTTTCCTCAATGTTCCTACTTCACAGGCGAATAATGTTACTACCGGGAAGATCTATAAAACCGTTATTGAAAAAGAACGTCGTGGCGATTATCTCGGCAAAACCGTCCAGGTAATTCCGCATATCACCGACGAGATCAAACACCGCATTCGTCTTCTTGGAAATACCGGGCAGTTTCAAGTCATTATCACAGAGATCGGTGGAACTGTCGGCGATATCGAGTCACTTCCTTACGTTGAAGCTGTTCGTCAGTTGAAATGGGAAATGCCGAAAGATGTGATGGTTGTCCACCTGACACTTGTTCCTTATTTATCTGCTTCAGGTGAATTAAAAACAAAACCAACACAGCATTCTGTAAAACTGTTACAGGAATTCGGTGTAACTGCCGATGTGCTTGTTTGCCGTACCGAACATCCGCTCAGCTCTGATCTGAAAAGAAAAGTTGCGCTGTTCTGTAATGTTGAAACCAATGCAGTGATCGAAGCGCGCGATGCGAAAAGCATTTACGAAGTTCCGATGTTGATGGAAAAAGAAAAGCTGGATGAAGTGGTATTGAATAAGCTCGGACTTCCGACAGATAAACCATCCAATCTTACGCACTGGAAAAATTTCGTCAATACACTTTACAATCCGAAGCACGAAGTGAACATTGCGCTGGTCGGAAAATATATTGAGCTGAAAGATTCTTATAAATCAATTGCAGAGGCGATCATTCATGCAGGTGTTGTAAATGATTGTAAAGTGAATGTTTCCTGGATCCATTCAGAAAGCATTAACGAAGAGAATGTAAAGCAAAAATTTGCCGGCTTAAGCGGAATTCTTGTTGCTCCCGGTTTTGGTCATCGCGGAATTGAAGGAAAGATCGCAGCAATTCGTTTTGCGCGTGAAAATAAAGTTCCTTTTTTCGGAATCTGTTTAGGAATGCAATGTGCGGTGATTGAATTCGCCCGCAATGTTTTAAATATGAAGGGCGCGCATTCTACTGAGATGGATGCTAACACCCCTTATCCTGTAATTGATTTGCTTGAAGCACAGAAAAAAGTAACACATAAAGGCGGCACAATGCGTCTCGGTGCTTACCCATGCCAACTTTCAGAAGGAACAAATGCGTTCACTGTTTATGGCAAGCACACGATCTACGAAAGACATCGCCACCGTTACGAATTCAACAACGAATATCTTGCTGATTTCGAAAAAGCGGGAATGACAGCAACAGGAATTAACCCTGAAGGTGGATTAGTTGAAATTGTGGAATTGAAAGATCATCCATGGTTTATCGGGGTGCAGTTTCACCCGGAATACAAAAGTACGGTCGACAATCCGCATCCGCTTTTTGTGAATTTTGTAAAGGCTGCGATGACAATAAAGGTGGAGCAACCTGTAGGAAGCCGTCTTCAGCAATGACCTCAATACCTGCCTGCCGACGCGATGGCCTTGCTGCGGCAGACAGGCATCTCGTCAGAATAATTTTTAATTGTTCGGGTTGCACATTGGCCTGACAAGACACTCGGTCTGACAAGTTGCAAATACGATCAAATTCCTCCTCCATGGGACTTCTCAAGAATACTGTCAAGTCGATTGTTTTTTCTCCGGCAGTATTTCCGCTTTACAATTATTTCAAGCACCGAAAAGAAACTGCTGAGCTGCGTCACAAACTGCAGATAAAAGCTGATTTACTTTCCGATCTTCCTCCACAACAAAAAGCAGAATGGGAAGAACGCATTTCAGATGTGATCGCTTGTCCTGACAATGCAGACATTTCACGTGTAGCGCAGGCAGGAAATCTTTCGGGAGAAACATTGATCATGCATAACGGAATTAAAATTGATCCGCTTAGCTATTACGGCGCACCGATTTTAAAAATGCTGATGGAAAATGGCGGTGTGCATGAGCCGCAGGAAGAAAAGGTTTTTGCAAAAGTGCTTGAATCATTACCGAAAGGAAAAAAAACGATCCTGGAGCTCGGATCTTACTGGTCATTTTATTCCATGTGGTTTCTTAAATCATTCCCCGGATCAAACGCTTACATGCTGGAACCGGAATTAAGAAATTTGCATTCGGGAAAGAAAAATTTTCGGCTCAATAATCTGGAAGGGAAATTTTTTCATCTCGGAATCGGTGAAGCTGAGAATGAAAAAGAGCGCATCATTTCGCCCGGGAGCTTCTGTAAAAAAGAGAACATTAGTTTTATTGATATTCTTCATGCCGACATTCAAACGTTTGAATTGGCGATGTTGAAAGGAAGCAAGAAGCTGCTTGAAGAAAAAAAGATCGGCTATTATTTTATTTCCACACACAGCAATGAATTACATGAGCAATGCAAAAGTATGCTTCTGAAGTTCGGCTATGAGCTGGTGGCGGATGCCAACTTAGATGAATCGTATTCTTTTGATGGAATTCTGGTCATGAAGGATCCTGCTTACCCTGGAATCGGGAAAGTTGAAATTTCTAAAAAGCAAAAATAGTTCCTGTTCTAGGAATTACTTTTCGCGATAAATATCGGAGTGGAAAGCTCTTCCCTGAAATCAGGGCTGATTTTACTGTATGCAACTAATCCCGCCCATACACTCAACAGCACGATAATTAAAACTCTTCTTCTCGATGACTTATACATTGTTTTCATTGCTCACTAAATACTTTGGGTCAATAACTCTGTTACTTTAATAACCGGGAATCATTTTTTGACCTCTTTGCAGATCGAAAAATAATTCCCGGGTTTAATTTTTACTCGTATTACTTCACGCTATTAATTATTACTCCACTTAATCTATTTATTTATTCGCAGGTTTTGCAGTAGCAGCGCAGATGGTAATTTCTACACGACGGTTTGCAAGACTATTTGCGGCAGTCATATCGATTGGTGAAGTTTCTCCGTAGCCACGTACTTTCATTCGCGTTTCAGAAACTCCTTTTGATACCAGGTAATTTTTAACTGCAGCAGCACGCTCTTCAGATAATTTATCGTTGTGTGCATCTGTACCTGTTTTGTCTGTGTGTCCGTCAACATACACTACGAGGTAAGGATATGTTTTGAGGAAACGTGCAAGTGAATTCAGCTCATCATAAGAGCTTGGAAGAATAACTGCTTTGTCTAATTCGAAATTCAAATCCTGCAAACGATAACATGATCCTGCCAATACAGATGTCAGATCTTCAGGCGCGATGATCTGCGGAGCAAGACTTACATCATCAATATAATAATATGCTTTGCGGGAATTATTTGTGTTCGGCGCAACGATCTTCTGCACTTCCATGTATTGATCGAAACATCCAAGAGTAATATAACGCTCACCACCTGTTGCAACGTATGTTCCGGTGAATGTTGTCCACTCAGTTCCTGTTACAACTTCTGATGTGATAACGTGTGGTGTTACATTAAGGAATGCATTGTTCTCTACATCCATTTTTTCGTTGGTAAAATAAACACCAAGACCTGAAACTGCGTAAGCACTTCTTTCAGCAAGACTTGCACTGAATGTGATTACGTATGCTTTTCCTGCAACCATCGGTTCGGTCAGGCTCATTTGAATGTACTCACTGTATTTGCGATAACCCGGCTTGGATTTGAAAAGACCGTAATCATCCGCCATGTAAGCGATGATACCTGCATAATTATTTCCTTCTTTGCTTCCCTGTGTTCCCATATAGTTATTAGGAACATCGAAGTCATTGCCGCAAGCTGTGCTGCTGTAAAGATCTACTGATGTATTATTAGAGCTGGTAACGCTGTCTGCCGCATCATGATCTCCCCAACCACTAACGTGTCCGTCAGTTGTTTCAAAAGAGCCGTTGCGTACGAGATTATTAGTCTGTGCAAAAGTTATACCCGGACAGGATAATAAAGCTGCTGCTGTTAGTATAAAAAATGTTCTGGTTTTCATTTGGAATGTTTTTTATTGGTGGTTATTTATGGAGCAAAGGTGAATCAGGTTAGATCATTATTCCTTACAGAACTTCTGCAATAACTTACATTATTCACACATGCCGGCCCGGTTATTTTTTGAAAATGAAAATTCCTCCTACAAGTGCGAGAACAAATAATGCAGCGAATAAGAAGAATAAAACTTTCGCGATGCTAGCAGCACCTTCTGCGATTTGTGTGAATCCGAATAAGGCTGCAACAAGTGCAACAGCGAGAAAAATAAAGGACCAGCGTAACATAAGTAGGCGTTTTAGTTAGTGTGTTAGTATGTGTTTACCCGGAATATCCGGAAAGGTTCATGTATGCTAAGGTGAAATTTATGCCAAACCCGAAAGTGTTGTAAACACAGGGATTTAGGGCTTTTAAAGTGCACCGGGTGTAGAAAGAATTCCTCAAATAGTGGAATCCGTAATTACATCTAAGGTGTACAGCCAATTGATTCATTAAACTCTTTTAGTTTAATTTGTCCTGCTCAAGGGCCTGAAAATTTAATTCCCCAACAATGCTATTACGAATCTTCACCGTTTTTCTATTCCTTATTAGTAGCACTGTCCTGAAAGCACAATTTGCAGCAAACATAGAAGTGCTTGCAGCCTATCCTTTATATTTTGAGAAAGAAGAGATTGGTGTTACCACCAGCCGAATTCAGAAAGGATTCCGTGCAGGCGCTTTTTATTGTAATGAAGTAAATGATCAGTATAGCCTGTTAGGAGGGATGCGCTTTACTCACCATTTCAAAACAACTGACAGTGCTGTAATAGAAGCATACGGCTCGCAGAATTACGACGATGTTTTTTTACACGGCACCGCGACTTCAGTATTCAACAGCATGATCCCTCATTTCGGAATGCAGATCAGCCCCAATAATGATTTGATCAGCTATCGTTTTGCAATAGGCCTGGGTGTTGCATGGGCGCGTATGTTGTATGATCTGCCAACTTATGATTCTTTAAGTATGCAATATTTTAATCCGCCATGGAACAGGACAGGCAAATACAACGCAGAACGAAAACTGGTGAGCATTACTCCATGTATGATGCTGAATTTTGCTGTCAATTATGAGTTCAGGTATTTTTACGCTTATGCAGGTTTGGATCTGACATTTTGCTTTTTAGATTATCCACCAACGCCGCTCGGACTTGGAATTGGTATTTATGTTCCGTTTCGAAAAATTTTAGAGGAATAATTTTAGCGCGGAAGCAAATTATTATTTCCTGATTCCCTTGAGGGTAAACCATCTGGTTTAATAGCTTATGAACGTAAATCAGCTGGGTTTTAATTGTCAGAAGGTCTTCAATGGTATCTGAGTTCAATTGCACGGGGTCTTACACCGTCGGGGTTTTAATTGCTCGGGGTCTTACACCCTCGGGGTTTTAATTGCTCGGGGTATAACACCGTCGGGGTCTTACACTATCGGGGTTTTAATTGCTCGGGGTCTTACACCATCGGGGTATAAGACCGTCGGGGTATAAGACCCTCCCCAGCGCACTTACAATCAATTGATTTACAGAAATCTAAAAATCCATATGCAGACAACAAACGTTTACAAACGAATATAACCACTTAATAATCTATTTTAGTTCAATGGGAATAAATGATTTCCTGCAATCTGCGGGCGCTTCAAAACAATTTGTTACAGAAGAAAAGCTGGAAGAATGTGTAAGCAGGCAAACCGGGCTCGTACCCGCAACGCTTGAAACATTACGACACCTCGAAGAAAAACCTTCGGATGAATTACGTCTCGAATTTTTCTTTTACACCAACACTGCAGGTAAAGCAAAAGAGTTTTCTGATTATCTGAAAAAAAGAGGCTACTCTGTTGAATATGCAAAAGCAGCAGGAATTACAAATGCATTTCTTATTACAGGTTGGTCAACTAAAATTTCTATAAAAGAAGAAAGTGTCATCGCATGGACCAAAGAAATGTGTGAGCTTGGTTACCAATATGATTGCGAATTTGACGGTTGGGGAACAACCCCGGATCAATAAATAAAAGAAAGAAAAAACACTATAAAAAAACAAAGAAGTCCTGCCTCGTATGAAGCAGGACTTTTTGAGTTGGGGGTCCTGTAAAAAATTGGTTGGAACCCGTTTTTGCCGCCCGTAAGTAAAAGTCTTTTTGGCTCGTATTGGCCAATGCGAATTATACGTAATTGCGGACAGGAAGTTGGATGCGATTAGCTAACGGTAGCTATTCTGAGAATGCGGTATTTTTGCTTATTTAGTGGTTAAATTTTTCCACACTATTTCTGATACTTTCATAGGTTTCCGCATCAATAACCTCAGCAATGCCTTCATAATCAAATAATAGATCATGAACCAGGTTGCGGTCAGGCAGAATTTTTACAATATGCGTTTCCATCAGCCATTTGCTACCCATTCCCCGGATTTCCTCGAAAGAATCCAAGCTGTGGAAGCAAAAATAATTTCGTCCGTTTAAATAGCGGCGGTATTGGGGGAAATTCAGTGCTTTGGTTGTCATAGAAGTGGAAATCAAAGGTAATGAGATGTTCAATTCAGTCTGCTTTTCCGGATTGCAATGGATTGAACAACCTGTTTACGCTTAGATTTGTATTCGGCCTTCAAATGGCAATCTCCTTATGGACGGTTTTCTACGCAAAGTCAGTGATTATATTTTTTCTTCTTACGGAGAAAAGATCGATGACTTATGCATTGTGCTTCCGAATCGTCGTGCAGGGCTTTTTCTTAAACAGCATTTTTCAAATCATTCCGCAAAACCACTTTGGTCGCCGGAAATTTTTTCCATTGAAGATTTCATCTGGGAATTATCCGGGATGAAAAAAGCGGATACGGCCGAGCAGCTTTATATTTTTTATTCCGTTTACAAAAAAGCAGAAAAAGAAAAAGCAGAAACCTTCGAGCTGTTTTGCAAATGGGCTCCTACCCTGCTTGCCGATTTTAATGAAACAGATTCTTATCTCGCCGATACAGAAAAACTTTTTGGAAATCTCAGTGACATTCGCGGTATCGAAGAATGGAGTTTGACAAATGCAACGTTAACCGATTTTCAAAAGCAATATTTGCATTTCTGGTCTTCAATCGGCGGATGGTACAGGGCGTATCGTGAAGCTTTATTGAAAGAACGAATTGCTTATCCGGGACTTGCTTATCGTTACGTTGCAGAAAATCTTACTGAGCTTCTTGCAGGGAAAAAATGGAGGAAAATAATCTTCGCCGGATTTAATGCGCTGACTGCTGCTGAAGAAAAAATTATCGCAGGATTAAGAGCAAGCGGAAAAGCAGATGTGCTTTGGGATGCTGATCGTTATTACATTGAAAATACTGCGAATGAAGCAGGACGCTTCCTGAGAAAATACAGGAAAGAATATTTTAAGCCGCCTGTCGGAAGCACAACTGTCTTTGAACATATTGAAGATCGTCTTTCAACTGAAGAAAAAAAAATTACTGTTGTCGGTGTTGCGCGAATGGTTTCACAGGCGAAAGCAGCTGCACATTTTCTTGAAACATTTCCAAAAGAAAAACGCTATTCGCCAAATACAGCAATCGTGCTTGGTGATGAATCGTTGCTGCTTCCGCTTTTGCATGCATTACCCGAAGAAGCGCAAAACATTAACATCACGATGGGATTTCCCTTGCGGAATACACCTATTGCGTCGCTTGTCAATACGCTTTTTCAATTGCATTTGAATGCGGATCGCTTTAATGTGCAGACGGCCTTGCGGGAAGGATCGCGCGAGCGGAAATTTTATCACGCTGATCTTATTCGTTTGTTCAGGCATCCGTACATAAAACAAATGCTTGCTGCTTCCGGACTTGCAGAAAAGCTGAGCACACACATCACAAGAAAAAACATCATTTTCAGCTCTGCCGGACAGCTTGAAAGTTATTTTCCGAACCTCAAAGAACATTTCGCGCCGATCAGAACTTTGCTTACACCGTGGACAGAAATTCCGGTAGCATTGCAGGGATTAACTTCACTCATTGAAATGCTTCGTCCTGTTTTTTCTATTCCTGCCGAAGCAACTGGTTTGAAGCTGAACATTGAGCTAGAGTATATTTTCCAGCTTCACCTGATCATTAAACGCGCAGGCACATTGCATGAAAAATGGAATATCGCCAGTGATGTTTCCACATTAAAAGCGCTTATCGATCAGCAATTGTCTTCTTCTACTTTACCATTCATCGGTGAACCGCTTTCCGGTTTGCAGATCATGGGTGTGCTTGAAACACGAACGCTTGATTTTGAAAATGTGATTTTGCTTTCTGCCAATGAAAATATTTTACCAGCAGGAAAAGCAGCGCATTCGTTTATTCTTTACGACCTGCGCAAATATTTTAACATGCCTGTCTGGGATGATAAAGATGCTGTCTCTGCGTATCACTTTTATCGGTTGATGCAGCGTTCCAAAAATGTGTTCATCGTACACAACACCGACCAGGAACTTTTCGGTAACCGCGAAAAAAGTCGTTTTGTAACGCAGCTGCTTTATGAATTGCCTGTTGCGAATAAAAATATCAAGATTGAAGAAGTTGTTTTTGACGCCGGACTTCCCGCCACAGATATTGCTCCTGAATTAATTATCATTCCTAAAACAGGAAGCATTCCTGCAAAAATGGATGAGCTTTCCACGCAGGGCCTTTCTCCTTCATTGCTCAATACGTACAGGAATTGCAGCCTTCAGTTTTACTTTCACTATGTCGCACATTTACGCGAACCGGATGAAGTAAAAGAAACCATCGGCGCTGATACATTAGGAACGATCATTCATAAATCGCTGGATGAAATTTATCGTCCGCAGCTGGGGCAATTGCTGAGTGCGGAATTTTTTGAAGGCGCGAAGAAAAAAGTTCCACATACTGTTGAAGCAACCTTTGCACAATTTTATTCCGCTGAAGAATCTTCTTACGGAAAAAATCTGCTTGCGAAGAAAATTGCGGTGCGTTACCTGCAGGATTATTTTACAAGAGAAAAGAAAAATCTTCAGACGAATTTATCCGGCATTCCGCATGTAAGTGAATTGGAAACCGAGCTGGAATTCACAGTGGAAGTCAATGGAAAAAAAGTACGGTTAAAAGGACAAGCCGATCGCATTGACAAAACGGATTACCTGGTAACGCTGATCGATTATAAAACAGGGAAGACGGATCAAAAAGAATTAAAAGTAAAAGAGTGGATCGACATCAGCACCAACGCATCGATTGGAAAAAGTTTCCAGTTGTTGATGTACGCCTGGCTGTATTCGCGCATGAAAGGAAATACACTTCCCGTTTCATCCGGCATTGTTTCATTCAGAAAGCTGAGTGATGGTTTTATGAATGTGTCAACACCTGATGGAGAGTTTATTCTTCCACAGACTTTAGATTATTTTGAAAAAGCGCTTTTCGAATTGTTAGATGAATTGTTTGATCCGGAAAAAACTTTTTCGCAGACGGAGGATTTGGATATTTGCAGGCTTTGTGATTTTAGGGGGATTTGTAGGAGGTGAATAGATTCTGTGTCGTTTACAGCTCACACCCATTTGGGTAATCGCACCTTCTTCCTTTTCTTTCTTGGCTGCTCTTCCTTAGTATATGAACTTCTTATCAAATGCCCGTAATCATCAAATTCCCGCTCCTCCGTTGTCCAAATAGTTATCCATGAAAATGACTCAAAAACTCCTTGAGCCTTTACATATTCCCCTTTGCAATCCTTGTAATAACGAACCTGACCATTTTCAAAATAATGCGCCACCCTGAATTGTTGATTTGAAAGAATTCTGTCATCCGACAATGAATCGGATTTTTTGTTCCCATTTTCGTAATAGGAAATAGATCTTGAAACGGCTAGAATCCGATAATGAGTTTTGAACATATCGAATTTGACATTTTCGATTTGCCCATCAACATAATAATTGTAAATGCAAATAAGGGAATCTTCCTTGCTTATTGACGAAAGCATATAAATCCGATTATCATTTCCTTTTATTGTATCGACCTTTCGACCAATAAAATAACTTGAAATATCCTGGCCATATACTTCCCTACACGAGAGTATCGAACTGACTAAAAGTATTATCCTAAGAAAATTCATACCTTTTTATTCATGAAACTACACTCTTTTATCGCGAGCTCATACATAATCAATTCCTTTAATCTACAATCAACCGCTTAGTAACAGCCCCACGCGTCGCAGAAATTAGCTGCACAAGATAAACACCACTCCCCATTTCCCTTCTCTCAATCTGCAAAGTTGTCGCATTAGTCATATCAATTTGACGCACAATTCTTCCATTCAAATCAAAAATAGAAACAGACCATTTTTCATTTGAACCTGACAAAAAACCATCCAAACTTATCGTCACAACATCAACCATCGGGTTCGGATAAATGTTCAGCATATTTTCTGTCAGCTGATTCTCATTCACACCATTTGTTGTCGGATCAAATTCCCACCAGTCATTTCGGAACAAGCTGTCGTAACCCGTTCCCATATACGCACGGCCATTCGGACAGGCAACTGCAACCGCATTCGCACGCGGCGTTCCCGGGAAGTTCAACATTTGCGTCCAGGAATTTGTAGTTGGATTGTATTCGAAAAAGCTCCTGGTATTTGAAAGCGTATTATCATAACCAAATCCAACATATCCTTTTCCATTCAGCGTAAATCCTACCGAACCATAACGCGGTGTTCCGGTGAGCGTGGCTTTTGCTGTCCATGAATTCATTGCCGGATCGTAAGAGAAAAAATCTCCTTTACAAATTCCATCATCACCTGTTCCTACATAAGCAATGGAATTAATCACAAACGCAACTGAAAGCCGGCGCGCTGTTCCGAGATAATTCGCTTTTTGAATCCAGTTATTTGTAACTGTATTATATTCCCACAAATCATTTTTCAATCCTGTTGAAGCTTGTCCGAGCGCGACATATCCTTTTGAATTAATTGCAAAACCAACTCCCGCACGGCGACCACCGCCACCGAAATTCTGCACCTGCGTCCACACATCATTGAACGCATCATATTTCCAGGTATCATTGAAATAAGCAATCGATCCTTGTCCGCCCACAACATAAGCGTTATTGCCAACAACAAACGACATGGTAATATCTCTGCTCAAACCGCTTCCTGTAACGCCACCTAAACTTTGCATTTGTGTCCACGCATCTGTTGCAGGATTGTACAAATAGGTGCTGCGTTTGTATCCCGAACTGTCAATGCCGCAACTTACATACGCTGCAGTTCCAACACAAAATCCTGTTGCAGCAGAACGTTCATCACCCGGAAAAGTATCGCGCAATGTCCAATAACCCATTTGCGCAAATGTTTGTACGCCGGTTGAAATAAAAAGGAAGAACAGTATATATTTTTTCATTTGTTTTTTGTTCTGGATTTTTTGGGGTCTTTATTGCAAGAATTTACTTGAATGATTTTTTGTTAACGAATAACAACCCGGCCACCGCCATAATTTGTTTTACCGTCAGTGAGTGAATAAAGATAAATTCCGGGAACCCAACTTTCATTCGTAAGCACCACTTGATTTTTTCCTTCCAAACTTTTCTCAGCGATGATTTTTCCATCAATAGAAATAAGCTGAATAGAAAGATTTTCCTTTTCGCTTACAAAATTTTCTTCCACTGTAAAGTTGATGATCTCTGTTGCCGGATTGGGAAAAACATTTACATGCGTCAACTTGTATTCTTCCACTCCAACGATATACGGATGATATTGCCACAGATCACGGTGCTTTCCATTCACTCCTTTTCCCATCATGACATAACCTGCACCTGAAATTACAAACGCAGGCGCTGATCTTCTTCCCGCATTCGGAACAGTTGCTTTCACACTCCATGAATCAGAAGGAACATCATATTCGTACCAATCGTCTTTAAATCCACCATCTGTTCCTAATCCCATATAACCTTTTGCCCCTAATGCAAATGCTGTTGCAAATGCACGACTACTAGCAGGAAAATTCGCTTTCTGCAGCCAGAAATCAGTGGCAGGATTATATTCCCAGAAATCATTTGTAAACCAGTTTTCATCTGTTCCACAACCGACATACGCTTTTCCATTCAACGCAAAACCAGATTGACCATAACGAACACCACCGGGAAAATTCGTTTTTTGTATCCATGCATTCGTGTTCGGATTAAATTGCCAGACTTCCGCACTGTAATTGGACGGACCTTTTTTTCCGCACACTGCATATCCCATTCCATTCACAGCAAAACCTGTTGCGAAATAAATTCCCAAACTAAAATTTCCCGGGTAAGATGCGCGTTGCACCCACGTGTTTGTCACAGGCGAATATTCCCAAAAATCACTCAGCTGGTTTCCGTTAAAAGCATCGGGCATATCAATTCCTGTTCCGCAATAACCTTTTAAGCCAATGGAAAAACCAATCGCATCACGGCGACCAACAGCAGGAAGACTTGCTTTTTGTGTCCACGAATCAATGCCCGGATCATATTCCCAGCAATCATTCAATTCCACTTCAAGCGTATCTTCTCCACCAACAATATAACCGCGGTTAGCAATAGAAAATGAAGCGCTGCGCGAACGTTTGCTCGCAGGTAAGCTTGTTTTCTTTTCCCATGTATTCTGCGCAAACAGGAACATCGGAAGAAAAATAAGAGCGAGCGTAATTATTTTTTTCATTTGCAGCAAAAGGGAATTAATTGACAATTACTTTCGAAACAGAAATTAATTTACCTGCTTCCTCGAGCGAGAAAAAATAAATTCCCGGTGCAAGATCATTTCTTTCAAAACGAAAATTGGTTCCATTGACATTTGAAATTACCCGGACTTGTTTTCCATTCAGATCCATCAAAACCAAATTTGCATTTTCAACTGTTGTACTAAAATTCAACATAGTTGATTCATGAACAGGGTTCGGAAAAATTTCCATTGGAGAAAGCGCATTTTCATTTTCTTCCACCGAATTAATTGAGCCGTATTCCCACAGATCAGCATAATTAATTCCGCTTGTTCCCAAGCCCGTGTAAGCACGATTTCCGATAACGAAGCTGGTCATGTACCTGCGTGCCGAACCTGAAAAATCAACTTCCTGCGTCCATGAATTTGTTGTTGGATCGAACGACCAGAAATCCTGGTAATTTGTTCCGCTTGAAAAATCATCACCTGTTCCAACATACGCAAGTCCGTTCAATGCAAATCCGCATGCTTCCATTCTTGGCAACCCGGGAAGATTTGCTTTTGCTGTCCACGTATCAAGCGTTGGATTATATTCCCACATATCATTGGTTGGTCCACCACCATCGCCTGTTGTCAAATATCCTTTACCATTGATTTCAAATGCAACAGAAGAAATTCGTCCAGTTCCAGGAAGTGATGCAACCGGCGACCAGGAATTTGTTGCGGGATTATAGCGGAAAAAATTCGATGTGCTGGAACCAGTGCCAACATAACCGTAACCATTGATCGCAAATCCTACAGCACCTCTTCTGCCTGAACCTGGAAATGATGCAATGGTCGTCCAGCTATTCGTTGCTGCATCATAACAATAAAAATCCGTACGCAACGTCGAGCTCGGATCACGGCCTGTTCCAACATAAATTTTATTTCCGATTGTGAACGTCGCAGCATGATAACGTTGCCCGCCCGGAAAATTTGCTTTTTGCGTCCAGGAATCAGAACCGGGATCATATTCAAACCAATCATCAAACAGAATATCGAATACCGAATTCACATGCCCTAATCCAAAATAGCCACGATTCCCGACCGAAGCTCCTGTAGCCCGGTGACGTGCAGGCCCCGGAAATCCCGCTTTCTGAATCCACGTTAGATTGCTTTGGGCAACTGTTGTGAAAGAAAGCAACATCACAACTATCAGTGTGACAAAACGTTTACCCCGTTTAGACGCGTAATTATTCTTCATGCAGATTTATTGATGTTTTATTCCGAGACTGTCGAGTTCTTCAATGGTGAGCGTTGGAAATGCTCCTGTCAATTTCATTTTTCCCATTGCAAACTCACCGGTTTTTCGCGCATCCTCTTCTGTAGCGAAAGCATCCGTTCCGGGAACTGCAGGAATAAGCGGTTGATGAATGGTGCGTTTTCCGTCAACATACAAATCGTATCCCCAACCTGTTTCTTTTCCCGTGCTGTCCTTCACACCAAAAGTTTTTACACCAATTTGAAATGACGGCACAGGATCAGCATTCTTTTTCAGAACAATTGAATCCGGAATCGAATCTTCATTCCCTGCTGAATCATTTCCACAGGAGATAAGAAACAGCGTAATAAACACGGAAAAAATTAATGACTTGGGGAAGATCATGGGTTTGGGTTTGCTCTCACAACTTTACGAAAAATTAAGGTGAAATGAAAGAGAAATTAACATGTGGAAGCCAGGGCTGAAACCTTCGTAGTCAGCATTTGAGCGGGATACGATGTTTCCAACTTCCGCTGTAACAATTCGACAACGTTAGCGTCTTAGTCTTGCTGATAATTGAGACTTGCTGCAAATGGAAAGTTATTCATACCCAAAAATCTACAAAACACCATTTTTCTCCCACAGGAGCCTGCTTTTCTTCGCTGGAAACAAAAATCGCGACTTAAGTTTCCGTAGTTTTGCACTCCTCAAATTAATGCCGTTGTTATGAAAGCCAGGCTTCCTGTTTTCTTACTCTTCCTTTTCTTCATCGCATTTTCCTTTCGCGCAGGTGCACAGGTAAAATTTACCATCAGCGGTTATATTCTCGAAGCTGCCAATGGAGAAGCCGTCATCGGCGCAGCAGTTACAATTCGCGAACCGTTGAAAGGAACCGTCACAAATAATTATGGATTTTATTCGATCACTGCTGATAGCGGAAGCTATGATTTTACTGTTTCTTATACCGGTTTGCAGCAATACAAACAACGTATTTCACTTACAAAAGATATCAAGCTGGATGTGAAAATGGATATTATCCAGAATGAAGAAGTTATTATTTCGGATAAAAAAGCAGATGAAAACGTGACCGACGGACAAATGAGCGCGAACCGTCTCGATATGAAACAGGTCACAAAAATTCCTGCTTTCATGGGTGAAGTAGATGTGCTTAAAACCATTCAGCTGCTTCCCGGTGTGAAAGGCGGCGCCGAAGGAAATTCAGGATTTTATGTGCGCGGTGGCGGACCGGATCAGAATCTTGTTTTGCTTGATGAAGCAACGGTTTACAATGCAGGTCATCTCTTCGGATTTTTCTCGGTCTTCAATGGCGATGCAGTAAAAGATATTAATCTCATCAAAGGTGGAATGCCTGCGCAATATGGCGGACGACTTTCCTCGGTGCTCGACATTACTATGAAAGAAGGAAATAATCAACGCTTCCAGGCAGATGGCGGAATCGGTTTAATTTCTTCGCGACTTACGGTGCAGGGCCCCATAAAAAAAGATACGGCTTCGTTTATTGTCAGCGCAAGACGAACGTATATCGATGTGGTGATGAAGCCGTTCATTAAAGAAAGTTCACCATTCAAAGGTTCAGGATATTATTTCTACGACTTAAATACGAAGCTGAACTGGCGCATCAATGATAAAAATAAAATTTTCCTCAGCGGATATTTCGGTCGCGATGTATTTACTTACAACGATAACGCTTCCGATTTTAAAGTGACTATTCCATGGGGAAATGCAACAACTTCTTTGCGCTGGAATCATTTGCTCGGACCTAAAATGTTTGTCAACACCACTGCAGTTTTCAGCGATTATAAATTTTCATTCGGCGCTGAACAGGATGGATTTGAATTCAAGCTTTTTTCCGGCATCCGCGACTGGAATGGAAAAGTAGATTTTTCTTATTTGCCGAATAACAAACATTACATCCGCTTCGGAACAAATTATACCTGGCACACATTCACACCCAATAACGTTTCTGCAAAATCAGGTGAAACTGTTTTTGATCTTGGCGGATTAAAAAAAGAATTTGGTCATGAGGCAGCCGTTTATATTAACGACGATTGGGATGTTACTCCGCGCCTGCGATTGGTTTTAGGTTTACGTTATTCGCATTTTATCCAGGTCGGACCGTTTGATCGTTATACAAAAGACATAACAGGTCGCACTACCGATACTACCAGCTATGGAAGAAATGATGTTGTTGCGGATTACGGCGGACTTGAGCCCCGTGTTTCAGTTCGTTTTATGCTCGATGAAAAATCTTCTATCAAAGCATCGTTCACGCATAATTTGCAATACGTTCATCTTGCAACTATTTCACCGATCTCACTTCCGACAGATATTTGGGTTCCTTGTTCGGATGTTGTAAAACCACAGATCGGCGAGCAATATGCTGCAGGTTATTTCCGGAATTTCAGAAGCAATATGTTTGAAGCATCTGTTGAAGTTTATTATAAAAATATGCGCAACCAGGTTGAATTTGCTGCGGGCGCATTACCGGAAGACAATGTAAATAACAACACCGATAATAATTTTGTTTTTGGAAACGGTGAATCGTACGGCGCAGAATTCTTTTTCAAAAAAGCAAAAGGAAAGCTCAACGGCTGGATCGGCTACACGCTTTCATGGACGACAAGAACATTTCCTGACATCGATGAAGGAAAAACATTTTATGCACGTTATGATCGCCGCCATGATATTTCTGTAGTTGCCGTTTACGATTTAAATCAGAAATGGTCGTTCGGGACCATCTTTGTTTACGGAACAGGCAATGCGATTTCCCTTCCTATTTCACGCTACATTATTGAAGGAACAATTGTATCGGATTATGGTCCGCGGAATTCCTATCGCATGCCATCGTATCATCGTCTTGATCTTTCTGTAACGTGGACAGGAAAACAAAAGCAGCTTTTTAATAATCGTGTTCCGTATCAAAACAGCTGGAATTTTTCGATCTACAATGTTTACAATCGTAAAAATCCATACTTCATTTATTTCGACAATGAAGGAAGCGTGCAGGAAGGAAACCTGAAAGTTACTGCCAAACAGGTTTCGCTTTTCCCGATACTTCCTTCGATCACCTGGAATTTTAAATTTTAGAAATGGGTACGAAAAACGAAATAAAAACGAAAGTGCGAAATACGAAATGGTACGAAAAGGAAACCAAAAACCGCAAACTAATCATGTCGTTTACAAGTTTTCGTTTTTCGCACTTTCGCCTGGTTTCGTTTTTCGTACTCTTCATAACTCTAAGAAATAATTAAATGAAAAAGTTTTTAATTCTTCCACTGATCGCTTTGTTTCTTTTTTCCTGCACGAAAGAAGTAACGATAGATTTGCCTGCGCCCGAGAAAAAAATTGTTGTGGACGGCGGAATTTACGTCGGCGAACCTGCGGAAATAAACCTGACCTGGTCAACAGGTTATTTTGATCCGATCGATTCTGCTTCACTTGCAAATTACCTCATCAGCAATGCAACAGTTGTTGTGCATGATGGCGCATTGACAGATACACTTCGCCCCGCATTTAATCCGAATAAGCCGATTCCGATCGTATGGCGCGGCACAACTATTCTCGGCCAGGTCGGACACACCTACACACTCACAGTTGTTGCAGAAGGAAAATCGGTAAGCGCGAGCACAACAATTAATCCACCTGTTCCGCTCGACAGCGCGTGGTTTAAATTAGAACCTCCGCACGATAGTCTCGGCTACGCATGGGCACACATGACAGACCCGGTCGGACAAGGAAATGGTTATCGATGGTTTGCAAAACGCATTACAAAAGATCCGGCATTTCTCGCACCATTCGGTTCTGCATTCGACGATAAATTTATTGAAGGATCAAGTTTTGATTTCGCTTATTATCGTCCGAGCATTCCCGGTTCATCTGCACCTGAAGATAATAATGAGCAGGACGGTTTTTATATCATCGGTGATACGGTCGTAGTTCAATTTTGTACGATCGGTCAGCGCGAAGTAAATTTCTTCCGCACGTATGAAAACGTTGTTGCGGGAAATGGAAACCCGTTTGCTGCACCGGGCGTTATCAAAACAAATGTAGAAGGGGGATTGGGGATTTTTTGTGGGTACTCTCCTTCTTATGATACGATCATTTGCCGTTAGAAGAATCTGGTAATCTGGTAACCCTTCGACAAGCTTAGGACAAGTCTTGTAACTGGGTAATTGAAAAGTGGATTAGGAATTTGAAGGATTAAGAAATGGGTTGGCTTTCTTCAAATAAAATTTCTGTCAACGCTTGTTGTATTTTGATAATCGATAAAATCCTGCCTGGCATAAATAAAGAATACCAAACAAATTAAAAACCCTATTAAAGTAATAATACCGGCAATTCGCAAGGGTCGTTTACTCCGGATCAATTTTCGAAGGGTAAGAAAATTAACTCCCCCGACAATTAATACTGAAATTAAACTAATGATAATAAAATATTGAGTCATCTCATTCGCAATTTCAGCTCCACGTATTGATCCAACATGCGCGACAATAATTGCAAAACTTAATAATGCAAGGGCGCTACCGAAAAATATAGCGGAACCATTCACCAATACCAAAAGTGCAATTCCAATATTCCTTTTCGTCATTCAACAAAACTACTCTTCTTTTGGTTTCTCAGCAGGAGGTGGAACTGCACTTGAATCACCATTCTCTGTTTTGAAATTATTGGCCAATTTCTCTTTCGCCCACTCCCAGATCTTCTCGCTGTAAACTGCGCCAAGCAGGCAAGTAAAAAACAATGCGTACGGATTTGGTTCGCCTTCACCGGAGCTGAAAATTGCAAGTCCGCCTTTCACTCCGAGGAAGATCACTATCGCTGCAGAAACTCCCCTGATAATTACACCGGTAACATCTTTGATAATAACTCCATCTTTATCGACAGCATCTTGTGATTCTTTTACAAATGTTGAAATCACCGCTCCGAATAATCCGAAACCAAGCATTCCCACAATTAAAACCAACGACATTGAAAGCGGTTTGATCAGCCATTGTGCAATGTCTTTAAAAATTCCAAGATCATCTCCCGGCGATGGGACTGCAGGAATTTCCATTGGATAATCCGCAGAAGAAAGATAAAGATCGTCGGCGAAATAATAATCAGGATTCAGCTTAAGCGTATTCATTTCGCTCACAAGATTTGAATTCAGCGAATCATCGCCCGTCGCACGATTAACAAAATCAGTAAACTCCTGTTTGAATCCCTTGAGACCATTCCTGAATTTTTCATCTGCATACCAGATTCCATCATTCACCGTTTCTATCTTGATATAAGATACTTCTGCAATTGCTTTATAATGTTCTACAAGCGAATTGCGAAAAGAAACTCTTAGCTGCGATTTAAGGTTCGGACTTTCTGCTGAATAAACGGAGAGCAACCTGGTTTCTTCTTCCGTCAACCTGTTATTGTATTTTATTTTTTCCTTGTCCAATGCTTCAAAGGCATTTTTGCGACTGTTGATGCTATTCAGATAATCTTCATTCGCATCCCTGTACAATGCTTTCAATTTCGCCTTCGTCACAGCGTTTGGAATGCTCTCGATCTTTTTAAATATGAACGTATCAATTTCAAATTCCGGCGCTTCGGGTTTTACCATTAATGTGGTCTTCACATCTGAATGTTTCTGAATCTCGTCGAGCTGCGTTTTCAGAAACTCTTCTTTAGATTCGGTAGTCTCTGCTTTTTCATTAAAATAAGGAACAGTAATTATCGCTGCGAACGACAAATAAATGCTCAAAACGAAAATCAATCCGAGAATCACATTTTGTCTTACTGCATTATTCTTTTTGTTTTCGCTTATAATTCCATTTCCCTGGTAAGAATCAATAAGCTGCCCGATCAATGACCAGGCTGCAAGCGCCAACACCACCGGACCGATCTTGAAATTTTGAAATTGATTGCCGAGGTTTCCAAAAATTGCGGAAAAGATATTGCCAATATTAGTTCCAAAACCCTTGTTAGCCGGATTCGTGTTTTGTGCAATTTCATTTATGCCGTAATAAACATTCGTCAGGCTTTTAAATAAAATTTCCAACGGCTCGAAAAAGATCATCATGATTCCCGTTGAAAAAAATAAGCTCGTAATCCCCAGGCTTACAATTCGTGTTCGTAATGTATTCCCGAAAATGGTTCTGTTCCGTAAAAGGAACCTGTAAAAACGAAATAGAAAATAAATGATTGTAATAATAATCAGTAGCGCAATTATAAATCCTGAAACAATTGCGAGGGAGCTGGAAGGTTGATTCATCTATAATTAATTTATAAAATTCAACCAAATCTAGCGCTTTATTGCAATTATCAACCTAATGCACGCTCTTCATTAAATTTTTATAGAATGAACAAATTTTTTAAATTAATGATGCCTTATAGTTATGCTATAGAATTTATCTATTGCACAATCACTTTTAACCAATCACTAATCACCTCCGCCGCGGCGGATTCTATTTACTTATTCGCTATTTTTGCGCCATACAATTAAGCCACTCTCCCATTATGTCGACACCGGAAATAGTGAAAACGCTGATCATCGGATCAGGACCTGCAGGATATACAGCCGCGATTTACGCAGCACGCGCCGATCTCAAACCTATGATGTACATGGGACCTGAGCCGGGCGGACAATTAACAACAACAACCGAAGTTGAGAATTATCCGGGTTATCCAAAAGGAATCCAGGGACCTGAAATGATGGAACTTTTCAAAGCGCAGGCTGAACGTTTTCAAACTGATATTCGTTTTGGCTGGGCAACAAAAGTTGATTTCAGCGGACCCGTTCATAAAGTCTGGATCGACGAAGGAAAAGTGGAAATTCATGCGCACACTGTAATTATTGCAACGGGCGCTTCTGCTAAATGGCTTGGATTGGAATCAGAACAAAAATACCGTTCCATCGGCGGCGTTTCAGCATGCGCAGTTTGTGATGGATTTTTCTACCGCGGAAAAGATGTTGCAATTGTTGGTGCTGGTGATACAGCTTGTGAAGAAGCAACGTATCTCGCGAAGCTTTGCAGGAAAGTGTATATGATCGTTCGCCGAAGCGAAGGTGAAATGCGCGCTTCCAAAACCATGCAGCATCGTGTGATGAATACACCAAACATTGAAGTGCTTTGGGATTCTGAAACGAAAGAAGTGCTCGGCGATGAAAGCGGTGTGAATGGCGCAATTGTTCTCAACGCAAAAACAAAAGAAGAACGTCGTCTCGATATTTTCGGATTTTTTGTTGCAATCGGTCACAAGCCGAATACAGATGTTTTCAAACCATGGTTGAAGATGGATGACTCCGGTTACATCCAAACGATTCCCGGCACAAGCAGAACAAATGTCGAGGGCGTTTTTGCTGTCGGTGATGCGCAGGATAAAATTTACAGGCAAGCTGTAACTGCTGCAGGAAGCGGATGTATGGGCGCGCTCGATGCAGAACGTTATCTTGCCGACAAAGGCGTTCACTAACGAAACCTTTCGCGGAATATTCCGTATGTTGAGCAACTATCACCCCAAATACAGCTCATTTCTCCCATGCGGTTCATTCTTACTTTGTTTGCTATATTATTTTTTGCTCCCGTCTATGCACAATTGGGAAAGCAAAAAAATACCACTCGTTACTACACGTTCGAAGCTATTTATGATTCCACAGAAGGAATCAATATTTACGAAAAGCTGAATTTCGCAATGGGCGGCGATTCAAGCCGGAACACACCGAAAGGTTACGCAGCGCAAAATATCTGGGAAGATTATTACAAAAGCGGCGCAGTGCTTCATACCGGATATTACGTTGACGGCCAATTACGCAGCTACAAAAACTTCTACGAAAACGGAAACGTCGAACGCGATTTTCATAATATAGATTACTTCCGCAATGAAATGATCTTGTATTGGATCAATGGAAAGATCCGTTCCGACATTGTATATTTCCAGGGCCAGGAAGAAGCGACCCATGAATATTATGAAAATGGTAATCCTGAGATCGCTGAAGAATATGCGAAGAAATGTGATTACCTGATGTATCGCACGTTCTATTATGAAAACGGAAAAACACAAAGCGATCTGCAGCTCATCGACAAAAAGAAAAAGAAATATTACCTGAAAGAATTTTTCGAAAACGGACTTGTAGAAAGTGAAGGCGGAATGCAATATTATTTGGAGCTCGACAACTTCATGAAAGAAGGAACCTGGAAAGTCTACGATGAAACAGGCAAATTACTTTCAACGCAGGAATACGTCCGAAATCAAATGACAGAAGAGAAAAAAGGCTAAAAAAATCTGGTAATCTCGTAATCTGGTAACTGGGTAATTGATCGCACAGAGCCTCGCATTTTTTTTAATTACTAGATTACCAGATTACCAGATTACCAAATCGCTTACATGAGGATCTCTCGTTGGGTGAGGGAATATTACAAGCTCAGAAAATTTCTAAGAACAAATTCACCTGCTACTCCACTCGTCTCAGGATGAAATTGAACAGCATGAAAATTCTCGTATGATAATGCTGCACTATAAGGTTGAATATATTCTGACACTGCAGAAGTATACGCATCCAGCTCTGCATAATAACCGTGCTTATAATAAACAGCAGCATTTTCAGGAACACCTTTAAACAGCGGACCTTTTAATTTAGAAATAACATTCCAGCCGACTTGCGGAATTTCTCTTGTTGGATCAAGTGAAACAAATTTTTTCACATTCACTCGAAAAATTCCCAGGCATTGCGCATTTCCTTCTTCCGACTGGCGACACATCAAATGCATGCCAAGACAAATACCAAGCACAGGCTGATTCAAAGACAAGATCACTTCATCCAGCTTTTTTTCTGTCAGTGCTTTCATTCCATCATGCGCTTCACCACCTCCCGGAATAATTATTTTATCAGCAGCTCTTATTTCTTTCGCATTATCCGTAAGAACAGGATTAAACCCGAAACTTTGCAACGCACGCAGCACCGCGTTTGCTTCTTTTGAACCGTAATCAATGATGGCTACTTTCATAAGTCAGGATTTTTTTACCGCGTTAAAAAATTATGCAAAAGTGCTTCACCGTATTCTGTCATGATGGATTCAGGATGAAACTGAACGCCGCTTACGTCAAATGTTTTATGTTGAATGCCCATAATTTCTCCTTGTTCATCACGCGCTGTGATCAGTAGTTCGGAAGGTATTTCATTTTCATCAATTGCCCATGAATGATAACGTCCAACTTTAAATTCATTCGGCAAACCGGAAAAAAGAAATCCCGCATCCGCTTCCTGCTTTACAATTGTTGTTACACCATGAAATACGGTTTCAAGCTGTTTTAATTTTCCGCCGAAACTTTCAGCAATTGCCTGGTGACCAAGACAAACTCCGAGAATGCTTTTTGTCCCGGCATATTTTTTAATCAGCGGCAATAATAAACCAGCTTCTGCAGGAATTCCGGGTCCCGGCGAAAGAATTATTTTATCATAAGCTTCAACCTCTTCAAGAGCTAACCTGTCATTGCGAATCACATCAACTTTCATATCCGTGATTTTTTTAACCAGGTGGACAAGGTTGTAGGTAAATGAATCGTAATTATCAAAAACAAGAATACGTTTCATTTGGCTGCATTCTTCTTTTTCTGAGCTGCCACTTGTTTCTTAATTGCAATAATGGAATGTTCAATTACCTTTTTCAAAACCTTGACATCAACATCTTCAAGCTTGTCAATATAAAGACAGCCTTTCCCGACTTTATGTTTTCCAAGTTTCGACATCAAATCTTCCACTTCATGAAATCCACCCCCGAGGTAAAGTGAAATATTTTTCTTTCGGGGAGAGAATCCGATAAGACAAATATCGCCTTCATGTCCACTGTCATATTTGTAATGATAAGAACCAAAACCAACAATAGACGTGCCCCACATTTTCGGCTCCGACTTTGTTATTGCTTTCATCAGATCAGAAATCGCATGCGCATCTTTACTCACCTGCTTATCAGGAATAGCGTCGAGAAATTTTTTAACGCTTACTTCAGTGACTTTGGTTTTTAATTCTGCCATAAACAAGAATTTTTATTGTTCGTCTTCAACAACTTCCGGTTTATTACCGTCTCTTGGTCCGCGCAAATGAATGATCAAACCGTTTAAAAAATTACGGAGGATCTGGTCACCGCAAGGCATATAATTAGGATGATCTTCTGCGCGGAATAATGCACCAAGCTCGCTCTCGGTGACTTTAAAATCTACAAGCGCAAGGATCTTTATAATATCTGTGTTACGCAATTTTAATGCGACACGAAGCTTTTTGAAAATATCGTTATTGGTCATTGGAGTTTTAAAGTTCTGTTTTTAAAGTTTGATAATTTTCTGCGTAACCACTTTTTCATTATCGGAAACCGTTACAAAATAAATTCCCGGTGTTTCAATTAAAAAGCTGGTTCTGTCAAGTGAACAAGTATAGGTGCTGATCACTTTTCCAAAACAATCCGTGATCGTAACTGTGCGCTCAGCAGCATCTTTAAATTCGATGTTAAACTTTTCTTCCGTTGGATTCGGATAAACCGGTAAAGCAGGTTGTTCGATATGCTGATTAATTCCTGTGGGTGTAAGATTATTCAAACGGTACTGGCTGAAGAAACGCCAGATCTCAATGCTTGCATTAAAATCCATATTGGTCACATTGATATTTATAATCGCACCGGGCCATGAATGTCCCCCACCGATTACTTTGAAAAGCTCAACCGTTGCACCCGAATCACCACCGGAATAAACATAATGTTCGGCAGTGCAGCCATCGCTGGTATTTACATTCGGCACGTTTGTCATTACCGGGTTCGGATTACAATTATTAAAATTCACCCAGAACTTCACAAGACTGTCAACAGGTTCAATATATGCATCGCCTGAATAAGCAACAGTTGCATCCGCTGTTCCATGAATTTGCATGACCGGCGTCGGATGGATCGCGTTGCATGCGGCCATATGAGAGGAAACCATTCCTCCCGTAACAGATGCAATTGCAGCAATACGATGACTAAGCTGGCAAGCTAATTCATAGCTCATAAATCCACCATTGCTCATGCCCGTACTGTAAATGCGATTCGGATCAATTGAATAATTCGCAGCAACCGTATCAATCAAAGCAGAAAGAAATCCAACATCATCGATCGGCGACATTACGTCAAATGCATTCCAGTAGCGCTGACTGGTCTGATCTAGCGTTCCGTTCGGATGTACAATTATAAAATTTGCAGTATCTGCAATCGGGCGAAATTCACCGTATGCTTCCTGTTGCGTATTATTAGAACCATACCCATGAAGATTCAGCACAAGCGGAACCGCAACGGATGGATTATAAATGGCAGGAACATAAATACGGTACGTACGCAAAATGGATTGGTACATAAAGCTGCCGGAGACAGTTGTCTGTGAAAATGTATCTGCCCTGAATGCAAAACAAAAAACGAGCAGGAAAAGAAATTTGGTCTTCATTATAAAATTTTAACGGGTTGATATTTTTGAAATATTATCCTACGCTACAGGATTGTAAATTTACTCAATCCCGAGCAGCTTTCACTTTTCCTACGGGCCCATTTTTCATGCTAACTTTACCTTTATGAGAAAGTATTTAATTCTTCCCCTGTTTATTCTTTTTTTTCAATCACTTCCTGCACGTCAACTTAAACCCGGTTTTGACGGCGGAGAATTCAGAAAGATGCTCGCGATTTCAGCGCATCAAATCGATACACCATTTACACCGCGTGCATGGATGCCTTATCCCGTCGGCTACACATTAGTTTATCGTTCCATGGTTACAGGACTTGATAACCGCTGGGATATGTGGACGACGAAAGACTCTGTTGGTGTGATCAGTGTGCGTGGTACAACGGGAACGGACGTTTCGTGGCTCGAAAATTTTTATGCAGGTATGATTCCTGCCAAAGGAAAATTATACCTTGATAACGATAGAGTTTTTGAATACAAACTCGCAGCGGATACAAACGCTTACGTTCACATTGGCTGGACAGTCGGCCTTGCGTATCTCGCTCCCGGAATTGTTGCGCAGATAAATGAGCAATACAAAAAAGGCGTGCGCGATTTTATTCTCATGGGGCATAGCCAGGGCGGCTCAATCGTTGACTTGCTTACTTCCTATTTATTTTATGAAAAAGGAAAAAGCATTCCTGCCGATATTCGGTTTAAGACTTACGCAAGTGGAGTTCCGAAAGCAGGTAATTTGCATTATGCCTATGATTTTGATTTTATCACGCGCGATGGATGGGCGTTTCGCATTGTGAGCTCTGCCGATTGGGTTCCTGAAGTTCCGTTTTCCATTCAGACATTAAGTGATATTGAAAAAGGAAATCCGTTTGTAAATATTGATGCTTTACTCGGCAAAGCGAAATGGCCGGTGCGTCCGTTGGCAAAACATATTGTGCGTAAGATTAACCGCTCAGCAAATAAAGCGAGAAAACGTTTTACAAAATATTTAGGAAAAGGCTCAGGAAAATTCGTGCGCAAAAAAATCAAAGGTTTTCCAAAACAGGAATATGTCGCAAGCTTAAATTATATGACCTGTGGCGTTCCGATAATCCTGATGGCCGATGAAGCTTATCACAAGCTATATCCTGATGACTACAATAATGTTTTCCGTCATCACGGTTACGGCCCTTATTTGTATTTGCTGAACCAACATTACCCTGTTAAATAATTCGAAAGAGTGGTTAGTTCGGAGTGGTTAGTTCGGAGATAATTTCCTACAAACTATTTCTCCGAACTAATAACTCCGAACTAATAACTAATCCTTTAATGCATTAAGCAATTTTTGATTTTCATCCGGCGAGCCGACTGTAATTCTTAAACAGTTCTCACACAAAACCTGGTTTGAACGGTCAAGTACAAGAATGCCTTTCCCGATAAGCTTATCAAACACATTTTTAGCATCCGTTACTTTCACCAATAGGAAACTGGTATCTGAAGGATAAACATCTTGCACTACAGGAAGCTTTTTCAGCTCAGCAGCAAGCTTTCCTCTCTCCGCAACAATTGCTTTTGTATTTGCATTTACCTCTGTAATATTATCAAGCGCATCCAAAACCAACTGTTGCGTTGCAGTATTTATATTATGTGATTGTTTTATTTTATTAAAAACAGAAATGATCGCTTCCGATGCAAAAACCATCCCGAGGCGCAAACCTGCAAGTCCCCATGCTTTCGAAAAAGTTTGCAGCACAACCAGGTTCGGATATTCCGTTAATTCAGGAATGAAGCTGCAATGACGTGAATAATTGATATAGGCTTCATCAATCACTACAAGACCATGAAAATTATTCAGGATCATTTCTATGCCTTCCCGCGCAAAAGTATTTCCTGTCGGATTATTCGGACAACACAAAAAGATGAGCTTTGTATTTTCCGTAACCACTTCTGAAATTGATTCGATATCCAGCTGAAATTTTTCGCTAAGCGGAACACGTTTCACAAACACATCATTTATATTCGCAATTCGTTCGTACGTATCAAAAGTCGGTGGCGTTAAGATTACACTGTCTTTCCCCGGATTACAAAACGCACGAAAAAGCATATCGATTGTTTCTGTGCTTCCGTTACCAAGAAAAATATTTTCCGCGGGAACACCTTTGATGTGCGAGATCTTATCTTTCAACGCCACCTGCATCGGATCAGGATAGCGATTATAATTTTCATTCAGCGGCGATCCCAGCGGATTTTCATTCTGATCAAGAAAAATATCCACCTTCCCTTTATAATCTTCACGCGGAAATGATTCCTGTGAAAGCTGCTTAATATTATTCCGGACCAAACTATCAATATTGAACATACGCAGGTTTTAATACAGAAATCATTCATGAATAAAAAAGGCTTACCGTAGTGGCAAGCCTTTCTGGTTTTTCATTTACCTTTCTGCAAAATTAACCCCCTTTTAGTGAATCGCCAAATCCATTCTGTTTTTTCAGTCTGAAGTTTTGTATTCGGTTTAGAACGCTGGCCGACAAAAAACGCTGTTTCGGCTCAATTAACGTTTATAAACTCGCACGGTAGAAAATTAGCCTTAAAATTGTACGATGAAAAAAGCGCTTCTCTACTCCATAATCGCACTCACCTCGCTCAGCTTCACAGGTGAGAAAAAAGCCTTCGAAATCTTTGACAGCAAAGGAACTCTTTCTTCCTATGAAACAATGCTCAAAGCTGCGAAGGAAGCGGATGTTATTTTATTCGGAGAATTTCATGACAATCCAATTTGTCATTGGCTGGAGCTGGAGCTGACAAAAGATTTGCATGCCGATAAAAAAGAAAAGCTCGTGCTGGGCGCTGAAATGTTTGAAGCTGACGATCAGGTAATTCTCAATGAATATTTACGCGGTGTCATCTCTGAAAAAACATTTAAGGCCGAAGTAAAATTGTGGGGCAATTACGACACCGATTATAAGCCGCTCCTTGAATTCGCAAAAAAACATCAGCTGAAATTCATAGCAGCAAATGTTCCGCGCCGGTATGCGAACATGGTTTACAACCGCGGACTTGCATCACTCGACAGCATAGATGCAGCGGCAAAAAAATTTATTGCACCATTACCTATAAAATACGACAGTACCGTTCGCGCTTACAAAGAAATTTTTGATAATGCCGGTGGGCACGGCGGACAAAACCTGCCGAAATCGCAAGCAGTAAAAGATGCTACGATGTCGCATTTCATTCTCGCGAACTGGAAGCCCGGACAAACCTTCCTTCATTTCAACGGCGCGTATCACAGTAATAATTCTTCGGGCATTGCCTGGTATTTAAAACAAAGCAATCCGAAATTAAAAATCTTAGTGATCTCCGCTGCCGAACAACAAAGTGTAAACATGCTCGAAGATTCAAACGTTGGCTTAGGAGAATTCATCATCTGCGTTCCGGAATCAATGACAAAAACGCAACAGTAAAAAGGATGTACGAATTATGAATTACGATTTATCCAACGAAGCCTTTTGCGCAGTTGGATGTACGAGTTTTTCAGAAATGAAAATTCCAGAATTTAATTCCCGTGATATTAAAGAAATGTCTCCGCGTCCCCCCGCGTCACAAGCGCCTCCGCGTTAATCTTTTTTCGCGTAAGGGATAGCAGCAAGCTACCCTGCCTGCAGCCGCGCGTGCTTGTGCTTTTGGCAGGCAGGCATGTAGCGCGTATAGCCCGACCTGTGAAGGAACATCCTTCATGTTTCCTTCACAGGATACGACCTTCAAATATTGTCGATGCAAGATTAAGAAGTCGATTTATTTTTAGAAACAGAAACTTTCCGAAACATCCCTCCCATTCACTGAATTGTCAGACCGAGTGTCTCGTCAGACAAACAAGCAAATCGAAAATAAGAATTTAATTCCGACGAGATGCCTGCCTGCCGAAGCGCAAGCACGTGCAGCCGCAGGCAGGTATCGAGGTCCCTACTCCTGCGCATTCAACTCTTCCCACTCCTTCATCTTCTCTTCCAGCTTCGCCTTTTTTGCTTCGTAGTTTTTGAAGGCAGACGGATCTTTCATTGCTTCCTGGTATTTAGCAGGATCCAATAGCTGATCGTCGAATATTTTTATTTCTTTCTCCAGTTTAGAAATTTCTTCTTCTACTTTCGAAATTTTATTTTTCAAAGCGCCACTTTCTTTTTGCTTGCGCCGCGCTTCCTCGTTTTCTGCATTCGTTACACCTGCAACTTTTGTTACAACTGTTCCGGTTGCTTCTGCTAAAGTAGATTTCCTATTCAGCTCAGAAATATTTTCGATCTTCCTGTACTTAAGGAATTCGTTGATATCGCCGATGTGCTGCTTCACATTTCCACCGCGAAACTCATAGCTCTTATTCGTCAACCCTTGTAAAAAATCACGATCGTGGGAAACGATGATCAATGTTCCATCGTATTTCTGCAACGCACTTTTTAATACGTCTTTCGAACGCATGTCAAGGTGATTCGTCGGCTCATCGAGAATAAGCAAATTGTACGGATGCAAAAGCAAACGACACAATGCAAGTCGTGTACGTTCTCCGCCGGAAAGCACTTTTACTTTTTTGTCGACCGTTTCACCGCTGAACAAAAATGATCCGAGCAAACCACGCACCTGCTTACGCATATCGCCCACAGCAAGATCATCGATGGTTTCGAAAACGGTTTTATTTCCGTCCATTGTATCCGCATCATCCTGCGCAAAATATCCTGTCTCCACGCTGAAGCCCTGGTTCACCGTTCCTGATGTCGGGTATTCAACCTTCGTGATCAATTTGATCATCGTCGATTTTCCTTCACCGTTTTTTCCTACAAATGCAATTCGTTCTTCACGCTCAATATTAAAATCAACATTCCTGAAAATAACTTTGTCGCCATACGATTTGCATGCGCTGATTGCCTCGACAGCAACTTTTCCTGAACGCGGCGCCGGTGGAAAACGAAAACGAATTCCGCCGGTATCTTCTTCATCCACTTCAATAATATCCATGCGATCAAGCTTCTTGATCAGCGATTGCGCAAAAGTTGCCTTACTCGCTTTCGCACGAAATTTATCGATGAGCTGCTCTGTACGTTCAATTTCTTTCTGCTGATTTTTAGCTGCAGATGCCTGCTGATCGCGACGCTCTTTTCTCAGCGCTAAATATTTTGAATAGTTTGCTTTGTAATCGAATAATTTTCCAACCGATAATTCAAGCGTACGATTTGTAAGATTATCGAGGAATGCTTTATCGTGGGAAACAATTACAACAGCACCATCATAAGTTTTTAAATATTCCTCAAGCCACTGAATAGATTCAATATCCAAATGGTTCGTCGGCTCATCGAGCAGCAATACATTCGGCTGCATCAAAAGTAATTTCGCAAGCTCCACGCGCATTCTCCATCCACCGCTGAATTCATCCATCAAACGGTGAAAATCTTTGCGCTCAAATCCAAGTCCCATCAAAGTAACTTCGATCTTTCCTTCCATCGAAAATCCATCCAGCACTTGCAAACGTTCATTCGCGTGTGTGAGCTGGTGAATAATATCCATGTAGCTGTCGGTTTCATAATCCGTACGCGATGATAATTCACCGGTAAGAAATACAACTTTCTCCTCGAGCTCTTTTAATTCGGCAAATGCAGTTGATGCTTCATCAAAAACAGTCTTGCCTAAATTATGCACCATGTCCTGCGCAAGATAGCCAAGCGTCACACCATTCGGACGAGCAATATCACCACTATCAGGGCGCTGATGACCGGCAAGAATTTTAAGCAGCGTGGATTTTCCCGCACCATTTCTACCCGCAAGACCAATACGGTCGCGATCCCCGATCAGGAATGAAATTCCATCATAAAGGGTAAATCCACCAAAGGAAACTGTAATATTATTCGCCGAAATCATAATTGGCTGCAAAGGTAAGTATTAGTTGGGAGTAAGAGGGATCTGGTAATTTAATAATCTGGTAACTTGGTAATTAACGCACCGGCTTCCCACATCTTCCCCAATCACAAATGTGCAAGGGCCTTTTGTGCGCCAATTACCCAGTTATTAAATTACCCAGTTACCAGATCCCTCCCATGGTAATTTTCCTTCTCCGAACTTATGGTTACTTTTATTCTCCCTATGGCAAACGTCCGCACGTATACCATCTCCGGCATTCTCATCTTTCTTTCCATTTTGCTCATTGCAGTTGCAGGTTGGGCATTCTGGCAGGTGCGTACGATTTTTATTTACGTTATCGTTTCTGCTATTCTTGCTATGATCACGCGACCGGTAGAAAACGGTTTACAGCGACTCCGGATCGGAAAGCTAAAATTGCCCAGAAGCATACGCGCGGTTATTATTCTGCTCGGCATTTATCTTATCATTTATTCTTTCATTGCTATTTTTATTCCGCTGCTTGTCGACCAGGCTACAATTATTTCAAACGTAAATACAACACAACTCACAACCGCATTTCAAGAGCCCATTACACAACTTGAAAACGGATTTAACGGATTGGCAAAAATTCAGTCCGACACAAACACCGTAAATCTCGATACGTATTTTCATACAGGCGCAGGTAAATTGCTCGATGCAACAAAAATTTCTTCATTGGCAAATGGTGTCGTTTCTTTTTTCGGATCGTTGCTAATCGCATTTTTTGCCATCTCCTTTTTCACTTTCTTTTTTATTAAAGATGGTACAGCCATACTGGAAATGCTGTTGCTGCTTATTCCATTGCGAAGGTTAAAAAGCGTTCGCAATATTCTTGATGAAAGCCAGGTGATGCTGCGCAAATATTTCACCGGTGTGCTTATCGATGTTGTTTTTGTTGCTGCATTTGTCAGCATCGGACTTTCTATACTCGGAATTAAAAATGCGTTTATCATTGGGGTTTTTGCCGGCATTATGAATATCGTGCCGTATGTCGGACCATTGATCGGTGGCGCATTTGCAATTATCATCGGCGCGTCTTCCAATCTCACGCTCGATTTTTATTCAGGCTTGCTTCCGCTGATTCAAAAAATTATTCTCGTGTTTGTCGCCATGAATCTTATTGATGGATTTCTTGTACAACCGTATATTTTTTCCAAACGCGTAAAAGCACATCCGATCGAAATTTTTCTTGTTGTGCTTGTAGCAGGAACACTCGGCGGCATTGGTGGAATGATCGTCGCAGTGCCTTTATATACCATCATCCGCATTGTCGCAAAAGAATTTCTTTCCAGATACAGGTTTGTCAAACGACTTACGGATGAATTAGAACCCATCACAACTCCAGTCGAAAAAAAATAATGCTGTTTAACCATGATACAGAAATCGACCTTAGCATTCCTTACCAAAATAAAGACGAATAACAACCGCGATTGGTTTGAAAAAAACAAAGGTCTTTATATCACAGCCAAAGAAGATGTAGAAAAAAGCATCGACGAAATCATCAACGGCATTCGCAAATTCGACAAACGTATTCCGGCCGATCTTGCTGCAAAAAAATGTGTGTTCCGCATTTACCGCGATGTGCGTTTTTCAAAAGACAAACGTCCTTACAAAAACAATCTCGGTGCAAGCATTGGTCCCGGTGGAAAAAAAGATGTTTCACCAGGATATTATATTCACGTGCAGCCAGGCGCATCGTTTGTAGCTGGTGGAATGTGGATGCCCGAAGCGCCAAATCTTCACAAGATCCGGCAGGAAATAGATTACAACCTCAAAGAATTTCAAAAGATCACCAACGATAAAACATTCAAAAAAGTTTTCGGCACGCTCAGCACAGAAGATAGTTTGGTAAACGCTCCGAAAGGTTACGCAAAAGATCATCCTGCAATGGAAGTTCTTAAGCTGAAAAGTTTTATAGTAGTAGCTGATCTGAAAGACAAAGACGTGCTCAGCAAAGATTACGCAAAAAAAGTAATCGCCATTTGCAAAGTCATGCAGCCGTTGAATACTTTTTTACAACGGGCCATCGATTAAAAAGGGTACGAAAAACGAAATAATTACGAAAAGCGAAAGGTTGCAGATAGATTCATCCTCCGCTTTTTCGTTTTTCGTACATTTTGCCTCATTTCGTTTTTCGTACATTTTTCTCAGAAATGCCAGAGATCACTCTCATAATTCGAAATATTCTCTTTGATTTTTTCTCCTTCAAGCAACGCATCCAAGCCGGTGTAATACGAACTTACTGTTCTGTCAAACACATTTGACTCCTTGTGAATATAGCTGCTGAAATATCGCTCATGAAAAAGATGATCATAAGTGGTAGGTGCAGAAAAATTCTTTCCGATGAAAACTTTTTGCTTCACCAATAACGGGCGCAACTGCGGAAAATAAACCCAGAACAAAGGTTTATAGCCTAACACGGCGCCTGTAGACGGATCTGTTTTGGTGGCCATCGGACAAATACCAAGAATGCGCACATCCATAACAGAACGCTGCTTATCAAAAAACCAATCTTCTTTTATCCAGTAAGCAAGCACATCAGTAGAATTGATTTCTGTTCGCTGCTCCATGCGCATAAACGTTCCCGGATTGTTCGGATCTTCTACATCAGAACTGTCAATTTGCACAAGCAGATTTGCAACCGCTTCGGCAGTCATTTTCAGTTTGAATTCATCATCCATTGCCGGGTTATCAAATGCAGTGATGCATCCACTAAGCACGCCGCATTTTATTAAATCAAACAAGCTTCTCAATCCTGAATAAGGAGTTTCGGGATAAAAATAAGGATGGTTTAATTTTTCTCTCAGATCGATTGTGCGCCAAATGCGTTTCGACCACATTACATCTGCTTCGCGAACATGAACATATGGAATTGGTCGCTGTGAGCCGATGCTGGGATTTAATACACTCGATATAGAGTCGGGCGTTACACATGCGCTGCATTGTGCGTTTGCTTTGACCGTAAAAAACAAAGCAATGAGAAAAATAAAAAGCTTTATTGCAGAAGAAAATTCAGAAAATATTGTTTTAGCTAAACCGCTTTTGCGATTTCCTGTTTCAGCTTTACCCCGGTAAATAGATTTTCTTTCGTGCTGAAAATACATAGAAGCCTCCTGTTGCTGGTTGAGAATGTGGTGGAGTAAATTGCTTCATGTAGGAGATTGTCTTGGATATATAACGGCTTAAAAACGCTTTTCGTATAATGCTGTTTTGATTTTAAAAAAAATTTACAAAGTGTTCTGTGGTAACGATCAAACCTTCCCTTGCAGATCTGTTTCAAAAACACTTCGTAAATTTTTAAATAAGATCCCGGAGAAATTTAATTCTTCCGGGATCTTTGCAAAGCCTGCCGCCGCTCAGACCAGTGTTTCGGCAGACTCACCACGATCTACAAATGCCATACGTCGTGCTCGATTTTGAAAATATCATCCTTCACACGTTCCGCTTCCAGCTGTATATCAATTCCTGTCATGTAAGAGCCAATCTCGCGGTCAAAAACATTTGATTCTTTTCGCACGAAGCTGCTGAACATTCTTTTCTGGAAAAGATCATCGTAGGTATTTCGCTGTGCGTCATTCTTAGTATTGAACACTTCAGACCTTGCAAAAGAAGCGCGGCATTGCGGAAAATAAACCCAGAACAAAGGTGTATAACCCAGGATTTCATTGGTAGTCGGATCAACTTTTTCTTTCATCGGGCACAATCCTAAAATGCGCACATCCATCACTGAACGTTCCTTATCAAAAAACCAATCTTCCTTCACCCAATATTGTTTTACATCACGTGAAGTAAGCTCATACATAATCGGTGCAAGAATCATCGGGCCATCAGGGTTCATCGGATCCTGGACATAATTGGTAGAATCCCACCATTTAAACATTTTGTCAGATGCGCCTTTAGTCATTCTTACTTTGAACTCATCATCAAAGAATGGATTGTCATAAGCATAGATTTCACCATTGATAATTCCGTTCTTCAGCACATCAAACAAACTTTTGCGGTCGTTGATCTGGGTTTCGGGATAATACATCGGGTGATTAAATTTTTCACGCAGGTCAATGGTGCGCCAAACGCGTTTTGACCACATAATATCTCTTTCAGATTCGTGTACGTACGGAACAGGTTTACGTGTACGCGCATTTTGTTTGATATAAAATGTTTCGCCGAAATTCGGTTCGAGCACAGATCCGGGTTGTGCTTCCAATAAAATGGAACAGCTTAAAAGAAGAAGCAGGGTTAATACAATTGCAGGACAAAGGTTGCGCGCTGCATTAGGACGATGGCTGGTTTGATGTGGGATCTTTTTCATGATGACTTCCTTTCTTTCGTTTAAAACCCTGGTGGGCGTTTCTGAAAGCATAAGTCCGGTGAAAAAGGAAAGTCACTCAAAAAATAAAAATATTTCGCCAGCGCGCATTAAATGCGTTTTAACGAAGTGAGTTCAAAAAAAAAATCTCTCCGTTTAACGGGAGAGATTTTCTTTATGAGATTAACAAGTCAGCCTAAAGATGCCACAAGTCATGTTCCATTACGAAGATGTCGTTTTTGATACGATCAGACTCAAGCAACGCATCGAGACCTGTATAGTATTGTGAAACTACGCGATCAAAAACGTTTGATTCTTTGTGCACGTAGCTTGCAAACATTCTCTTCCAGAAAATATCATCAAGTGAACGGCGTTCAGCATCATTCTTTGTGTTGTACACTTCTGCCTTAGCAAAAACAGGACGACACTGCGGGAAATAAACCCAGAATAATGGTGAATAACCAATGATCTCACCAGTTGTCGGATCTGCCTTTTCTTTCATCGGGCAAAGTCCGAGGATACGAACATCCATTACAGAACGCTGCTTGTCGAAAAACCAGTCTTCTTTCATCCAGTACGCTTTCACGTTATTGGAGTTGAGCTCTGTTTTTAAAGGCGCAAGAATAAATGTTCCGGGATTGTTCGGATCTTCCGTCTGGTTGGTAGAATCCCACGAAGTGAATGTTCCTTCAATCGCAGCTTTCGACATCTTAACTCTGAACTCATCGTCCATAGCCGGATTATCAAATGCAGTGATTTCACCTGCGATCAAAGCATCTTTGATTACATCAAAAAGGCTTCTGCGATCGTTAATGCGGGTTTCAGGGTAATACAGCGGGTGATTGAACTTCTCGCGAAGATCAAGCGTACGCCATACGCGCTTTGACCACATTACATCTGCTTCACGCAGGAATGTGTAAGGAATTGGTTTGCGGGTCCTGGTATTTTCACGGAGAAAAACCTGGTCCGGGAAAACCGGATCGAGAACCTGTGCTTTGACTGTGTCGAAAGCCAGGAATAGTACAACTGCAACCAGTACAAACTTAATCGTCTTCATGGTACGTCCCTCCTTGGGAGTTTTTGTTTACTTGACTTTGATGTTTACACCCGGAATCTTCCGCATGGTTCCATCAGGGCCTTTTACTGTTACTTGTTCAAAGAATACTTTATTACCCGGTTTAGCGCCGGCTAACATCGATTTCATTTCAGGTGTAATACCAGGGCCATTCGCTTTTTTCTCAACGAAAACGCCGTTAATGCTCATCGACATTACGAAAGAGATAACCTGGAATTTCAAGTCAAAGTCGAAGTTGTCCATACGGGCAAATACACCACTTTGTCCCTGCAATTCAGCTTTAGTCATTTGACCATCCGCTTTCAGATTTCCTACATAAGCCACCGGATCAGGTACACGCTTAACACGGAATTTGAAAGCTCCCATGGATTTATTTCCTCCGCTGGTTTTCGCATTTACGGTAAGTGTAGCTTCTGTTCCGCTTGCAACAGTTACAATATACTGACCAGGTTTTCCGCTGGAGCGTAATGTACCGCCTGCAAGGGATGGCTGAAGATCGCTAGGAGCAACACCACCTGCTGAAATTGTAATAGGATTGTCAACGCCGATGTAGAACACGTTCATTTTCTCGAGGAATACCGCAGCAGAAGGAGTTGCTACCATGTATTCGCCTTTGAAAGGATAATAATCCGAACCTGATCCATCCGGCTTTTTCATACGGATAAGACCTGACCATTGCTGAAGACCAACGGCTCCTGCCTGGATAACGTATTTACCAACTCCACCTTCTACTTTGATAGTGGTTGAATCGGCTGTACCTGATCTAAGCTTGTAAGTTCCGTTAGGCTGTTTGATCGAATCAAAATCTCCAAGGATAATGGTCGGATTCTGAGTAGTGCTGGAAGCCACAACAAGTACATCAGCAGTGTATTGGTCACCGGTGAATACGTAGCTGGTTGGAGCAATAACTTTAGCACTCAATGCATCGAATTTGAAATCGGCAGCAGAGATAGAAGCGAAAAGCTGGTTGATAACATCACCCTCAGCATTTTTTACATCGTTTACAATGCGGTCGAGCTGAGCGATAGAAGCTACAATCGGAGCATGATAGAAATTGTACCAAGCCCAGTTGATCACTTTTTCCTGTTCTGCAGAATAAATATCCGCAGGATAAGAAGGTTTGATTCGTGCTTTAAACTCAGGGCGATCCTTTTCAGGAACCAGCAGCGTCATATCATCAAAATATTTAATGAGCTTAGCTTCGAGATCTTTTGCTTTTCCTGTAACATGTGCAGGATCTGCTCCGATCATAAAGTTAGTAGGTGAATCATAATCATCCGGCTTATCGAGCAAAGTCAAACGCATAGTATCACCTTCTTTCGGGGTAACACCAGCTGATTCTGCAACCATTTCGCCACGAAGCTTGGTAATGAAAGCGCAAAGTTCTGCTGACTTCTTTTTTGCATCCATTGCTTTCGCATAGATCGGCCCTACTTTTTTCTCGTCATTCGATTTCGCTTTTTCAAACGCAGCATATGTCATGTCGTTTTTAGCAGCGAAATTTTTATTTGTAGTTACCAAACCGCTATCAATTGTGATAAAGGCATTGATAATCTCTTTTGAAATGTTAAGCGCAAGAAGAGCAGTCAGTACGAGGTACATCATACCGATCATCTTCTGCCTTGGACTTTGTTTACCACCTGACATTTTCTAAATCTCCTTTGTTATTGATTATTATTCAGTGACCGTGGTTTATTTACGAACGTTCATTGCTGTCAACATGTTGCCATAAACATTGTTAAGTGCTTCAAGGTTTGTAGCAAGGTTGCTGATTTCTGAACGGTAACGTTGTGTATCATCAACAGAAGAGTTGAGATTTGTAAGGACGGTTTGGATTCCTTCGTACAACGTGTTTGTTGCTTTCAAATGTTCGTTTGAACCCTGAAGCTGCAATTCGTAAGCTGCATTAAGCGCAGAAAGGTTTTTAGAAACTTTTCCAAGCTGCTCATTGTAATTTGCAGACTCTTCGTTTGCAGAAGCAAAAGATTCAAGCGTTTTAGAAGCGCGTGAATAAGCACCTGCAAGCTGATCAACTGAAGAGCTTACGCTATCGTTTGCACGCTGGTAAGCCTGTGAAAGCTGATCAACATTGCTGGTCGCTTTTGTAAGGTTATCTGTGAAATCTTTAGAAGCAACAGAAGCATCAGCGATATCACCGATTTTAGTTACGCTTTCAGAAAGACCGCGCATACCTGCTCCAAGGCTCTCGAGAAGTTCGGGTCCTATTTTTGCTTCTTCAAGCATTTTGTCTAATTGCTGTGTCAGTGAAGTTTCTTCTCCTCTTTCATCCAGCTCTTTTGGTTTTTCGTCATCTGCCATTCCGGCAAGTTCCGGGTAAACCAAAGTCCAATCCAGATCTTCATGAATAGGTTCGAAAGCAGAGAAAAAGAAAATTACCGCTTCTGTTCCTAGTCCAATGGTCAACATATAACTCGCACCTGGCCAATGCTGAATTTTAAAGAGCGCTCCGATAATTACTACGGCTGCACCGAAACCATATAATTTGGCCATGAAGACCTTCCACTTCTTGCTTTCAAAGACACTGTTTTTACCGCTCATTGTTGTGCTTGTTTTGGTTGGTTAAGTACTCAGGTTAATTGATTGGGTATTGGGTAATTGGGGTAATGGGACTATAAATCGTCATCTTTCGAACGGCCGAGGAAACTCATTGCGCAACGGAATCCTACGTAGCATTTTGCAGTATCCTGGTATTCGTAAGATTTTGTGCTGGTCTGAAGGTAAAAACCAACGTCTTTCCATGAACCACCGCGAATTACTTTGCGGCAAAGAACCGGTGCAGTTTTTTCGTCCTGAACAGTAGTTTCGTACTGGTAATCAGGATTCAAATCGTGCATGAAATCGTACGCCGACTCATCGAATGCATTAGAGGTCCACTCCGCAGCATTACCTGCCATGCAATAGAATCCCCAGTCATTCGGGTTGTAAGAGAAGATTTTTACTGTGTGGAATCCACCATCATCGATGTAAGATCCGCGCATTGGTTTGAAGTTTCCTAAGAAACATCCACGTGCATTACGGATGTAAGGACCACCCCAAGGGTAAGCGTTCAATTGGAGACCTCCACGAGCAGCATATTCCCACTCTGATTCTGTTGGCAGACGAAAATCCTGAACAGCTACTTCACTGTTGGATTCAAGGAATGTGGTCAGCAATTGTGTACGCCAAACTGAGAATGCGCGAGCTTGTTTCCAGGTTACTCCGACTACAGGATAGTCATCATAACACGGGTGCCAGAAGTACATGTTTGTCATTGGCTCGTTGAACGAGTAAGTGAAATCATGTACCCATGCAAGAGTATCAGGATAAACGTTGATTACATCTTTTACGATAAACACACTGCGGTCAACTCCGGCTTTGGTTACACGACGTGATGTTACATCGTAGTTTCCCTGTTCGCGGGTTGGCATTGTACGTCCGTTTTCAGACGGATTTGGTGTTGTTTTCGGAATGTAACGGTTGTTTTTCTGAGCTGCCATACGAAGGTCAATACGGTAGTACTCATAAATGAGCTTACGTGTATCGATTTCTTTGCGGTGCCAAAAACGCTCTTCAGCAGGAAGATACATATCGTTCAAAGCTGCTTTGTAATCCGGATCAACCGCATCCCAATTCACTCTTTCTTCCCAGTTCAATGGGAGATATGGATCCTGTGGCATATCATCGTCCACATAACGTGGTCCGTTTTGATCGTAACCATGCCAGTCTTCTTCCGGAATGAGGTAATCGTCCTCAAAACCGTTAGTAGCCAAAAGTCGGCGTGCCAGGGAATCTCTTACATAATATACAAACTGGCGATACTCATTATTTGAGATCTCCGTCTGATCCATGTAAAATGCCTGCACCGAAACCGTTTTTGACCGGGTAGTGTGTGCATAGGGGATATCCTCATCGCTCGGACCCATATTGTAAGAGCCCATCGGGCAATACAACATGCCATACGGATCCAACGGATACCATGCCGGGCGGTCTTGAACTCCCATTACTTGCCCGTTCTCTGTCTCGCAGGAACTAAGCAACAAAATGGCAATAACGCCCACAAACAATAATCGTTTCATTTGTGCCTCCTTTAATTTCCCTTTGTGTAGTGTAATGATACTCTGGTGTTGATATTACTAAAACGCAGGCAACGTTTCCGAAATTGCCTTACTGTTGCAGAAAAATCATCATACCGTTTAAGTATGATGATTTAACAAACGACAGAATCGTTTTTACGCTTGTTAGATTGATAAGGTTACGCTTGGGTCTAAGCTGCTATTTCTCAATCGAAAATCCTAACGTCACCATGACCTGTACGTTTAGGTGGAAATGCGAGTGGGAGACAGTAGTTAATCATCAATTCAAAACTTCCGTTGTTGTAATTTTTAAGGTTTGATAATGTATAGTCATATGCAAAACCTACTTTAAGTCCACCGCCTGGCTGTTCGTTTGAAGTAGCCTTGCCGCTAGGATCGATCATGAAACCGATCATTGGAACGATTGCATCCTGGAAGCGATAAGAAGCTCCGAACCAGAAGCGTTCGTTAAAGAGAGCGGTTACGTTAAGATCGAATGATGTGATGGTTGCATCAGACTTCACAAGGAAAGATGGGCGAAGTTCCCATGAATTTAATGGAATGTTGTAACCGCCGGTAATAAAATAGTGACGGGCTACCTGGTAAGAAAGCGGTGCATTATTTGAAGCCTCTCCCGCCATTTTACCTGCTGGTAAGTGGGTTGATGAAAGTCCGAACCAAAGATTCTGACGCTGGTACCAAAGTCCGAATCCAAGGTCAAAAATGGTCTTTTTCAGTTGTGGTGGAATAGACTGGTCATTCTGCCATGTTGTGGTAGCTAACCAATTTTGTCCACTTCCAGGTCCGAGGCGTTTTGAGAATGCTCCCAATTCAACCCCGATTCCGAGTGTTCCGCCACCTACATTATTCAGGTGAAAAGAATAATTAACGCGGTAGCCCATGTTATTTTCAAATCCGAGCTTATCGTACATGATATTCAGACCTACTCCACCGTGAATTTGCGGAAGGAAAGCGTCTGCCGAAAAAACACCGCTTTGTGGTGCTCCATCGAATCCAGACCATTGCTGACGTGCAATAGCGGTAAAACACAGCGCCTGACGCATTCCGGCATAACCCGGGTTCATAAAAAGCTTGTTGTACATGAACTGGGAAAACTGCGGATCCTGTTGGGAAAACGCCGCTGTGCTCCCGAGCGCAAAAGCAATGATAGTAAGGATTTTCTTCATATTATTCTTGTATTTGGCCAGTGATTACTGCGCACTTTTGGTACACAGGTCGCTAAGATAGCTATTCATTTTATTTAAACAAATCTTTTTTAACCACAGGGTGTTCACAACCCTGTTTTTAACAATTCCGAGAATTCAAAAATACTGAAATACCCGGCTTTCTCAAAGGCATTAGTGAAAAATTCTGTCGTTTCTTCCTCCTCCTGTAAGCCATTCAAATGGGATGCAATAATTCAGGAAGAGTTCGAAAGAACCATTGCTGTAATTTTTAAGATCAGATGTTGTATAGTCATAAGCAAATCCAACTTTTAACCCGAGATCTTCGTGTTCTGATGAACCGCGGAACAGGAATCCTGCCATTGGAATGATTGCGTCTTTAATTCGATAAGAGGCGCCAAACCAAAATACTTTATTGTAAAGTACAGTCACATTCATATCGACAGATGTAATTGTGGCGTCTGATTTTATAAGGAAGGATGGTTTGATTTCCCATGTGGGGGTTTCTAAAATTTTAGCGCCTCCGGTGATGAAGTAATGGCGTGACATTTGAAAAAGCAGGTTATGTGTATTGTTAGCTAGTACTGCTGTTCCATCATCAATTGTTTTTGCGTTGAGATGGGAAGCGGAGATACCAAACCACATTTTTTTATCCTGGTACCACAAGCCGAATCCCATGTCGAGCACTGTTTTTTTAATTTGCGGCGGGATAACTACATCATTCTGCCAATTTGTTGTTGCAACCCATTGCTGATTTCCTGAAGGTCCGATGCGTTTGCTGAAGCCGCCGAGCTCCACTCCTATTCCGAGCTTTCCCTTTCTTTTTTCGGTGAAGACCGGAATGTGAAAGGAATAGCTTCCGCGAAAGCTGAGGTTGTTTTCGAATCCGAGCTTGTCGTACATGATATTAATACCAACTCCGCCCCTGCTCTTCGGAAGGAAAACATCTCCTGAAAAAACGCCGCTGTTGGGTGCGCCTTCGAATGCATTCCATTGATTGCGATAGATGCCGGAAAAACACAATGCTTCTCTCATTCCTGCGTATGCGGGATTCATGAAAAGTTTGTTGTTCATGTACTGCGAAAACTGCGGATCCTGTTGAGCGATTGCCTGCGTGCTCCCGAACGCTAAGACAAAAAGGGTAATTATTTTTTTCATGTTTTATGTGTTTGCTGATTGTATAACATGATGGGGGGGAAAAGATACAGGGATTTGAAAATTCGAAATTGGGAAATTGGGAAATGGGAAATGGGAAATGGGAAAATTCGAAATTGGGAAATTGGGAAATGAGGAAGGAAGGAAGCAAAGGGGGAGATTTTTTGTGCGATTTTTTTAACGTATTTCGACAAGCTCTGGGCGCGGGAGGCGCGGGGGAACGCGGAGGTCTTTCTTGCGTGAGTGATAGGAGTGGAAAACACGAAGTGCGAGGGCAAGCGCGGCGGCCGGATTTGTAACGGATAGCACGACCCCTGAAGGAAAAGCGTTCCTTCAGGGGACACGCCCTAATAAGAATGTTGAATTTCTAGCTGAGCTTTTGGAAAGTTTGTAGCCAGCGATCGGGCATTTCTTCTTTGCAGGCTTCTTCGTAATCGTTGTAAGAGCAGGGAACTAATGCGTGGCGCTCGAAACGTAATTTCTGATTGGGAGGATAAGGAACTTCCATCCACCAACGATCGCTGCGTGCGCTTTTGAAGAAGACGATTTCGTGCTTGTGATCTTTGAGGAAAACCCGGAAGCGGGTGTAATCGGTAATGTCGCCGAAAGGAAAATCGTGCTTGCGATTGTAAAATCCGTCGGCGAAACACCAGATCATTTGTGCGACTAAATGTGATGTGGCTTGCTTGCGATCGAAAGCGGGATTCAATTCGTAAATTCCGAATGAGCTGCACTTGTCGGAGATGCCGGCGTAACGTGCGAGCTGACATGCTTCGTCGCCGAAAAATCCGTTGGGAGAAGCATTACCATTTCCGGGTGCTTCACTTTGGCGGACTGCACCGAGATCGAAAGAAACTAAATCGGCGTTGCGGATGATGGGCTCTACCTCTTCCATCTTTGCGCGTGCTTGCCCAAGGCGGTGAATATCAAAATTTAATTTCTGCATTAATTCCAAAGCGGTTTGCTCAACGAAATACGTTTGATAACCGATGTTGGAAAAATTGAAGAGGTAATTTGGTTGCTGCAAAATTATTTTGCTGAGGAAGGATCTTGAATTTAATTCTTCGCCTGCTTCACCGAGATCGAATTGTGAATCGATGGAAACGACGTTGACTGTTTGTTCGAGCTTTTCGTAACCGAGGTATTGTGCGTAAGTGAGATCTTGTCCGCCGCCGATGATGATGGGAATAATATTTTTTTTGAGCAATGCACCGAGGACGGTTTTCAAAGCAAAATCGGTGTCTTCGGGTGTGTGTCCTGCGCGGATATCTCCGAGGTCGGCCATTTTTAATTGCCAGTCGCCCTGGAAAAGTTTGTAGAGATTTTCGCGGACTTGTTCGGGTGCTAATGCGGCGCCGTTATTATTTATGCAGCGGCGATCTTCGTTTACTCCGATGAGAACGAGCTGAATTCCATCGAGATCGGGCCAGCCATTTTCTTTTGTGTTGACTTTTAGTAGTTGTCCGAAGTGCGTGGAGAGAAAAGTTTTTCCGGAAGAGATTCTTTCGACGTTTACGGGTTCGAAAAATTCGCTGAAGTCGAGGGAGGTGGTCATGTAACAAATATCGGGAAAGCAGTTGTCGGTTGTCAGTTGTCAGTTGTCAGTTGTCAGCAGGGAAATGTTGGTAAAATAAAAAGGGAGGAGGGACGGGGGACGAGATTTGAGCAGGGGAATGTTGGTAACGTTGAACGTGCGAATTGTAAATGGGTAAATTACAAATTGGTCAATGGCAAATTGGATTGCTGCACAAAATTTTGGGAGAGATTGCTGGTGGTTTATATTGCCATACTTCGACAAGCTCAGTGCAGGCTCCGGCACGGGGGCACGGTAAAAAAAGTTTTGCCATACTTCGGCAGGCTCAATACAGGCTGCGGCGCAGAGGCACGGTTTAAAAAAGTATTTCTACTGAGGCATAAAGGCACGGTTAAAAAAAAAGCATTGCCACAAAGACACTAAGGCACTAAGGCACAAGTTTTTGATATGAGAAATTTTGCTGGAAGGTTGATCGCCACAAAGACACGGATAAAAAAAGTTTTGCCACCAAGGCACGAAGGTTTTAAAAAAAAGATTGTCGAGCTCAGTCGAGGCAAGGAAAAAACAAAAAGGGTTATTCACTTTCGCGAATAACCCTTCGAATGAATTTTATAATTTACTTTTTCTTAGCTGCTTTTTTAGCGGATTTTTTTGCGCTTTTTTTGGCTGCTTTTTTTGCCGGTTTTGGTTTTTCGCCTGGTGCGGGTGTTGCGGCGGGCATTCGTTTTACTGCGGGAACTTTTTTAACGGCTGCTTTTTTCCCTTTCGGTGCGCGTTTGGCTTCGAGGGCGGCTTTTTTTGCGAGCATGGCGCGTTTGTATGGCGGCATGTTTTTTTCCTGGTCTTCGGCGAGCGCAATACATTCTGCTAAGCTTAAGGAAACGGGTTCGCGGTCTTTCGGAATTTTATAGTTGCTTTTTCCGATGCAGAAATACGGGCCCCATCTTCCGTTGAGAATGCGGACGTCTTCCCTACCCTCTCCGCGGAATGATTTGATTTCTTTTTCTGCGTCTGATTTTCTTTTCGCCAAAATAATTTCGATCGCGCGTTCCATGGTTAAGGTGTGCGGATCATCATCTTTCGGTACGGAGAAGAATAAGCTGTTGTGCTGGATGTAAGGACCGAAACGACCGATGGCAATTTTCATATCCTTCTCTTCAAATTGTCCGGCGATGCGCGGGAGCTTGAAAAGTTCTAATGCATCTTCGAGCGTAATTCCTTCGAGGCGCTGATCTTTTTTGAGGCTTGCGAATTTTTTTTCTACTTCGTCGCTTTCACCGATTTGAACGAGCGGACCGAAACGACCGATACGTGCGTAAATATTTTTTCCTGATTCAGGATGCACGCCGAGTAAACGTTCGCCGCTTGCGCGTTCTGATTTTTCTTCGGTTTGCTCTACTGTTTTGTGGAATGGTTTGTAAAATGATTCGAGCATTTTTTGCCATTGCACTTTTCCTTCTGCAATCTCATCGAATTCCATTTCCACTTTTGCGGTGAAATGGTAATCCATGATATTCGGGAAATGCAAATTCAAAAAATCAGTTACCACCATCCCGATATCGGTTGGGAATAATTTTGATTTTTCTGCTCCTGTATTTTCAGTTTTTACTTCTTCTACAATTTCATTTTTACGCAATGTGAACAGATCAAAATTGCGCGGCTTTCCTTCGCGATCTTCTTTCACAACGTATCCGCGATCCTGTACGGTGGAAATTGTCGGTGCGTAAGTTGAAGGTCGACCGATGCCGAGCTCTTCTAATTTTTTCACAAGACTTGCTTCTGTAAAACGCGAAGGATGATGTGTGAAACGTTGTGTTGCGGTGATTGCATTTACTTCGAGCTGCTGATTTAATTTCAGCGCAGGCAACATTCCTTCTTTTGTTTCGTCGGTATTTTCTTCATCGTCATCAGTAGATTCCATGTACACTTTTAAGAATCCGTCAAACTTGATGACTTCACCTTGTGCAACGAAATTTTCTGTTGTTGTAGAAACGGAAATGATCGCAGTTGTTTTTTCCAATTCTGCATCTGCCATTTGTGATGCGATGGTGCGTTTCCAGATCAGATCATACAAACGCATTTCATCACGTTCCGCTTCTACTGAAGTGTGTTCGAGATAGGTCGGGCGGATTGCTTCGTGAGCTTCCTGTGCGCCTTTGCTCTTTGTTTTGAAATGGCGGATGTTGATGTATTTCTCCCCGTAATTCGCGCCGATCGTTTGTCTTGCCTGGTCCAATGCGGTTTCAGAAAGATTGACAGAATCTGTACGCATGTAAGTGATCTTTCCGCTTTCGTACAAACGTTGTGCGACAACCATCGTACGCTTTACAGAAAATCCAAGCTTACGGCTGGCTTCCTGCTGAAGTGTTGAGGTTGTAAACGGAGCTGAAGGAGTTTTTTTCGCCGGTTTTGTTTCGAGCGAATTGATGGTGAAGGTTGCATTCTTACATTTTTCGAGGAATTCACGCGCTTCATCAGCTGACTTGAAATTATTTTTTAATTCAGCTTTAAAATTATTTCCGTTGGAGATAAAAATGGCTGCTACTTTATAAGAAGAAACCGATTTGTGGCTGGTAATTTCACGCTCACGTTCAACGATCAAACGAACGGCAACAGATTGCACACGTCCGGCAGAAAGTGATGGTTTAATTTTTTTCCAGAGGATCGGTGAAAGCTCAAAACCTACAAGACGATCGAGAATACGACGTGCCTGTTGCGCATCCACCAAATGTTTATCGATGGAGCGTGGTTTTTCAATCGCGTTTAAGATCGCGGACTTTGTAATTTCATGGAATACGATCCGGCGCGTCTTTTTCTCGTCGAGTCCGAGCGCTTCCGATAAATGCCATGAAATAGCTTCTCCTTCACGGTCCTCATCAGTCGCGAGCCACACTACTTGTGATTCTTTTGATAATTTCTTCAGCTCATTGACAACTTTTTCCTTGTCGGGAGAAATTTCATATTTGGGTTGAAACTTGTTTTCTGTATCAACCGCCATTCCTTTTTTCACAAGATCGCGGACGTGTCCAAAGCTGGACTTTACCAAAAAATCTTTTCCAAGAAATCCTTCAATTGTCTTCGCTTTCGCAGGAGACTCAACTATCACCAGGTTCTTTGCCATCGGGTCATTTTGTTATTAATTCAACTACACATTATATAAGTACAGCGCTGTTCTTTACTTGTTCAGGGAGTGCCGAACCATTAAAATTTCTTTGCCGGAAATTCGTTGGACGGGGCGCAAAGAAAAACAATCATTTACCACAATTCCAAATCTTGGTACACAACCCGGGCCAAACCGGGTGCCAATTCGGACCATGTCTTATATAATATGAAGAGGCCTAAAATCCGGGGTCAAAAAATAATTTTTCCGGGCCGTGTTAAAAAACGTGACATTTTGGCAGAAAGGCTGATTTTTGATAACTTTGCTCGCTTTTTAAGAAAAGTCGAAAAATGGAAGAATTTGAAAAAGTGATTGATGAATCGCGCCAGGGTGAAGCGTTGATGATTGATACAACTTCGCAGGGTAAACCAAAACTTTATCTTGAAAGTTATGGTTGCCAGATGAATTTCGCGGACAGTGAAATCGTTGCGTCTATTTTGAAAGAGGGTGGTTACGCAACCACTAAAGATTTCAATGAAGCGGATGTAATCTTCGTGAATACATGTGCGATCCGTGATAATGCGGAACAGCGTGTTCGCCAGCGTTTGACTGATTTCAGGAAAGCGAAAAAGAATAATCCTGAGCTGATCATCGGCGTGCTTGGCTGTATGGCGGAGCGTTTAAAAGAAAAATTTCTCGAAGAAGAAAAGCTGGTTGATATTGTTGTTGGTCCGGATGCTTACCGTGATATTCCGAATTTGCTGGCGAAGGTTGAGGGCGGACAAAAAGCAGTGAATGTTATTCTTTCCCGGGAAGAAACGTACGCGGACATTACGCCTGTGCGTTTGGATTCGAATGGCGTGACTGCGTACATCAGCATTATGCGCGGGTGTGATAATATGTGCTCGTTCTGCGTTGTGCCATTTACACGTGGCCGCGAACGTTCGCGCGATCCGCAAAGCATTTTAGCTGAGGCAAAAGATCTGTTTGAAAAAGGTTATCGTGAAGTGACGTTGCTTGGTCAGAATGTAGATTCTTACATCTGGGCCGGCGGCGGATTGAAAAAAGATATTGCGGCTACGCTTGATTTGACAAAAGCTGAAGATCGTGCGAAGGCTACAACGTTTGCACAATTATTGGAAATGGTTGCGTTGATCCATCCTGATTTGCGTGTTCGTTACAGCACATCGAATCCGAAAGATATGACGGATGATGTGTTGCATGTGATGGCGAAATATGAAAACATCTGCAAGAATATTCACCTGCCTGTTCAAAGCGGAAGCACACGTTTGCTTGAATTGATGAATCGCGGTTATACGCGTGAATGGTACCAGGAACGCATTTTAGCGATCAGAAGAATTTTGCCTGATTGCGGAATTTCATCGGATATTATTACCGGTTTCTGCACGGAAACGGAAGAAGATCACCAGGAAACATTGTCGCTGATGCAATGGGCGGATTATGATTTTTCGTTTATGTTTTTCTATTCAGAGCGTCCGAATACAGCGGCGGAGAGAAAGCTGGAAGATGATATTCCTGAGCTGGTGAAAAAGCGTCGTTTGGCTGAAGTGATTGAATTGCAGAAAGGATTATCGGAGCAAAAAACAAAAACGCATTTGAATAAGATGCATCGTGTTTTGATTGAGCGTAGTTCAAAACGTTCGGATGCGATGTGGGCGGGAAGAAATTCGCAGAATATTGTTGTTGTGTTTCCGAAGGGGAATTACAAGATTGGTGAGTATGCGGATGTTTGGGTGGATGATTGTACTAAGACTACTTTGATTGGAAAAGCTGTGGAGAAAAATTGATTTGAAAATTTAAATGCCTAAAACAATTGAAATATTTGCAGGACCAAATGGAAGTGGGAAAACTACTTTCGCCCGGTCTATGATGTTGGGGAGATCTGATCTTTTGTCTTTCAATTCGGATGTTATTGCAAGTGGTCTTAAACACGGCAAAAAAGATACGATTCAATTTGAAGCTGGTCGATATATGTTGCAATCAATTGAAAAGGCGTTAAAGAAAAATGAGTCATTTTCATTTGAGACAACATTTTCCGGTAAACTGTGGAAAGCATATTTGGAGAATGCAAAAAATAATGGATATAAAATCATTATCTATTTTGTTTTTGTGAATAACATAGAGCTCTCAATGAAAAGGATCAAAAAACGGGTTAAAGCTGGTGGTCATGATGTTGAAAGTAAAATTGTAAAACGAAGATTTAAGAGAACATTTGAAAATATGATGAAGTTATACGCGCAACTTGCCGATGAATGGTACCTGGTAAATAATAGCGGTAAACTTCCTGTCATCATCGCTTATTCCGAAGAAAAAATGGCGAACATTTTAGACGAAAAAACATATAATAAACTCTTTCAATGAAACAAAGCACACATACACATTTGAAAGAAGTGCAACGTGCAATTGCTCTTATGCCGAAGATGGTTAAAGAGCAGGAGCTCCGTTATGTGGCGGAAATAAAATTTGCTAAAAAAACCTTTCAATCTGTAATCAGGGAAATATTGAGATACCAGAAATCGGCAAAAGTATAATGGTGACTACTTATTAGATGTTCCTTTTCAGGAAGATTAATTTTTTTATTCAATGACACTTCAAGAAATAAAACTCCGCTTCGGTATCATCGGCACAACGCCGCAGCTGGATCGTGCTATAGATATTGCTGTGCAAGTTGCGCCTACTGATCTTTCTGTTTTAATTACAGGGGAAAGCGGAACAGGGAAAGAAGTTTTTCCGCAGATCATTCATCATCTCAGCGCGCGGAAACATGGTTCGTACATCGCGGTGAATTGCGGGGCGATACCGGAAGGGACGATTGATTCGGAATTATTCGGTCATGAGAAAGGATCTTTTACTGGTGCGAATGAAGCGCGTAAAGGTTATTTTGAAGTGGCTGATGGCGGAACAATTTTCCTGGATGAAGTTGCGGAAATGCCGATTGCAACTCAAGCGCGATTGTTGCGTGTGTTGGAATCGGGTGAATTTATTCGTGTGGGTTCTTCGAAAGTGCAGAAGACGAATGTGCGTGTTGTTGCAGCTACGAATGTGAATGTGATGGAAGCAATCGGCCGCGGAAAATTTCGTGAGGATCTTTATTACCGTTTGAATACTGTTCCGATCGTTCTTCCTGCTTTGCGTGAGCGTCGACAGGATATTCATATGCTGTTTCGAAAATTTGCAACTGATTTTGCAGCGAAATACCGAATGCCTGTTATTCGATTGACGCCTGATGCAGAACAAATGCTGACCAGCTATTACTGGCATGGAAATATTCGTCAGCTGAAAAATGTGACGGAACAATTATCGATCATTGAAAAAAGTCGCGAGATTGATGCTGCGACGCTGAATAAATATTTGCCGGATTATAAAACTGCTGAATCGAATTTGCCGGTGCTTGCGCGTGGCGATAATTCAAATGATCCGCGGGAGAGAGAATTTCTTTACCAGCTTTTGCAGCAGATGCGCCAGGAATTAAATGATCTGAAAGCGCTGACGATGCAATTGATCCAGAACGGCGGACGAATTACCCCGGAGATCCTTTCACAGAACGCGCCGGTTATTCAAAAACATTTTGCAGAAGCACAACCGGTTTCCTCCAATGGCGAATCGATGGTGATTCATACTCCGACCTGGAATGATGCGAACGAAGAAATTCCGACAGAAGAAATTGTGGAAGATTCCTTATCGTTGCAGGATAAAGAAATTGAATTGATCACAAAAGCGCTGGAAAAACATCGTGGCAAACGTAAAAATGCTGCGAAGGAGTTAGGCATTTCAGAACGCACATTGTACAGGAAAATCAACGAATACAATATACAGGGATGAAGCATTTGAGAATTATTTTACTTCTCGCGATTCTTTTTCCGTTGCTTTATACAAGCAGCTGTAAGGTGAAATATGATTTCAGCGGAGGAAGAAAATTTGATGATTCGGTTACTGTTTCAGTCATGACATTCACCAGCTCTGCTCCTCTTACAAAAGCAACTTTCCCGCAATCATTTTCGGAAACGATGCGCGATGCGATTCAACGGCAAACACGCTTACTAACCGTTGCAAAAAATGGCGACCTGAATTTTGAAGGAACTGTAATTGGCTATTCCGTTGCACCGGTTTCTATTCAAGGAGGTGGAACAAACCAGGCTTCATTGAACAGGTTGACAGTTACAGTAAGTGTAAAATATACAGATCTTGTCAATCCGAAATTAGACTTCGAAAGTTCATTTACACGATTCGCAGATTTTCCAAGCTCGCAAAATCTAACTGCAGTAGAAGATCAATTGCTGAAAGAAATTTCCGATCAACTTGTTCAAGACATCATGAACCGATCAATTAACGCCTGGTAAATGAATACGCAACAACTGATCGGCTGGATGAAAGAACCTTCCTCACTCGGGAAGGAAGCGAGCGCGCAGCTGGATACGCTCACGCAAACATTTCCATTCTTCCAGACTGCTCATTTGCTTTACATCAAAAGTCTGCATAATGAGAACAGCTTTCTTTATAATAACCAGCTGAAAGTTTCGGCGGCTTATGCTACGAACAGGAAAGTTCTTTATGAATTAATTACTAAGAAAGAAATTGGGAAAAAGGAAATCGGGAAAGTAGTTGAAGAGGAAATTGTTGAGGAGACAATCCCTGATGTAGAGAAGATTACGAAAAAGATTACGGATGACGGATTACCGATTACCGTGGAAAATTTAGAAGAGGAAAAAGAAATTGTTCAACCCGAATTTCCGAAGAAGCGATTTACGAAAGATGAGGATGAGTGGGAATCCGGGATGATTCGCCAGTTGCAATTGTTACATCACTGGCAAATGACTCCGCAGGAAATTCTTGCGAAACGAATTGCGGAAATTAATAAGGAGCAAGAAAAACAAAAGCAGGAAATTGTTGACGAAGTAAAAGCTGCGGTTACAAAAGAAGAAACTGTTGCGGAAGAAAAAACAATTGAAGAAACAACTCCGACTGCGGCAGACGAGATCAATACCTTGCTTTATGTTTTAGTTGAGCCGGGTGAAGCAGAAGATATTTCGAATGCAGAAGAAATTGTAGCGGAAGAATCGGCGGTTGAGCAGGAAGAGGATTGGGAAGTTAACGTGGTGGATGAGGATGCCGAAACGGTTGCTGAGAAAAAATCTGAGCCGTTAAATATCCCGCAAGATGCCCTTTCGCAGGAAATTTTGCGTGGAGCGATCAGTTCTTCGATAGAATTAGAGGTGGATGATTCGATGCCAAGTTTGGCTGATTTGGGGCATAAATCTATCCCGGATCGCAAGCCGGTAATGGTCGAAAAAGAGGCTCCGAAAGTTGAAAAAGAAGCGCCTAAAAAGGAAGAAAAACCAGCTGAAGAACTGACATTTACATCGTGGCTGAAAAATGTGGGAATTCCGTCGGTTCCGGAAGAAAAGATTGATAAACAACCTGTTAAAACAGAAAAACAGCCGCTTAAATCAGACCTGGTAGATAAATTCATCACGGATGCGCCGCGGATCCAGGTGAATAAGGCATCGTTCTTCAGCCCGGTGAATATGGCGAAGAAAAGTGTGCAGGACAGCGACGAGTTTATTACGGAGACTTTGGCCAAGATTTATGTTAAACAGGGCAATATTTCTAAAGCAATTCGCGCATATCAGAAGCTTTCTTTGAAGTTTCCGGAAAAAAGCAGTTACTTTGCAGCCCTTATTGAAGAACTGAAAAGAACACCTAAATCATAATTACTGTCAGCAATGGCCATACTTCTATCGATCCTCATCATTCTTACCTGTACGATTCTCATTCTTGCAGTGCTTGTTCAAAATCCAAAAGGTGGCGGACTTGCTTCCGGTTTTAGCTCCGGCTCACAGGTAATGGGCGTACGCCGCACCGCAGATTTTCTTGAAAAAGCAACATGGACATTAGCTGTTCTGCTATTTGTTTTCAGCATTGCATCATCAAGTCCTGCAGGCCAATCATCAGTAAGCGCAACAGACGGAACATCTGTAACAAAAGAGAAAGCAGCAGAAATGGAAGCAAACAAAAAAGCTCCTCCTGCAAGTCCTTTCGGCGCACCAGGTGCACCTAATGGAATGCAACAAGGGGCTCCAGCAGAGAAGAAATAAACTGGATTAAATATTTAAAAATGTCAGGAGAATTTTCCTGACATTTTTTATTTAGAGAATAGACGTCTTGTCAGCGTAACATGAAAGTTTGGCAAAAAGAATGTCAAACCGACTACTGGCATATTTTTCGCGCATTTAAGATTACACTTTCATATGGGGTTTTATCACCCCTCATTTCAGAATAAATGTTTAACCAAATCAATACAAATTAAAAAGATGGCTAACCCGAAGATTAAACCTTTGGCCGACCGTGTGGTCGTTGAAGCGGCTCCTGCAGAAACAAAAACAGCAGGTGGTCTCATCATTCCGGATACAGGAAAAGAAAAACCGCAACGTGGAAAAGTTGTAGCTGTAGGAACAGGAAAAGTGGATGAACCGATGACTGTAAAAGTCGGAGACAATATTCTTTACGGAAAATACTCCGGAACAGAAGTTCAGATCGATGGGAAAGAATATCTCATCATGCGCGAATCCGACATTTTCGCAGTTATTTAATCAAGCCCCGAAGGGATTTCCCCGGAAGAAATTAGTTTAACTTTTAATTGTACAAAAAATGGCAAAGAATATCTCTTTTAATCTCGAAGCACGTGACGCGCTGAAACGCGGCGTTGATGCTTTGGCAAATGCAGTGAAAGTAACGCTCGGACCAAAAGGCCGTAACGTTGTAATTGATAAAAAATTCGGCTCACCGATAATTACAAAAGACGGTGTGACCGTGGCGAAAGAAATTGAGCTGAAAGATGTGGTTGAAAATATGGGTGCACAGATGGTGAAAGAAGTTGCTTCGAAAACGGCTGATGTAGCTGGTGACGGAACAACAACTGCAACTGTACTTGCACAGGCAATTATCACAACAGGATTAAAGAACGTTGCTGCCGGCGCGAATCCAATGGATTTGAAACGCGGTATTGACAAAGCTGTTGCACAAGTTGTTGAAGGTTTGAAAAAGCTTTCTAAAAAAGTGGGTGACGATAACGAGAAGATCGAACAAGTAGCAACGATTTCTGCGAACAACGATAACGCAATCGGAAAGCTTATTGCGCAGGCGATGGCAAAAGTGAAAAAAGAAGGTGTTATAACCGTTGAAGAAGCAAAAGGAACTGAAACAACTGTTGAAGTTGTAGAAGGTATGCAATTCGACCGCGGATATATTTCTGCTTATTTCGTGACAGATGTTGAGAAAATGCAAACTGTTCTCGAAAATCCATTGATCCTTATTTACGATAAAAAGATCTCGACGATGAAGGAATTGCTTCCTATTCTCGAGAAAGCTGTTCAAACCGGCAAACCTGTTTTGATCATTGCTGAAGATGTAGACAGTGAAGCACTTTCTACCCTTGTGGTAAATAAGATCCGTGGCTCACTGCGTATCTGTGCAGTGAAAGCTCCGGGATTCGGCGATCGCAGAAAAGCAATGCTTGAAGATCTTGCAGTGCTTACAGGCGGAACATTGATCAGCGAAGAGCTGGGAATGAAATTAGAGAACGCTGAATTGACAGCGCTCGGAAAAGCAGAAAAAGTTACGATCGATAAAGACAACACAACAATTGTTGGCGGTGCAGGTAAAAAAGCAGATATCGTTGGTCGCGTAAATCAAATCAAAGCGCAGATCGAATCGACAACTTCTGAATACGATAAAGAAAAATTGCAAGAGCGTCTTGCTAAGCTTGCAGGTGGTGTTGCTGTACTTTATATCGGTGCTGCTACAGAAACCGAAATGAAAGAGAAGAAAGACCGTGTTGACGATGCATTGCATGCGACACGTGCTGTTGTGGAAGAAGGAATTGTACCTGGAGGCGGTGTTGCCTACATCCGTGCGCAGGAAGCGTTGGATAAAATGAAAGGCGATAACGAAGACGAAACAACCGGAATCCAGATCGTACGTCGTGCGCTGGAGGAACCACTTCGCCAGATCTGCGCGAATGCAGGTGTGGAAGGTTCGATCGTTGTGCAAAAAGTGCGCGATGGAAAAGGTGATTTCGGATTCAATGCGCGTACAGATGTGTTTGAGAAATTGTACGATGCAGGTGTTATTGATCCGACGAAAGTTACACGTGTGGCGCTTGAGCATGCAGCTTCGATTGCAGGCATGTTGCTGACCACTGAGTGTGTGCTTTCTGAAATAAAAGAAGAGAAGCCAATGTCGATGCCAGGTGGTGGCGGCATGGAAGGAATGATGTAGTCCTCGATACTTTTTGCCAGGTTCGCTTTTTCTTCTTTCGATGAAGATTTTGACTGGCAAAAAACTCGGACTGACAATTCTGTTTTCACTTTCAAGATTCAAAATTCAAAATTGCCTGTCTGGGAAGATGGGCAATTTTGTTTTAACAGGGTTGATTCCTGTAATTGAATTCAGAATTTTGAATGTTGAATTTTGAATGTAACTGGCAACTGTTTATTATCTTTATAAAATGACCAAAATGAGAAAGGTTGCTTTGATTGGAATTGCGTCGGCGGCGGCGTTGACCATTCTTGCAGTTATTTTCGGTTATCCTGCTGCTATTGCGGGAGTGCATGCCCTACCCTTTTGCATGTTGCTGATCATTGATAGTTCGCGAAACAAAACCGGAGATCAAAATAAAACTGATCTTTAGCTCTCTAAAAAATCCCTTATGAAAATTTTTGCTATTGACCGCATTTTGCCAACCGCAACTGAAGAAACTATTCGTGGTGTGGTGATACGTGAAGCGCTGCATATCTGGATGCTTTACACGAAAGACATTGTGCGCGAAGCTCATTTTCGTAAGGATCGACCGGGTGTAGTGTTAGTGCTGGAATGCGAAAACATTGCTGAAGCGAAAAAAATATTGTCCACTTTTCCGATGGTGAGAAATGGCGTTATTGATTTTGATATTATTCCTGTCGGACATTTTGTTCCGTTCGGTACCTTGCTCGACCAGGAATTATTGAAAGGCAGCAGCCCGGAATAATTAACTTTAAATTGTGAATTGCATCATGATTTATCCATTGATAAATAGATGTAATCTTCTTATTTTTGAATTAACAACCAATCATTCATATTAAAACCAAATCCATGAAAAAACTTTACTCAATTATTGCACTTGTGCTTGTTGGGATCGGTGTTTCGGCGCAATGCACGATCACATCAGGTCCAACGGTTACACAAAACGGTTCGAATGTTTCTGTTACCGGAACGGGAACCGGGGCTACATTCCCACAATACATTTACGATTGGGGCGATATGACAAATCCCGGTACAACCCAAACATCGACACACACTTATACATCGGCAGGAACTTACCAGCTTTGCATGTATTATGTGGATCTAACGGACACCAGCTGTAGCGATGTGGCGTGCACGCCTGTTGTTATAACAGCTGTTGGAATTAATGATCATTCAGTTGCTGCAGTAAATATTGCCGCTGTTCCTAATCCATTTAATTCTGAAGTAACTATTAACCTAACACTTGCAAAAAGTGAAATGGTTGATGTTGCAGTTTTCGATATGACAGGAAAACAAGTTGCTTCACTTAAAAACGGATTGACAGCTGCAGGTACAACTGTACTGGAGTGGAAACCAGCAGGACTTTCTGCAGGCGTTTATTTTGTGCAGGTGAGAACAGGAAATGCGGTTATTACAAAGAAGATTGTTTACACTGCTAGCTAGCCACAGATTACGCAGATGATTTGTGTGCAGAATTAAAATTGAAAGGGACGATCTAATGATCGTCCCTTTTGCTTGAATAAATTTCACGGAATAATCTGCGTAAATCTGCGTAATCAGCGGCCAAAAAAGAACGCCCGGCCACACACAGCCGGACGTTCATTCACACACATTACACACTTAATCTTTGCCTGCCCGTATACTTTAGGCGGGCCTGAATACTTATTTAGGCTGGCTGAGCAATTCTTTGACAATGGTTGAAACCATTTTGCCATCGGCTTGTCCTGCGTATTTTTTAGATGCTGCTCCCATTACTTTTCCTAAATCTGCAGGAGAAGATGCGCCGAGCTCTGTAATTAATTCCTGTATTGAATTACGAAGATCTGACTCGCTCATTTGTTGCGGGAGATAGCCTTCGATCACATTTGCCTGGAAGGTTTCGACGTCGGCGAGATCAGGGCGTTCCTGCTGGATATAAAGCTCAGCAGTTTCTCTTCTTTTCTTCACTTCCTTCTGCATTGCTTTTGCTGCAGATGTTTCTGTCAATCCTTCAGGTGATGTTTTAAGCATCAGCACGACGGATTTTATTGCGCGCAACGCTTCAAGCCTGGCTGCATCTTTTGCAAGCATTGCCGTTTTAATATCCGCGTTGATCTTTTCTTCGATTCCCATAACACTATAAAAATTCAAAATTTTATCCCGATAGCTATCGGGACAAATCCCAAAATTAGTGTTGGGATTTGGAATTTTATTTTTTTGTTCTTTAATCCACGTTGTCGTGCAGGAAAGAATTGTTTGGTTTGATCTCTACTTTCTTTTCTTCGTTTTCAGAAAGTGTGTAACGCGAAACCTGTGACTCAGAAGAATGCGGAACATTCTCGAGGGAAATATTTCTGCGTTTGTAAGCAGGCTCATGTTCCATTTCATTCAGACCTTGCGGAGTTTTCAATTTCAAGCTGAGCTCTTTCAATTTCTGAATACGCTCCTGTGCTTTTTTCTGTAGCTCTTCGGTCTGGATTTTTTTCGCGAGCTCTTCTTCACTTTGTTTTGAAATGATTGGTGCTTTTACTTCAGCAACAACTTCTTCTTTTTTAATGATAAAAGGCTCGTTAGGAATTTCAGCAGCCAGCTCTGATTTAATCTCAGCAACAGGCTCAGATTTATATTCAGCAACAGGCTCGCTTACTGAATCCATTTCAGCAACGCTAATCCACTTTTCAACACTATTTTCAGAAGCGATCTCCTCTTTAGAAGCAGTTACTTCCGAATTTGAAATTTCTTCTTCGGAAGCGAAGTTGGTGATCTCAAATTCAACGTTTGTATTTGCAACGGGCGCTGTTGTTTCTTCGGCAGAAATCTCAGCAACCATTGACACTTCAACTGTTTCGATTTCGCTGATCTGTGCAACGATCTCTTCTGCAAGTGTTGCTTTCATTACAGGCGCAGTGCTCTCGTCAGACAATGAAATTTCTGAAACAGGTTCAGCAACTTCTGCAACGATTGATTCATCGATGTTGTTTATTTCTGCAACTATTTCTTCTGAAACGGAAGCTACTGATTCTTCAGCTTTCACTTCAGCAACCGGCTCTTCTGTTTTAGCAACAAGAAATGGCTCAAGCGGATTTGTAATTACAGCTGCAACAGGTGCTACTGCTTCTACCACTTTCACTTCGATAAAAGTCTCAGGCTGCTTTGATACTAAGAAAGGTTCGAGCGGATTTACTGTTTCTGCTTTTGGTTCTTCCTTTGCAACTTCTGCAACATGCTCTTCCGGTTTTGTCATCAGGTTGAGCACAACTTTTTCCGGAGCTTGTCTTTTTGAATATTCGTAAGCGATCGGATTATTCTGATTAAATCCTGTCGCGATGATCGTAACATTTACATTATCACCAAGTGAAGCATCAACGCCGTAACCTTTGATAATTTCAGCAGTTTGTCCGGCAGCTTCCTGGATGTAATCGGTAATTTCTCCGAGCTCATCCATGGTGATTTCATTCTCACCTGAAATAATATTCAGAAGGACATAACGTGCGCCTGTGATATTATTATCGTTGAGAAGCGGTGAGTTCAACGCCATTTCTACTGCGCGTGTTGAACGATTTTCGCCGGATACCATTGCTGATCCCATGATCGCTACACCGCTGTTGCGCATTACTGTGCAAACGTCAGCGAAGTCAACGTTGATCTGTTGTGTCAATGAAATAACTTCTGCAATAGATTTCGCAGCAATTGCAAGCACATCATCTGCGTGAGAGAATGCATCGCTCAGTTTAAGATTGCCATACATTTCACGCAGCTTGTCATTGCAAACTACGAGAAGCGTATCCACATTTTGTTTCAATTGTTCAAGACCTTCTTCAGCTTGTACGCGGCGTTTTTTTCCTTCGAATAAAAACGGAACGGTAACAATTGCTACAGTAAGAATTCCCATTTCACGGGCGATACCTGCGATGATCGGTGCAGCGCCTGTTCCTGTTCCACCACCCATTCCTGCAGTGATGAAAACCATTTTAGTATTGTTGGCGAGCAGCTTGCGGATATCTTCAATGTTTTCAATTGCCGCGTTTCTTCCAACTTCAGGAAGTGAACCGGCACCGCGTCCTTCAGTGAGTGTAGCACCAAGCACAATTTTATTTGGAACCGGACTCATATCCAACGCTTGCTTATCTGTATTGCAAACGATAAAGTCAACGCCGTTGATGCCCTGGCGATACATGTGATTAACAGCATTGCTGCCACCACCGCCGACACCGATCACTTTTATGATCGAGGAATGTTCCGGAAGATCGAATTTCATAGCCACGTTATTTTGAATTGTGTTTGTGTGTGTTGTGTGTTGTGTTCCTGCATTGATACTATTTCCGGCAAGTCCCAAAGGATCTGCTTCTGACACCGGGAAAGGTGTAGCTGATTCTGAATTCAAATCTGAAATGGTCTCCACATTTTCAATCGGCGTTTCATCTACAAACGATTCTTCGCGATCAGCCGGAGAATTCTCTTCTGATAATTCATTAAAAATGTCGTAGTTATCCATTTCAGTAACGTTCGAATAAAAGATCGCTGAAAATTACTTCACATTAAAAAACCATTAACAAAAAGCTAATCTAACTTACTAACTGCCAATTGTTCATTTCGTGGTCATCTTCAAGCGTTTGAATCTTCTTCGAACCATTGTTTTCCTTTGCTGAATATCTGGTCGAACCATCCGCCTTTTCGTTTTTCGGAATGGTCTTTCACTTTGTCTTTACTCTCAGCGATTTTCAGCTTCTGCTGCATTTTTAATCCGCGCATTACCAAACCAACACCGGTTGCATACATGGGGCTTGTTACTTCTTCTGAGCTTGTTGCCAGGTGTTCATTCGGATAACCGACACGCGTATCCATCCCGGTTACAAATTCCATCAGCTGTGTGATGTGCTTGAGCTGTCCGCCACCACCGGTAACAACAATTCCTGCAACCAGCTTTTTCTCAAAACCGGAATTTTTTATTTCATAATATACATGCTCAACAATTTCTTCCATTCTCGCTTGTATAATATGTGCGAGATTTTTTACAGAAATTTCTTTGTGCGGGCGTCCGCGTAACCCGGGAATAGAAACGATTTCATTTTCCTGGTTTTCACTGGCCAATGCAGAACCGAATTTTATTTTTAATAATTCAGCTTGTGTTTTGATAATGCTGCAGCCTTCTTTAATGTCTTCGGTAATAATATTTCCGCCGAACGGAATGACAGCAGTATGACGAATAATTCCATCGTGAAAAATTGCAACATCGGTTGTGCCACCACCAATATCAACAAGCACAACACCCGCTTCTTTTTCTTCGTCGCTCAACACCGCATCAGCAGAAGCTAAAGGCTCGAGTGTAAGATCAGCTACTTCAAGCCCGGCTTTTGCAACGCATTTGTAAATGTTTTTAGCGGCAGCAACTTGTCCTGTGATAATATGGAAATTTGCTTCCATGCGTGTGCCGGCCATGCCAATCGGGTTTTTAATTCCGACTTCATTGTCAATAATATATTCCTGTGGAATGACATGAATAATTTCTTCACCGGGCGACATGACAAGACGATACATATCATCGATAAGCTCATCAATATCTTTTTGCGAAATTTCATCGTCGATGCTGCGGCGTGTTTTCATTCCGCGGTGCTGAAGACTTTTGATGTGCTGACCTGCAATACCAACATTAACAATTTTAATATCCACTCCCGATTTATTGCTTGCTTCTTCAACAGCTTGTTTTATGGCACGCACGGTTTCATCGATATTGAGCACAACGCCACGGGCAACACCCAGGGATTCGGCTTTCCCGATTCCGAGAATTTCGATTTTGCCATGTTCTGTGCGGCGGCCTACAAGGACAGCGATCTTTGTTGTACCAATGTCAAGTCCGACTACGATTTCAGATTCCATTTTCTTTGATCTTTTTAGTGCAAACGATTTGATTTTTGTATTGAAGGTCGATAAGCGAATATTCTGTCCAGCTACCGGTACGATTTAATCCGTCACGATAAAAAATAACCAGCTTTTTCAGCTTTTCATCCAGATCAGAAATATCACCGAGATTGATGAGATGATCACCTACTCTTGGTATCAGCTGAAATTGTTTTTCAGGCGTAATATAAAGCTGTACGATTTGCGCGCGAAGAAAAGTGTCTGCTTCAATTCTTTTTGCAACCTGCCAGATATCATCGAGCAATAATGTGGAATGTAATGCTGTGTCGACAGGAAATGCGTCAAATGATTTTTGGTACATCGCTCCATAATTTTCTATGAAATAGCCATTGACAAATAATACCGGTGAAGTATATTCTTCTGACCACGGCATTAATTTTCCATGGCTATCGAAGTAATAGGATTCGTTGGCAAGATTTGTCATGCGCGCAATTGTTTTACGCTGCATCATGCTTATTGAAACATCGCCATTCACCGCCATGAATACATCACATGATTCTACGGCAGGATGTGAAAGAATAAGATTCTCCAGCTCATTGACATTTATGAGTGAAATGGGGTTTCCGTTCGGCAATTTCCCGTGATCCATGAGCAACGTTGTCACATCATCCTCTTTGATGAACAGGTCATCATTTTGTCTTTCAATGGAAATGCTAAGCTTTTCGCAAATTCTTTCTGAATGTGAATGACCTGCAAAGCTCATTACAAAAACAAGTCCTGCAGCGAAAATTACCCAAAGGGAAATCATGATTATTTTTTTCATGAGACCGCCTCCTTTATTTTAAACTTTTCGCGTAATGCATTTTCAACAGGTTCAATCAGCTGATCAATATCTCCTGCACCCATTGCAACAAGCACATCAAAATCATGCGAAAGAATTTTTGATACTAATTCCTCTTTTGAATAAAGAAATTTTTTCTTCGTTTTAATTTTTTCCAGCAACATTCCTGAAGAAACTCCCGGAATTGGCTTTTCGCGTGCCGGGTAAATTTCAAGCAGCACTACTTCGTCCAGCAATTCAAGGCTGCGTGCAAATTCATCTGCAAAATCACGTGTGCGCGAAAATAAATGTGGCTGGAAAATTCCCGTTACTTTTTTCCCGGGGAATAATTCTTTCACAGAAGAAATGCAGGCTTTCAATTCGGCCGGATGATGTCCGTAATCATCTATAAAAATAACTTTCGAATCACGGATACGATAATCGAAACGACGTTTTACTCCTTTGAAAGAAGAAAGCGCTTCACGAATCGCTTCATCATTCACACCAATTTGTTTTGCTGCCGCAACAGCCGCAACAGCATTTTCTACATTATGGCGACCGGGAAGTCCCATGCGAACATTTGAAATTTTCGATTCCTGTACTACCAGGTCGAAAACATAATAACCTTCTTGTATCCTGATATTTTCAGCAAACGCATCACAGTTTTTATCATCCACTGAATAAGAAATCACACGATTATCTTTTTTAATTCCGAGTGCATCGAGAACCGAAGTTTTTGTGATCAGCTTGTCTTTCACCTGCTTTACAAAATCGCGGTAAGTTTCTTTCATTGCGTTTTCATCGCCGTAAATATCGAGATGATCTGCATCGACAGAAGTTACAATTGCAACAGACGGATGCAACCAAAGGAAAGAACGATCGTATTCATCTGCTTCGGCAACAACAATATTTTGTTCCATCGAAACATTTCCTTCGCCCAAATTTTTCCCAAGCAATAAATTGGTGTTATAATTTCTCGAAATACCACCAAGAAATGCTGAACAATCAATTCCTGCAACACGCAAAATATGTGCGGTCAATGTTGTAGTTGTCGACTTTCCGTGCGTTCCTGCAACAGCAATTGTTTTTGTTTGTCCGACGATTAATCCGAGCACCTGCGCTCTTTTCATCATCGTAAAATTCTTCTGCTTAAACCAAATCAACTCTGCATGATCAACAGGTACAGCGGGCGTCCACACGACCAACACATTTTCCTGTGTGGCATCTTTCAGCGCTTGCGGAATCAAAGAAATATTTTCTTCAAAATGAATATCAATTCCTTCCTGCTGCAATTTTTTTGTTAATTCTGTTCCTGTTTTATCGTAACCACTAACGGATTTTCCTGACGCGAGAAAAAAGCGTGCAAGGGCGCTCATGCCTATGCCACCAATTCCAAGGAAATAAATATGCGTCAGCTTATCCAGCTTCATTTTTTATCGGCTTTATTTTTATTCACTAATGAAATAATTTCACTTGCAATCAGCTCAGCAGAATTTTCAACTGCAAGCCCTGCAATATTCAACTCTAATTTGTTGCGCAACTGCAAATCATTCGCCAGCTCAATTGCTTTATCAATAAGAATGTTTCTTGCTTCAACATCTTTCACCAGCAAAGCAGCCTGGTGATTGACAAGTGACATTGCATTTTTTGTCTGGTGATCTTCTGCTGCAGTGGGAAGAGGAACCAAAATGGAAGGTTTACGCACGAGGCATAATTCCGAAACAGCTCCTGCACCCGCACGTGAAATAACAATATCTGCAGCTGCGTAACCATAATCCATTTTAGAAATGAATTCGGTTGTAATCACGCCTTTCTCTTTGAATTTATCTGCCGCTGCTTTTGCTCTTTCAAAAAATGGCTTACCTGTTTGCCAAATCACCTGGATGTTTTTTTCAACCAGCTTTTCAATTCCGGTTTCCATACTTTCATTAATTGCTCTTGCACCAAGACTTCCACCAACCACAAGCAAAGTTATTTTACCCGGACTTAATCCGAATAATTCTAAACCACGCGGATGTTTGCCTTCGAGGTTGAGAATATCCTGCCGAACAGGATTGCCGGTGAAAACAATTTTTTCTTTTGGAAAATATTTTTCCATTCCGCTATACGCGACACAAATCGTGTTCACACGTTTAGAAAGAATTTTATTTGTGATGCCCGGGTACGAATTTTGTTCCTGGATCAATGTTGGAATTCCTGCACGTGAAGCTACACGCAACATCGGTCCACTTGCATATCCGCCTGTACCGATGACGGCGTCGGGTTTAAAGCTTTTCAGAATTTTCCCGGCACGACGAAGACTGCTGATGACTTTTAAAGGGAAGGAAAGATTGCTCAATGTGAAATTACGCTGAAGTCCGCTGATCCAAAGTCCTTCGATTTTAAAGCCGGCTGCAGGAACTTTTTCCATTTCCATTCTTCCTTCTGCGCCAACAAATAAAAATTCGGCATCAGGCAACTTTGCTTTAAGCGCGTTGGCAATAGCGATAGCAGGAAAAATATGTCCGCCTGTTCCGCCTCCGCTGATAATAAATTTAAGTGGCAAGTGCAGCTCCTTTCTCTGATCCCGTTGCAGATTTATCTTCGCCGGTTTCAGTTTCACGACTCACACTTAAAATAATTCCGATTGCAATACTTGAAAATAAAAGTGATGTTCCACCCATACTGAGGAATGGAAGTGGTTGTCCTGTGACAGGAAATAAATTCACTGCAACCGCCATATTGATAAGTCCCTGGAAGATCAGGCTGAATGCGAGTCCGAATGCAAGCAAGGTTCCGAATGTTTTCGAAGTTTTTGTTGCTACGCGAACGCCGCGATATAATAAAATGAGGTACAATAAAACGATTCCTATTCCACCTATGACGGAACCATACTCTTCAATGATGATTGCGAAAATAAAATCTGAATACGCTTGAGGAAGAAAATTTCTTTGTGTGCTGTTCCCTGCACCTGTCCCGATAAATCCACCGGTAGCAATTGCAATCTTCGCATGATTTGCCTGGTAGCTTTTATCCGGATCCTGCTCTTCATTTCCTTTAACGAATTCAACAATACGATTTTCCCATACGTGAACACGTGGCAGCGCTTTCGGGAAAAAATTTCCGAGCAACAATAAAAAGCTAAATCCGACAACAGCAAGACCAAGAACTTTTAAAATATGTTTTGCAGGAACTCTGCCGATAAACATCAGGATAAGACAAGTGCAAAGAAGGATAGCTGCAGTAGAAAAGTTGGCAGGAAGAATTAATCCACAAATAATGAATACGGGAGCCATGATATGAATCAACACAGCTTTAAAATCCATCAGCTCACTTTGCTTTTGTGTTACGATACGTGCAACGTACATGATGAGCGCAAGCTTTGCAAAATCGGAGGACTGGAAAGTAAGTCCTGTTCCGGGAATGGCGATCCAGCGGTTTGCTTCATTAAGATTAGCACCGTGAATTAAAGTGTATAGTAAAAGCGGCACACACAGAATAAGCATGATCTGCGAGATGCGTGAAAAATAAATATATGGAATGCGGTGTGTGACATACATCAAACCGAATCCCAGCAAGATTAATTTTCCCTGCTTAAAAAGAAAATATTCGGTATCGCCGTCGTGATGTTTATATGCCAATGCAACGATCGAGCTATACACTGCGAGCAGCGACAACAATGAAAGCAGCAGGACGATCATCCAGATCACCCTGTCACCTTTGAAGTAGCTGAAAATATTCATTTCTTATTTGCCATTTTTAATTTCACAACCTTGTGATGCAATTTTTTCAAGTACGAGCTTCTTAAAAGCAATGCCGCGATTTTTATAATTATCGAATGCTTCGTAGCTCGGACACGACGGCGCGAATAAAACTGCGCTTGTTGTTCCTGTCGAAAGCATACTTGCAAATTCAACAGCTTCTGCAATATCACCTGCACGAATAATCAATTCAGCAGCATCTTTCCATGCGCTGAAATATTTCCAGGGTGTTGATCCGAGACAAATTACAGTATGCACTTTTTCTTTTACGAGCTGATTCAGCTTATGATGATCTTCAGCACGGTCAATTCCTCCTATGATCAATGTAACAGGTCCGGGAATATCGCGCAACGCAAACCAGGTCATATCTATGTTTGTAGCAATAGAATGATTGATCCACTGTATTCCTGCATGTTCGCAGATCAGTTCAAGATGATGCGACTGATCTCCCTGCATTTTCAGCCGGGCTTTGATCAGCGCTTCATAATGATCTGTTTTCTGTAACGATTGATTTTCGGTTTGCATGCTTACTTTTTATAATGAACGAACAGCTGCTTTAAATTGCTGGCCACGGTCTTCATAATTTTCGAACATATCGAAGCTTGCGCAGGCTGGTGAAAGAAGCACTGAATCTCCTTTTCCGGCTAAGCGGTAACCAAGGCTAACTGCATCATGCGCACTTGCAGCTTCAACGATCTTATCAACTTTACCTGTGAACGCTTTGATAATTTTAGCGTTATCCGTTCCAAGGACGATGATGGCTTTTACTTTCGCTTTTACCAATTCAAAAAGCGCGGTGTAATCATTTCCTTTATCTACACCACCAACAATCCAAACAACAGGAGTGTTCACGCTTTCGAGCGCGTACCATGTAGAATTTACATTTGTTGCTTTCGAATCATTGATAAAATCAATGTTATTGATTCGTGCAACAAATTCCATTCTATGCTCTACACTTTGCACATCAGCAAGACTTTCGCGGATCATTTCCTTTCGAACCTCGAGAATTCGTCCGGCAATTCCGGCTGCCATTGAATTGTAAGCATTGTGCTTGCCTTGTAAAGCGAGTTCTTCGATCGTCATAGTCAGTTGATTGTTATTGATAGTTAGAATTATTTCATTATTATTTTGCCACGCGCCTTCTTCGACGCGTTCTTTTATACTGAATGGGTATTGTTTTGCAACAATTTTCCTTTTTGCCAATTCCTGCTTTGTGATTTCATCGTCGAGACAAAAAATAAAAGCGTCTTCCGGCCGTTGATTTTGTATTATCCTGAATTTCGACGCTGCATAATTTTCAAGCTTATAGTCGTAGCGATCGAGGTGATCAGGAGTGATGTTCAGCAGGATTGCGATGTCAGCGCGGAACTCAAACATTCCGTCGAGCTGAAAGCTGCTGAGCTCAAGCACGTAAAAATCGTAGTTGCCTTCCGCGACAAGCTTTGCAAAACTCTGTCCGACATTTCCGCCCATCGCTACATTCAATCCTGCTTTTTTCAGGATGTGATGAACGATGGTTGTTGTTGTCGTTTTGCCATTGCTACCGGTGATGCAGATTAATTTTGCATTAGTAAAACGTGCTGCAAATTCGATTTCCGAAATCACAGGTGTGTTTTGCTTTATTAATTTCTGCACCAGCTCAGCTTTGTCGGGAATACCGGGACTTTTTATTACTTCGTCGGCATTAAGAATCAACTCTTCTGTGTGCTGATTCTCTTCCCATTCAATTCCAAGATTTGAAAGAACGTTCTTGTACTTTTCTTTTATCGGGCCTTTGTCGGTGACAAAAACTTCGAATCCTTTTTGTTTCGCCAATTGTGCAGCTCCTGCCCCGCTTTCTCCACCGCCGATGATTACAATTCGCTTCATGGTTAGCGCAGCTTTAATGTTGCAATTGCCAATACGCCGAGCATGATGCTTATGATCAAAAAGCGAAACACAATTTTTGATTCATGCATTCCTTTTTTCTGGAAGTGATGATGCAATGGCGCCATCAGGAATAACCTGTTAGCTTTTGCATATTCAATTCCTGATTTTTTCTTGCGGTATTTGAAAACCATCACTTGTAGGATGACAGAAATATTTTCAACGAGAAATACGCCGCAGATAATCGGGATCAATAATTCTTTGCGGATAGCGATTGCAAATACTGCGATGATTCCACCAAGCGCGAGACTTCCTGTATCGCCCATAAAAACCTGCGCAGGAAAAGAATTGTACCAGAGGAATCCAACACATGCTCCAACAAACGCCGCTATAAAAACAACGAGCTCACCTGAATCAGGGATGTACATAATATTCAGGTAGTCAGCGAAAATTGTATTACCGGAAACGTATGCGAGAATTCCCAGCACAACTCCGATGATTGCAGATGTGCCTGAAGCAAGTCCGTCAATTCCATCCGTGACATTCGCACCATTTGAAACAGCAGTGACGATAAAAATTACGATTGGAATAAAAATTAACCATGCCCAATCCTTTGCTTTATCGCCGAGGAATCCAAGTAATTCAGAATAATCGAATTCGTTATTTTTTACAAAAGGAATTGTTGTTTTTGTAGAATGTATTTCTTCTTTAGAATAAACCGGCAGATTGGTATTATTGCCGGGCTGTTCCATTGTCATTGTCATGAGGTCTTTGCTTGAAGCAGAAATTTTTTCCTTTACAGTTACATTATGGTTGAAATACAAAACACATCCGACGATCAATCCAATTCCAACCTGTCCAACGATTTTAAATTTTCCATGCAAACCTTCTTTGTTTTTCTTGAAGACTTTAATGTAGTCGTCGAGAAAACCGATCAACCCAAGCCAAACGGTTGAGATCAACATGAGAATGATGTATACATTGCTCAATCGCGCGAATAACAATGTCGGGATCAGGATAGCAGAAAGAATAATCAAGCCACCCATTGTCGGTGTGCCTTCTTTTTGTTTTTGTCCGTCCAATCCAAGATCACGAACAGTCTCACCCACCTGCATGCGATGAAGCAGGCGAATAATTCGTTTTCCAAAAACCATCGTGATGATCAATGAAACGAAAATCGCCATCGCTGCACGGAACGAAATGTATTGAAACACTCCTGCGCCGGGGAAATCGTAATTTTTATCTAACCAATCGAAGAGGTAGTAAAACATATCAGCTGTTCGTGTTGTTTAAATTTTCTTTGAGCACTTCCATATCATCGAAAGGATGTTTTACTCCTTTTATTTCCTGGTATTTTTCGTGACCTTTTCCGGCGACTAAAACAATATCACCCGGACGAGCAAGCGCAACTGCAGTGCGAATTGCTTCCCTTCGATCTGCGATTGACAAGGTTTTTTTACTGCTGTGTTTCTCCACACCTTTATGCATCTGGTCAAGAATTGCCTGCGGATCTTCGGAACGCGGATTGTCAGAAGTTAGAATTACGCGATCGCTTAATTCACACGCGATGTTTGCCATTACCGGGCGTTTTGCAGTATCACGATCTCCGCCGCAACCGATCACTGTGATCACTTGTTCATTTCCCGTGCGGATATCCTGGATCGTTTTCAAAACATTTTGTAACGCATCCGGTGTGTGCGCGTAATCAACAATTCCCGTAACACCACTATCGTTACGCACATACTGAAATCTTCCTTCTACAGAACCGAGTGTGCTGAGTGTTGTAAGCACATTCATTTTATCCTGGCCGAGCAACATTGCAGTTGCATAAACCGCAAGCAGATTGTAGGCATTAAAGCTTCCGATCAATTTGCTCCAGACTTCTGTGCTGTCGATGCTTAATTGCAACCCTGTAAAATGATTTTCAAGCACGCGGCATTTATAGTCGCCAACGCTTAAAACAGAATAGCTGCGTTTCAGTGCGCGAGTATTTTGCACCATCACACTTCCATTCTTATCATCTTTATTTATCAATGCAAAAGATTCAGACGGAAGCTGATCGAAGAATCCTTTTTTTGCTTTGATGTATTCTTCAAATGTTTTATGATAATCAAGATGGTCGTGCGTGAGATTGGTAAATACTCCGCCTGAAAAAGAAAGTCCGCTGATTCTTTTTTGAACCACACTATGCGAGCTTACTTCCATGAACGCATATTTACAACCTGCATCAACCATTCTCCTGAGCAAACGATTTAATTCAACTGCATCAGGTGTTGTATGTGTTGATGGAACTTCTTCGCTGTTGATCATGTTCCGTACGGTAGTGAACATGCCGGCTTTATTTCCCATCGCTCGGAAAAGCTGGAACAATAAAGTAACTGTTGTCGTCTTTCCGTTTGTGCCGGTAACGCCAACCAGCTTTATTGATGAAGAAGGATTGTCATAAAAATTAGCAGCCATAATACCAAGCGCCGCTGAGCTGTCAGAAACTTTGGCATATGAAATACGCTCGTGCATTTCTGCTGGAAATTCTTCACACACAATCGCAGCTGCACCAAGAGAAATTGCTTTCTCAATAAAATCGTGGCCATCAGATTGTGTTCCGCGCGTGGCAACAAATAAACTATCCTTCTCAACTTTTCTTGAATCAAAAGTCATCGAAGTGATGGCAACATTCGTTGAACCCTGTACTTCTACAAGACCCGCTTTATATAATATGTCGCGCAATAATTTCATAGAGACAATTCGACAATTATTTCTGTATTCTTATTTATTGGTTGCCCGGCTGCGATAGATTGTCTTTTCACAGATCCGCTTCCTTTTAATCTCACACGGTAACCACGATTTTCCATCAGGAATAAAACATCGGGCGCAGTCATGCCTGTAATATCCGGCATGATTCCTTTTCCTAATTGTGCATCCGGATTTCTATTTCCTGCACGCACATTTTTATCTTCTGCTTTTACTGAAACATAACCGTCTTCATTAAAATCAGGCGTTGTTTTTACATCAAACAATAATCCGCGCAGTGCAATCATTGTTGGAATTCCCAAACCACTTTTCACATAAGGAATTTCTGTCAATGGATTTGCAAGACCGTTTACAGGCTTATGAATATCCATCTCCGTAGCAAAAACACGATCCGCTATTTTCTTGAAGATCGGACCTGAGACTAATCCGCCGTAATACACATCACCCGAAGGTGCGTTTACAATTACAATGCAGGTATATTTTGGATTGTCGGCAGGAAAATATCCAACGAACGAAGCCTGGTAAGAAACAGTGCCACCGTACTTTCCATAATCTTTTCCATTGGCAATCTGTGCCGTCCCTGTTTTTCCAGCAATAGGATAAACCGAGCTTGCAAGATTTTTTGCTGTGCCATATTTCACAACATCTTCCAGCAGCTTTCTCACTTTTGCAATCGTTTGCGGTTTGGCAATTGCAGGATTTAAAACTTCAGGAGGAAATAGTTGGACTGTTTTTCCTTTTTCGCGAATCTCTTTTACAAACATTGGCTTAACCATCACACCATTATTTGCAACAGCGTTATAAAGTGTAAGTGTTTGTAATGGCGTGATTGTAGATTCGTATCCAATAGAAATCCATGGCAATGAAATTCCGGACCAGTTTTTTTCGCCGGCAGTACGAATGTGTGATTTTCCTTCACCTGCAATTGAAAGTCCGAGTGGTGTACCAAAACGCAACGCTTGTAATCCGTCTGTAAATTTTTTCGGATCTCTTCCATAAGCTGCATTGATCGCCTTTGAAATTCCAACGTTGGAAGATTCCCAAAACGCTTTTTCAAGCGTTACAATATTTTCCTTCGGTGCATGTGAATCGTGCATCACCACACCTGAAAAAGTATGCTGACCACCTTCCAGATTGATCTTGTCCTCCAGGTTGATCAACCCGTGATCCAATCCAACAAGAAGAGAAGCGAGCTTAAAAGTAGAACCCGGCTCACGCGCATCACCGATTGCATAATTATAATCTTCTACGTAATTACCGGAATCTCTTCGTGTAAGATTTGCAATCGCGCGAATTTCTCCTGTCTTCACTTCCATCAGCACTACGCACCCATACTTTGCATTGTGCTGGGCAAGAGAATTACGCAATGCATTCTCAGCAACATCCTGGATATTGATGTCGATCGTCGTAACAATATCTCTTCCCTGCTGCGGATCAATTTCATTTTCACCGTTCAATGGTTTCCATACACCACCTGCAATTTTTTGCATCAGGCGTTTTCCTTTTGTACCGGTAAGCACAGAATCAAACGCGCCTTCTAATCCAACTTTCACACGACCGCTATCGCTTACATAACCAATTGTTCTTGCAGCAAGCATGCGGAAAGGAAGCTCGCGGTGATTGGATTGAACATAAATAAATCCCCCACCATAATGACCTGCGCGGAAGAGATGCAACTTTTTCAGCTCTTGCAATTCTTTGTATGAAACATCGCGTGCAATTTGCTCATACCGTGAACCACGACGGCGCGCTTTCATTAATGTTGTGAAATATTCATCGGAGGAATGGTCACCCAAAACTTTTTCCAATCCTTTAGAAAGATGTGATGCGCTGTCTTCAAATTCTTTATCGTCAATACCAATATTTGCAAGCGGATCAATGCCGACTTCATAATAAGGCAATGATGTTGCAAGCAAGGAGCCGTCATAAGCAAAAATATTTCCGCGCATCGCTTCGATATTCTGCTCTTTGTTCATGAAGTTTTTTGCTTCTGTCAGCCAATGCTCTTTTTGAACAGTCTGAATGTAGAACACACGACAAAGCACTGCTACTGCAAAAACGCAGCAGAGCATGTACACGAGGTACACACGTTTCAGTATGTCTTTTTGTTCTTCCACGATTAATTCGTAGTTGTTGGTTTTGAATTCACTAAAATTTTCCGTGGTGGTTCCACTGATTCTTTCACTCCGAGCGGCTCAAGTCGTTTTGCAACTTCAGATTGTTTGCTGAGATCGCTTAGCTCGGATTTAGAAATAATATATTCGGAACGCAGCTCTTTCAATTCGTTTGTGAGCTTGTTCAATTTTCTGATTTGTCCTTCTGCATAATAACCGTTTGCGATGTAGAGCAACATCATGAGCGTGACGAAAAAAATAAAAGGGACTGCTTTAAGCGCGCGTTCTTTGGAAAGAAATGCGCCGGTAAGAACCGAACCAACATTGCGGGTGACTACATTATGGGTGACGATGTTCCCTCCGCTGCTTTTTCGCTTCGGTTCCGGTGTAGTTTTCGGTTGTTCCTTTATTGCGTTTTTTGTCATTGCCTCGGGCCTTCCGGACCGTCTGTTGTTGCAGATCGCTCTGCTATTCTCAACTTCGCGCTTCGTGCACGATTATTTTCTTTTAATTCTTCTTCGCCCGGTACGATCGGTTTCCTGTTTACCGGTTCGAGTGGCCTGATGAGGTTTCCGAAAAAATCTTTTTCTGTTTCTCCTTCTAAATTCCCGGAGCGGAAAAAATTTTTTACCAACCTGTCTTCAAGCGAATGATATGCGATGACAACCATTCTGCCTTCGGGCTTGAGCACTTCCACTGATTGCAGCAACAATTGTTTCAGCGCTTCCATTTCTCCGTTGATCTCAATTCGCAATGCCTGGAAAACTTTTGCGAGGTATTGAAATTCTTTTCCTTTCGGAACGCAGCTGGTGATTGCTTCTTTCAATTCTGCAATTGATTTGATTGAAGTTTCTTCACGTGCTGCGAGAATTGCTTTCGAGAGCTTTCCTGCATTCTCGATATCGCCGAATTCACGGAAGACATTTCGCAGCTGACGTTCATCGTAAGTATTTAATACTTCTTCAGCGTCCATCGAAGCGGAACGATTCATTCGCATATCCAGCGGACCATCGAAGCGGGTAGAAAATCCTCTTCCGGGTTCATCGATCTGGTGCGAAGAAATTCCTAAGTCGGCGAGAATCCCATCAACAGGAATTGCGTTGTGCAGGCGAAGAAAATTTTTCAGGAATCTGAAATTCTGTCTTACGAGAATGAAACGCGGATCATTGATTGCATTAGCAACCGCATCTTCATCCTGATCGAAAGCAATCAGCCTGCCTTTTTCTCCGAGCTGCGCAAGAATCGCGCGTGAATGTCCGCCACCGCCGAAAGTCACATCTACATATGTGCCATCAGGCCGGATGGATAAACCTTCCAGGCTCTCATGTAAAAGAACGGGATTATGGTAAGTCGACATCCTCTCCCTTATTACCCATGCTGCCCATTACATCTTCGGCAAGTGAACCGAAATCAACTGAAGGATCATTGATCGTTTGTTCGTAACGGTCTTTATCCCAGATTTCGATCATGTTAACCGCGGCAGACATGACGATGTTTTTTGAAATTCCTGCAAATGTTACCAGGTCCTTAGGGAGAAGGACACGACCGGTTGCATCAAGCTCAACTGGTTTCACACCGGCATTAAACATCCGGATGAAATCCACATTCTTTTTCTTAAAGCGATTCAGCTTGTTGACGTCTTTCACCAATATGTTCCACTCGCTTGTCGGATAAATTTCGAGGCACTTGTGAAACACGCTGCGTTTGACGACAAACCCTTTTTTCAGAATAGGCTGAAGCTGTTTTTTGAATGCCACGGGCAGGAGCAATCGCCCCTTCGCGTCAATACTGCATTCATATACACCAATCAGACTGTTCATTTGGAATTGCTTCTGAAGCGTAAAAGTATTGAATATATTCCCACTATTTCCCACAAAACCCCACTTTTGTTGATAACTTCCCCACGACCGACCAACAAGCTGAACATTTCCACCTTATCATGCACCTGGAATGCTTGAAAACAGGGCGAATTAGCAATGAAGAATGAAAATTGCAAAGTGGGAAGACGGAATTAATCCTGTTGTTAATTGCCTGTTGATAGCCAAACCAAAAAACAACCTAAATCCGGCCCAAAACCACGAGTTTGTATTTCTAATTAATCGAATTTTACCAATGAAAATTGAAATTTATTTCTGGAAATAATTTGAAAGAGCGTGCATTTGTTCTTTTAATTCCGGGAATAATGGCAGCAATCGATAAAACCGTTAATTCGTAAGAAGAAATTGATAATTCAAGCAATAAAATAAAACGATAAAAAATTTCGCATTTCGTGTTGGCTGAAATCTGAAAAATCCGACCTAATTTTACCGCGGTTATGAAGCAGGATAAATTTGTTGATATTGAAAAAGTTATCCGGGAGAAAAATCCGCGTTTATTGAAATGGATGCCTGGTTTTTTATTGCGTTACATTAAGCGGATTCTACACGAAGAAGATGTGAATTCGTTTATGGCTGCGCATGGTCATTTGAGAAAGCTGGATTTTGTTCATACGACTCTTCGCGAATTCGATACTAAAATCATTGCGAAAGGATTGGAAAATATTCCTGCAACAGGAGGATTTATTGTTGCGTCTAATCATCCGCTTGGTGGTTTTGACGGATTGGCGTTGATGGAGGCGGTTGCAAAAAAAAGAGAAGACATCCAGTTTCTTGTGAATGATATTTTATTCACGCTCGGGACAATGGATGAGCTTTTTATTCCCGTAAACAAACACGGATCGCAAAGTGCTTCTGCAAAAATTGAAGCTGCGTATAAATCTGAAAATGCAGTTTTAATTTTTCCTGCAGGACTTGTTTCGCGAAAACAGGAAGGAAAAGTGATGGACCTGGAATGGAAAAAAAGCTTTATCAGCAAGGCAGTTCAGTATGATAAACCTGTTGTACCAACTTATATTGACGGGAAAAATTCATCTTTTTTTTACAATCTTTCAATGTGGAGGAAGCGTTTTGGTATCAAAGCGAATATTGAAATGTTTTATCTTGTTGACGAGATGTACAGGCAACAGCATAAAACAATTACCATTACCTTTGGAAAACCAATTCAACCCTCTGTTTTTAACCAGGAAAAATCACCACGTGAATTAGCCGGATTAATGAAGCAGCATGTGTATGCATTGGGTGAAGGAAAACCCGGTCCCTTTTCCTGAATCAAATTTTTAGCCGGGAAATAACATGAAACCAATTATCCCTCCAGTCGCACGTGAATTGCTCGAGCAAGAGCTTAATTCTGCTACGTATGTTCGCGAAACGAATAAAGGGGAAAATCAAATCTATATTATTGATCAGCATAACGGTCCGAATACGCTTATCGAAATCGGTCGTTTACGTGAGCTGACTTTTCGTGCGGCAGGTGGTGGAACGGATAAAGAAACTGATCTCGATGATTTTGACACCTGCGATAATTGCTACAAACAGCTGGTGGTTTGGAACCCTGAGGATAAAGAAATTGTTGGAGGCTATCGTTTTATCCGTTGTGCCAATTCGAAATCGGCTGATGGTAATTATCACCTTGCCACAACCGAACTTTTTACATTCAGCGAAAAATTTAAATCGGAATATCTTCCATTGACGATTGAGCTGGGAAGATCATTTGTTCAGCCGGCTTATCAACCTTCTGCTAATAATCGTAAAGGACTTTTTTCGCTGGATAATTTGTGGGATGGCTTGGGTGCACTCGTTGTGGATAACCCGGATATGGATTATTTTTTCGGGAAGGTTACGATGTATCGTCATTTCGATGTGCAGGCGCGTGATTATATTCTTCATTTTATGAATCACTATTTTCCGGATAAGGAAAACCTGGTGACTCCGCATTTCCCTGTAAAAATTCTGACGGATGTTTCTGCGCTGGAGCAAGAGTTAGGAGATCTGCCTTATAAAGATGGTCATCATTTATTGAATAAACGTGTTCGCGAGCTGGGAGAAAATATTCCGCCACTCGTTAACTCATACATGAACCTCAGCGCGACGATGCGCAATTTCGGAACATCTGTCAATGATGAATTCGGTGATGTGGATGAAACCGGCATCATGGTTACGATCAAGGATATTTACCCCACAAAAAAAGAGCGTCACATCAATTCTTATACCGGCAGAAAGAAATAATTTCTTCTGTACACCTATTTTATTTTTCTCAAGTGAAAATCCGCTCAGCAGTTTACATCAGCAGCAATGCAAAGATTGAAGATTGTCCGCCCGGCGATCGTGCAGAATATGCATTTATCGGCCGTTCGAATGTTGGTAAATCTTCGTTGATCAATATGCTTGTCGGAATAAACGGGCTGGCGCGCATCTCCTCCACCCCGGGAAAAACGCAGATCATTAATCATTACATGGTGAATGATCAGTGGTACCTGGTGGATCTACCGGGATATGGTTATGCAAAAGTTTCGCAGGTAAAACGTGCTCAGTTCAATCAAATGATCAGCCGTTATATTATGGGACGGAAAAACCTGATGTGCGTATTTGTGCTGGTTGATGCGCGTATCAAACCGCAACGGCTTGATCTTGAATTTATGGAGAGCCTTGCCTCAGAAGGAATTGCTTTCGCGATCTGCTTTACAAAATGCGATAAGCTTTCTTCTATTCAATTGCCAAAATCAATTGCAGCTTATAAAAGAGAGATGCTGAAGGAATGGGAAGAATTTCCTTTGCATTTTCTTACCTCTGCAGAAAAGAAAAAAGGAAAAGCGGAAGTGCTGAATTTTATTGAAGAGACTAATGTTATTTATACGCAGCTGAACGGGATTTAATGACTGGGTGTCCGCCGTGGCGGATGGTGACTGGGTGATTGAAAAAACTTCTGCGGGGGAAATTGCGGCTGAAGATGATCTGGTAATTTAATAACTGGGTAATTTAAAAATCATCTGCGAGAGAGATCGCACACAACTCCTGATTTCCTGGTTTCCCAATTTCCCAATTTCTACTTTTTATTGGTAATTGGTAATCCCGTAATCCCTGCCTGCAGACGCGCGTGCTTGTGCTGCGGCAGGCAGGTGTAATCATTTTTTCTATTTCCATCACCCTTTCCTGTGGTAGGTCATTCTTTTTCGGCGGACGTATTTTCCATCTTTGTCTTTTACCAGCATATCCATTACTAAAACGAGTGTGCTGAGCGAATGTATTTTGTAGATGTATTGATCGGGCTCTTTGCAGTACATCCAGAATTCAATTTCCTTTTTGATCGTGTAGCTGCATTCGTAATGCTGATCGCCTGTATCAAAAAGAATGGCGCCGGTGGTGAATGTGATCTCCTGCAGGATGGATGGTTTTGTTTTTTTTGCAAATGGGTTTCCCGATTTTTTTTCTTCTACCAACATCCATTTTGTCCCCGTAATTTTTTTCAGGAATGCCTTGTCAATTTTTGAGGCGGATAGATTTGTACCTGACACAACAAACAAAAAGAAGAAAATAAAAATTCGCATAACGTGTTTTGATTGTAAGACGGATAAAAGAGGAATCGTTGCCATAAAAAAAATCCCGCACCTGGCAGATGCGGGATTTTTTAAGAATATTTTTTTTACCTGTTTCCTACTCCAATAAGTGTAATGAAACCTGTGGTGCTGTAATCGCGTGTATCGGAAATAGCGTGCAGGATGTAATAATACGTTCCATCGGTGCAGATGCCGCCGGAAGTAGAACGGCCATCCCAGTGAATTGCCGGTGCTTCTGCTTCGAAAATTTTCACACCCCAACGATCGAAGATCTCGATCTTGTATTCTTTAAGTCCCGAATTAGGAATGTAGAATTCATCATTCGTACCATCACCATTCGGAGAGAATACGTTTGGAATAAGAATGCCTTCGAGCGCAGTGACAAATGTTGAAACGGTATCAGAACATCCGTTTGCATCGACTACAACCATGTTAACGTTGTAGGTTCCTGCACCTGTAAATGTGTTAGAAGGATTTTGTTGTGTAGAAGTTTGTCCGTTACCAAAATCCCATGACCATGTGTATGGAGCTGAACCGCCTGTTGTTGTGCTGATGAAGTTCCATGTGCTTGCCCATGGTCCGCCACCGGTTGTATCGGTTACAAATGCGCCTGTCGGATTCGGATTTACGGTTGGTGTGCAGGAAACAGGTAATGATGTACATCCGGGAGTTGAACCATTTGCAACAACAGTTACAGGAGCCATGCCGGTTGTCCAGTCAACGTATAATGAATCTGATCCTTGTCCGCTGGTGATTGTTCCGTTACCGGGAACAGACCATGTATAATTCGTTGAGCCTGTAGCGGTGAAAAGATTTCCGTTTGTGTTTTCACAGAATGTCGGACAAACAATTGTTGGTGCGGCCGGACTTAATTCAGTCAGCACATACGGATCACCGGGATTTGCAAATGCCCATGCAGCGCGTGTACGTGTGGTGAAAATTCCTGCTGTTCCTGTAACAGCAGCATTAATATCATTCCACATGACGTTTGTAGTTCTCCAATGAGAAACGCCTGTCCATGCACCATCTGTAGCAGGAATGTAATGCACCTTTATATCTGCAGCATCAGCTCCTGCGGGACGAAGAATTGCGTGATAAAAAGTATCGTTTGCATTACAGATCAAACCATCGTTGGTAGTACGATTGAAACCATCGTTATCAGGATTGTGATTGATAAAACGAACGGTGTAAATATCTACAGTGCTTCCAGCAACAGGCGAAATTTCTATCGGGCGGTAACGGGTGGTAACTACGCTTGACCCGACAGGGAAAAGATAATTTCCTGCACCTGAAGTTGCGCGTGATAATACACCCGGTGCATCGCTGCTGACAAATCCTTCAGCGCCCGGAACCTGTAAATTGGTTACAGCAGCTGTAGCAGGATCATTAACGAAAAATGTATTTGTCTGCGTTTCTAATTCGCGATCACCGATATCCAGAACGCCGGCTGTTGCGTCGGTCATGGCATTCACCAGCAGCAATGTTTTTTTGCGGTTGTTACCTGTGCCTGTTCCGGTGAGTGTAAGATTATGAAATGTGGTAATTGTTCCGTTAACGCTTGTAATGAATTGTTGCGTGTTGCCATACAATTCAACTGTGCTGGTGCCGCCAACAAATACCGAGTTATTGATCCAATCCTGCTCTACTGCGTAATAACCGTTACCGGATGATGAACCACTGTTGATGGTCATGGTTCCGCTAAGTGGCAATGTAGAATTTTTGGTGACGTTGGTTGTACCATCATTGATAAAGCCGGATGTATTATCGAGCGTTAATCCGCCGTTGCAATGCAATACTCCGCCGGTGGTAACATGAACTGTTGCGCCATTGGAATAAAAGATCTGCGCTTGCAGGCTGGCTGCTGTTGCGAGGGTCAAAAAAGCAGCTAGTAGGGGGTACTTTTGTTTCATAGTCGTAATTCTGGAGTATGCGGGCCGACACTAAAATAAAACAATTTTCGGCATAAAAAAATGCGGCACGGGAATTTACGCCTAGCCAGGATCTACAAGTCCCATTTTTTCTGCAAAGTAGGCTCCGAAATCGCGCATGTCGCCGGCCATTTTTTCTTCGCTGGTGGCGCGTTGAAGTGTGTCGGACATGGTGACGATATTCTGGTGGAAAAAGCGCTTCATATCATCGACGGGCATGTCTTTGGTCCATAAATCGATGCGCATGGTGTTCTTTTCATTTTCGTCCCACATGGCGAGCATGATGGCTTTGCAATTGCCGCCGTCTTTGGAATCGCTTGCGTTCCACTGAATGGCTTCGGGAAGATTATTTTCGTCGAGGGTGACGGTGAAGTTGATGGTGGCTTTTCTCATGGTGCAAAAGTAGGGAGATTTTCATGAGGTGATTTGGTAATCTGGTAATCTGGTGACTGGGTGATTGACGCGCAAAAGGGCTAACTCACCTGGGAAAGGATTTGGTGACTGGGTGATTGGGCGCGCAAATGGCTCCCCCATGGAAGGATTGAAATAATAGATGAGAAAGAATTGCTGAAAATCTTACGTGAGGGATAGTAGTGGAAAGCCCGGACCGTGAAGTGAGCTTGCCTCTACTTCACGGGAGGACTTGTAGCGGATAGCCCGACCCGACGCAGGAGGGACACGCAAAAAAACTCACGCAGAGAACACGGAGCTCGCAGAGAATAGATATGCCTTTTATCTCCGAACTAATAACTCCGAACTAAAAACTAAAACTTCGGCTTGTATTTGGAGCGATTTAATAATGCGGCGCCGTCATTTATTTCCATTAGTTGTGCTAAGGTTGTGGTGGGATTTTTTTCCATGAAGGTTTCTACTATGCGGAGTCCGATCCAATTGCCTGCTTTGCCGGGGGATTCTTTGGGGAGTCCGGGAGTGAAAGAGCCGTCTTCGGTGAAATGATTGAGGTCTTCGCCGTTATCGGAGTATACTTTTTTCTGCTCGATCATGGTGGCCCACATTCTTGCTTCGTTTTCTATAGCCCAGTCTAATTTTGCCTGCGGATAACCGGTGATGATGGAATCGGGGGTGTTACGGAGCAATGCTTTTTGCAAATAGAGCAGCTTGCCTTCGTAGACCATTTTATTGATGAGATCGTTTTTGGGCGGATCATAGGGAAACTCATTCATCATCCACGCTTTAACAAAATTAGTGGCCATGTATTCTTTGGAGCTGATGCGGCGGCGGTAATTGGGCCAGAGGTCAGGCAGCGCGTCGTAATAGGCATTGTCTTTTCCGAGATAAAATTCGAGACTGATGCCATAATCGCCCTGGACGTTGAAAATATTATAATTGAAGCCGGTTAAGGTTGTGTTAATTGCATTGGGTAATTTTTTCCCCGAAAAGTAATAGCGAAAGTGCTTGCAAGCATCGGTAAGCTCGTTTTCCAAATCAGAAAGGTCGCCGGGAAAAACTTTATTTGTTTCAAGATAAACATCTCTCATACCGAGCGCGCGGTTATAAATAAAATCGCGGATGGCGAAATCGCAACCCATGCTGTCGGGGGCGGTGCGGCAAATAATATGGTTGATATACCCCTCGGCAAAGTCGCCGTATTGCACCCGGAGATGTTCGAGCGATTTGGCCATTTGAGTGGTGTCGAGGGTGAAGAATTCTTTCTCGAAACGGTTGATCTTTACCTGCGGCACGGAAATTGTCGAAACGTCGACGTCCAGCGGATTATTCTTACATGATGGAACAATGATCATTAAGATTAGGGCCGGAATCCACTGAAAAATAGCACGCATAGACAGTACTTTCATAAAACATTTTAAATTTATCGTAATATTGTCCAACGTTTAAAACCACATCAAAAGTATGAAAAAGGTACTCTTACTCATCTTAGCCCTCAGCATGGGTGGCAAATATGCAATCGCCCAGGACACCGGCGAAAATGATTTGAAAAATTTCCGCTTTGGTCTTAAAGCTACCGGGATGGTTAACTGGTATAAACCGGAAGACAAAAATAAATTTACAAGTCAGGGGGCTACAGCACGTGGTTCTTATGGACTCATTACAGAGTTCAGAATGAATAAGGTTGTTTCTTTTGCAACCGGTGTGCAGGTTGACTACGATGGAGGCAGGCTTGCTTTCAATGAGAATGACACCAATTTTTACTTTCTTTCGAAAGACCTTGAATTGCTTGAGCGCAGTGACTCTACATCAACGGCAAGCAAATACCGTTTGAACAGTCGTTTTTACCGTACCACTTACCTGACTATTCCAATTGGTTTGAAATTAAAATCACCTGAAATTGGGGCACTAACTTATTTCGGACAGTTTGGTGTTAATGCGTCATTTCGTTTGAAGAGTCGTGCTGATGATAAATTGAATGCTGTTTCCGGCGGAGCTTCAAATGAAACAATAAACCAACAGGTTAGTCAATCTGATATTTTGAACACAACAGACATGAATATTTTTAAGTTCTCTTTGAATATTGGTGTTGGTGCGGAATGGAGCATTGCAGGCAGCACATCGTTAGTGTTCGGATTAAACTGGTACAATGGGTTTTCGAACGTTCTTAAAAGTGAATCAAAATATCTTTTCCGCAATAGAAACAATGGCTATGAGGCGACAAAACAAAACGCAAAATCAAATGCTATTGCTTTAACTGTTGGAATATTATTTTAAAGCATATTTTTTCCAAACATTACAAAACGATCCGCCTCAACAGCGGATCGTTTTGCATTTCGGGCGATGGCAAAGATCATCTGGATCGTTTGCGAAACGTCGCGATGAAAAGCGGCGGATGATTGAAATGAACTCCGAAAAAAGAACTTTAAATTTTTTAACCCTCAAAGGGTTTGAAACCCGTTGAGGGTTAAAAAAGACCTTAATTTTGCAAGATGAAAATTGCACTGGCTCAACTGAACTTTCACATCGGAAATTTTATTTCGAATACGGAGAAGATCAAAGCGAACATTCTTCGCGCGAAAAAAGAAGGGGCTGATGTGGTGGTGTTTGCCGAGCTGAGTGTGTGTGGTTATCCGCCGAAAGATTTTTTGGAGTTCCCTGATTTTGTTGCGCGGTGCCTGAAAGCGGTGGATGAAATTGCGTCGGTGTGCGATGGCATTGCTGCGATTGTGGGCGCTCCTGCTATCAATGAAAAGGTGGAAGGAAAAAATTTATTCAACGCTGCTTATGTGCTGGAGAACGGAAAAATAAAAAGCGTTCATCATAAAGGTTTGCTGCCGAATTACGATGTGTTTGATGAGTATAGATATTTTGAACCGGCGAAATCTTTTCATGTTGCAGAAATTGGCGGTAAAAAAATTGCGCTTACGGTTTGCGAAGATCTTTGGGATATTGAAGAGGATTTGATGTATACGCAATGGCCGATGGAAGAATTGATCAAACAAAAGCCGGAGCTGATGATCAATATTGCTGCATCTCCTTTCAGCTATAAGCATGCTGCATCGCGTCGCAGTGTTTTGAAACGTAATGTGGAGAAATATAATTTGCCGCTGTTTTATATTCAGCAGGTGGGCGCTCAAACAGAAATTATTTTTGACGGCGGCTCGATGGTTTTGAATGGTGAGGGAAAAATTGTTTCGGAGATGAAACAGTTTGAAGAAGACTTTCAGATTTTCAATACCGAAGAAATTCAAAATTCATCCGCCGCGACGGACAAAATTCAAAATCCGGAAATTCAAAATTCTACTTCTGAAATCGCTTTGATTCATGATGCCCTTGTTTTGGGCATCAGGGATTATTTTTCGAAGATGGGATTTACTAAGGCGATTTTGGGTTTGTCGGGTGGAATTGATTCGGCTTTGGTTTTGGTTTTGGCGGTGCGGGCTTTGGGGAAGGAAAATGTTTTGTCCGTGCTGATGCCTTCTGAATTTTCTTCAGGGCATTCGGTGGATGATTCACTTGCGCTTTGTAAAAATCTTGACTGCAAGTACGAGATCATCCCGATCAAGGAAGGTTTTGATACAATGCAAAAAACATTGTCGCCGGTTTTTAAAGATGCGCCGTTCAATGTTGCGGAAGAAAATATCCAGGCACGTTTGCGCGGAATTATTCTGATGGGCATCGCGAATAAGTTCGGCTACATTTTATTGAACACAACGAATAAGAGCGAGGCTGCTGTCGGCTATGGAACTTTGTATGGTGATATGTGCGGTGGCATTGCTGTTCTCGGCGACGTGTATAAAATGCAGGTGTTTGAATTATGCAAATTCATTAATAGAGAGAAAGAAATTATCCCGCAAAACATTTTAACCAAACCACCTTCTGCTGAATTACGTCCCGGACAGAAAGACAGCGATTCGCTTCCGGAATATCCTGTGCTGGATAAAGTATTGTTTGAATACATCGAGAACAGGAAAGGTCCGAAGGAATTGGTGGAAATGGGATTTGAAAAAGCGCTGGTGGATCGTATTCTGAAAATGGTGAACAGCAATGAATGGAAGCGTGCGCAAATGGCGCCGGTTTTAAGAGTTTCTCCGAAGGCATTTGGAAGCGGAAGGCGAATGCCGATTGTGGGGAGCTATCTTTCTTAAAATTCAGGATTTGAAATTCAGGATTCAAGATTTGAAATTCGAAATTACTGCTAACAAAAGCGCGAGGAAATTTCTCACGCTGATTTCCGCAGAGTTCGCTGATAGGGCGCGGATTTTTGATTCAAATCTACAGTACTAATTTACTCTGCAAAATTTCTTAATAAAAAAAAGGCTTCCCATTTCTGAGAAGCCTTTCCTTTTGTTGATCAAGCTTATTTATTGTTTCACCACGCGATGAACGCTTACGTTATTTGCGTTGATGACACGTACGAAATAAACTCCGCCTTCGAGGGTGCTGATGTTTATTTCTTTTGTTGTGCTTGTCATTGTGAACACGTCGATCACTTGTCCGAGCTCATTCATTACTTCTACCTGAACTGAAGAGGTAGGTAATGATGGAAGCTGGATAGTGAACTGGCCTGCGTTCGGATTCGGGAAAATTGATACTCCGGCAACTGCATCTACAGTAATGATTCCTGTGCAGGCATCAACTGCAATGCTTTCTGTTGCTGAGCTCGTACAACCATTTCCATCTGTGTAGGTGTACATGATTGCTGCGTTACCCAAACCAGCTGCTGTCGGATCGAATGAATTTCCTGAAACCCCTGCTCCACTCCATGTTCCTCCAACGGGTGATTCGCCTGCGAGGATCATATCTGCATCGTCAAGACAAATTGTATCCTGGGCAAAGGTCGCTATTGTAACAACCGGATTCAGATTTACAGTGACAGTGATGTTGTCTGTATTCATACAACCGTTTGCATCGGTACCTGTTACTGTGTACGAATCAGTTGTTGTAGGTGTGAATGCTACATTGTCTGCAACACTTCCTGTCCATGTGTAAGAAGCAGCGCCGCTACCGAAAAGTGTAACCTGTGTGCTCTCACATACTGTCGTTGCTGATGCATTTGCTACAACTGTCGGAAGTGCGTTTACAGTTACAAGTGTGTTATCTGTATTCATACAACCATTCGCATCGGTTCCTGTTACTGTGTAAACATCTGTAGCTGTTGGTGCGAAAGCTACTCCGTCAACTACGCTGTTTGTCCATGTATAAGAAACTGCGCCGCTACCAGTAAGTATAACTGAATCGCCAAGACAAATTGCAGTTGCTGTTGTATTTGCTGCAACTACTGGAAGCGCATTTACTGCTACCGTGATGTTGTCGGTATTCATACAACCGTTTCCGTCTGTTCCTGTTACTGTGTACGTATCAGTTGCAGCTGGATTAAAAGCTACGTTGTCTGTTACGCTTGATGTCCATGTGTACGTTGTTGCGCCGCTACCTGAAAGCGTTACTGCATCACCGTTACAAATTGTAGTTGCTGTTGCATTTGCAATTACTGTCGGAAGCGCGTTGACAGTTACAGTGATGTTATCAGTATTGATACAACCGTTTCCATCTGTTCCTGTTACTGTGTATGTATCCGTTGTTGAAGGAACGAATGCGACGTTATCATTTACACTTGATGTCCATGTATATGAAACTGCGCCGCTACCTGAAAGTGTAATTGTATCACCAGCACAAATTGATGTGTCTGTTGAATTTGCAACAACGTTTGGAAGCGTGTTTACAGTTACAGGAATAACATCTGTATTCTGACAACCATTTCCGTCAGTACCTGTTACAGTATAAACATCAGAAACAGTCGGAGCGAATGCCATGTTATCCATTACACTGTTTGTCCATGTATAGGATGTTGCACCGCTACCGAAAAGTGTAGTTGAATCGCCCAAACAAATTGTAGTTGCTGTTGCATTTGCTACAACTACCGGAAGCGCATTTACAATTACAGTAATTCCTGTTGAAGCTGAATCGGAACAACCGTTTGCATTTGTTTTTGTCATGTTGTAAACGCCGGCAGCAGTTGCGGTGTAAGTAGTTGAAGTAGCTCCTACGATAGGTGCACCATTCATGTACCACTGACTTGTTCCGCCACCTGTTCCGGTAAGCACTGTGCTTCCACCTGTGCAGAAGCTATTTGCACCTGATAAAGCAACGGTCGGAAGCGGGTTAACTATTACAGAAATGACGTCTGTATCTGTACAACCATTTCCGTCTGTACCTGTTACTGTATACGAATCAGTTGTGGTTGGATTGAATGCTACGTTATTAGTTACGTTGCCTGTCCAGGTGTATGATGTTGCACCACTTCCTGAAAGTGTAACAGGATCTCCGTTACAAATTGTAGTTGCGGTTGCATTCGCTACAACTGTTGGAAGCGGGTTAACAGTAACACTTGTATTTGCTGATGCAGAACATCCGTATGCATTAGTAACCTGCACGGTGTAAGTAGAAGAAACTGTCGGAGCAACACCGGTTGGATTTTGTGCTGATGAAGTAAATCCTACAGGAGTTGATGACCATGCATAAGTGTTTGGTGTTGCTGCTCCGGTAACTGTTACATTATCGATAGACCAGAAATAACCGTATACTGCTTTGTACCAGTAACGAACATACACCGTAGGCTGACCAACATAAGCGTTCAGGCTGATGCTATCCATAACGAAAGCAGAAGCAGCGCCCTGGTCCACAAGTTGCGGATAGGTTCTTACAGTGGTCCATGTTGAAGCGTTGGTAGAAACCTGCACGCGAACAGTATCACTTGTATTCCAATAATCATAATGATGGAAAAACTTAAGACTTGCGTTGCTCATTCCCATTGTGCTGAAAACAGGGGACTGAAGCAATGTGTTGGTATTATTACCTGATCCACCGGCATCGCTGTTTGTCTGGAAGAAAGCAGATGCATCGTTACTGCTGAATGTTGGGTAGAATCCATAAGCATACGGACTGTTTTGAATCGTCCATGCAGTTGCTGCGCTTGAACCGCCTGTTGTGTTATTGATGGTTGTCCAGCCCTGTGTTCCCGTATTGAAGTTGGAAGACAATACGGTAATCATTGTATTGGCAGATGAAGCCAGGTCTGTTGTATTGCCAACACAAATAACACTTGGTGTTGCTGTTGCTGTAACACCTGTAACTGACGGAGCAGAAGTAATTGTTGTTGTAGCAGTACCCAAACAACCGTCCACACTTGTCCCGGTTACCGTGTAAGTGATTGTATTTGCAGGAGAAGCATTAACGTTTGATCCTGTTGTAGCAGAAAGACCGAAAGCAGGAAGCCAGGTATAGCTTGTTCCGCCTGTTGCTGTCAATGCAACTGCAGGTCCGCCATTGCAATAAAGTGCAGTTGTCGGTGTAACTGAAATTGTCGGCAGTGGATTAACAGTAAGTGAAACTGTTGAAGTTGATGTTATTCCACAAGCATCCGTAATCGCTACACTGTATACGCCCGAATTTGCAGTGGTCACGTTTGTCAGCACAGGATTCTGAACCGATGATGTGAAACTGTTTGGGCCGGTCCAGCTATAAGTATATGGTGTACCTCCGCCAATCGGAGTTCCGTTGAGTGTAACTGTAGAACCCTGGCAAACTGTTGATGAAGGTGATGCTGATGCTGTGCTCGAAAGAACCGCGCCCGATGTCAGTGTAACTGATCCTGATGAAGAACATCCGCCGGCTGATGCAGTAACCGTATACGTTGTAGTAGCAGTTACTCCTGTTGCCATTGGATTTGCAATGGTTGTGCTGTTAAGGAACGTTCCGGGTGTCCATGAATAAGTGAATGTTCCAGCGCTTGGCAGAAACTGAACTGCATCATTGGAAGCTGTCCATAGACCGTTGTTGCGACCAGTAACAATAAATCCTGTTGTTCCACCTGCATTTTCAATTCCCTGTGCGTGATTGGTTGTTGATGTGGGAATGCTTGTGCTGTGAACTTTGATGATGTTGCTGGTTTCAAACAGCTGAACTTGTGTAATAACAAGTGCAGATGGTGCAGCGCCGGTATAAAATCCGCCACCGGAAGTTCCGTTGTAATTAATAACAAAAATACGGTTCGGAGCAACTCCGCTTGTGTAGGTGGAGATGACACCACCAAAACGCCAGTCCATATCGCCAAAACAAGGTGCGATGATATTATTCGGAGCAGGTGTATTCGGTAATGTTGCATTATAACCTGTTGTAGTAGTAAACGGACTGAAGCTTATTACGCAATTGGTTTGAACGTGAATGGTATTGTATGTTGATCCGAAATAATTGAAAGAAAACGGCATAGCAATATTGTTCCAGTAACCATCATCCAATGTGCCGGTGGTAAGCGGTGTTGTTGCTACAGTAGCGTTACACAATGTAGTTGTACCTGTTCCCGAAGCGATCGGTGCAAACGTGGTTGCTGATACTGTGTATGCGGTTGTAGTACCGGCTACAACAAGCAGCTGTGAGCTTCCGTTATTACAAACACTTGCTGGTGATGCAGTAACTGAAACGATGCTTGGAGTTTCTGTGACGGTAATCGTTGTAGTAGCTGTTGATGTGCATCCGTTAGAATTTGTACCTGTAACCGTATATGTTGTAGTTGCAGATGGATTCGCAGAAACTGTTGCACCGGTTGAAGGTGTTAATCCTGTAACAGGTAGCCAGGTATATGTTGTAGCGCCTGTTGCAGTTAAAGAAACAGGTGATCCGCCCGGATTACAAATTGAAGCTGATGTAGGTGTAACCGCAACTGTCGGAAGCGGGTTAACTGTAAGTGTCACTGTAGCCGTTGAAGTTGCTGTACATGCATCTGTAATTGTAACGGAGTATGTACCTGCGTTTGCAAGCGCCACTGAGCTGATGGCCGGGTTCTGAGCTGTGGATGAGAAGCTGTTCGGACCTGTCCATGCGTAAGTGTAAGGACCACCACCGCCGGTCGGAACCGCATTGAGGGTGATGTTTGTTCCTGCACATACTGTGGATCCCGGTGTGATGGTTGCCACGCTTGTCAGCGCTGAACCTGCAGTAATTGTTACGGTTCCTGTAGCAGTACAACCGATCGATGAGGTGGTTGTAGCTGTATAAGTTGTTGTCGCAGTAATTCCGGAAGCTAACGGATTAGAAATTGTCGTGCTGTTCAGGAATGTTCCTGGTGTCCATGTATAGGATACTGCAGGTGGGACAAAACGATACATTCTACCGCTTGCAGGTGCACTTGCGTTGATATCATTTGCAGTAGCGGTGCTTGCTGTATTTGAAGAGAATGTAATGCTGTTGAAATTGGTTGCGCCTCCTGTTATACCGGAAGAGATCGTAGTTGATGAAGGTGCGCCCATTGTGCCGTAACGGAATTCAACCGCACCATCTGCTTCGAACAACCATGCCTGGAAAGTAGAATTTGCAGGGCCTGTAGTATTTCTTGGAATTGTTACGAACCATTGTACAATAAAGATCCTGTTAGGTGCTGTGCCTGTTACAAGTGTTCTTACGCTTCCGCTTGTACCTGTTGCAAGATCATCCCAGTAAGGATAAATTTTCGGGATGTTCGTTGTGCTGGTAACAGCATTTGTAAATTCGGAAACAGCTGTTGTTCCACCCAATAAGATCCATCCATCGGGAGAAACTGAATATTGTGTGTAGCTGGTACCGTTAAAATTGAATGCGAAGCCGATCGCTGCAGGTGTACCTGTAGGCGTATCATCGTTAAGCGTTCCGATCACTGATGTAGAGCCTGTCATCGGATCAAGTGTTGCTCCGGTAGAGGTAGAGAATGTGTACTGGTTCACCTGAGCAGGTGTGAATGCTGTAGCCTGCAACTGTGAGCTGCCACCAGAACAAACACTTGATGGCGTAGCAGTAATTGCAGTAATCATCGGATTGTTTCCCACTGTGATTACTGTTGTAGCTGTACTTGTACATCCACCTGCTGTTCCTGTTACTGTATAGGTAGTAGTAACCGTAGGACTTGCCGATACTGTTGCACCTGTTGTTGGTGTTAATCCTGTAACAGGTAACCAGGTATAGGTAGTGGCACCTGTAGCATTTAATGTAACCGGAGATCCACCCGGATTACAAATTGTTGCTGCGGTTGGAGAAACAGCTACTACCGGGTTAGGATTTACAGTTACAGTCACTTCATTTGAAAGCGCAGTAACCGGTCCGGAAGAACATGTAACCTCGAGGATGTAATAATAAGTACCGGCTGTTAAAGGAGCTGTTGTATACGAAGGTGTAGTAGCGCCGGATCCACCGATAACATTTGAATACGGTCCGCCTGCGGTGGTAGAAGTTTTCCACTGATAAGAAATACCAGGACCTGATGATGCGCCTGCTGAACTAAGAACCGTTGTACCATTCGCACAAATTGTAACGGTTGATGGTGAAACTGTACCGCCAATTGCACCTGTACAAGTAAGAAGTATTCCATCAAATTCATCAGCCCCGATATCCGGTGCTATTGCGCCACCATTTACTGAACCAACAGGACCCGGACGTGCGTCATTATCATAATCGGTTGTAAAACCGGCTATTACAGCACCACCACTTTCAAGCAAAGTTGCCGTTGCAGCAGGAACGTGAAGGAATCCAGGCGAAGCACCGCTTGTACTGGTGAATGTTGGATTCTGCGACATAGAAGCACCATCACGCGGACTAACACGTGCCTGGAAAGCTGTAAGCGTCTGATCGCTGTTTGTGCCATCGTAGAAAATTACATTGGTTGCAGATGGTGTGCCTGCGTAGAATGAATTATTATTTGAAATATTCGCATAGGTAGTCAACGTTGTAGAAGATCTGCGATAAGCTACCGTAAGGCCTGTTCCTGCAGGAGTCGAAAGATTGACAATTAAATTATTACGAAAATCAACGGTTGGGGTTGTGGAAGCATTAATACCGCTTGTACCAAAGTTTGTACCTGTGCTAGATGCGTTCAGGTAAACTGTATTGTAATAAACGTTTACTGCTGTGCCACCTGTGATATTAATTCCGTTTACAGCGCTTAAAGGACTTACAACTGTTGCAACTGTAGCACGAAGATCACCGATGAGATTATTGGATACTGTAACAGTTCCACTTGATACACTGATTCCATTCGTACTGCCTGCTGCATTGGTATTCAACAAGTCGTAGATTTTGTTTTTGGAAACAGAAGTTGAAGAAGATCCTGTGATAGAGATACCGGTTACTGCAAAAGCACCTGTGCTGGATAATGTATTAATGATGTTACCTGTAATGCTGATGCCGGTAGAAGTATTAGAGCAAAGCAATCCGGTAACTACACCGCCTGTACCGGTAGATGATAAATTATTGATTGTATTACCGGAAACCGTTACTGATGTTGCAGCATTTGAAACTGAATTCAAGCTGATACCGGTAACCGTTCCCTGGCCGGTAATATTTGTAATTGTATTGTTGGAAAGTGTAGATGCTCCATTCCAATAGCTAAAGTTCATTGTATTAACGGTTCCGGTTCCGCCTGTCCAACTGTTAAATACATTGCCGGTAATGGTTTTTGTTGAACCTGTTCCACCGTCCGTATTATTAAAGCCGGTAATTGATGCTGAACCTGCAAGGGTGATGTTAGAAAAGTTATTGTTCAGGTAAAATGCAGTTGTTCCTGTCAGGGAGCTGCCATTTGTGGTTGTTAAGTTAACGCTACCTGAAGTTCCTGCTCTTGTATAACCTGAAACGATCGAGTTATTGCTAATCGTAGTTGTGCCTGAAGCCGGCATGGTATAACTATGACCGATAAAATTACAGGTACCTGTTGTATTTGCAGACAAGCCTGTAAATGTATTTCCTGTAATAGTATTATTTAAAGGTGTACCTGTTGAGGTGATATAGGTTTGTGAACCTGAAGATATTGCACCATGTACAATTCCGCGGATATCATTTCCTGAAATCATAACAGTAGCCGCTGAACCTGCTCCTGTATTTGAAATACCGTTTATTGTTCCGGAAGATGCACCACTAAAGCTGATAGCATTACCACTTGCATTACCAATTTGGTTATTCATGATGTTGGCAGCAGAACTAACGGTGCCGGAATTTGAAATACCGGTAAAACCTCCTGTTGTTGCAGTTGATGTGTTGCTGCGAACAATATTACCTGTAATGTTGAGTGTGCTTGTAGCGCCTGTATTAACAATTCCATTCAGGGGGGATGAAGAAGAAGTTCCTGAAATTGCGCAGTTGATTACATTGTTATTTGTGATGTTCAGCGTTGTAGTGGATGCGCTTGCATTTGCTTCAATAGCTGTGAGCGTCGACGATGTTGAAGCGCTTGTAATTGTAACTGTGTTATTTGAAATGATATTCGTACAAGCCGCAGCAGGCGATGATGTAGAATAATTTTCAAAAATTCCACGTATTGTTACCGTATTAATAACAGATGGTGCGCTTGTAATTGTATTAAAGGATACATTCGAAGCATCCTGGTGATTCATAAAGACTGCATAGCTGGTACCGCTGTTTGAAACATAACCACTTACGGCTGCGGCTCCACCCCAGTTAGAGAAGGTATTTCCTGTAAGGTTACTTGCACCGCCAATATCATTTCCTGTATCGTGATTAGCTGCAACGGAGGAGCCGATAAAGGCTACACCCATGTTTACGTTAGAAATTACGTTACCCCAAACCTTATTATTGCTGTTTGATCCAGAAGCAGCGGTAATATCCGCAACAACAGTAATTGATGAAGGTGTATGACGCGTATTACTATAGATACCGAACGTATTTGTGTAAGCGCGGTTCAAAGAAATTACATTGGCGACGATCGTATTATTTTGCGCACCATCAGTTGCAGATGCATAAAACAAAGCCACGCCAAATTCTGTCATGTTATTCGTTGCAGCAGCTGTTGTGCTGTTGGCAGAGTTTTCCTGCATAATGAATTGTGCGATGGTAATGTAATCGCCACCCATGATCCTGAAGATCGCATCGGTCAGATTTCCTGCAACCAAAGCAGGAGAAGCTGTAACCGCGTTATTGTTACCTGAAATGGTAATTGTATTTGCAGCAGTACCTGTTGCTGTAATCACATACCCACCGGCAGGCGCCACTTGCGGGTTGCCGGGAATAAGGTTGAGTGTTACTCCACCCGCACCAACACCTTGTGTGTTCAGATCGATGATAGCAAGATCGAGCGTTGGGTAATCACCGGGAATATTTTTTGTTCCTATAAGCTGTGCGGAAAGTGTGCTTCCGAAAATAAGTACAGCGGATAACGTAGAGAGAAAAAGTTTTCTCATGAGTGGAGGAATTAAAAGTTTAAATAATAATAAAACTTGTTAATAATAGTGGGCAAAAAACTTATTATATTAAATGTGCATCATTCCTGGGCCAATGCATTGTAAAAGAAATTGCCTTTATACGAGCCAAAAGCTTAAACAGTTAGTAAAAGTCGGGTATTTTTTACTTGTTTTGACATACAAAAACGGGAAGTAATGTCAAAATATTAATAATCAATTAATTAGTTAATGTTTTTAACATAACATTCTGTCGTTATATCACGGTAAATTACTGTAGAACGTAACATGTAAGTTCGTGTTATGCCCGTGGTTGGCTTGTCTTGTACCGCGAAATGTACATGAGGTAATGACATAAACGCGCTGTTGTTCTTACCAGCTTATTTCTACAAAAATATATCCGGCATCAGCTCTGCGCCCGGTACTAAAGAATAATGCGAGAGATCTGTTATTCCTTCCCCTGCCAATACTTCATCATCAATATAAAAATTGCCGGTGTGCTCTCTTGAATTTCTTCCCAGGATATAATACGCTGCATCCGCTAAAATTTCCGGCTTGCGCGATTTATTCATCAGCTCTTCGCCACCTAAAATATTTTTTACTGCTGCCGTTGCAATCGTTGTTCTTGGCCAGAGACAATTTGCTGCAACACCATCTTTTTTTAATTCTTCCGATAATCCCATCGTGATCATGCTCATGCCGAATTTGCTCAGCGTGTATGGAGCAAAATGCGAAAACCATTTTTTATCCAAACTCAACGGCGGCGACATGGTGATGATGTGTCCGTTGGATGATTTTTTTAAATGAGGAACACAATGACGGGAAACCAAATAGGTTCCGCGCGAATTAATATCCTGCATTAAATCATATTGTTTTGCAGGAAGAATTGAAACAGGCGAAAGATTTATTGCGCTTGCATTGTTGACGAGAATATCAATTCCGCCGAATGTTTTTATTGCTTCTGCAACAGCGGCAACAACCTGCTCTTCTTCGCGGATGTCACATTTTACTGCGAGGCCATTTCCTCCGGCTTTATTAATTTCTTCTACAGCGGAATAAATAGTTCCTTCGAGGCGCGGATTTACTTCTGTTGTTTTGGCTGCAATGATAATGTTGGCTCCTTCTGAAGCTAGTTTTATTGCAATCGCTTTTCCTATTCCGCGTGAACCGCCGGTGATGAAGACTGTTTTTCCTTTGAATGTCATGCTGCTAAGTTAGCCACAGATTACGCAGATTTCACAGATTAAAAGCTCTTTTGGGAGAGATAAAATTATGTCTGGGTAGAAATTCTTTAGAGCATTTTTTAACGCGGAGGCGCGGGGGCGGAAAGAAACGCGGAGATTATATTTGATTATTCCCGTAAATTCGTGGCCTCATATCTCCGAACTAATCCGCCGCGGCGGACTCCTAACTAAACACTCCTCCCAATGGGCAAACCAGTTATTTCAGGTATTCAACAAATCGGCATTGGTATTCCTGATGTGCATGCGGCGTTTAAATGGTATCGTCAGCATTTCGGGATGGATGTTCCGGTTTTTGAAGAGGCGGCGGAAGCAAATTTGATGCTGCCGTACACCGGCGGGAAAGGACATTCGCGTCATGCCATTCTTGCGTTGAATATGAAAGGAGGAGGCGGTTTTGAAATCTGGCAATACACTTCGCGTGTTCCTGTTCCTGTTGCATTTGAAATTCAGCTTGGCGATATCGGGCATTTTGTAACGCGGATGAAATCTTCGGATGTAAAAGGTTCGTTTGCATTTTTAAAAAGTAAAGGCGCTGACCTGCTCGGCGATGTGCATACTTCTCCGGATGGAAATCCGACTTTTTTTGTGCGCGATCCGTGGGGAAATATTTTTCAAATCGTTCCGGGAACAGATTGGTTCGGAAAAGGAAAACAATTGACAGGTGGTCCGGCCGGTGCGCTGCTTGGTGTTACTGACCTGGAGAAATCAAAAAAATTTTACGGCGAAATTCTCGGATATGATACTGTGATTTATGATAAGACAGGTAAGTTCGATGATCTGAAAAATTTGCCGGGTGGTGATGTGGAAGTGCGCCGTGTTTTGCTGAAACATTCGAAGCCGCGCGCAGGAGCATTTTCGAGATTGCTCGGTTCAAGCATGATTGAATTGATTGAAGTAAAAGGAAAAACGCCTCGCAAAATTTTTGAAGGACGCTGGTGGGGCGATCGTGGATTTATTCATTTGTGCTTTGACATTATCGGTATGAAAGAAATGCAGGCGCTGTGTGAATCGAAAGGACATCCGTTTACTGTGGACAGCGCAAACAGCTTTGACATGGGTGAAGCGGCAGGACATTTTTCCTACATCGAAGATCCGGATGGAACGTTGATTGAGTTTGTTGAAACGCATAAAGTTCCTGTGCTGAAAAAAATCGGATGGTATTTGAATTTAAAAAATCGTCCGGCAGAAAAACCGCTTGCGGACTGGATGGTGAAATCGATGGGGATGAACAGGGTGAAGGATTAGGACAGATTACGGGATTACAGATTACGGAATTACCGATTACAGGATTACCGATGACTGACTACTTACAACTGACTACTGAATTACCAGATGGCGGGCGTGAATACAATAGTATGTAAAAGGAAAGTAGAAAGAATTAATTCACGAAGTACATATCAATTTCACCTTTGTTTTTGGCGGTAATTTTTCCGCGGTGCTCGCAGGGATATTTATTTTTTACGAGTTCGTAGGTACTTGCTGAAATATTGATTCGTCCTGCTTCGCCGCTGCTTTCCATTCTTGATGCAATGTTTACTGCATCGCCCCAGATATCGTAAGCGATTTTTTTTGTTCCTACCACACCTGCAACCACAGGGCCAGTGTGCAAGCCGATGCGGATATCAAAAAAAGGTTTGTTTTCTTTTTTTCGCTCTTCGTTGGTTGCTTTTACAAATGCGAGCATTTCTATTGCAGCCTTTACTGTGTCTTCGGCGTGCGTCGTGTTTGCAATCGGTAAGCCACCCGCGCACATATACGCATCGCCAATGGTTTTTATTTTTTCCACGCCATTGGCAGATACTATGCGATCAAAATTTCCATAGCAGAAATTTATAATCGCTACGAGCTCTACAGGTGACATTGCCTCTGCGGTTTGGGTGAAATTTTTAAAATCGGTAAACAACACAGTAACGCTTTCGTAACTTTTGGCCGTGGCGGAACCTGTAGCTTTTAATTCTTCTGCAGTTTCGGCAGGAAGAATATTTAATAATAATTCATCGCTCCGTTTTTTCTCACGGGCAATTCCGTTACGCTGGCGATACACAAAAAATAAAAGCAGCGCAACAATTGCAAGCGCGCTGAATCCGCCGATTGTAAATGCCCGTTGCCTTTCCAGCTTTATATTCCCGACTTCTTTTTCCTGCTCAAACTTCAGGCTATCGGAGACGATCTTTTTCGAATATTCATAGCCCATTTTTTGCCGCACCATTTCTTTGCCCTGCTCTTCTCCTGAAACCGAATCGCGCGTGGCGACATACGTTTTGTAATATTTTAATGCGTTTTCGAAATCATTTCTGCTGCTATATACCTCGTACAATAATTTAGAGCTTACAATTACTGTTTGCGGACTCTTCATTTTCACAGCGAGATTAAAACCTTTTTCTCCAAAATAAATTGCGCTGTCTTTTATTCCCTTTTGCTGGTAAAGCTTACCGAGGTTTGAATAAGAGCTTGCCTCTCCCCGCAAGTCTGCATTCGTGATCCTGACAGTGAGTGATGAATCAAGGTATTTTTTTCCTTGTATAAAATTTCCCTGGCGGGTGTATACTTTTCCCACATTCATAAGGCAAGTGCTGAAACCACGATGATTTACTTTGTCCTTACCGAGAATTTGCAATGCTTCGAAAAACATTTGCAGCGCAAGGGAATCTTTATTTAGCTGCAAATAAATTTCGCCGCGGTTGACAAGTGTAAATGCAACACCACTAAAATCTTTTATCGCTGCATAATTTGCGGCGCTCTTTGAATAATAATCCAGCGCTCCCGCTGTATCATGCTGGGTGGAATACAAATAGGCAATATTATTCTGCGACTCGGCAATTCCGTGCGTATCGTTTATGCTGTCGCGCAACTTCAAACTTTTAAAATTGTATTCCAAAGCCAGATCAAGCATTCCGCGATTGATATAAACAAAGGCGATATTATTCAACGCGTTTCCTTTTGTACGCAACACACGATCAAGCTCAGCCGGTGTTGATTTTGATTTCAGCTCATCCGCCTTTTTTACCACACGTTTCCAAATCATTACTGCACTATCCGGCTGTGCGGAATAAATGGCCTCACCCATTAAATTTTCCAATTCGAGCTTCGTTGCCTGGCTTGTTGTTTTATTCCATTCGTGTCGGAGAGAATCGGACAATCCCTGCTGTGAAAAAGCGGGGACTACATAAACCAGGAAAATAAAAAGCAATAATCTGATTTTCATCGGTGAGCTATGGATTAAAACCGGGAAGTTCTTTCTACCGGGTTCCTCCTCTTTTCAACCAGCTTCGTTTTATTTTTGACGCTAAATTTGCAGCGCTATTTGCATTTTCAATATTACAAATAATTCCATTGCGATCTATTGGAATGTAATTGGCGATCAAAAACCCAAACCAGGAAAGGGAAATAAAATAATTTGCCAGCGCGTTTTGGCCGACTTAGCTTTGTGCAACTTTTGAATTTCAAAATAAACTTATCCTGGAGCTTGAATAATGGAAAATTACAGTGAAAAGGTTGCGGGGCTTACGGATGAACAGCTTGGTAATTATATAGAACAGCGGCACCGGTTTAATTCTGATATCGTGTTTGCTGCTTTGATTGAATTGCAGAAACGCGGGAGGATTTTTTCTGATGAAGAAGTGCAGCAGATCTATGCGGATATTGAAATAAAACCGGGCGAAGAAAAAAAGCAGCAGGAACCGGCTGCTTTTGTAAATGAATATGCAGATGCGCCGGAATATTATTCGCCGTTGCTTATTCGTGTTTTTTCTGTTTTATTCAGCGTGCTTTTCGGAGCCGTGATGATGGCGATTAATTTGTCGCGGGCGAATGAAAAGAAAGCGGCTGTGCAGGTGGTTGTATTCGGATTGATCTACACATTTGCATTAATTATTGTCGGCAGCTTTTTGCCCGGTGGCAGTGGCGGAATCGGAATTATTTTAAATTTTGCAGGTGGATTTATGATCAATATTTTTTCTGGAATAAATATATCGGCGCGGAAACTCCTTATGTAAAAAGAAGCTTTGTACATCCGCTGATCATCGGACTTATTCTTTCAGCGCTTTTGCTTATGCTGCTTTTGTAGATGCATTTTGCATTGGGAATTTCTTCCTGAGCATTTCCACTTCTTCCACAATTTCTTTTCGCATCTGTACCCCTACCCTATTATTTGCAGTAAGTAAGCGCACCTTGCCATTTGTTTTTTTCAACAGCACATATAATCCCTGCGCGATTAGTCCCGCAAGTGGCACAGCAAGCATAAAAGCTAAAAGAATATTCCAATTGCGAAACACAAGCGCTACGGCAAGACTTTGCAGTAACCAATAAATCTGCCAGAGAAAAATAGCCATCGTTGCATTTACGGAAGCGTGCCATTCGATATGCTTAACAATCTTGCCGGCGATCACCGATGGAATTTTATACGGAATATAATTTGTGATCAATCCGAAAATCCAAACCGGTGACAACAGAAGAAAAATAAAATAATTTAAAATCACATTGCCCCAATTCAGCTTGCCTGCATCATTTTTTTCTATCACCCAATCACGTGTTTTCAGCGCATTGACTTTTTGGTAATAATCGGCAGTTTTTTCACGCAGGCTTTTCACACGCTCACCATTTTCCATTTCAGCTTCCTTCAGCAAATGTGTGAGTTGTTGTGTCAACCGATGTGTTTCTTTCTGATTGTGCGCATTAATTCCGTCCTCCTCCGCCCATTTCGGAATCACCATTTCCTCCAGCTGCGCCACGAGCTTATCGTTCTCTTTATTATCAATTATCACGAGCTCAGCGGCCATACGTTCTTCCAGATCGCGCGTAAATAAATTCATCGCACGTGCTTTATCTGTTTTGTAAAGCGCTTCGTAATCTTTTACTAAAAGCGGCTTTCCAAAACGGATATGCAATCCTTTTCGAAACTTCCATGGTGTTGCTGAATAATTTAATCCGACAGGAATAATAGTAAGATTCAGCTTCCAGTCGTTTTTTTCTTCGGATGAGAACGCAATGCGCGCGGTTCCTTTTTTCAATTTGCGCAAACGTCGTTCCTGGATGCATAGTCCCTCGGAAAAAACCATGATGGCTTTATTTTCTTCGAGCATCGCAGCGCATTTTTCAAACGTCTCATCGTTTTTCGAGAGATTTTCTGCGCCTTCGAGCAAACGATAAATCGGAATGATGCCGACGAAGCTTAAAAACTTTGCGAGTGTTTTTTTGCGGAATACATCTGAGCGCGCAAGGAACCAGGTGCGGCGGCCGATAGTAGAACCAAGCATAAGCGCATCCATAAATGCATTGGGATGATTGCTGCATAAAAGCACCGGGCGATCATTCGGAACATTTTCTAAGCCGGTGGTTTGATTTCTCCTTGAATAGCGATAGAAATACGCGAGGAAAATATTGAATGCAACCCAGAGATAACGATAGAAGACGGCGCCTAGAATTCTCATAGAGGATGCAAATATAGTTAGGATCTGGGAAGTGGGAGAAACACAGGGGTGATTGGTGATTGGTTGTTAGTGATCTACCTGCGCGGGCTTCGGTAGACAAGTTAGTGATTGGGAAAAAGGTTGGTGGAAGGTGGTAAGAAAAAGGTTGGTGGGAAAAATTTAATTAAATATTTTATCCTACACAAATGGTTGAAATCTTACATCTGCAAGAACATTGATTGTCGGGGTTTTTCTTCGGGATTGCGTTCGCATACGTTTGTTAAGGAACTCCTTAATGCTCAACGATGAAATTCTTTATCATCCTGTTTGCCTGTTTGCAATTTAGCTTGGTGCAGCTTGTGGCTCAAACGGGACCGAATAACCCGGCTTCAGGAACGAATAATACTACGACAGGAACCATTGCGTGGACGACACCTGGAAATATTCTCAGCAGCAATAATACTTATGCTACTGTAGCAGCTACAGGAAATACAAATTATTTATTTGCAAAAAGTTTTGGTTTTGCAATATCCGGTCCGGCGAATATTGATGGCATACAGCTGGAAATTGAAAAATGTGAAACTGCTCCTGTTGGTGTTGCAATTCTTAACAATTGGTCAAACGGTCTTACCAAAACTATTTCTGCAGGTACTAACCGCTGCCTTATTGTTGTGGTTGCAATTGAAAACGGAAACAGCTACCGCGATATTACAAGCATGGATTATGGCGGACAAGCGATGACACAATTGCTGGATGTAACTGCGGGAACTTCATCCGGATTTTCTGATCGTATGGAAGTGTGGATGTTGATGGAAAATAAAATTGCACTTGCTTCGGGGACAACAATTACTCCAACGTTTGCTGTGAGCACGGTGCTCGAAAATGTTGAGTTTTATACGAGCATTGTTTTCGAAAATGTGGATCAATTTAATCCTGTTTACAGCAGCCAAACTACAACCAGCAATGCTTCAACAAATCCGCACCAGCTTTCTTCTGTATTCAACACGTTTTTGAACGGCATGAGTGTTACAGGTGTGATTTGCGGGAACAACAAATCGCCTGCTGACACGATTGGCGCAACAAATACTTACACCATCAATTCATCTTTCGTTGAAGGAACGGATGTTTATACTGCGAATCCTTCCTTCCCTACTTCCGGCATCAGCATGGCGACCGGAACAAAAGCATGTGTTGCAACAGGAACAGAACAACCCATATTTACTTTTGCTGGTGGCGTAAATCGTGCCTCGATGTTCGGCTTCACTTTACAACGTGCGCGCGGTCTTGATAATTCTGTTTTTCTCCTTAATGCATCTGCCATTACCGGAACTGATCATGGAATTTCTTCTGCTTCGTGGCCAACTACCGACAGCTATGTTTCTTACGGTGGTGCCTCGGATACTTGGGGAAGAACGTGGACGGAAGCAGAAATTAACAACGCGGGATTCGGAGCAGCATTAAGCGCATCGCGTTCGAATGGAACTATTCTCGTTGATCATTTTCGCATTACAGTTTATTCCACAAGCACTTTGCCGATTGAGCTATTGGAATTTACTGCGGCGCCTTCGGGAAATGAAGTGCTGACACGCTGGGTAACTGCTACGGAAACGAACAATGATTATTTTGTTGTGGAGCGAACTGTTGATGGTATTACGTTCGAATCTATTGACACGATTGACGGCGCAGGAAATTCTACGCAGCCCGTTGCTTATTTACTCAACGATAAAAATCCGCTTGAAGGTGTTTCGTATTACCGCTTGAAGCAAGTGGATTTTAATGGTGTTTGCAGCTATTCGCTTTTTGTGGCGATTGATTTGGTTCCGGCTACCGCAACAGCTGTTTACCCGAATCCGAGTGCTGATGGTATGTTTACTTTTTTGCAGCAGGATGAAGCTGTTGAAAATGAAGTTGCTGTTTTTTCTTCGGCGTTGCAGCTGGTGAAAAAAGTAAACATTGTTCCCGGTGAGAAAGCGATTATCAGCATTGCGGACCAGGCGGATGGAATTTATTTTTTGATTTATATGGAGAATGGAGAGCAGAAAGTGAGTAAGGTGCAGAAGGTTTCGAGGGAGAATTGATGCATTCCCCCAACATGAATGATGGGGAAATGCGTGAGGGATAGCAGCGAAAAGCCCGGAGCATGAAGTGAGCTTGTCTCTACTTCATGTGAGGACTTGCAGCGGATAGCCCGACCGACGCAGGAGGGCACGCCATTATTAAAACCCACCTTTTTTCGTTAAATTTGATATTCCCATTAATCGCTGCGAAATGAAAAAGTTTCTTCCCTTGCTTGTGCTGCTTTTTGCGGTGCAATTGAATGCTCAAAAATTTATTAATCGTCCTACAGAACAGCCGATCACTTTTAAAGAGATGCAGCGCCAGTTTAATGAATGGTCGAAAGCAAATGACCTTTCTAAAACCAAAGGCTGGAAATATTTTAAGCGCTGGGAAATGGATATGCTGATGCACACCAATCCGCAGGGTGAACCAGGTGATCCGACAGATTACATAAACGCTGCGATAGATGTGGCGGAACAAAAAAATAATAGTTCGAATGCGCGCATGGCTACTTCGGCGTGGTACCCTGTGGGACCGAATGCAATACCGAATAACCTGACGGGCTATATGGAAAATGGCATTGGCAGAATTAACTGTATGACGTTTCACCCGACAAATGCAAACACTTATTACGTGGGTGTAGCGCAAGGCGGATTGTGGAAAACTACGAACAATGGTGTAACATGGACTCCGCTTACCGACAATCTTCCTATAACACGCATCAGCGATATTGTGATTGATCCGGCTGACCCTGACAGCACGATGTATATTTCTGTTTGCGATTTTGAATACATCGGTTTTGGTCTTTACCTGAACGGAAGAAAAAGAAATACGCACTACGGACTCGGCGTTTATAAAACTACTAACGGCGGTGTAACATGGAATGCAACGGGCCTCAGCTTTCAATTGACGCAAGGAGATGCTTCACTGATTCGCAAAATAATTATTGATCCGGCTAACAGCAATAATTTGCTTGCGTGTGGTGTGACAGGAATGTACCGCTCGACTGATGCCGGTGTTACGTGGACGAATGTGAACAACGGATTATTCTGGGATATGGTGCGTGATCCGCTTTCATCAAATACAGTTTATGCTGCAACAGGTTGGGTGATGAATTCGAATGACGGCAGCGCGGGAATTTTAAAATCGACCGACTTTGGTGTTACGTGGACTACACTTACAACCGGAATTCCTGCTACGGGAAGTGTGCAACGTATTGTGCTTGCTGTGGCGCCTTCTGATCCGAATTATGTTTATGCGCTTACTGTCGATACACAATCGGGTTTATATGGCATTTATAAATCTACCAATGCAGGAACGTCGTGGTCGTTTATTTCTCCTTCGCGAAATGTGCTGGAATCGGGTGAAGGATTTAACGGCGGCGGACAAGGAACTTACGACTGCGGATTTATGGTGAGTCCGACAAACAGAAATACTTTGTACACCGGCGGAATAAATCTCTGGGGCTCTACGGATGGTGGCGTAACATTTAACCCGGCAAGTCACTGGACATTAAACTATGGTCCGACCTTGCACGGCGATATTCATTACATCACACCACATCCTATTACCGGTGATATTTTTGTGTGCAGCGATGGGGGAGTTTATTACACGAGCGCTTACCAGACACAAACCTGGACGCAGGCTAATAATGGAAATCCGTGGCCGACACAATGGACGAATGTGAGCAATGGCATGCAGATCACTTCTTTTTATAAAATTTCGAGCTCGAGAAATACTGCGGGAAGATTGAGCGCGGGTGCGCAGGATAATGCCACGTTCTATTTTGAAAATAATTCGTGGAGCACCATTTTCGGTGGCGATGGAATGGATAATTATCTTGATCCTATAGATAATGATCTTATTTTCGGCTCGAGCCAGTATGGCAATTTTTATATGTCGCCCGACGATGGTTTTTCTGCGTGGGGAATTGGTGCGAATGTGAATAATGAATATGGTGAATGGGTTTCTCCTATTGTGGCCGATTACAATAATTACGGAACCATTTATACAGGATTTGAAAATGTAACCGCAACGTTTGACAATGGAAATACCTGGAGTGCAATTTCCAGTTTTCCTAATCTTGGTAATCCGCAGGAAGTAAATGCAATTGCAGTTGCCAATTCAAACAGCAATGTAATTTATGCGGCTAAGCGTGTGCATTATGAATATGGTTTGCCGTCGTTGCTTTATAAAACAATTAACGGTGGCAGCAGCTGGACAAACATCACTGCCGGTTTACCGGATTCACTTTATTTTACGAGCGTAGAGGTTTCGGAAACAGATGCATTGACTGCGTTTGTAACCATGGCCGGATTCAGTGCGGCGGATAAAGTGTATCGCACTACCGATGGCGGCGCAACCTGGACAAACATTTCTTACAATCTTCCGAATATCCCGGTGAATTGCGTGAAATATATTCCGTCTACAAACACTGTTATGCTCGCCACTGATCTCGGTGTGTATATGCTCGATGTGCTGAACAATACATGGGTGTTGCGCAGCACAGGTTTGCCGAATGTAATTTGTTCTGATATTGATTTTAATGTGTCGCTGAATAAAATTTATATCTGCACATTCGGAAGAGGAATCTGGGCAACGGATCTTGATGTGTTTACCAATTTGCATACGCCTGCTGAAACGAATTCGGGCATTTCTCTTTTTCCTTCGCCTAATAATGGAACGTTTTCTATCACGCTCGATTACGCAGGTGCGCAGGATGAAAAGCTGAATTTGGAAATCATTGATATCAATGGTAGAATTGTGCAGGCTGGAATGCTTACGGGTCAAACGCGTTATGATCTGAGTTATAATCTTGCGCCGGGAATGTATTATGCTGTAATCCGGGGAACGAAAACTACCGGAGTGAAAAGTTTCATCGTCAATTAATCTGCGAAATCTTTTGGAATCTGCGTGAGAGCTTTTTTTTGGCTCGCAGATTCTAAATGATTTCGCAGATGGAGTTGGATATAATTAAGTTGGGCTTTTTTAACGCGGGGGCGCGGGAGGCGCGGGGTGCGCGGAAGGAAATTTAATAAGATGTAAATAGATAATGGAATTAGTTGGGCGTGCCCTTCCTACGTCAGGTCGTGCTATTCGTTGCAAGTCCTCCTGCGTCCGGGCTTTTCACTGCTATCACTCACGCATTAAACAACAAACGCTGCCCTTTCACCGTCTCATCTACCATTCCGTTATCGTAAACCAGATTTCCATTCACAAACGTCTTTTCAATCTTCGCGCGGAATGTAAATCCCTCAAAGGGCGACCAGCCGCATTTGTAAAATAAATTCTCTTTAGAAACCGTCCACGGCGAATTGAGATTTACCAAAACGAGATCGGCCCAATAACCTTCGCGGATGTAACCACGTTTTTCAATCCGGAAAAGATCGGCCACCGCGTGCGACATTTTTTCTACCACGCGCTCAATAGAAATTTTTCCTTCGAGCGATTTTTCAAGCATCGCTACAACGGAATGTTGAACTAATGGTCCGCCCGAAGGCGCTTTTAAATAATGCTGCTCCTTCTCCTCTATCGTATGCGGCGCATGATCAGTGGCAATTACATCAATTTTATTTTCAAGCAGCGCCTGCCATAAAGCATCACGGTCTTTTGCAGTTTTCACAGCGGGATTCCACTTGATGTAATTTCCTTTTGTTTTATAATCCGCGTTCGAAAACCAAAGATGGTGCACGCACACCTCCGCAGTGATTTTTTTCTCCTTCAGCGGAATTGTATTATCGAACAGCGCAATTTCATCAAAGGTTGAAACGTGAAAAATATGCAAGCGTGTTCCGAATTTTTTCGCGCGTGCAATTGCTTTGGCTGATGCGTTGTAACAAGCTTCGCGGCTTCGTATCAGCGGATGAAATTCAACACCTATATTTTCGCCGAACTGAACTTTGTATTGCTCCAGGTTTTCCTTTATCAGCACATCATCTTCCGCGTGAACGGCGATGAGCATTTTTATTTTGCTGAAAATCTCATCGAGCATCGCTTCGTTATCCACGAGCATGTCGCCGGTGGAAGAGCCGAGAAATATTTTCACTCCACAAACGTTCTTCGGATCAAGCTTCAGCAGCTCTTCGATATTGGTATTCGTTGTGCCCATGAAGAACGAATAGTTTGCAACGGAAGCTTCTTTGGCCCGGCTGTATTTCTGCTCGAGCAATTCAAGCGTTGTAGCGGGCGGATTTGTATTCGGTTGCTCCATGAAGGAGGTAATGCCTCCTGCAACTGCTGCTTTTGCTTCGGTGTAAATTTCGCCTTTGTGTGTGAGGCCGGGCTCGCGGAAATGCACCTGGTCGTCGATGGCACCGGGAAGAAGGTGCAGGCCTGTTGCATCTATGATTTCGGTCTGGCTATCGACAGCAATATTTTCGTGGATGGAATTTATTTTTCCGTCAATGACTAAAACGTCGGAGAGAAATGATCTTCCTTCGTTGACGATGGTTGCGTTGCGGATGAGAAATTTTTTTGTCATGGTTCGTTTGTTTGCCATCCTTCGACAAGCTCAGGACAGGTGTCGGCACAAAGGCACTAAGAAAAAAATCAGAAAGTTACGTTGAGAATTACTTCTTGCTCGCCTCGTTTTACTTTTAAGGTTGTGCTGTCACCTTTTTTGAAATTGCCGAGCGCTTTCATGTAATCCATCATTGTGCTTACGGGAAAATCGCCGAGCTGCACAACTACGTCTCCTTGTTTAACTCCTGCTTTTTGTGCGGGCTTGCCTTCGGTTACGCCATCCACGCGCATTCCTTTTCCTTCGAAGGTATAATCGGGCATAACGCCGAGGCTCACTTTATACACATGCCTTCCCATGTCGGGACTTTTTGTTTGGAGAAATTGCAGCTTGCCAAGTTTTTCGGTTTGAATAATTACATTGATAATGTATTCAAGCACCATTTTTTCTCCTTCGTAATTGATCTTCGGTTCGTCATCAGAAGGTTTGTGATAGTCGGCATGCTGGCCGGTAAAAAAATGAAGCACCGGAATATTTTTCAGGTAAAAAGAAGTTTGATCGGAAGGACCAATTCCTGCTGAATCTTTTTTTACATGAAAAACAGTCCGCATCTGGTCGAGCATCGGAACCCAGTCGGGCGCAGTTCCTACTCCGTAAATGATCAGCGTTTTTGTTGAATCGTTTAAGCGGCCGATCATATCCATATTGATCATGTAATTTACTTTGGTAAGATCAATGGTTGGATTTTCGCAGAATTTTTTCGAGCCGTACAATCCTAATTCTTCGCCCGAAAAACAAATGAACAGGAAATTGAATTTTTCTTTTTCATTATTTCCCGCAAAATATCTCGCGAGCTCCAAAACTCCCGATGTTCCGGATGCATTATCATCTGCGCCATTATGAATTTTATCTTCCGGGTTTGCGTCAAGCGAATTATGATCGTGCCCGAGTCCGAGATGATCATAATGCGCACCGATCACTACGGTATATTCCGCACCGTTATCGAGAAAGCCAACAACATCTTTTCCTTTACGCGACACAACTTTTGAAGTGCTGTCTTTCGGATTTGTTTTGTGACTGAAGGTAAAAGGGAAATAATAACCATCTGTTCCTTTCGGACTCAACCCTGATTTTTTGAATTCGGCAGCAATATATTTAGCAGCTTTTTTTTCTCCTTTTGATCCAGTGCCTCTTCCTTTCAGCTTATCTGCGGCTAAATAGTTGATATCTTTTTTCAAACGGACAATGCTTATTTCACTTGCCGAATGAGAATTCTGCGCGAAAGCAGTTTGATTTAAGAAAAGTAGCGCCGCTGAAAAAAGCAGGCAAATTAAATTAGGCATAGTTGAATGATTGATATGAGATGACAAATGTACCAATTGACAAGACAAGAAATCTACCATGATCAGGGTAGTTTTTTTTTGTGCCTGCGTTAAACGTAAAAACCCTTTTTTATTTTACCCCTATGTCAAATGAAAATTTATTGTTGTAAACATCCGGAACCTTAAAGGTTTATACTCGTAAAATTATGGACTAAGACTGACCTATTTTCTTAATCCCTTTTTATGACCGGAATTTCTACATTCGCATTTACCGGATCAAATTACGAGGGACGCCCTGCAACATCAAAAGCGATCACTTGTGAATCCGGTAACAACAGCACACTGAAAGATCTCTTTTGGCCTTTGTTTCTGCTCACCTTTGTTGCATTATTTTTTTCTCCCTCAAAATCTTTCGCGCAAAATCCATGCGGACCAAGTACCCCGGTTTTTAATGTGAATCTTTCCAACAGCATCAATGCAACATGGATCAGTCCGATGACGGGTCGCGCGGATTCCTGCTGTGGCTCTCAAAATCCGAATACCTGTGTAGAATTTATCGTTACACTACACCCGCTTTCCACGGGAGTGATTTTTGATGTTTATTCCGGTGCAAGTCCTCCGGGTGCACTTTTTTACCAGATCAATTGCGGTCCGCCTACACCGGTTGGCACCCCATTCTGTCTTAGCGGAGTTGGTCCTCACATTATCACATTTTGTAAACCGGGTGGTAACTCCAATGAATACAGCATCCAGGCAGTTCCTAATGTAATTGTGTCGAATGATATTTCGCTCAACAACGGATGCTTCGGAGAAATCGGCGCTACAGGTTTCCAGGAAGGAACCGTTACATGGAATTCAATTTTTCCGGGACCGACTGGAGCATATAATTCTTATCTCAGCTGTACTGCAGCATGTGACACTGTTACAGTTACCGGTCAGCCGAACGCACCACCGTTTGTTGATTATTTAATTTGCGGAATTACAATCGATGGTTGCTCAAACACACCTTATTGCGATACAGTTCGTGTTTATTTTAATCCGATGCTTACTGCAAACATCACACCTGTAAACCCGGTGCTTTGTTTTGGTCAGCCTGGTGTTTCGCTTACGGCTAATGTTGTTGGCGGATCACCACCTTATTCCTATACATGGAGTAATGCGTTAACCACACCTTCCGTTTTTGTCGGACCGGGCACGTACACAGTTACAGTGCAGGATACATCGGGATGTCCTGCAGCTACAGCAACGGTTACTGTTACTTCTTTTACCGCTGCCATAACTGCGAATGCAGGACCGAACATTATTATTTGTGCAAATGCTCCCGTTGCTAATTTATCCGGATCAGTCACCGGTGTTACAACAGGAATCTGGTCAGGTGGAACAGGAACATTTTCTCCGTCCAACACTGCTTTAAATGCAACGTATACACCTTCTTCTTCTGAAATCACAAATGGTAACGTTACGCTGGTGCTCACTACTACCAACAATCTGAATTGTCCGCCTGCAAGCGATACGGTAATTATTTTCATCAACAGCTTTACTGCAGAAGTTGATGCATTACCATCGAATGTAAGCTGCAGTGGTTTCAGCAATGGAAGCGCCACTGCAAACGTTACGGGTGGATGGCCGCCATTTACTTATTCATGGAGCACCGCTCCTGTTCAAACCACAGCAACTGCTGTCAATCTTTCAGCTGGAACATATACGTGTGTTGTAACGGATGTAAATGGCTGCACCGGCTCAGGAACAGTAGCTATTACTGAGCCTCCTCCAATGGCATTAAGCATGGGAGGATTTGCAACACCTTGTTTCGGAAGCTGTACAGGACAAACAGTTGTGCTTCCTTCGGGTGGTTCAGGTTCTTATTCGTACCAATGGATGCCTGGAAATATCACAACTGCTGCAGCAACAAATTTATGTCCAGGAATGTATACCGTAACGGTAACAGATATTAATGGTTGCGTGCTTAGTGATTCTGCGCTTGTAACACAACCGCCACAACTTGTTTTAACGACAAGCTCAACGGCTGCTTATTGTATGTTACCAACAGGATCGGCTAGTGTGACAGGAACAGGAGGAACGGGAAGTTATACTTACCTGTGGCAACCGGGCGGACAAACAACGAATGTGATCAACAACCTTTTGCCGGGTTCATATACAATAACCATCAGTGATGCGAACAATTGCACACAAACAGCAACTGTCAATGTTGGCAATACAGCCGGTGTAACAGCGTCGGTTACAAATGTTGTTTCTTCATTATGTAACAGCTCCTGTACCGGATCAGCTACTGCGGTTGCAACAGGTGGAATTTCACCTTATCAATATGCATGGAGTAATGCACAAACTTCTGCAACAGCAACAAATCTTTGCGCAGGAAATTATACGGTCACAATCACTGATGCCGGTTCTTGTCAGCAAACCGCGACAGTAACAATTACTTCGCCGCCTGCGCTGGTGCTAACTGCCGCAACCGTTCCGCTTATTTGTGTGGGGCAATCTGCAACGATGAGCGCTACAGCAACAGGTGGTGTATTACCCTATTCGTATACATGGTCACCAGCGGGACCGTTTGTGTCGCCGGTTATTACAACTACTTATACAGTAAATGTTACTGACGGAAACGGATGCCAGGCTATAGCACAGCAAGTAACTGTACCGGTAAATCCTGCATTGTCATTAAACACAACTGCAGTTGCCACACCTTGTTTCGGAACGTGTGCAGGACAAACCACTGCGGCTCCTTCGGGTGGTTCAGGCTCATTTACATATCAATGGACGCCGGGAAACAGCACGAACGCGGTGGTAACAGGTCTTTGCCCCGGAACGTATTCCGTTATTGTAACAGATTTCAATGGTTGTACCGTCAACGGAGCTGCGCAGGTAACACAACCGACTGCAGTAGCGCTGACCACTTCTTCTACAGCGGCGTATTGTAATCTTGCAACCGGTTCTGCAACGGCAACTCCTTCGGGCGGAACAGGAAACTTCACTTACCTGTGGCTACCGGGCGGACAAACCACAACTGTAATCAGTAATGTGTTTCCAGGATCATATACGGTGACAGTCAGTGATGCGAACAATTGTACACAGACGAATACTGTTGTTATTGCAAATACGCCCGGTGTTGTTGCTTCGGTTACAAATCTAGTTTCTCCGTTGTGCAGCAATTCCTGTGATGGTTCAGCATTGGCTGTTGCCACAGGTGGATATGCTCCCTACCAATATGCATGGAACAGCATTCCGGCTCAATCAGCTGCGAATGCAACAAATCTTTGCGCCGGAACTTACACCGTTATTATCACCGATACAGCATCATGTCCTGACACAGCAGTTGTAGTTCTTTCTGCTCCTCCGCTATTGGCACTTTCTACAGGAACTGTTCCTGCAATTTGTATCGGGCAATCTGCGACAATGACAGCAACTGCCAGCGGCGGAACACTTCCTTACGCATATAACTGGTCGCCTGCAGGTCCTGTTGTTTCACCAACTACAACTACCACGTATACAGTAAGTGTAACAGATGGAAACGGATGTCAAAGCATTGCACAGCCAATTACTGTACAGGTACATCCTCCCCTTGGTGTATCGCTTACCGGTACAGCAATAGTATGTATGAATAGCATGGAAACACTTATTGCTACAGCAGCAGGTGGAAACGGCGGACCTTATACTTATTCATGGGCACCGGTATCTGCAACAGGTAATACGCTTGTTACTTATCCTACTGCAAATACAGTTTACACGGTTACGTTATCAGACAACTGCACCACTACACCTGCAACAGCAACATTTGCAGTTACCGTACCTGCTCTGCCTGTAGCTTCATTTACCACAGCGGATACATCAGGCTGTGGATCGGTGTGTGCTGATTTTTTTAATACAACTCCGAATACAATTTCAACCTACTGGTCATTCACTGATGGATTTACTTCCACGTTGCCAAATCCAACGCATTGTTTTCTACCGGGCACTTTTGATGCGACCTTAATTATTGTCGACAATAACGGATGCAGAGATACCATCACACAACCAGGTTTGCTCATTGTACACAGTAATCCTGTAGCTGATTTTACCTTAGGACCACAGCCAACGACGATTCTTGAGCCGAACATTTGTTTTACTGATCATTCCACCAATGATGTTGTAAGCTGGTACTGGAACTTTGATGATCCGAATGATCAGGCAACAAGCACCATTCAAAATCCATGTCATGCGTATTCTGATACCGGACGTTACTGCACGTCACTCATTGTTACCAATCAATACGGATGCTGGGCAACTTCCATGAACTGTCTTTACATATCACCGTACTACACGTTGTATGTCCCGAACGCATTCACTCCGAATGAGGATGGATTGAATGATGTATTCATTCCTGTTGGCAATGATGTTGATCCGGATTTTTACGAGCTGCTGATCTTTGATCGTTGGGGAAATTTAATTTTCAAAACAACCACATGGGGCGAAGGCTGGAACGGACTTGCGAAAAACGGTCAGAAACTGGCGCAGATCGATACGTATGTGTGGAAAATAAATCTGAAAGATCACGCAGGTCAACGCCATGAAATTATCGGTCATGTGTCGCTGATCAAATAAAAGGTGACGGGTGACTCTTGGCATTTGTACCTCACCTAAACTATTTCACCCAATCTGCAATAAACACGTTTGTGTCACGTGTGCCTCCGTTGCGCCTGTTGGAAGAAAATACAAGATGTTTTCCATCGGGCGAAAACATGGCGAAGGAATTAAAATTGCTTTCGAACGTGATCTGCTCCAGGCCTGTTCCATCTGCATTGATCATGTACAATTGAAAATCGTATCCTTTCTGGGAATGATGATTGGAAGAAAAAACAATCTTCGACTGATCAGGTGAAAAATAAGGTGCCCAGTTTGCTTTGCCCAATGTTGTAACCTGCTTCATTTCTGTTCCGTCAACATTGCAGGTATAAATTTCCATGTTCGTTGGTGCGACCAAACCTTTTGCAAGCAATTCTTTGTATTCCTTTATTTCTGTTTCTGTTTTCGGACGAGAAGCGCGGAACACAATCTTCTTTCCGTCGGCAGAGAAAAATCCGCCACCATCATAACCGAGCTCATGCGTAATTTGTTTCGGATTTGTGCCGTCAATATTCATCGTCCACAGATCCAGGTCACCGCCGCGTGTTGAGGTGAATAAAATTTTATCGCCTTTGGGAGAAACAACTGCTTCTGCATCGTAACCCATTGTATCTGTCAGCTGTTTTGTAAGGTTGCCTTCCAGATCAGCAATGAAAATATCGTAGGTTTCAAAAACATTCCACAAATATTTTCCTCCTGCATGCAGGTCTCCTGTTTCAGGACATTCTTTTCCGCCTTTGTGAGTAGATGCGTAAAGAATATGTTTTCCGTCGGGCATAAAGTAAGAGCATGTTGTTCTTCCGCCGGCGGTGCTGATGCGTTTTGGCAGATAAGTTGAATCACGGGCATCAGAAATTTTCATCATAAAGATCTGATCGCAGGAAAGATTCCACTTTTTGAAATTGGATTGAAACGTCAGCATTTTTCCATCGGGAGAAAAATAAGCTTCTGCATTATCACCGCCGAATGTAAGCTGGCGCAGGTTTTTCAAATGTTTTTCGCTTGCATTATCAATAGAAGCTTTGGGTGATTTACCTGCAATTAACAAAACAAAAAGAGCAAGGAAAAAGAGTGGTGATGCGAATTTTAACATATGAGGAAGATTGGTGAGCAAAATTAGATCGTAAGGCGTGTCGGAATGTCAGAAAAATGTCATTTTCAAGAAGAAACGGGTATAAACACGCAGATAACAACGATGAAATTCACTATTTTCGCGGTACGCAAAAACCTAAAACATAACATGAAAAAAATTACTTTAGCTGTAATGGCTGTTACCGTTGGCTTATCGCTAAACGCACAGACCAAACAAGGCGCAAATGCAATGCGATCGTCTGATCCGTCACAATTCCCCCTGATCGTTCAGTCGTCGCAGGCAATCCAGCCTAACACTACGACTCAAACTATTTCCGGTTATTACCAGCAGGGGTTTGAGGCAACTACTTTTCCTCCTGCAGGCTGCAGGGTTGACAACGTAGCGGGCCCTACCTACACATGGGCACGTTCAACAGCGCAGGCACATTTGAGCACTGCTTCTGCTTTTATACGTTATGACAATGTTGCGGGTGGCGGACAAGACTGGCTGATGATGCCAAGATATCTTGTTACAGCTACTACAGATTCTATGGTTTTCTGGATGCGTCTTGCATTCGTAGGTTACCAGCCTGATTCTCTTTGCATCAAAGTCTCTACAACAGATTCTTTGGTAAGCTCTTTCGGAAATACAACACTTCTGAAATTGCGTGAAGGAACCAACTACCCGACGAATACCACAACCTGGTACCGTTATGCAGTTAGTCTCAGCGCTTACAACGGGCAGCAAATTTATATTGCTTTCAAACATTACAACGTCGATGGAGATGGATTGTATGTGGATGATATAGCAATCGGAACACCTGCGGCTAATGAAGTTTCAACAACAGCAATGATCTCCCCAACTGCTACAGTCGGTTCCGGATCAATCATTCCACAAGCTACTTTCTTCAATTTAGGAACAGCAACACCAACCTTTAACGTAACAACGGACATTACTCCGGGTGGTTATACTTCAACACAGACGATCACTGCACTGGCACCTAACACATCTGCCAACGCAACTTTCGCTCCATGGAATGCAACTCCGGGAACTTATACAGTTAAAACATACACACAACTTGCGGGTGATGCAAACAGGGCGAATGATACAATTACGCGTATCGTTACTGTCCTTTCTGCATACACACAATATGGCTGGGATTTGAACGCTGCACTTCCTGCAGGTCGTTGGGCAACAGGTCCGGTTTTTGTAAAAGAATGCCTTTCTTCAACCGATACAGGATTCATTTACCTGATCAGCGGTGCAGATGCAGCATTTGCAAATACAACGCTTAACACACGTTACAATACAGTGACAGGTGCATACACTGCAATGGCTCCAATCCCGGTATCAAGAACACAAATTTCTCCGATTCATGTAAGAGGAAAAATTTATGTTATCGGTGGATACGGTGCATCTTTTTCACCGGTTACCACAACCAGCATTTACGATGTAGCAACGAACACATGGTCAACAGGAGCACCAATTCCACAACAGGTTGGTGATTATGGTATCGGAAAATACAACGACTCACTTATTTATGTAATCGGTGGTTACACAGGAGCTGGTGATGTAAACCTTGTTCAGATCTACAACACTTACACCAATACATGGAGCGTAGGAACACCTAAAACAGGAACTACTGTTGCGGGTGGCCGTATGGGTATCTCTGATAACAAAATTGTATTTGTTGGTGGTTACAGCCAGACATTAGCTGCAACACAATCTGCAGCATTGTTGGGAACAATCGATGTGAATAATCCAACTACAATTACCTGGACTTCACTTCCGAATTACCCTGCCGGTCCTACAGGCCGTCACGGTGCAGGAACAGCTTTCGAGGATAACGGAAACGTTTACTTCGCAGGCGGAGATCCAACTGGCCAGGGAACACAGGTTCTTGCGGCTACTTATGCTTACAATACCATTCTCAGTCAGTGGGAATCAGGTCCGAATATGCCGGTTGGTGTGAGTAATATCACCAATCTTGCAGGTGCGCTTACAGACAGCCTTTACATGGTAACAATGGGTGGATACAACGGAGCAGCAGTTGTAACCAACAATCATTGGTTGAACATCGGACCACATGCACCATTGCCTACAGGCGCAGCAGATGTTGCAATTTGTAACGGAAGCTCGGCAACACTTACTGCAATGAATGCGGTATCTTACTTGTGGACACCTTCAACAAACCTCAGCAGCACAAATACGGCTTCTACTGTTGCAAGTCCAACAACAACTACAACTTACACAGTAACCATGGGCAAAGGATACGGTTGTCCTGTTGTTGATCCGGTTACAGTTACAGTAAACCCGCTTCCAACAGTTGCAGCAAATTCAACAGCTACAACAATTTGTTCCGGCGATGCTGTAACACTTACAGGCAGCGGTGCAGTTTCTTACACATGGACAGGTAACGTTACAGACAACGTTGCTTTCAATCCGACAACAACTGATACGTACACAGTAACAGGAACAGACGGTAACGGTTGCCAGAACACAGCCAGCGTTACAGTTACGGTGAATGCACTTCCAACAGTTGTAGCAAATGCAACATCAACTGTAATTTGTGCAGGTGATTCAACTACACTTTTCGGTAGCGGTGCAACATCTTACACATGGTCAAACAGTGTAATGGATAACATGGCTTTCGCACCAACAGTATCTGATGTTTACACAGTAACAGGTACAGATGCAAATGGTTGTCAGAATACAGATGTTATTCCTGTAACAGTAAACACACTTCCAACAGTTGTAGCAAATGCAACAGCAACTTCAGTTTGTAACGGAGATTCAGTTACACTTTCAGGTAGCGGCGCACTTAATTACACATGGACAGGTAACGTTACGGATAACGTAACATTCGCTCCATCTACAACTGATACTTACACAGTAACAGGAACAGACGGAAACGGTTGCATGAACACAGACAACGTTACAGTAACAGTAAATGCGCTTCCAACAGTTGGAGCAAGCTCAACAGCGTCTACAGTTTGTAATGGTGATTCAGTTACACTTACAGGAAGCGGCGCAACATCTTACACATGGTCAAACAGTGTAATTGACAACACAGCTTTCGCTCCATCTTCAACCAATACTTACACAGTAACAGGAACAGATGGTAACGGTTGTATGAACACAGCAACAATCACTGTGAACGTTAACGCGCTTCCGGTTGTTGTTGGTAATGCAACACAAACAGCAGTATGTACAGGTTCACCGGTTACTCTTACAGGTAGCGGCGCTTCAACTTACACATGGACAAACAGTGTAGTTGATGGTGTTTCTTTTGTTCCGGCTTCAACTAACACCTACACTGTAACAGGTACAGATGCAAACGGTTGCCAGAACACAGATGAAGTAACTGTAACAGTAAATCCGAACCCGGTTGTAACAGTAACACTTTCACAATCTACAATTTGTGTTGATGATGCAAATCTTGTTCTTTCAGGTGGTTCACCGGTTGGTGGAACATACAGTGGTAATGGTGTGAACGCAGGCAGCTTCGATCCATCAGTACCAGGCGCAGGAAATACATCAATCAATTACCAGTACACAGATGCTAACGGTTGTGAAGCAACAGCTACAACATCTATCACAGTAGATCTTTGTACAGGTATTGCTTCTGCAACAAATGTGAATGGAATCAACATCTATCCAAACCCTAACGCAGGTCAGTTTACAATTCAGCTTTCTTCTGCGCCGGTTGATGCAGTACAGGTTGAAGTAACAAACGGTCTCGGACAGGTTGTAGATGCTTTCACAATGACAGAAACATCAAAAGAGATCAACATTGCAACACTTGATAACGGTGTATACTTTGTTCGCGTAATCAATGGCGGCACAGTAACAGTTCAGCGTATCGTGAAGCAGTAATCAAATTCAATAATTGAAGAAAGGCTCCTGATTTAGATCGCATTGGCGTTAAGTTAATATTTTCAGTTTAGTAATTGGCATTCGTTTTCTGGTTTCATAAAACAGTAGGGGTAAGATATTTTCCAGGTCAGCCAGTGAACATTTCCAGTTTTTTCTGGCCAATAAATCCATTACTGATTGGGATAATTTTAACATGCTTATTCTCCAGGCAGAAGATTTTAAACTACCAGCTATCATACGGTAAATCGGCATTAATTGGATTATAACAAAAAGCATTAGCAGGTAAATGATTGCCTGGGCCATGAAGGGATATTTTAACCTTGAAGGAATTGAGAGTTCAATATTGAGGTTGCTTTTCCAGGCTTTAAAAATCATTTCTATATTCCATCGCATTTTGTAATATAACTGTAGTTCCTGGCAAGACAAGTCTTCAGCATTAGTGACAAAAATATCCCAACCGGCTAGTTCGAGCTTTTGAATAGTCGTAATTTTCCTGCGGTCTCTATCGTGCATTATCTTATTCCTGCGCTTTTTTGCTGCTTGCGCACTCAGCTTAATTGCATAGAGATTAACCCATACCTTTTTTTCTTTGCCAAGTAAAACCTTTCTTTTTACAAATTGCTTTTTTCGTATGAGCTTAAGCAGGGAGATCTGCTGCCTTGTCTCAAAATCAAAAATGCCTACCTCGTTCTTATATCGACTAATAAAAAATGCACCGTGATTTTGGATTTGACTAAGCACATCTAACACAAAATAACCCAAGTCTCTGATGAGAAGATCTCCTTTCTCAAGTAAGGGAAGTATGCCAGGTGATGCTGCCTGATCATTTACATTATAGGCCTTCAGATCAATAAACTCAAATGCGCTGCTCGCCATGTTATAAATTACCTGGAGCTTGGCTATTGCTTTTATTTTACCACGGGAATAATTACCGGGAAACATTTTTTTTAGCGCCTCTGGCAATCCAATACAAGTGCTGTCCTGTAAAAGTATCCTGGAAAATCTGTTGATACTTGTAGACAGAGGCTTTATTTTATCGGCTAAAGCTCTATCAAGCAAATATTCCATTAACACGATAAAATCAGCATTCACCCTGTGGAAAACAGCTTGTTTGCTTACCCGCTCTGATATCAGAAGAGATAGCTCGCGCGCCCATGAGAATAAGCTCAAATGTTTGAGACGGATAGCATTATAAAAACTAATAATCAGATTGAGACCCTCGATCTTACGCGCTTTACGTTTTGTAAATCCGCTGAGTATAGAAAGATATTCTAATCCCAGCTTATCAAGCGCCCGCGAAAGGCAAATTGATTTATTTTTGCAGTGACTCTCCGTGTGCATTTTAATGTTTGTTAGCACTGCATAATTATGCTATCGGAGAGTCTGATTTAATCCATTCAATTATTGGTTTTCAATACCTTAATGTCA
>JANOCU010000017.1:0-393870 GCA_031412295.1 Bacteroidota bacterium
TAATCTATCTCGTTAAAGAAACTGACTATTCACGCTAAGAACAAACAACTGTTGCCTTGAGCACGTAGAAGAAAATTTTTTACCCTTAGCGTTGGCAATCGGAATTATTTACAGAAGAAAAGAAGAGAGAAAATAATCGGGGCATTGACAAACTCACATCAAAAAATATCTCGCACAATAATGATTTCCAATTATATTTAGAACATGAAAAAGATGCTCGTGGTTTTGATTTTTGTACTGGCGCCCCTGTTGATCATTGCGCAGCCTGCGTATGTGTATCATGAAAAAGGGAAAAAGCTGTTTGAGCAGGGAAAATATCTTGAATCGATCGTGCAATTTGATCTTGCGATAAAAGCCGACGCCACGTATTTCGAAGGTTATCTCGATCGCGGAAGGGCCAATGAAAAGCTCGGTAAAAATGACCTTGCTATGGCTGATTACACAAAAACAACACAGCTGAATGCGAAATATGCGCCCGGATTTTATTACAAAGCACACTTAAATGCGCAGCTCGGAAATGACCAGGTTGCAATCACCGATTATACAACAGCAATAAAATTAAACCCCGATTATCTCGATTCGTATGTCAATCGCGGGATGTTGTATGTAAAAGCAAAACAATCCGAAAATGCGCTGGCTGATTTTAATAAGGCCATTTCGCTCGATGCAAAAAATGCAGAAGTTGTATATCAGCGTGGAATTTTATACCGCGATATGAAAAAACAAACCGAAGCGCTGGCGGATTTTTCAAAAGCGGTGACACTGAATCCGAATATGGGAAAAGCATATTTCGAACAAGGGAAAATTCATGCGACACAAAATAAAAATGACGTAGCGATTGGAGAATATTCCAAAGCGGTTACAATGGGTTTTGCAACTGAAGAACTGTATCGTGCAAAAGCTTTGTGCAATACTACGCTTGGAAAAAATGATGATGCGATAAAAGATTACAGCATGATCATCGAGCAATTTCATTCGAAAGATGCAGATATGTTTCGTTTGCGCGGTGAGCTATTTGCCAAACAAAAAATGTATCCGAATGCAGTAAAAGATTTCAATAAAGCCCTGACATTTAAAAAAGATGATGTCCCGACATTGCTCGCACGTGCGGATGCGAATATGGCACAGGGAAAAACAAAATTCATTCAAGCCGAAACCGATTACAAAAAAGTGCTCACGATTGAATCTGCAAATCTCCGTGCCGCTCGCGGATTAGGTAAAATGTATTTCGAGCAGGAAAAGTGGCAGCTGGCAATTGATAATCTTTCTATCGCGATCAAAGCAGGAGGCAGTGGAGAAGATTACGATCTGCGCGGAAAAGCAAACTTTAAGCTCAACAATAAAAAAGCCGCCTGCGAAGATTTTTCAAAAGCAGAACAAATGGGTTTCACCGATGCAGCGAAAGATAAAATGAATGCAGGTTGTAAATAATTTGCTAATGTGCTAATGGGTTAATGTGCTAATGGTTAATCCGCACATCTGCACATCTGCACATCCGCACATCTGCACATCATTTTTCTATTAGCAAATTAACCCATTAGCAAATTAGCACATTCGCCCTTTTGGCAAATTCCCCTATCTTAGTAAACCTAACTCCCTAACACCACACACATTTTGTTTCCCCGTTTTCGTTACGCATTTTGCGTGATCACTCTCGTTGTCACTTTTTTTTCAGGTCGCTTGATTGCCGGTGGAGATACGCTTGGACTTTGCCCGGGATCGTATGCGATTGCAGCTTCTATTCCGCAAATGAGTGAAGCAGAATTAATACTCACGATCGATTCACTTTTTGATGCGGATGTGCATGATGCTGCTTTGTATGCAATGATCAAAACGCGGATAGCAGAATTAAATGCACAGCAACCCAAAAATCAATTCGGCGCATTTGCTTTTTATCCGGCTGATCGGTTTTACGGAAGCTGGGATACGAAGCATGTTTTTCCTTACCGCGATTCGTTATACAAATGTGAAACGCTTACGAACATCGATCTTTCCATTGCCACCAGCGGTGAATTTACTTTTCCATTCAGCGGTACGATCACTTCCACATACGGCTGGCGCGATTCTGCTTTTCACCGCGGTGTGGATATTGATTTGAATCGCGGTGATACTGTCCGTTGTGCGTTTTCGGGAATGGTCCGTTTTGCAGGCAAAGAAGGTGGTTATGGAAATGTGGTGATCGTGCGGCATTACAATGGATTGGAAACCGTGTATGCGCATCTCTATAAAATTAAAGTGAAGCCCGGTGATATTGTAAACAGCGGACAATTACTCGGCCTTGGCGGATCAACAGGACATTCCACCGGAACGCATTTGCATTTCGAAACACGTTTCCGCGGCATCGCAATTGATCCTGCATATTTTATTAATTATGCAACGCATGCATTAGTTGCAGAGCGTGTTTGCCTGGTGCGAACGAAACAAGGTTATGGTGTTCGTCCGCTTGGCGAAGAATTTCATACAGTCGTGCGCGGCGATAATTACACGAAGATCTCGCAGCATTATGGAATTACTGTGAAAGAATTAAAAACATACAATGGTTGGGAAGGTTATGTGCGTTTGAAAGTGGGAATGAAAGTGCGGGTGCAGCCGGCGGATAATACTTCGGCAAGCTTTTAAAATTGTTTTGAAGGTTTAGTTCGCAAATCATTTTTCCTTTTTTCAAATCGTACATCGCCTGCCTGCCGCCGCGCCTGCTTGCGCTTTTTTGCGGGCAGGTACATCGTACATCGTACATTTGTACCCTGATGATCGATCTGCTATCACAACCCGAACTTTTTTTCAGCGCATTACAAAAGAAGATCTCCGAAAATCTTCCGGGCGAATCTGCGCAGCATCGCATGTCATCCCGCGCACGAATTCCAACCGCAGAATATCTCAAACAAAATCCGAATCATCGTCCGAGCGCAGTTTTGCTTCCACTCTTTCCCTACGAAGGAACGATCTACACCGCGCTCATCCGCCGCCCGTCATACGATGGAATGCACAGCGGACAATTAGCGCTTCCCGGAGGAAAAGTGGAAGCAGGCGATCTCTCACTGACATTCACCGCCATGCGTGAAACTGAAGAAGAGGTTGGAATAAAAATTTCAGAATCTGCCATGCTCGGCGCGCTGAGCCCGGTTTATATACCCGTCAGCAATTTTCTTGTGAGTCCTTTTGTAGCGCGGTTAGATGAAAAACCCGCATGGATTCCCGACAAGCATGAAGTGGATGCGGTAATTGAATTTCCGTTGGATCATTTGCTTGCTGCAGAATTCAAAGACCGCAGAAGAATTACCATCGGAAAAAACATGTTCATTGATGCGCCCTGTTATATCGTAGACGGACAAATTCTCTGGGGCGCGACTGCCATGATATTTTCTGAATTGGAAAGTTTGCTGCTGCAGAAAGAATAAGGCTTCGGTCAAGGAAACCTTGAACATTGCTCATTGTTAGTTTGGCATTGAACATTTTTTCATGCGATGCAAAAGTCTTAGCACAGAACAAACAATGTCAAACAAACAATGAACAATCAACAAGGAAAAAACAAAAAAAAGGCTCCATTTCTGAAGCCTTTCCTTTCAAAACTAATTTTCTTTTATTTCTTCTTCACTTCATTCACCTGGTTGTCGTAGCAAAGCCAGTAGGTTCCTTTTGCAAAACCTGTAAGATCGATTTTCGAACCGAAGCCTTTCAGCACAACATTTCCGTATGCGTCATACATTTCATACAACGACTCGCCTGAAATAGTAACTTGTTTTGTATCGCCTGATAAGGTATAAGAAAGAGGCGCTTTATTTGCCGGGGTGAAATTTACTTCCGGAGAGTATTTTACTTCTTTTCCAAAACCAACCTGTTTCACACGGAATTTATTTTCGCCTGAATGTGCAGTTGCCTGATAAGAATAAGTATGTTCAGAAGGATTTCCGATGCCCTGAACTTCGCCAACGTAAACCCATTTATTCCAACGGTATTGCTCAACAATAAAAGGAAGCGCGCCTGTTTCGCCTGTGGTTGTCCAGGTGATCATGCCCGTAGCATTTATTGTAATTGATTTTGTTGCAAATGTCGGACGTGGTTTTAATGCTTCCGGGTTCAGCACTTTTGGCTGACAACCTTCTTTATGAAAGATCTTGATCTCTACTTTATCACCCTGGTGAAAATTATAAGGGCGAAGATCAATTTCGAAAGCAGACGAAGCAACTTCATCTGTCGTACGCACGTCATTTACGTAGACTTCATATGCACAAAATCCAACGCCATTTGAGCTGAAAGAATTCTGCACATAAATGTTCTTGTTCTGGTATTTACCTTCAACAAGCAAAGCCTCATTCGCGAAAAGTCCTGCAAACGAGATGAAAACGGCGATAAGGGAAATTATGCTCTTCATCTTTTATAAGTCCAAAAACAATATGGTGATTTTCTGCAAATTTAGGCAAGAAAATAGTCGATGTCAAGTTTTATCTTGAGAATTACGCAGATTAGTCGAAAAAATTGCACAATTCGTCGAAAGGGGTGATTTTACCTGCTTGTAAAATGCTGAAAATCAATGAAGACGAATATTCTTTAAAATGAAAGATAACGTTGCCATAATAATAATTACAGTAACCAGGATTTTCCATGCCGCCCCGAAATTTTTGCGATTGGTCTTCGAATCTTTCCGGTAAGCCCAAATCAACGCAATAGCAAAGCCTGCAATAAATACCAACGCAAAGGAAATTTGTCCGTGAGAAAAAGGCATAGGCAAAAGTAGTTGTTTAGTTTCGAGTTTCGGGTTAAAAAAAGTTTCGGGTTTCGGGTTAAAAAGTTTCGGGTTAAAAAAGTTTCGGGTTTCGGGTTGGTTTTATGTGTTTTAGAAAGAAGATCTAAATTCCAAATCGAAAAGCCAAAAGCAATTCCAAACAAAGACCATAAACTCGAAACCCAGAACTCGAAACTCCGAACTCGAAACTAAAAACTAAACGCGTAAATTTACCCTTCATGTTCAGGCGCGTTTTTCTTTTTGTTTTGCTTTTTTCTTTCGCATCACTTTCTCTTTCTGCGGGAAAGATTGAGAAAGGATACGAAGCGCTGCGCATCTACAATTATTTTTCTGCAAAAGAAATTTTCAGCAAATCAATTAAACGCCATCCTGCCGCTGCCGGTTTCGGACTTGCCACCATTTACACGCGTACCGATAATCCGTTTTACGATGTTACACGTGCGCATGCAGCAATTCTTGTCGCACAATGGGGCTGGACAAAAATTTCCGCAAAAGAAAAAGTCCGCATTCAAAAATTAGGCGTGGATGGAGTTCAAATCGATCTTCTTAAAAAACGAATTGATACACTTGCATTTCGCATCAGTGAAAAAAAAGCAACTGTAGCTGCATGGGAAGATTATCTCGATTCATACTGCGGTTCTGTTTTGCAAAAAGAAGCAGTTACTAAAAGAGATGAGCTCGCTTATCGTAATGCACAGCTTGCCGGTCGCTGGGAAGATTATAAAAATTTTGCTGATCGTTACCCGGGTGCATTGCAGCATACGGAAGCATTAGCCATGTATGAGCAGCTGTTGTACGAAACAATAACGAAAGACAGCAGCATTGCTTCGTACGAAAAATTTCTTCGCGATCATCCTGCTTCTCCTTATGCAAAATTGGCGGAGGATGCGATCTTTCATTTTTCTACGCTTTCAAATAATATTCCGCAGTTCCACGCTTTCATTCGTAAATATCCATCGAACCGAAATGTTGCTGATGCATGGAAAAGAATTTATGCGCTTTATACTGCGGATGGAAAATCCACCACCATCGCACAATTCTGGATCGATTATCCTGATTTCCCTTTCAAACAAACGATCAGCGAAGATCTTCGTTTGTCGATGATGACGCTTTATCCTGTTATGCAAAATGAACGCTGGGGATTTTGCGACAGCACAGGAACAATAAGCATTCCCTGCACATTCGATTGGGTTGAACCATTTACAGAAGGAGTTGCAGCAGCCGGTTTAAAAGATAAAAGCGGATTTATTTCTAAGAGCGGAAAAGTGGTGATTCCTTTTGAATATGATGAAGCAGAAACTTTTCATAAAGGTGTGGCGCAGGTGAAGCGCAATAATAAAGTGGGGCTCACAGATCGCGCAGGACATTTAGTAGTGCCTGTTATTTACGATGAAATAAGTGATTTTCATGATGCGCGTGCGGTGGTGGTGCGCAATGGAAAATACGGTTACATCGATATGTTCGGCACTGAAGTTATTCCATGTCGTTATGAAAAGGCCGGTGATTTTTCCGGTGGTTTCGCATATGTTGTGGACAGTGCAAAATATGGTTTCATTGATTACTCGGGAAATAAAGTTGTAGCATGTATTTATGATTGGGTCGAAAGTTTTGATCATGGTGTTGCACGTATTTCGCTGAATGGAAAATTCGGTTTACGTTCTATTGATGGAAAAGAATTGGTTCGCCCGGTTTATACTTTTATTTCTCCTTTTACAGACGGATATGCAATGGTGGTTGCAGAAAATAAATGCGGTTACATTCGCCGCAATGGGAGTTTTGTTGCCGATACTGTTTATGAATATGATAAAAATTTATCCGGCGAAAGTAAATTTCACAACGGCCGCGTACGTGTCAAAAGCAAAGGTAAAGTCGGCATGATCGATACTACAGGAAAAGTAATCGTGCCTTTTGAATTTGAAGATATTCTTCCTTTCGAAAATGGTTTAGCGCCGGTGAAGAAAAAAGATAAATGGGGATTTATTGATACAAAAAACAAGCTGGTCATTCCTTACAAATACGAATGGGTAAGCACGTTTAAAGACGGACTTGCATTTGTAAAAGAGGATGAGCTTATCGGTGTGATCAATATGAAAGACAAAGAAATCATTCAGCCGCAATTTGAAAGTGTTGTTCTTCTCAATGATTATTTATACGTAAACGACGGCAAAGCTTTCGGATTAATGGACAAGCAGGGAAACTGGTTATTACCTTGCGTTTACAATGAAATCGAATTCATGAACAACACTATTTTGCGCGTGGAGAAGAATGATAAGTTCGGTTATTATAATTTAGTGCGGTGTGAATTTATGTGGAGGGAAGAGGGGGTGAATTAATTTTTTCTAGTGCCTTTGTCGCTTTGTGGCAAAAAAAAAGGATCGCCACAAAGACACGAAGGCACTAAGTTTTATATGGAAACCTTTAGTATCAAATTGACAAATTAACCCTTCCAAGTTCAATACAAAATTCAATACTTTTTAATGTTCCGCTTTTTCGCTTTTCATCCGAATTAAAATCTTTGGCTAAAAAGTGAGTGCACAGTTTCGCCACTTCAATATCCCGCTGCTCATCCGATTCAAATCCGCCAACCACTTTCCATCCGCGTGCTTTTGTTTTGAATTTATCAGGAAAATATCTTGGCTTTTCTCCAACATGAAATACGGTGACATTGGATGTTTTTGATTTCAACAGTTCCATCGCAAGCGTATCCGTTCCGCGAAAATCGCACAAAAGAAAACCTGCATCATTATCCGATTCTAAAATCCGTTTGATCGGTTCTTCATAATGCTTCCTGAAATCATCGAAGCTGATATTACCATTGCCAAAAATATAAACTTGCATAGAAAATCTCCTCAAATATTTTTGTTAGTGCCTTTGTCGCTTTGTGGCAAAAAAAATGGATCGCCACAAACACAAAGACACGAAGGCACTAAGTTTTATGGTTAAGCCTTTCTTAAAGTCCCACACAAAAAAAACCGATCATCTCTAATCGGTTTCCTTTTCATTTTTTTTATCTGCGCAAATCTGCGTAATCCCTGCCTGCAGCCGCGCATGGCCGGTGCTGCGGCAGGCAGGAGCGGCTTATTTAACTCTCAATTTCTTACCAATGCTAAGCACCGAAGTCTTTTTAATATTGTTCAGCGCACAAAGCTTGTCGACAGTTGTGTGATATTTCAACGAGATCGCATACAAAGACTCTCCTGATTTTACAGTGTGATAAACAGGAGTGCCGGTTGGTTTTGCTGCTGTATTATTTGTTTTTGACTGCGTGTTTGTTTTTGTCTGCGGTTTTGGTGCAGGTGTAGTAGTCGCAGTCTTTTTTGGAGCAGGATTGTTTGTCGATGGAACTTCTTTGAAAGTAGCAGGCGGATTTACAGGAGCAGCACAACCGGTTGCAGGTGTTCCCGGCATAACAGGTTTTTCAACGCGTGCCATAACGGATCTTGCTTCCGGGGTAGAATAATGTGCGCCACCGGGACAGTAATACGTGTACCAGGTTTTTTTACGCTTGCGGGAATAATGACGCACTTTATATGACTCGGTCAGGTATTTGAAATCTGCTTTTGTCAGCTCATACGTATCAGTGCGCAAGGTCTGGTTCTTGAAATCGATCAGGTAATTCGGATCAATTGCTACACCGCGGAAACGAACTTCAAAATGTAAATGGCTTCCGTAAGAGTGACCGGTATTTCCACCAAGTCCGAGTGTCATTCCGGCTTCAATATCTTCACCCGGTTTCACAGTCATTTTTGAAAGGTGAGCGTAATACGTTTCAAGACCGTTATTGTGACGGATAACAACCACATAGCCGTATGATTTACTTTTCTGTGCTATACGAACTTTACCATCGAATGCGCAACGAACAGTATCGCCCGTTTCAAGATTGATATCTACACCAAAATGGTAGCGGTATTTGCGGAAACCGAAATTAGAAGTAGTGGTTCCGTTAAACGGGTGAACATACTGGCAGTGCCCTGGATCTCTTAAAGGAATGCGAATCGTATCGTCAAATACAAGCGCGTCGAATTTGTCGGAATGGACGCTGGTGGTATCCCAGTCGTCATAAATTTCTCCTGCAGGCGTATCTTCAATGCTTTCGTCTTCGTGAGCCTCTAAAGGAGAAACTTTCGCGCTTTTTGCAGGCGGATCGCCATCAGCAGTGTCGATGAGGGTTAATTCAACGTCAGTTTCGGGTTGTGCAGTGTCAGATTTTAATTTTGGAAGGGGAGGATCGTAAGGATCAGTAGTGTCAGATACTATTGAGGTAGTCGTCGGGGAGACGGCGTTTGCGTGATTTGCCTTAACCCAATACCCAAAGAGGGCAAGGGACAGAACGGCTATGTACCTGAGTGCTTTCATTCCGTATTCTACTATAACTGTCCATAAAAACTGTTCGATTGGCTTTTTTCAAAGCCCCGCTAAAATACCTAAATAAGGCTTTTAAGCAAATTTTAATCATCCATACCGGCGTGTGGATAACTCAGAGGTTAATCTCTCATACGGCTAAAACCCGCTATGGTTGCGGTTTTCAGGAGATTCAGGGGTATTATTTTTGCCCGATTTAAAATTGTTAAAGAATCGGAATGGACCTAAAAACAGGCTTAAAATCGGCCCAATTTGAATAAAAACGTGTTAAAACTTCCTCAAATCAACTCAAAAGCGGGTCAAAAAACCTCAAAAAGGGCAAAAAAAAGGTCTGCAATTTCGAATTGCAGACCTTGATTTATTTTTCGGAAGAGGATTATTCCAGTATCAACTTCTCGTTTATTACTGTTTTTCCCTGCACCTGGAGGGTATAAACACCTTTTGCAACCGATGCGAAATCAAGCGCAAAAGCATTCGCTCCGGATGTTGCATTATTTGCCTGTTCAAAGATCACACGGCCTGTCAAATCAATGAGACGAACGATGACCTGCTCATTAATTCCGGTCTGGTAATACAATGTAAATGATCCTGCGGTGGGATTCGGCCACATTCCCATTTGCACCTGGTTCGGATTCTGTTCGTTCACGCCGATTGTAGTTGCGTTACAAGGAAGAACAGGTCCGTTGATCTTTGTCATATTATCAAAATCAATGTAACAAGCGTAATTCACACTGTCAATGAATGGATTCCTGTTACCCTGCAATGAATCGATGTAATCGTTCTTAGCGATCTCGCGTGCATCAGGCGGATCCATGTAATGCCATGTTTTCAAAAGATTCTGATCCTGGCCGTAAGTAATTGTTGGGCTGATCGGATCAGGCAATCCCCAGTTTTGGGATGAAGTGTTGTAACAGGTTGCCATGTAAAACATTGCACGTGCAGCATCACCTTTTTGTGCATCACGCGGCTCGTAAACGGTTTGTCCCAGTGCATTCAGTCCATAACGAGCACCCATAAAAGTGCTGATCGGCGCAACAACTTCTCCCAAAGGATAATTGCTTCTCACCGCATTCGCATTATTCTGATCGGTTGGAAACAAGTTGAAATAATCGCTGTATTCCGGACCGTTGGTTGACGGATTTGTCGGCATCCAGCTGAACGCATAAGTATGTTCGCGACTGAATACTGTCCATGCAAAAGGTTCGGTATAGATCAGGTCTTCGCCGGAATAAACGCAGGTAACTACTTTATTACCATTTGCAGTATCGCGGGCCCAGAAGTCAGTAACCATACGTGGTCCGTAATTGCTGTAGAAATTATCGACGTGCGGATTGATCAGGGAAGTCAAATCGCTTACGAATGTCGGAGCTGAAGTGCTGATACCATTGTAATACGTAGAAGGCTGCATAGAACCGGAAGAAACAACTGATCCTGCAAGCGGTGAAGAATCAAAATAATTTCTGAATGGAACAGGTCCATTATATGAAAACACCTTGAAGAAATAATTTTCATTTGCGCCAATGTAATTTGCCCAGAAGCTTGTTCCTGTTCCGATATAAGCCACTTTGCACGCGCCGACCTGGTCGCCGACTGTATAACCCATTCCATCAGCAGGAATATCGGTTGGTGAGGTTACATCATTACGAAGAACGATATATCCTTCTGAAGCCGGAACGGAAGGAAGCCATTCTACTTTGAAGCGGTAAGATTTTACGCTGGTAAATGTGAGATTGGTTGGAGCGGCAGTTGGTTCATTCACATAATTTCCACCAATGCCATTCAAATTAACCACATAAGCAGGCTCATCCGCATCGTCGCTGGTGATTGTTAAAATTGCAGGACGTGTTCCAGGGCCTGTTGGTGTGAAATTAATTGTAAGTGTTCCGTTATTCAGCGCAGCGATTGCAGAAGGCGAAGATGAAACAACATATTCAGAAGCGTTTGGTCCGCTGATAACTGCAGAAGTTACATTCAGCGTGTTTACAGTTCCAAGATTCTGAACAAGAAAATTTTGTGCTGTCATTGTGCTCACCGGTGAATTAAAATAAACTGATCCGCCGTTAAGAACCGTTACGCTGTTAAGCTGCACATTGATTTCCTGCTGTGGTCCTGCAGGTGCTGCATATAAAAGCACATCATCAAGACCAACGTTACCGCTCACTTTATCCGTGTAATAAAAACGGATGTAACGGGAAGCAGAAGCAGGGTTGTCGGAAAACTGTGAGTAAGTTGCTGAAGGAATATTTACATCCGTGAATGTGCGGAGCGTTGTCCAGACAGTTCCGTTGATCGATTCCTGTACTTCAAATGTGCCACCGACGAAACTGTTTCCGGCAATGTAATAGGAAAGAAGTCCGGGAGCGCTTGCAAAATGAATTTGCACCCAGTCAAAATCGCTGTCAAGCTTAGCGGCAGGAGGTGTATTTCCTGAACCGGTGTAATAAGATGTTCCGCTTTCAGACCATCCTGTAGGATATACAGTTGTCGGGAAGCTCCAGTTGGTTGGAAGCGTTGTTTGTGCTGATGCAGCAATGGCCGCAAAAATAACCAGCGATGTGAGAATACGTTTCATGATTTCATTTCACCTCCTGCTAAGGTGATTTTGGTTTTTATTTTGTTACGCATCAACAGGAGAGCGCAACTTCATTTTCATTTTTTTATTTAAAAGGCAAACCGCATTCCGATATTCCAGCGACGCCCCATTCCCATATAAACTAATGCGGTAGAAGCATCGAAATTGCTTCCGTTTTGACTATCACTAATGTACTTAGTATCGAGCACATTTGTAACTGAAAAATTGAACGAAACGATGATGATCTTATTTTTTTCACCCGGAATTTCTTCACGGATCTCATAACCTGCAAATACGTCAAGCAAACCATACGAAGGTGTTTTCCACGATTCACGGTCACGATTGTCATACACAACATTTCCATTCACATCCTTAATTTCTGCCAATGCAATCGGGTCGAAGTTGGAATAGTGTCTTCCGAAAAAAGTGTAACGCGGTTTGAGGTAAAATCCTTTGATTGGCTCATACCGAACAGCACCGCCGATTTGTGTCTGGGCTGCATCTCCGCTGTGAATATTTTTTGCGCTGTAGGAAATTGTTTTCGCGTATAAATAGGTGAAGTTGTCGTACAGATTTACTTCACCTGTTGAGTTGATCTTCCAGTCGCCGAAAGATGCAAGCGCTTCGATCTGCAATTTTTTTATTGGCCTCCAGCTGCAATCAAATTCAATGCCTTTAAGAGTTGTATTTAATCCAAGCAGGTCATAAAAATAAGTTGCATCAGGAGTGGTAAGCGTTAATGTGCCCCCTGGTGGTTTGTTTTGCCAGTCGGTATAATACATGTTTAAATTCGCGGCAAATTTTGGGAAGCGTGCACCGAAACCTAATTCAATTGCTTTTACAATTTGATGTTTTACGGATGGATATTCCCTGTTGCTGTTATCAAAAACAGTATTAAAACGCGGCGCCATTTTCAGGTAACCGACATTCATAAATACATTGTAATGTTGGCCAAGCGTATAATTCACGCCGGTCTTAAGTGTGAATCCTTTGAATGTTTTTTTATTTGTCTGGGCAATACGTGCATTCTCAGAATCCCATGCGTAAGCCTGCGCATTGCGGATGTAATAAGTCGGACCACTTGGATTGTCAATGATCGTTGAATCACCCGAAGTGGTCACGTTAGCGCCGTATTGTGCAACTGCTGATTGTGTTCCATTGGTGTAATACGTTTCATTGTATCCAACAATCATCGGAATTACATCTTCGCCGATTACGATATCACGTTTTTTGTAATGATCAACGCGCAGGTATTGTGTAACCGACCCCGACGCTGTAAGGAAAACGCTCAGGTTATTTTTCGAATATTCTCCCTGCGCAAAAAGTCCGCCCCAGTCTACATAACTATCATTGTAGTACGACACTTTATCTCCAACGCGTTTTTGGTAATACTGGAAATTCGGATCGCCAAAATAAGTGCCGCGTGGCTGATTCATATTTGCGATCGTAGGCTCAACATAATAATCACCGCCTAAAAGATCGTGCACTCTCCTGAAATGTGATCCTTTGTAATGACGTGCATCAGCACCCAGCAAAAACGAAAAACGATCATTTGGTTTGTATGTAGCTGTTGTAATTGCGCCGAGCCAGATGTGATTGTTCATCGAAGCAAGAATAGCGCGGGTGGATTTATGTTCCGTTGTGCTGTAGAGCGGATCAATATTCGTGCTGTTCGAATTGTAAGTAGAAGTCAGATCCTGCTGACCGGTTAATGTATCACGGTTAATTGTTCCGCTATAATTTGTTCCGCCACCATTACCTAAAGAAAGGTAAGTAACAGTTGTAATGGTCAGCTTTTCATTCGGAACATAATGCCATGACAAATTAAAAAGCGGCTTGTTATAAAAATTCACACTCTGCCCGATGATCCCGGTTTGCCCGTCGTTGTAATCAAGAAATCCCCAATTCGGATTGTAGCGAAGTCCGCGTTCACCTTGAGTCCGCGTGGTGTATTCTGTTGCACCATACAATGAATCCACATTTATTCCGAGCTTCTCTGCGAAACTTCGGTCATAAACTCCGATTGGCAAACGATTAAAACGTTGTGCATGCGATTGTGGTGCGCCGTTTACGCTGATGCTGAAAAGATGCTGATCAAAACGTTTTTGCAATTTGAAAAAATACGCCCACTGATCATCCCATGTCTGATCTGCCCAGCCATTTCCTGTTCTGCGTGAGCCTGCGAATGTTACGCCCCATCCTTTTCCGAATTCGCCGGAATTATACATCACGGATAATTTCTGCATGCTGTTATTTCCGAAATCAGTACGCACCACTAAACTTTTTCTATTGTCAATTCCGCGTGTCAATACGTTGATCGTTCCGCCGACAGAAGGAATTGCAAGCTTCGATGCACCGAGTCCGCGTTGTACCTGCATGGTGCGGGTGACATCAGAAAGTCCGCTCCAGTTGCTCCAGTACACCTGCCCGTTTTCCATATCATTCATCGGAACACCATCCACCATCACGCCCACATTCCGCTGATCAACTCCGCGGATGCTGATACGTGAATCGCCAGCGCCACCACCTTGTTCGGTTGCATAAGCGCCCGGAGTAGAATTCAGCAGCATGGTTATATCACGCGAACCGATCTCTTCACGAATTTTCACTTCACCGATATTAGAAAATGCAACAGGCGTTTTGCGGTCGATCGCCACATCAGCAATAATTTCCACTTCTTTTAAAACGATGCTGTTAGCATTAAAATCACGCACAACAGGTTTGCCTGCAACAACAATAACAGCAGAATCAGGATCGTAGCTGGTGTAACTTGTTTTCAGCTTATAAGTCCCGTCAGCTAATTTCATTTTGTAAGAGCCATCAATGTCTGCTACAGCCTGCACTTTCCCGTCTACTAGAATGATTGCGCCAACAAGCGCTTCGCCCGTAGCCGCATCACGTACAAATCCGCTTACAGTTTGCTGTGAAAAAACCGGCAGACTAAAATACACGCAAAGGAGAATGAAAAATTGCTTCATGGGAATTGTAAAGGGGGGAAATATTTTTCACCAGGTGTGTTTTGTTTTCGAAAACACACCCGGTGAATAAAGAATATTACTGAACGCTGATTTTTGAAACAGAACTTTTTCCGTTAGCAAGCAATACCTGAACGATGTAAATTCCTGCAGGCTGTGCCGACAAATCAACTAGTTTATTATCAGAAGTAACCGCTGTTTCAGAATAAACCAGTTCACCAAGTATATTGTAGATTTCTACTTTATTCATTGGTGAAGTTGCTTTAATTACAAATGTTCCATTAGATGGATTCGGATAAACAGCAATTGAAGCTGCATTTTGCAATCCTTCGTTCACACCTGTATTACCACAAACAGAAACGTGCTGACCAAGATTCGTCCATGTGTTTTCAGGAAGAGAATCCCATTCTGCAGTTACGTTAAAAGCTGATGGGTTTACTGTTACGCCACCTGTAACAGATGGTTTGCGGATAAGTGTGTGATCATTTGTCCACCATGTTCCCTGTGCAGATGTATAAGGGAAAACATCTGTCCACGCAGTTCCCGGATCTTCGCCGATCTTACCGAAAATATCAACGAATGCGCGTGGAGCAATACGAACAAGCGCAATTGCATCATCACCATTCATATACATTACAGCAGTTCCTACTGCGTAATTTGCCGGACCAACCTGGTCAGCCATAGCGATCAAAGCAGGATCGCAAAATGCGCCATTCGCATCAGGAGTTGCCTGGCCGTTTACAACTACCCAAACACTGTGTGCAGGGAGTGTTCCAACTAAATCAATGCTGTCGACCGGTAATGATGCTCCATTTGAAAAACGGATGAGGCGGTATTCAGATAATTGGATCGGGCTTGAAGTCGGATTGTAGATTTCAAGCGCTTTGCTGTGCGATGAACCTTCAACATATTCTGAAAAGAAAAGTTCTGTGCATTGAGCCTGTGCAAAAGTTGCAGTTCCCAACGAAAGGATCGCGAGTAGAAATTTTTTCATGTGAATTGTGGTGGTAATTTGGCCTTTGTTTCAGTACTGGTTTCGGCGACATTTCGCCTGTAGGATTTCAGCACTGATTTGATAGTGCAAAAGTAATCCTAAAACCCGCTAAACACAAGGCAAAAACAGGAGATTTGTGCATAAAATGAGGTTTTGTTAATAGATGGAACATTTGATATTAACATTCCACGAAAAATTCAAGATTCAAGATTCAAAATTCAAGATTGATGGCATTTTCCGGCATCCCGGAATTGACCTGAATCTGAATTTTTCTAATAGAATCTTGAATTTTGAATTTTGAATCTTGAATCAACCTACTTTTGCACCTGATTTTAACAAATAATCCAGCAAGAACCATGAATAAAGGACCCGTTTCCCAATTTGTTGACCATCATTACCGTCACTTTAACGCTGCTGCTTTGAAAGATGCGGCTAAAGGATATGAAACTCATCTTTTAGAAGGCGGTAAAATGCTGGTTTCCCTGGCTGGTGCAATGAGCACTGCAGAGTTGGGACTATCGCTTGCCGAAATGATCCGCCAGGACAAAATCGCGATCATTTCCTGCACCGGTGCGAATCTTGAAGAGGATTTGATGAACCTTGTTGCGCATTCACATTACAAACGCGTTCCGAATTACCGCGATCTTACTCCGCAGGAAGAATGGGAATTGCTCGAAAAAGGAATGAATCGTGTAACAGATACTTGTATTCCTGAAGAAGAAGCTTTTCGTCGCCTGCAAAAACATATTGTAGAATTATGGAAAGACGCTGATAAAAAAGGCGAACGTTATTTCCCGCACGAGTTCATGTACAGAATGATCTTAAGCGGTGTGCTTGAGCAGTATTATGAAATCGATCCGAAAAATTCCTGGATGATCGCAGCGGCGGAAAAAAATCTTCCGATCATTTGTCCGGGCTGGGAAGATTCTACAATGGGAAATATTTTCGCGTCATACGTCATCAAAGGCGAAATGAATCCGACGACTACAAAAGGCGGAATTGAATACATGGTTTGGCTTGCTGACTGGTACAGGAAAAATTCGTCAGGAAAAGGAGTTGGTTTTTTCCAGATCGGCGGAGGTATCGCAGGAGATTTCCCGATTTGTGTTGTGCCGATGATGTACCAGGATCTGGAATGGCATGATGTTCCTTTCTGGTCGTATTTCTGCCAGGTTTCTGATTCAACAACTTCTTACGGTTCGTATTCAGGAGCTGTGCCGAATGAGAAAATTACATGGGGTAAATTGGATATCACTACGCCCAAATTCATTGTGGAATCAGATGCTACGATTGTAGTGCCGTTGATTTTTGCGTGGATATTGGGATGGTAATTTGAAATTCGAAAATTCGAAATTTGAAAATTATATAAAGAAGGCTGGTTGAAAGACCGGCCTTCTTTATTTGCATTAAAAATTAGTGATTGGAATAGGTTGCGTTCCTTTTCTGCAATGTTGTTAAAACGAAAAGTGAAATCAGCAGGAAAAAAGCAAGTGGCAGGATATAAAATTTCATTTTCAATAGCGCAACGAGCAATACGAAGACAAATAAAATTCCAATTCGGGCTGATTCAAACGCGTAAAATCGATTTGAGATATTTGTATTAAGAATCATTGCGGCGCTTGAAATGGAAGTAACGCCGATGACGGAATACAGCGCAATTTCCCATACCGGTAAAAAATCTTTGTAAAGCAGCATTGCAATTAATCCCGGTACGGCGCAGGCTAATTGGAAATACGCGTAATGTTCCAGGCGAAACGGAATGCTCTCTGCTTTTTTTCTGCTTTGAATTTTATTTATTGGGGTAGGCGTTTTATCCGGCGGAAGAAAAAGTAATCCGATTTTATTGAAAAATCCTTTTTGCATTTTCATCGCACGCCAGAGGTATTGATAGTAATAACCAACTGCCATAAACGGATTATCGTCAACGTAATTTGCTTTAATGCCGTATTCAACCGTTTCTGTTTCTTCCTGGTAAGTACCGAAGAGCTTATCCCAAATCACAAAGGTTGATCCGTAATTTTTGTCAATATAAATATCGTTGCGGCCATGATGAACACGATGCTGTGATGGCGTTACCAAAATCTTTTCGAGAAATCCGAGCTTTGGAATATATTGTGTGTGCAGAAGGAAATCGTAAAGTCCGGAAACTTTGAGAATGATTACGAGCATCAAAGGTGTAAATCCGAAAAGCGGGAGACAGCTCCAGAAAATAATTCGGTTGATTCCCTGGAAAAAAGAAGTGCGGAAACCATTCGAAAAATTAAAATGCTCCGACGAATGATGCGTAACATGCCCGGCCCAGAAAATATTTACCCGGTGCGAAATGCGATGGTACCAGTAAGAAAGAAAATCAATTAATACGTAAGCGGTGATCCAGTGGTACCAATGTTCTTCAAGACTTACAAATCGAAAATGGCTGTAGACAAATTCAAGCACAAAATATAATGCGGTAAAATAAATCAGTGAGCAGACCTGGTCCATCGCGCCGATCGCAAGGTTCATTGCAAAGTTGCCGCTGGAATATCTTTTGTTCCCTTTTTTGTAGCTGATAAACCATTCGATAAAAACAGCAAGCAGCAAAACAGGAATAATTAAAACAATAGTGTTAAGCATAATTATATTTTTTAGGATCAGGCACGCGCACGCAACTTCTTATTCAGAAAAGTGCATACGAAAGCCGGGATCGTTAGTGAGGATCGTTTTTTTAAGCGGAAGAAAAAAGGAATGCCGAAGAAGTTTCCTGAAGTGTTACAGGACTATCAGCAAGTAATTAACCTAACGGCCTGCCTGCTAAACGTGCGGACAAGCGCTGTTGCACACAGCCGGAAGAGTTGTAATGCAGAATATAGTATTGCGAATGCAATGACAAAGTACAATAGAAGGGGTGATGCAATTTTTCATCGTGACAAATATAGGTCGCTGGAAAATATGCAGGGGAAATAATTCTTGCAAAAAATCACAACAGATCAATTAAAAGTGTGACGAATCAATAATTGAACCGTTGCTTTTGCAGATTTCGAAAAATGGGTGAGTAAATTATCCTCCGTTAGCCGAATAGATGGCGCGATAAACACCATTCTTTTTTCCTGCCTTGTCGTAGCCGAAATAAACATTCAGCACCGTGGATTCATTATACCAATAATGCATCATAAGTGTTCCGTCGGCATTATTAGTAAGATTCGGCGCTTCGTAAAAATCGGCAAGCTTTTTTTTGAACTCAATTTCAGCTTCAATGGTTTTCGGCTGTTCAAAATAGACAATGAATTGCCCCACATATTCATCCGACGGTTCTCCCTGGTCATCATAGCCCTGTGAAAAAAACACTTCGATTGCAGTAACAGCAGGTCCGAAATATTCCAGCATTCCGGCTTTTTTGAAATCCAGCATACAGACAGACGTAAAGGGTTCGCCCAAAAAATCCAGCTCTGTAGTATCCTTAAATGTTTTCTTATCAATCGGAACCAGGTACGCTTTGAGCTCGCTGAATTTTTTATTGATCTTCAGCTTGCTATAACCATGATCAACCATGCGCGAATTAATTTGCGAAAAGAGGATTAAGGGAAGTGAAATGAAGAATAAAACTGCCAGGGATTTTTTTGGGAAGCGCATGTTATAGGGGTGGATGAGGATGACTAAATTACAGTTTAATTCTACTTACTTCTTCCTGTTGCTGCTGTAGATTCTCCCCTGTTAGCGGGAAAAATCCGGCAAAATAATTAACCTGAATACGAAATAAAAGAAACGATAAATCACTTTAGGAGCCGTTGAATGTGGCAGTGTAATTACCATTTTTTATTTCTCCCTCGCCATAGCCAAAATTAACCTGCAAGAGGGTGGTATCGCCAAACCAGATAAAATTCATGGCCTGGCCGGCTTCAGTCTTTGCTGCAATTGCGCTTCCGTAATATTGAATCAGCTTTGACTGGAATTCAATTTCAGCTTCACGGTTTGCAGGAGGCTCGAGATAAACAATAAATTCGCTTACAATCTCAGTCTTCGTTGGTTCGCCTTCCTGGTCGTATTCAAAATTAAAATACACTTCTACGCGATTTACTTTTAATCCGAAGTAGGTTGTCATTTGAGCTTTTTTCACATCAACCAACCACGCCGAGGAAGATTCGTGGTCGCTTACTTTTAAAGAATCCTGCGGTTTAGGTACCAGGTAGGTTTTCAGCGCACTCAACTTCTTGTTCAGTGCAATTACACCAAATCCTTTTTCTGTCAACTTATTTCCTCCCTGGCTGAATGCAACAGTTGGAATGAGAAAAGTGAGGAGCGCTATAAAATAGATGCAGATATGTTTCATAGAAGTGTAGGGTAAGAGATTGATGCTAATTTATAGAATTTATTACTAATGATCTTTTCATTTAAACTGTTTCTATTTCGCAATCTTTCCTAATTTCACGCTCCGTGGCAAAAGCTAAACCTCTCTCCTTAACAAAAGCTCCTTTCTGGCAAAACGACCGCAAAATGGCGTGGCTGTTTTTCGGATTTGCATTTTTCCTTTATGCGCAAACGATTTGGTTTGGTTATGCCCTCGATGATGTAGCGGTTATTACTAAAAACGATTTTGTTAAAGATGGTTTTGGCGGAATCGGAAAAATACTCAGCACATTTTATTGGGCGGGCTTTGATTCATTTGCCAATTCCAATTCAGGAATATTTCGCCCGGTTTCAATGATCATGTTTGCAATTGAATACCAGGTTTTCGGTGATAGTCCTGCAATATTTCATTTTGTAAATGTGCTGTTGTATGCTTTTGTTTCTTACCAGCTTTACCTTTTGTTGCGACAATTATTCCATAAGCAGGGACATACATTTTCCATTATTGCCTGTGGAATATGGATCGTTCTTCCCGTGCATGTGGAAGTAGCTGCAAACATTAAAAGCGGTGATGAATTGCTTTCCATGCTGTTTTTCATTTTGTCATTCCGGAAATTGCTTGACTGGAGCGCTTCAGGAGAAACAAAATCACTTCTTATTTCAGCCGCGTGGATGTTTTTATCCCTGCTTTCCAAAGAAGGCGCTGTGCTGTTCCTTCCGCCGATGATGATTGCGTTGTTGCTCTTGAGGGAAAAAAAGATCAAACAATTGCTTCTTCCCGTCGCATGTTTTTCTGCAATTGTTCTCGTGTGGTTCAGCTGGCACGCATATGTAATTTCAAGCTCACCCGCGAAGCCTATTACTTACGATTATCATAATAATGCATTGCTTTCTTCCGCTTCCGTCATTGACAGAATCGGTACAGCTATCGGAATGCAGTCGCGCTATTGGGTGAAGCTGCTTGTAGGTTATCCGCTTTCGTATAATTATTCGTTCAATGAAATTCCTGTTGATGGATTCTCTTCCATTTGGGCAATTGTCGGATTGGCAGGAATTCTCGCTTGCGTTTTTATATGCGTGAAATATTTCATAACAATGCCAGTGCTTGTTTTCGGAATCTTATTTTATTTCATCACGTTCGCGCTCACAAGCAATATTTTTTACCTGATCGGTGATACGTTTGCTGAACGATTTACATTCGCACCATCCATTGGATTTGCAATTGTTCTCGCATGGCTCATTCTTAAGTTTACGAAAGGATTAGAAGAAAAGAGAATGCATGCGCAGGCGATTTATATTTTGCTTCCCTTAATGCTTATCTATAGCATCAGGAGCTTTGCACGAAGCGGCAGCTGGGAATATGATTCAGAATTATTTACTGCGGATGTGGAGCATGCACCGGGAAGCGCGCGTGTTCATTATAATTATGGTGTGTTATTGATTGATAAAGCTGTTAAAGCACCGGATGAAATAGCAAGAAAACAATTGTACGACCAGGCTTATGAGGAATTCATAACCGCAGTTAGTATTGACACAAACGATTTTCAGTCGTCATTTAATTTAGGCGTAGTGGAATACCGCCGCGGAAATTATAATGAATCGGTTAGATGGTCAAGACACGTAATGGAAATAAATCCAAACGATATTTCAGTGCTTGTAAATCTCGGTGATGCGCTCAACAAGGTCAATAAAAAAGACAGCGCGATTGCCTGCTATAAAACTGCCATTGAAAAGAACCTGGCCACAACAGATACATGGTTAAATCTTGGTTACATTTATCTTGTAAAAGGTGATACGGTAAACGCGCTGAATGCATTCGAAGGAGCAGTAAAGCTTGATCCGAAATTTTCAACGGGCTATGATAAGCTCGGAAATGTGGCAGGCATGCATCGCGAATATGACCGTTCAACAAAAGCATTCCTTGAAGTCGCTAAATTAAATCCGGGTGATCCAAAACCGTATTATATGATCCGCACCAACTATTTGCTGATGGGTGATACTGCTACCGCGATGAAATATTACCAGGAATATGTAAATCGCGGAGGTAAATAAATATCTTTAATTATCGTATGTGACAAACGGTAAATCAAAATTAGATTGCTTTAATAACTTTGTCATTATCCAACCAACACAAACAAATATGAAATCACTTTTCAAGTACGCCGCTGTTGTTTTATTCACAGGATTTATTTTCAGCTGTGGAAACAATGAGCCAAAAGAGGATGATACAACTTTAACAAGCAGGGTTGATTCGTTCCTCGTATCCTATAACAATACCTGGCGCGAGCTGAATATCCAGGCGAATGATGCGGTGTGGGCAACACAAATTCACATCGGCGATTCAGCTGCAGAAAATCGCGCAAATACTGCGAATACAAAGCTCGCTGAATTTTTAGGCAGCGCTGAGAATATTAAAAAGACACAGGAATTTCTGAAGAAAAAAGAAAAGCTCACCCCGCTCCAGGTAGAGCAGCTCGACCATATTCTTTATTTCGCCGGAGCAAGTCCGCAAACCGTTCCTGATCTTGTAAAGAAAAAGATCGCAGCAGAAACAGAAGCCAGCAAATTATTGATGGGCTTTAATTTTATGCTTGATGGAAAAGCGGTGACAACAAACGACATCGATCATATCCTCAGCGAAGAAATGGATACTGTTAAGCGACTTGCTGCGTGGGAATGCAGTAAAGAAGTTGGTAAAGGTTTGCATCAGCCACTTGAAAATCTGCGCGGACTTCGTAACGGTGTTGTGCAGGGTTTGGATTACGCCGATTATTTTTCTTACCAGGTTGCTGATTATGGAATGACAGCAGATACGATGATGATTTTGCTTCGCCAGATCAACGATGAAATTTATCCTTTGTATCGCGAGCTGCACACATGGGCGCGTTATGAGCTTGCAAACAAATACAAATCCAAAACTGTTCCTGAATATTTGCCTGCGCATTGGCTGCCGAATCGCTGGGGACAAGATTGGAGCGCGCTTGTAACAGTTGAAGGAGTTGACTTGGATAAAATCATCGAAGAGAAAAAGTATGATGCGGAATGGGTAGTAAAAGCTGCTGAAGATTATTACGTGAGCATGGGCTTCCCGAAATTGCCAACCGTATTTTATGAAAAGTCAAGCTTGTATCCTGTTGCTGCAGATGCAGGTTACAAAAAGAATAACCACGCGTCAGCATGGCATATGGATCTTGATCAGGATGTGCGTTCGTTGATGAGCGTTGAAGCAAATGCACATTGGTATGAAACAACACATCATGAGCTGGGGCATATTTATTATTATTTGTCATACAGCAAACCTGAAATTCCATACATCCTGCGTGAAGGTGCGAACCGTGCGTATCATGAAGCGCTCGGAACATTATTCGGAATGGCTGCGATGCAAAAACCGTTTTTAGTAGGCAAAGGATTTGTAAGCGCAGATCTTAAAACAGATACCGTTAAAAGTTTGTTGAAAGAAGCATTGCGTTACATCGTTGCTTTGAACTGGCAGGCGGGAACAATGAGTGAATTTGAATATGAGCTGTACACAAAAAATCTGCCTGCGAATCAATTCAACCAGCGCTGGTGGGAACTTGTAAAACGTGAGCAGGGAATTGTTTCACCTTATTTCCGCAATGAAATGTACTGCGATGCTGCAACCAAAACGCACATCATCGATGATCCGGCGCAATATTATGATTATGCTTTGTCGACCGTTTTGCAATTCCAGTTCCACGATTACATTTCGAAAAACATTCTTAAACAAGATCCACGCAAGACGAATTACTTCGGCAACCAGGAGATCGGAAAATTCATCGGCGGCATGATGAGTGTTGGCGGAGTCGGTGACTGGAGAGCGTTGCTCAGAGAAAAAACCGGTTCTGATTTATCAGCGAAACCGATGCTGGATTATTTCTCGCCGTTGATGAGCTATTTGAAGGAAGTGAATAAAGGACGCGTTTATACGTTGCCGGAGAAGAGGGCGCATTAGAGAGATTTCCTTGAAGAGAGATGTTGGTGAAGGAGAGATTGTAGTAAATATTACCTAGACCTCAAAGGTTTGCAAAACCTTTGAGGTCTACTTCTTTATAAGAACTCCTTCTCATCAATTGGCAATGTGCTTTGGTGTGATTCAAGGAAATCTTTAATGTCACCGAAGTAACCGATGATCTCCTTATTTAATGTACCATTTGGATAACCAATTACATTGTTATATGAAGTATGCAGCCATTTCTCTGGCGACTTAGTAAAATTGTGGCTCACCGGATTCATGTGGATGTATCGAATAATATTTCGGAGATAATTTTCATCCGTAATTTTTTTTCGATGAAAGCTTCTTAAAAATAATGTTCCGCGACGATTGTACTTTTTATTTATTGCTTTGGAATAGCTTGTAAAAAAGTGTCGGAACCGTTCACTTACCATCTTATGATCTGGGATGACCTCAACGTTTTCATCATTTACGCACCTCTCCTTTACCCGGATAAGAATATGGAAGTGATTTGGCATAAGACACCAAACGTATAATTCTGCAACATCTGTAATGTAGAAATTCAAACGTTGGAGGAAAAAATAATAATTGGCTTGCTCTACAAAAAGATTGTCTGAGGAGTTTCCGTGATTGTAAATGTGATAATAACTTCCGCTTTCGAATTCAGTTTTTGGCTTATCTGGCATTGGATTGTTTTCCACAAACTTAACCACGCCCAACCCTACTAATCGGTAACAACCGTTTGTAAACGATTAAATCATTCAATCATGGCAAACAAACTTAATTTCGCAAACCTGCCAGATGACTTTTTTGCATGTGAATGTTTTCACACAATAATCTCCAGCTTCGCAAACTTCAATAGCAATTGCTTCTGACCACCCTGGTCAAACATAACTGTTGCTTTTGTATTCGGGAATTTTCCGTCGAGCATCGCTACTTTTCCGGTGCCGAAGCGTTCGTGGCGCACAGTCATTCCTACCTGCAGATCTTTTAAATGTGTGTTGTCGAGCGGCGCTGTGGTGAGCGTGGTGGCTTTAACGAGATTTTTTCTTGGCGGGACGGTTTCGGTTTTTGGTGCTGTGACCGATGTTTGTTTTCCCGGGAATGATTTCCTGATTCCGAATGTTGGCTCGTTCAACGCATCAACATCACCACGTGCGGCGCTGTTTGCGTATTCAATATATTTCTGATCAATCTCTTCGATGAAACGACTTGCTTCACACGATGTGAGATTTCCCCAGCGATAACGGGAAGAGGAATACGTAATCGTCGCACGGATTTCTGCGCGGGTGATGGCTACGTAAAACAAACGACGCTCTTCTTCCAGATCGGAACGTGAGTTTAAGGAAAGCGGGTTCGGGAAAAGGTTTTCTTCTACACCGACAATGAATACGTATGGAAACTCAAGTCCTTTTGCTGAGTGAATTGTCATCAGGGAAACACGATCCATGTCTTCTTCGTTTTCTTTTTTGTCGGAATCGGTCAGCAGCGCAATGTCCTGCATAAATTGATCGAGTGTGCGCAGTGGTGCGGCAATACCACTTTCTTCTTCGAGGATCAATGCTTTTCGTTCGACTTCGATACGCTGCAATTCAGGATCGTTTTCATTCAGATCGATCGCAGGAATATTATCTGCATCAGAAAATTCTTTCAAACCATTGAGCAATTCCTGCACGTTTTCATAACGGCTAACACCTTCAGGTGTTTTGTCGGAATATAATTCGCGCAATAATCCTGATGTGGTGGCGATGTGATTTCCGAGATCATACGCATTCTGCACAGGCAAAACTGCGTTGAAGCTCGTGATCATCGTTACAAAATCCTGGATGCGTTGTGTGGTGCCAGCGTTGATACCGAGATTAAGCTCAGCAATATTTTCACATGCAGTAAATAAGCTGATGTCGTTATCGCGTGCCGCAATGAGAATTTTTTCAAGTGATGTGTCGCCGATTCCGCGCGCGGGATAATTGATCACACGCTTAAATGCTTCTTCGTCGTGTTTGTTGATTGCCAAACGATAATAAGCGAGAAGGTCTTTTACTTCTTTACGCTGGTAGAAAGAAAGTCCACCGAAAATCCGGTACTGAATTCCTTTTTTACGAAGCGCTTCCTCCATCGACCTGCTCTGTGCATTGGTACGATACAGGATTGCAAAGTCGCGGTTGCGTGCGCTCTTATCCATCTTCGTGTCGAAAATGCTGCGCGCAACAATTTGTCCTTCTTCGTTATCCGTGTGCGCTTTCAGAATTTGAATGAGCTCACCTTCTTTGTTGGAAGTCCAGACATTTTTTTCCAGCTGATCACGATTGTTTTTGATGATCGCGTTTGCTGCGTTCACCAAATTCTGTGTGCTGCGATAATTCTGCTCAAGCTTGTAAGTATTCAGATCAGGATAATCGCGTTCGAAGCTGAGAATGTTTTGGATGTTTGCGCCACGGAATCCGTAAATGGATTGTGCATCGTCGCCAACTACGCAGATGTTTTGAAATTTTGCTGCGAGCTGCTTTACAATTACGTATTGCGAAAAGTTAGTATCCTGGTACTCATCCACCATGATGTAGCGGAATTTGTCCTGGTATTTATTTAAAATGTCCGGGTAATCGCGCAGCAAAACATTGGTGTTGAAAAGCAAATCATCAAAATCCATCGCGCCTGCTTTGAAGCAACGTTTGTGATAGAGATCGTAGATCAAACCGATTTTCGGCTTGCCGCTCATGCGATCTTCTTCGATGGCTTCTTTGTTTTGCAAATACACTTGTGCAGAAAGCAAATTGTTTTTCGCGGATGAAATTCTGCCGAGCACTAATGAAGGTTTGTATATTTTTTCGTCGAGACCCTGCTCTTTCAGGATGGTGCGGATGAGACTTTTCGAATCTTCGGTGTCGTAAATGGTGAAATTGGTGGGGTAGCCTAAGCGTGTTGCTTCTGTGCGGAGGATGCGTGCGAACACGGAGTGAAAAGTTCCCATCCACAAATTGCGCGCTTCACCTTTGGAAACAATTTTGCCGATACGTTCTTTCATTTCTCTCGCCGCTTTATTGGTAAATGTGAGCGAGAGAATATTGAACGGATCAATTCCTTTGCGGATAAGATGCGCCACACGATAGGTGAGCACGCGTGTTTTACCTGAGCCGGCGCCGGCAACAATCATCACAGGTCCTTCGGTACATTCGACAGCCTGGCGCTGTACGTCGTTAAGCTCGTCTAAATAATTCTCGTTCACGAAAAAAACAATTAATAATTATAAATTAAAAATAAGATTGGGAGGGGTGGATTCCTTTGGTGCAAATTTAGGTGTTTGTGGCGAGGAAAAGAAAGCGGTGGAAAAGTGGTTAAAAATAAAAATCAAAGAGGAATAATTGAAATTAAACCTGTAATTCTATTCTGCTAGTAATTATAAGCACATTTTTTTAAATCATAAAAGAGGGTATGTTTCTACCTAGCCCCGGGCGTCGTGAAAAACCCGAAGTGTGAAGGACTTTGCGCGGGGCCGTATTTGTAACAGAGCACGGGAAGCAATACTCATAGAAAAAGTAAATGCTTCTGCTCCTTATTACACTTTCACTTTTAATTCAGAAACATCTTTTTAAAAAATCATCTTTCGTGTTGCGTTGGGTAAAACTATCCACACCTGGCCGAGTTGAAATAAGCCGGAAGAAAAATTTTCGCAAAAATATATTTCCTTTCTAATTTTTTCGTGACTGCTACTAAACCTTTTGAAATTTCCTGCGTCGAATGTTTAAGAGTTGCAAATTTTAGGGATAAACTATTATTAATGATGCAACGAGGATGGTTAAATTTAAATATGATAACGTATGAAAAGAGCATTACTAAATCAATTCGAAAAGAGGCAAAAATCATTTCTAAGAAAGGTATTTATTGCTGCATTTATTTTTGTTTCGGGCATTGGCTACGGACAAACAATTTCAACAGGAGTATTCGGACAGAATGCGTGGTGGTATGATGCGAGTGATCCTACTAACCTGATTCAATACCTGGATGAGGTGGAAGCGAGTGGTGTGAAGTATGTGCGCATTGGCGGCATCAGTGCGAATTTTGAACCGTTGTATAGCTGGCAAGCAAATTATTCGGTGACGGCAACGGATCTTGACCGGTTAAGAGATTTGATTGACGGCATACGGGCGCATAATATGGAACCGATTGTTGAAGTCGGTTATACGCCATCGGGCAGGCCGTGTCCGAATTCATCTATTTCATTGGCAAACCAGGCGCTTGTTGCAGCGAATGTAGTTGACCGGCTAAATAATATTGAAGGTTATAATATTTCGTATTGGATCATTGCCAATGAGCCGGATCATGATATTAATGATAATGGCAATGATTGTGGCGGTGGATATGAATATGAAACAGCGGCCGATGCGCAATTGATCGCAGCATACATCAAAGAGTTTTCTGCGCAAATGAAGCTGAAGGATAACGATATTAAAATCATTGCGCCTGAAACTGCATGGTATAACTGGGATGTGCTTGATGTGATCACTAACACAGGAGGCTTGTATGATGTTACCGGTGTTGTGCCCGGACAATCATATTATTATGTTGACATTCTTTCCTTTCATATTTATTTATCGGACGGAAGTCATACGCGTACAGATGCAATTAACGCTCTTACTTCAGTCGGTGGTTTTCGTGATAACCTGATTCAATTGAAAATGCGGTTGAGTGCCTGCGATGTTGTTCATGGCCGTTCGGGATCTACTGCTTTGAAAATGGCGGTGACGGAAGCGAACATAAATTGGTTTAATCCTATAGGAGACACTATCACCGGAGTAGGTGCAAATAGTTTTGTCGGCGGTCAATTCTGGGCAGAGTTGATGGGAATTTGCATGGAACAAGGTGTGGAATTTGTAAATTTCTGGAGTGTGAAGGAAGGTTCTTCCTTTGACAATTATCTTACGAACATCGGTTACCTGAACAGTGATTTGAGTTATGGCGATATGGATGCAAAAAAGCCAACGTATTATCACTTCCAGCTGGTTGCAGAAAATTTCAGCGGTGATTATTATGGTGTTACCGATAACTTACCTGATGTAAAAGCATTCGCATGTAAAAACGCGACGAACCTCACCGTGATGATCATGAACCAGGAAACTTCAGGTAGCCTTGATCTGCGAATAGCTTTGAATAATGATGTTGTATCAGGTAGTGAAGCGCTTAAATTAAATGTAACCAGTGGTGGTATTGCTGTTGAGTACACGGATAATATTCCGAACCAGGCATCAATCATTCTTGTTTTTGATCTTGCAGGGAATCTTGTAGAAAAAAGTGTGTATGAAATAGGATCAGCTACATTAGCGCCTGTAGTATGTGTACCCCCAGCCGCACCAATAGCGGGAGGAAATAACTCGGTTTGCGAGGGCGCAACAATTCATCTTACTGCGAATAATGTACCAGACGCAACTTATAGCTGGACAGGTCCGGATGGATTTGCTTCGAGCCTGGAAGATCCAACCAGAAGCAACGCTACAGCGGCGATGGCAGGAACCTATTCTGTAACTATAGCTGTTGATGGTTGTACAAGCGCGGTCGCAACAAAATCTGTAAGTGTAAATGCAATTCCTGCTACACCAACTGCAGGAAGCAACAGTCCCGTTTGCCAGGCCACAACAATTAATCTTACAGCAAATGGAGTAGCAGGAGCATATAGATGGACAGGTCCCGGTGGATTTACTTCGAACCAGGAAGATCCGATGAGAAACAATGCTACACCAGCGATGGCAGGAACCTATTCTGTAACGGTTAGGCTAAATGGATGTACGAGCGCTGCAGCAACAACAACAGTTGTCGTTCCTTCTTTTGCAACAATCAGCGCGGGAGGTGCAACAACATTTTGTGCAGGGGGAACTGTAACTCTTACTGCACCAACCGTTGCGGGTTATACCTATCAGTGGATAAGAAATGGAACGAACATTGGTGGGAATGTAAGCAGTATTACAACGAGCACAGCAGGAAACTACAAGGTGAGAATTTTTGATGGTATATGTTACGCATGGTCGGAACCAACGACAGTAACAGTAAATGCGGCTTTAGCTGCTGCAATTAATCCGGGTGGCCCTACCACATTTTGTGCCGGTGGAAGTGTTGTGTTGTATGCCAATACTTGTGCTGGTTATACTTACCAGTGGAGAGAGAAAGATGCTTTCGGTGTTTTCCAGGATATCGCAGGGGAGACAAGCTCAACTTATACTGCAGCAACAGCGGATGAATTCCAGGTGCGTGTTTCATCGGGAGGAGTGGATGCATTTTCTGCGGGAATTGTAACCACTATTAATTGCAGGATGGCAGCTGATTCGGCAGCGGAAAATGATGAACAATCAATTTCAACGCCTGTAACTGCTGTTAGTGTTTTCCCGAATCCGAATGAAGGTGAATTTACTGTTGAACTAAATTCGCTCGGTGAAAATGATAAAGTTGCTTCTGTAGAAGTGATGAATTATTTGGGGCAATTAATTTATTCGTCAGCACAAATTACAATAACAGCTCCATCGATACGGATTCCTGTGATGATCGATGATACTTACCCGAATGGAATTTATATTGTAAGGGTAACTGTCGGCGATAAAATAATGTTCTCACGAATTACAGTTAACAGGTAAAATTGATTTGTGATAGTGAAAAGGCCGCGATTTGTTTCGCGGCCTTTTCTATAATTATTTTTTAGGAAAAATCAGTGAGCTTTTGAAGATAGTTGTCCAATCGTAATTTCCACTCTTCATTGCGTTCTGCTTCGGGTTTTAAATGATGTTCAAAAATCTTCCAGATATAAAATTGTGCTGCATAAAAAGCATCGTCCGCTTTTTCTCTCTCGCCAAACCAGGCCGTATGAAACATTAATCCATAAATCCCCAATGTAATTGCAAACGGTGCAGTTTGAGTTTTTTCTTCGAGTGTAATACGTGCACCACCGGAATGTTCAATATCCACGATAATTGTTCCGGCATCACTTCCCATTTTTCCTATGGTTTTCCCATTGTCGCAGGAATTCCATTCGCTTGTGATGCTGTGCCAGATAGACTTTGCTTCTTTTTCGAGCACTTCCTTAATTGGCGCATCCGGGGGAGAAATACCGGTTTCTGAAAGCGATATTCCTTTTACTTCGTCTCCATAACAAAGTGCAACATCAACTTCTTTTATGGTGTAGTACCTGCAGAAGATTTGGTCAGTTCTATCAGTATACCCTGCATTTTCTTCGGCAACTTCTGAAAGATGTTTATCGCATTTCCAATACAAATGCATGTCAACCTCATCATCCAGCTGATAAAAAGGCTTGCTTTCTTTTTCGAGGAGTTTGAAATGCATTAGAATGAAATTCAGATTTAATTCTTAGTTAAAATTACAATCTCCCTAACTAGCCCCGGGCGTCGTGGAAATCGCGAAGTGTGCGAGAATGTGCGTTGACGTACTTGCAACAAAGCACGGGAAGCAATGCTCATAGAAACGAAAATGTTTCTGCTCCTACTCAAACTCTTTTCTATCCGGATCAACCAACACTGCTGCTTCTTCAAACTTCGCTTCTGTTAATTCTTTCCCTTCAACATCTACAAAGCCGTATTTCCCTTTCAGCTTGTACACACCGAATCCATTCAGGAACGGACGAAGCTCTTCGTATTTTGGCGCGATGAATTCTTTTCCGGTGGAATCTACTGCGCCGAATTTTCTGCCGGATAAAACGCTTGCACGGCCTTTGAAAAAATAGCCAATGCTATCGTACTTCGTTGGGATAAGTACTTTTCCTGTGGAGTCAATCAATCCGTATTTTTCTTCTTTGATCACGATACATTGACCGGTATAGAAATAAACGCCGCGGGAAGAAACAGGAGGATAAATTTCTTTTCCTTTCAGATCATAACAGCCGTTGAGTCCGTCTTTTTCTACAGTGAAATACGGTTTTTGTATATGGAAAACTTCATCGAATGCAGGTTCAAGAATTACATTGCCGAGCGAATCAATAACACCAGTTTTTCCGTCTTCAGTTTTTGTCTGGTAATAACCATCGCCGAGATCGTAGAAAAAATCATATTCATTCGGAACAATCCATTTTCCTGTGCGGTCAATTAATCCGTAACGATTATTCACGCTGACGATGGCGCGGTTATTTTCAAAATCATCTGCAATATCAAGAGAAGGTTCAATCACACGTTTACCTGTTGCATCTAGATAACCATATTTTCCCTCGAGCGAACGGCAACGTGCAAGTCCGTTGGAGAAACGATACATGCCCGAACCCGGACCAAGATCTTCGACAAGAATTTTTCCTGTGTTATCGATGATAGAAACTTTTGAGCCGATTGAAACAATTGCTTTTCCTTCGCCGAATGCAACCGCGTATTCATAGGCAGGAGGAATTACCATTGCGCCATTCATATTGATGTAGCCGTATTTTCCATTCTTCTTTACGCGAAACATTTTGTCGCCATACACCGGCATTTCTTCGTACACCGGTTCGCTAATGATTTTTCCGGTTGTGTCAATGATGCCATAAGTTCCGACGGAAACAGACAGGTCATCTTCAAGAAAGCTGGTGTCTGCTGCTGTGTTGGGCGCATTCATGAACGAATAATAAAATCCGTTGGAGACATCATCAAAAAGATCATCATATTTCGGTGTAACAATAACTTCACCGCGTGTGTTGAGCATTCCTTTTTTAGTGGAACCGCCTCCCTGTATCAGTGAAAGCAACATGGTTACTTCATCGCTCGTGTCCTGCTGAATACAAATTGCGCCGAAACCGAACATCTCTTTGAAATCCTGCATGATAACAGGACAAACCATTTTCGCATTTTCGTTTACAATGCCAAGTGAGTTGCCTTTTTGTACAACGCAAAGACGACTGGTGTAATAAAATACTTTTTCAAATGCGGGTTTGATAATCATTTTGCCGTCGCCTGTAGCAATGAATCCGAAAAGCGAATCTTTTGAAACAATAAGGCAGGATGAGCTGAACGGAATAATGGAATCGTAGGTAGGCTCTACAATATATTTTCCGTCTTTGTCTATCAGTCCGTACAATCCCTTTTCTTTCACCACTGCGCTACCTCGAATGAAGGACCATGCCTGGTCATATTTCGCTTCGATCGCATAATCGCCGCTTTCATCGATGTAACCGTATTTGCCTTCCTCTTTTACTACTGCGCGGAATTTTCCGTTACCGCAGGAAGATAAAAAGAGAAGAATTAAAAGTGCCGGGACTAAAATGCTTTTAAGCGGGAAAGATTTTGTGATTTGCATAAGTCAAAAGTACAATAAAAGAAGGCGTTGATCAATTGCTGATTACTTCGTGGAAAGAGATTTCAAGATCATCCACAAATAATAGCTTATTATCTCCTTTCAAAACATAGATGGAGACAATCTCTTCTTTACTATGAATTGGTGGAAGCGGGATTGCGATGGAATATTCCTGCCACGATTTTGTTTCTCCTATACGGTGAACAATATAAAATCCATTCCATTCGTAATTATTTTTTTCATCCTTAAACGCGATCACCATTTTCGCATCTGTAGCATCTTCATCGAGCCAGATCTTTGCTTTTGCACGGATCCATGTTGTTGCAATACAAGAATCAGGAATTGCAATTGCAAGAGAGGTGAAATGATCTGCGCAGAATTTGGATTGCTCATCTAAACGCGCGGCAGCAGGCGCTGAAAAAAAGGTTTGTCCACGGACAATTGCAAACTGGTTAGGAAATTTATCATTGTCGAAGTTTCGTACTGAACTGAAAAATTGGCGACTGTTTGCAGGAAGGTTTCCGAATGTTTCATTGCCGGGTGAAAAAATTCCTGCAAAAACTTTATCGGATTTAAGAAAGATGCGTTTGTATTTATTCCATGTCATATATTCATAAGGGAGAATGGCATTATGGTATTGATACACCTGGAATAAATTAAGAAAAACAAAAAATGTCATTAGCAACGCAAGACTTAACCCGACGAATGCATTTCTTATTCCATCAATAAAAAATGCAAGTGCAACAGCAAAAACGGCATAACTGTCAACGAAAGGCCGCATGCCGAAACTTCCGCCGTACGACCAATCGTGCCAGGATGAGATGATAAATATGTTCAGCAATAAAAATCCCAGCAGCATTAATTTTTTTGATAAAGGTTTGACGAAAAATAAACCCGCAACGCTGAAAATCAAAAGAGGTGCGTAAATAAATAATCCTTTTCTCCAGCTGAAAAGCACGTTTGACATTTCGGGAGTGGAAAAATCAAGACTTTCTCCTACGTACGTATCTTCTTTCCAGTGTCCGCCGGAAAGTTTCCAGGTGAGCATCTGCAAAAAGAAAAGCAGGAGTGGAATTAAGATACAAATCAGCAGAACTATTTTATTGCGGATCAGTTTTTTGAAAATGTTTTTTATTTCTTCACGATCTAAAAAGAACGGAAGCAGCAAAATAATTATTCCGTTGGTTGGACGAATAAGAATGATCAGCGCAAGTGTGATGGCGAATAGAATAATGAGCTTGTGCGAATAGTTTTCCTTCAGCTTAAAAATAGTCAGCAAAAAGAAAGAAATAATGCCGAATGAATACACATGCGACATGGATGGTTCTTCCAATGCATAATAATAAAGATTCGTTCCGAAGAAGAGCAGCAAAAGCACGAGCATGATCGTTGAATCGCGGAACTTCATTTTGATCAGCAGCTTTCTTATACAATAAAGTCCGGCCAGCAAATAAAAGATTGCGGCGAAACAAATAAATGCCTGGAATAAAAATGAATATCCTCCGGGCGGATAATCAAATGTTGATGAAAGAAAATATGCAATGAGAAAAAATGGCGCTTGCAGAATTGAAGTGCCAATGAAATATTTATTTACGCGTTTTCCCTCCGCATTCCTGTTGCCGAAAAAATGCACGTCACAACCCGGATACGATTGATACGTCGGTGATTTCTGTTCCGCAAATTGAAATGTAAGATCTTTGTATATAAATGTTGCAGGCAGGTAAGCGTAATATCCTGCACCGTCGCTGATGATCGCATATTTCCAATTGTCGCCATTTAAGCGCACAGCAAATAAATGCCAGAAACAAACCAACGCAATAAGCAGCCAAATTATTTTCGACCAGCTGATCGTTCCTGCTTCAATACCGTTACGGGAAATTTTTGCGAACAAAGGAATTTTTAGTTATTGGGTTTCGTGTTTCGGGTTCCGTGTTGGAAAAAAATCGTTTAATTAATTGTTCATTGAACATTGTTTGTTTGACATTGTTTGTTTTTTCTTGCGATGAGCATTTTACTACATACGAATGTTCAATGCCAAACAAACAATAAACAATGAGCAAGGGAAAAAGTAAAAAAATAACTAAAGATTCAAACTCCGAACCCGAAACTCCGAACTCGAAACTAACTACGCCATCTCCTTGTTGATCGACGTTCCGTGTACTAATGAATCGTCAATTTCTCCGAAGACCAGGTCCCAGTTTGCAGCGCATGTTTTTTCATGATGATTCGGGCGATCAACAACCAAATGTTTCCATCGCGCAAATTGTTTCGGATCTTTCAGCATATCGAGGAACATGCTGTATTTCTCATAGTTATTGAAGAAATCGCCTGCAAGCAAATAATGTACAAGCGAAAAAGCAGTTTCATAACCCTGGTAATTTGAATCTGAAATGGAGCTTACACTTGCAAGATTAAATGATTTCGGATCGTAGAAAATATCGACGAATTTTTCTACAAGATTATAAGCGCCGTCGATCTGCTTTTTATTTTTGCTCATCGATTCCATGCCTTTTTCTTTTCCTTCTTTCATCAGCACATCAAGCGATTCAGCAAATAATTTCGAGCTGTTCATTCCGAGATACACACCGGAAGCAAAAATAGGGTCAAGGAATTTTCCTGCATCCCCCAGCATTGCAAAATTATGCGAGAATGTTTTTTCAGCGTAATAAGAAAAATCAGAAACAGCGATTAACGGCTGTGCAATGGTTGCATTTTCAAGAATGTCGCGTGTCAATTCACATTCGCGCGTTTCCTGTAAATAAAATTGCATCTGCCAATCCGCTTCGTGACCTGCTTTTTTGAGTTTTTCTTTTTGCTCTTTCAGGTATTTTCGGTTGATGATCAAACCAACGCTGATACGATCTTTTCCTACAGGCTGAATGCCGAACCAACCACTTTTATGCTCGGGCAAATAAACAATCTGTAAAAGTCCGACGTCAATTCCCTGTGTATATTTTGCGCCTTTCCAATGAGTCAAAAACGCAATACGATCTAATTCCTTGTATGTTTTTTTATCTCCCAAACGGCGCGCAAGAAAAGTATCCTGTCCGCTTGCGTCAATTAAAAATTTCGCTTTATAAGTTTCTTTCGCTCCACCGTCAACAGCAACTTCCACATCTACAATTCCATCCGGATTATCCAAATGAGCAGCTTCAACTTTTGCAAGCTCTTTCACTTCCGCACCTTCATTTCGGGCGCGATCAAGGATCATCTTATCAAAATCTGCACGTACAACGTGGAAAGAAAGATAAGATTCATCTTCAATAATATTTTTGAAGCACCATGTCGAGCTTGACTTTCCATCGTGGCTGGTAAAACGTGCGCCGGGTTTGCGAACAAATCTTTTCTCCATCTCTTCCAACACCCCTAATTCTTTAAAAAGCGGGTAGCAAAACGGAAGCAACGATTCACCCACATGCTGGCGCGGGAATTTTTCGCGTTCAAGCACAAGCACTGAATAGCCTTTTCTGCGCAGGTAAATGGCAGAAGACGAGCCGGTTGGACCGCCGCCGATAATAATAAAATCGTAAAGTTTTCCTGACATAATAGGGAGGGTGTTTAGCCGATTCTAAATTAGGAATATTTTAGGAAAAATTATTTGAATAGTAACCGTATTCAGTTTATGATTTCATCAGTATTTATTTGGGCGTGCGGGCAGGCTATCCGTTGCAAGTCCTCCCGTGAAGTAGAGGCAAGCTCACTTCACGGTCCGGGCTTTCCACTGCTATCCTTCACGCAAAAAGAAAAATTAATGGGTTTACAAACGAGATGCAATCAAATTCCTCAACACATCATTCGGTCCCGAATAAATTAACGCAGCCTGTGCATCAGCAATAATTTCACCGATTCCGTAATTAACAGTAAATCCATTCGCGCCATGCAATACAAGCGCTTCTTTCGCAACCATATTTAATGCTTCACTTGAAAAAACTTTCGCACGTGCAGCGCATGCCGTAACATCAATTCCACCATCAATCATTTTTGCGGCTTTGTATGCTTGTAATTTGCAAATTTCCGCATGCAAATACATTTCTGCCAAACGGAATTGCACGCCCTGGTGTTTTTCCAAAGCATGTTCTCCCTGCAAACGCGCCTTCACATAATCACGCGAAAGTGTGCACAAACGCATCATCGTTCCCGCATGCATTGCCGACATAACAGTGCGTTCCCAATTCATCGATTCAAGAAAAACCATTACGCCCGAACCGGTTTTGCCAATGATGTTTTCTTTTGATACACGAACATCAGTAAGGAAAACTTCGCACAGCGGAGATGAATGCAATCCATTTTTCATAATAGGTTTGCCGTATTTGTAATCGTGCTTACCTTTTTCAAGAAGGAAACATGTAATGCCACCGAAAAAACCTTTTGCCTCATCTGTCAATGCATAAACCAAAATTCCATTGGCAATAGATGCATTTGTACAGAATATTTTTGTGCCGTTCAGAATAAATTCATCGCCATCCGCTTTCGCAGTTGTTTTCATTCCGAATGCATTGCTGCCCGAACCGGGTTCCGTCATTGCATTGGCAAGAATGTAATTTCCATTTACAACTTGCGGCAAAATTCTTTTTTTAATTTCAGCAGAAGCATGTTTTACAACGGGAACTAGCCCTGCAAGTACATGTGCCGACATTGAAAAAGTAAATCCGCCATCTTTGCAACCTTCCGAAAATCCCTCAATAGAAATGGCCGTTTCAATGGCACTTAATGCAGGTCCGCCAAATTCTTCGGGCACAATACACGCAACAAGTCCCTGTGTGGCAGCAATTTTCCAACTTTCTTCAAAAGGCAGCGTATGACAGATTATTCCGGCGCTAAAAGCTGCCTTCCGAAGCTCAAGTTCACGTTCACTTAAATTAAAATGCATAATCTGTTAGTATTGCTGCCGCTCTAAGGTAATTCCTTGTCAAGGATTTATTGCTAATTTTCGCACGCAAAATCTTTTACTGATGAAAAAATATTTACTCACGTTCGCTTTTATGCTGCCGTTCCTTCTGAATGCGCAGCTCGACAAGCTTCAACCGGGAATATCGCTTGAAGAATTTCATAAAAGGTTTCCTTCTGCGGTTCCTGATCTTAGCGCAATGACCAGCACGGTATACAAGACCGATACTATGCTCGGTGTTATTGGTGAATCGCGTTATGTAGCAGTGAAAGATTCTGTGAAGCGTTATGCATTTACTTCCGTTGTTTTCCCGGGGCCCGGACCAGCATTTCCGAAAGCGGATAGTGTAGAATATTTGCGCTTGGTTCGTGCAGCAGAAGAACTGGCAGGACATTATTCAGATATTTTCGGTGTGCCGACTGAACTATCAAAAACAAATCCGAGAATTGGAAATGCGAATTCATTTTCTGCGATATGGAAAACTTCCGATGCTGAAATCAAAGTGCTTGTTCATCCTGTGATTGAAATTGAAAACATGATCAATGCACCGGCAACTGTTTCCCGCGATAAAAAGAAAAAGGCAGAGAATTATGTTCTCGAAATTTTCGCTGAAGGAAAATGGTCCAAGCTGCGCGTTGATTTTGAAATCGGGATTACTAAAAATCAATTTCGTGCCTTGATGCCTTCGCTTGCGTCGCAGGTAAAAGATTTTCCGGATTGCTGGATGATGGAAGATACATTGGGCGGACGTGATTCGGAATGGCATTTTTGGTTTATTGATAATGCGCTCGCTGGTTTTGTTTTCGATAGCTATAATGGAAATTCATACGGCGGATCAAATAAAGCGGCTTACCCGGTCTTATTAAAAAAAGCAAAACAGTTTGTAGCAGAAGAGCAAAAATCATACGGTGAACCAACGGTATTGCAAGCGCCACCAACTGATGCCTATGCTCCTGTCAAAAAAGTTCCGGGCGCTTTTTTCTATGATGATATTTATTATAACGCAGAATGGAAAATGAGTAAAGGAAGAATGTTGTTTGTGCGCTTACATGAAAATGGAGGTAAGGGAGAATCTTTTCTTCACCTGGAAGTTTATTTTGGCGAGGAAGAAGGGTAGGGGGAAAGATTACGGGATTACGGGATTACAGATTACCAATTACGGGATTACCGATTACCGATTTCCGATTACGAATTATAGATTACGGGATTACAGATTACCGATTACAAATCGAGTTAGCGGGTTTCTAATGACTTGAGATCGATTTTTCCGCTGGAGGTTTTGGGTAATGTGGGGAGGAAATTAATTTGCTCGGGAATCATGTAAGCGGGGATCAGCTCGAGGCAATGTTGTCTTATTTCTATTGGTGAAACCTCTGCTTTCTGACGTAACGCTATGAATGCGCGAAGCAAGGTATATTCATCTGCGTCTGTTCCGGAAATGACAACGGCTTCCAGCACATCGGGATGACGAAGCAAAACGGTTTCAATTTCTTCAGGTTCGATTCGGTAGCCGCGTTTTTTGATCATTCGATCGATACGACCTGAATAAACAAATTCTCCGTTTTCATTTACAGTTACACGGTCGCCTGTTTTATAAAATCGCTTTCCTTCTTCTTCGATAAAAACAGTTGAATTCAGATCCGTTCGTTGCCAGTAACCGGCTGTAACATTCGGACCGGCAATTAACAATTCACCTTCAGAAGAAATTTTTGCTTCCAGCTGCGGACAAACTTTCCCGATCGGGTAGGGTTCTGTTTGATCTTCGTCAATGTGCTGCGGAATTTCGTGCCATGTACAGACATTTGTTTCTGTCGGTCCGTATAAATTGAAAAATGTGGTGTTATTCCAGGTATTTATCAGCTTGTGCAAATGCTGAACCGGGAAAATTTCACCTGCAAAAAGTGCGAGCCGTAAAGAAGAAAAATTATGCTTTTCTATTTTTCCGAAATTCAGCAGCAGGCTCAACAAGCTTGGCGTTGCATAAATAACAGAGATCTTTTTAAGCGCTAATGTTTCAGCAAGCAAACGCGCATTTTTGGTTGTTGCATCATCAATCAGCAGAACTGTTCCGCCGCAACCGAAAGCAACATACAGATCAAAAACAGAAAGGTCAAAATGAAAAGGCGCAATGGAGCTAAAGCGATCGAATTCACTTAAGAAAAAAGTATCCAGGCACCAATCGGTAAACGCGCGTGCATTTTCATGCGTGATACAAACTCCTTTCGGCGGACCTGTTGATCCGGAAGTATAAAGGATGTACGCAAGATCTTCCGAATGATTTTCCGCAGTAAGAAACGTGATGGATAATCCATCAGCAGTTGCGCTCGACATCATTTGTTGCTGGCAGGGAATATCGGAAGGGAAATTTTTCGCGTAAGCAATGAATGCATGCGGATCAAGGTTGCTTAAAATTTGTTGCAACCGTTCTGTGGGTATTTCGGGGTCAATAGGAATATACGCCGCGCCGGTTTCGAGGATGGCTAAAAAAGCAGCTATCGCAGGAATGGTTTTCGGGGCCATCACAGCTACACGGCAGCCTTTACCTATTCCATTCGAAGAAAGTAAAGCTGATTTTTCTTTTACAAGCTGTGCAAGCGCTTCATAGGAAATCGTTTCTCCCGACAATGTTTCCAGCGCGATTTGCGAACCGGATTTTTTTGCTGATTGAAAAAAGAGATCTCCGAGGCGTTGGCTCACTTCATTTTCTTTTGGACAAAAGCGACAATGGTTGTGATCGTGTCCAGGTTATCCTGGTCGACTTCATGCGCCTCAAATTCAATATTGAATTTTTCTTCCAAATGAGAAACAAGCTTCAGCGCAACGATCGAATCCATTGTGCGCGTTTTAATAAGAGAAGTGTCATCTTTTACATGACCATCATCAACTCCGCCATAAATATTATCAATAATAAATTTGCGGACTTCGTTGTTGATATTCTGAGTTGTTTCCATAATTCAAATATAATAAAAAGTGGGACGAGTGACGTGTGACAAGGGACAAGTGAAAAATAATACGATGATTAATGCAATTTTCTTTTTTCTCGCCACCTGCCACCTGCCACCTGTCACCTGTCACCTGTCACCCGTCACCTGTCACTTTTTCCCTGGCACCAAAATTTTCTTCCTGATTTCATCCTGCAATCTTTTTGCAATTAATTTATGACCGATTGCATTCGGATGAGAATCTGCTTCTGAATTTTGAATGTCGGAAGATTTATTTCCTGCGTATACGCCCGAAAGATCGAGCACGATGAAACCATATTCTTCAGCGATCTTGCTCACTCTTAAAAATTCTGCGCGTGTGTCGCCGTCGGTTGTCGTCGGGAAAAATACCCATACCGGTTGTGCGTTGTGGGCTTTACACATATCGGTTACTTCTTTGTAGCCCCAGCGCAAAAGCTCTTCCTGGTAAGGTTCCATTCGCCGCATCATTTCTAATCGCGATGTCGATTGTTTGAGCCCGGTTTCGTCAACTACTTTTTGAAACACCGGGAATTCAGAAAGATCCACACCGAAAGCAAGAAGTCGTGAAATATTTTTTGGCGTGTATTCTAACTCACCCGGATGCGCGAAGTAAAAAACATAATCAGGATTGTATTGAAATATTCTTTTCCTGCAGAGCTCAACAGTTTGCGGCAATAAATATCCGCCATTTGAAAAATTAAGAATTTCAAGATTTCCTGCACCTGCTTTTTGTAACGAATCATTCAGCCATTCTTCTACGAGCGCTTCAAACGTTACTTCCTTTTCTACGCCCGGACCCATTACATACGAGCCACCGCAAAACGCCCAGCGCATTGTTCTTTCCGGTTTCACATCGGCGTATTCCTTATCACGCAAACCCATGTGATTGATGTTAAGATGATAGCCATGATGTAACGCTCTTGCATTCGGAACAAAAACACGCAGCAGCACATCGCCTGTTGGTTTTGTTGCGCCACTTGCTCTTCCCCATTCGATATCACCAAGCAAACGAAATTGCCAGCCGGTTCTTGAAATTCCTCCAACTTCTGCCATCTGGTCATAATAACCAAGATCTACAATTTCACGATCAGCATCATTGACTTTTGCTTCGTGAATTTCATCTGCTATAATGGATGCTTTCGAATCTACAGGAAGTGTGGTGGCAATTAACTGTAATGCTAAAAGCGCAACAAAAAGAATATTCGCAAATGCAGGGAAAAGAACTTTTTCATTTCGTTCCCGCTTAACCGGCGAATTGGTTTTGAAGAAAAATAAATAAGTTCCTGCAATAACAACCATAACAGAAAGCATTCCGACCGCTGTTAAAATTTCTTTTGTTCCACCGTTGCCTGCCTGTTTCACAAGGAAAAACCACGAGGAAAGATTATCCGCATTCCAAAGTGTCCACAGCACACTTGCAAAAAGAAAAATTCCGGTGATACGTAATCCGCCAATAAGAATGGAAGCAAAAGCAGAACGTTTTACAGCATTGTTTTTTCCCGAATTACGATATTGATAAATTCCATCCGCAGTAATAAAAATTCCCATCGTCATCCAATAGATCGCATCATTCGGTGAAAAAGAAAAATGTCCGCTGATCCAATACAATTGTTGCGAGTGCATCATCCACGAAAAGAAAAAGCTCAGAAGTCCTGCAATGATCATCACTTTGTACTGACCTAATTTTCTCAACCGGAAATAAACGGGGAAATAAAAAGTCTTCATGATAAAATCGCGCCAGTAATGATTGATCTTTCTCCAGAGATCTGAAAATCCTTTTGCGAAAAAGAAATTCTCAAAAATGGCATTCAGATCATAACCGAAAAGTGTGATCCAGCCCACGCAGATCTGGAACATGCCAACGATCTGGATGATGAGGAAATAGGAAATGAAATTGTACGCGATGAGACTTGTGAGATTGCGCACATCAGCAGGCGGAATTGACCAGTAATAATAAACGATGCGATGCAGCATCAGCAAAACAATTCCCATCGTGATCCTGAAAATTCCTTTGCGGTAAATTTCTACCGAAGGCCGCGCGTAATAGGTTTCCACATAATTCCTGTAATCGATGATCGGGAAAAGCAGGAAGACTAAATTCGGCAGGAGGAAGAAATAATTGAGCCTCCGGAAGATGGAGATGACTTCGACATTTCTCTTTTTATAATAGAGATAGCTGATCAACCGGAACATAAAAAGCGATGCGATATATGGAACAGCAATGATCGCGCGCGGTGCAAAGAACCATTGATTACGCAGCACGATCATTCCCGCGGTGATGATGGCAATTAAAATGATGCGGTAAATTAATTTTATGGGTAATTCGGCACAAATAAAAAGCGCCATTGAAACGAGTAAAATAAATCCGCCGGTAACTATTCCGAGCGACCAGATACAAACACCCCAGAAAATAAATGTGAGGAGCAGCGGCCGCCATTTCAGCGGGAGGAAAGCGTGGAGCAGGAAAGCAGGAAACGTGATGTAAAGTAAAACCGGTAATCCCTGTTTATCCTGGATTTTGTAAATGCCGGCGAAAACGCAAAGCACTGCCAGCTGTAACACCAGCAAAATAAATCCTTTACGGTCTTTTACGAGCGAATTTGCAGTCTGATTTTGTGAAGGGAGATGAATTTCCAAGGTTGCTTTTTAGCCAATTCGTTCTTTGCCTGCGAATAGCCGCGAAAATTAGATATTTTTAGCTGATTTATGGCCTATACACGAGGAAAATACATTCGAATCATCACAGCGATTTACCTCGCGTTACCATTCACGCTTTTAAAACAGCGTTTATTTTTTCGTTTAAGAAGGCCGCCCGAAGGTTTACCAAAATTTCTTTGCATCGGCGCGCAGAAATCCGGTACGACGTGGCTGAATGAACAATTAAAAAAGAATCCCGCGCTTTGTATGCCGAATCCGAAAGAGGTGCGTTTTTTCGATTGGTATTTTTACCGTTCGTTTAAATGGTTCTTGTCTCATTTTAATTGCGGGCAAGAAAAAATAAAAGGAGAAGTTACGCCCGGGTACAGCATCATTGAAAAAGGCAGGGTCCGATTCATCCGCAGAACAATGCCGGATGTGAAAATAATTCTGCTCCTGCGTGATCCGAGAGAAAGAGCGTGGTCGAGCGCACGTTATCATTTTGCAAAAGAGATGGGCCGCGATTTGAAGCTGATTTCAAACGAAGAATTTATCGCGCATTTTCAAAAGTCGTGGGTAAGCCGAATGGGCGATTATAAAGCGATCTGGAAAAAGTGGTCTTCTGTTTTTCCGCGTGAGCAGATTCTTGTTGTGTTTAATGAAGAAATTGATGCGCAGCCTGAACATGTGATTGAGCGGATCTGTAATTTCATTGGTGTTCCTGCAGTGAAAGATGCTGCAACGCTTGTTTCGCGTCCGAATAAAAGTGAAGAAATGGAAATGCCGTCGGAAGTGAAAAAATATTTGGATAATGAATATTTGCCTGTGATTAGAGAAATGCCACAATGGCTGGGAGTGGAGAATCTTTATTGGAAAGTGTAAAAAATCTGCGAAATCTTTTGAATCTGCGTGCGATGTTTTTGCTCGCAGATTTCAAATGATTTCGCAGATAGAAATCAGGATATAAGCTGATTGTAGAGTAAAATGAATCTTGCAGATTGCACTTCAGCGGAAAAAATAGCTTTTGATTCAGTGGCGATTTTCTCTCTGTCAAAGTTTGTAGCGCTGATTTTTTCGAATCCTTCTCCTAATTTTTCTTCGCTTGTCAAAATTCCATTCACACCATCACGAATCATTTCTGAAACCCCGCCTTTATCAATTGCCACCACAGGCGTTCCACAAAAAAGAGATTCTAAAATTACATTCGGAAAATTATCTTCCCTCGAAGTATGAATCAGCGCATCACAAGCATTCAGCAATTCAGCAAACTGATTTTCATCCGCGATAGGACCGGTAAATTGAATGCGTGAATCTTTCGGCAATTTCTGCTTTCCGGGTTTTCCTGCAATAAAGAGCTTTACATTTTCATTTTTAAAAGAAGCGAAACCAGCTAAAAGCAAATCTGCGCCCTTGCGGAAATAATCCAGCTCATCAGAAGCAAAAAACCATGCCTGCTCATTTTCTTTAATTCCTAAACGTGTACGTAACTCATCCCGATTTTTACGCGGGTAATAAATGGAAGAAGGAACGCTGTTAGGAATTGCAAGATGAGCTTGAGTAAGAAAAACTTCGCTGGATCTGCACAGGTTTGCCAGGTACCGGCTTGGTGCAATGACTGTAATATTTTTCCCTGCGTAAGACTTTCGTTTTAGCTCCTTTAACTTATCGGAAATAGAGGCAAATGGTTGTGCATTAAAATAAGATTGATAATGAAATCCACCTGTAAAAGGCCAGGCATCGTGCAATGTCCAAACTACCGGTTTATTTATTGCTGCAAAAAAACGTTCAACGTCGATCATTCCTGCAATCCAATGCAAATGAATAATATCAGCCTCCTTAACAAGCGGATGAGCCTCAATTTCCCACGGTGAATCGGGGAAAGAAAAAAGTTCTTTCGGTTTTCCCTTCAATCTTATTTTCCACGCTTTCCGGTAACGGTTACGTTTTTCTTTTTTCAGAATTGCATGAAAATCGATTTCGAAGGGATTTGCTTCGAGAGAAAAAATATTTTCTGATTTATTTTCTTCACCGAATAAGCTTAATACGCTGCTATCAACTTTTGCTTCGCGTAAGGCATGATGCAACCGCAGACAAGCAATGCCCGCGCCTCCTCCCTGGTGCGTGATGAGGTGGAGAATTTTCATTGGTTGATCGCACGTTTTAATAATTCGGAATAAGAAGCTGTTTGTAATGCTTCGCTTGATGCGATCTTTTCTTTTTTTCTTACCAGCTTACACAGCTCTTCCGCATTTGCATTTTTTATTTCGAGCGCGTCCAGTAATTTTTCAATTGATTCTGCGGGACTATTCATCAACTGATCGTAATTGAAAAAAATAATTCCTGTTTCTTTCGAATCGAGATATGGCTTGTAATAACGATCATAAAGCTCTTCATTCGATTTATCAGAAACCACTTGCGCAGAACGTTTCCAGTCGGTCGGATTCCGGAAAACAACCAAACGTTTCGAATCAGGAAAAACCTTTTTGAAAAAGGGTTCAAGCACAGAAAAATGTGGATTTTTTATCAATGGAAAATCGCCGAAACAATTTGAAAGATAAGCCTGCATATGATGAACAGAAGCTTTCCTGAGCACTTTCATCTTATTCAAATTCTTCACGCGGTCGTCATGAATTTCAAGCAACGTATATTTCCTGAAAGCATCATTTCGGATAGTTGCCAATTCTATTTTTTCCACGGCAGCTTCAGTTGGCGGATTATCTCCGTATGAATTTGTCAGGTGAAATAAATAGCGGGAAAAATCCATGAAGAAATAATTCTCGAAATAACCATCCGGGTTAATTTCAGTGGCCTGCAATAAATGCTCCTGCGGGCCTGCATCGAAACCTGCTTTGGAAAGAATATTGGTTGTAATGCTAGTTCCCGATCTGAAAATTCCGCAGACGAGCAGGGGAGGAGCTTGTTTTTTGACAATGCTTTTGTAAGGCCAAAACGTAAGCCGCGTGAGCTGTAGCGTGATAAGATTAATAAGGTGCGCAGTTGTGCTGTTCATGCCCGCACCAAGTTAAATATTTTTTTCCGCCTCAGAATTTAAGAACACGTCCGAATAGTTTAGGTAAAAACCGCACAAAGGGATATTGGATTTGCAAATTTTGCATAAAACTACTTTTCCAATACTTTCTTACTTATGATTTACGGGTTCACGCAACAATCACAGATTCCTTTGCAAGCAGTCGTTTCTCCTGTCCTTGTGCCTGATCTAATTTTGTGCAGCAAAACGATCTAACTAAAATCAAAAGCTATGAAACGTATCATTATTTTACTCGTCGCAATTTTCACTATGTCAATGACCGGTTTCTCGCAAATCCGCATTGAAAAACGTCATCATAATCGTGGATGGTATATTTCAACTCCTGCTCACAAGAAGAAAGTACATAAAGAGAATATTTCGACTAATGAAAAGCCGGCTGTTTTGCCTCTGTCAATTATTAATGAAGACTTGAATCCGGTAGAAGAACAAATGGCGGTTGAAGTAGTTCAAGCTGTTTTAGATTCAACACCTGCGAAAATTCCGACATCACAGGTGAAATCAAATAAGAGCTTTTCCATAATAAAAGTCATTCCTGCAGTTATAAATAAAGTGGAAACTGTTTCTTCCTCACACATTAACGAAGTGGCAAGTTCCTTTAATGAAACAAAGAAAATTTTTAAGGAAAACAAACAACAGGTTGCGACAAAAATACTTCCTGATGATTCACTGTTTGGTGTATTATGGGACCTTTTTGTTGCTTTAATGAAACTTATCGGGATAATATTTTTAGTGCTTGTTGTTGCCGTGGTGATCCTGGCAATTATCGCTGCTGCCAGTGTTTAATAAAGCGTTCCTGAAAATCTATATGAAACCCGTATATTTCGGAAGTGACAAAACCGAAATTTGCGCATATCATCAATACTGTTTCCCCTGCGGATAATGCATCGCTTGCTTCGGTGCAGGCGCTTACGGTGGCTACGATACATGCTGCACGTGCAAATGCAATGGGAAAAGTGGAAGTCGAATTATTGTCGGCCCAATATGAAAATGCACGCGCAACTTTGCCTGGCGGATTTCTTGCAACAAGTAATTTAAAAGAATGTGCGGCAAACAGAAAAGAGCTGAATACGAAATTAAAATTGCCATTGCTCAGGGAAATTCTTTCAAAGCTGAATGAATCCAAAGACGCAACACATTTCGTTTACACCAATCTTGATATATGTGTAATGCCATTTTTCTACGAGACAATTGCTTCATACGTTGAACAAGGTTATGATGCAATTGTAATTAATCGCCGTAGAATTTCTGCGCGTTATTTGCAGGAGAAAGATTTGAATTTAATGTATGCGCAGGCTGGCGGAACTCATACGGGCTACGATTGTTTTGTTTTTTCCCGTGAGCTGCTGAGCAAATTTATTTTTAAAGATATTTTTATCGGAACACCGCCTTCAGGAAATGATCTTTTTTATAATGTATTTACGTTCGCGAAGAATCCTGTTTTGTTTGCCGAAAAGCATCTCACCTTTCATGCAGGAATGGATTTGCACAAAGAATGGGGCGATGCAGGTGTAAATGTTTTTAATCAGCAACAATTTATGCTGCTGTTGAAAGAGCTTCGTCCGTCGATTGATATTTCAAAATTCCCCGGCGCGCATGAACGATTTTTCAAGCGGCATTTTAAATGGCTGATGAATCCAACGTTTCATTATCCGACAATGATGGCTGCAGATTTTAAACAGTTCGGAAGAAAAAGAAAGAAATATCCTGAAACAGAAACGCCGGGAACGAAGAGTCGGTATATGGAATGGTTGATCAGGAAGGTGAATTTTCGGGATTGGGAGTAGAGGGAAATACTTTTCCTGATTTATAGTTTCGCAAAGCAATTTCATTGACCCGCCAATATTTTTCTTCTGTCAATCTTCTTGATTGTAAATAATCGTATTGTCCCAGGTATATCCATTCCATTGAAGCGATATAGTAAAATCTCCCCATTTTCTTTCGGATTGATTTTGTTTCTTCAGGGCTTACACCGTTTTTCGCTAGTTGTTCAATTGTTTTTTCTTGTTCTGATTTTTCAAATTCTGTATCAAGAAAGGGATGGCTCAAATGTTCCCAAATATCAAACCGTTCAATAACAGGTAGATTGTTTCGAAAGGAAAATGCCTTTAACTGTTCGGTTTGATCATGCCTTAAGAAAATAACTTCATTGTCGTTGATCACCACTGAAACCGGCCAGGTTCGAAGATTTACTTCTGTTATATTTTCAATTGCGATTCTTTTTGACTTGTGTATTGGACTATGCTCAAAAAAATATCCGTTTGGAAATAAAATCTCGGAATTAGTAATTTCAATCTGCAAATCGTGAGTTGATTTAGTTTTTGTATCTGTATTATTTCTGTTTTTCCATAGATAAAATAACCCCGCTCCAACTAAAAACAATCCAATAGAAAACAACACGTACATTTCTATTGATGGGCCATATTTTTGAATCTGTTTTGCAAAAAATATTGTGCATACTCCACAAAACAAAGTAGGCCAAACAAATCTTTTATGAATGTGATATTTCAAACTTTATAAAGTGTTATTTTGGCTATGTCCATAACAAATAAATTCATGATCTTTTCGCTGATCAATCCGTGTTAAGGTGCACATGATTTCTTCTTCCGGATCATCGTTTAGTTTACAGATCAAACAAAGACCGGGCTTCGGATAAAAATCAGGATTTACTTCTGTGCCGTCGTCGTTGAAATAGGGCATAGCTTAAATATTATTCATTAGATCAATTTCCTTATCAGCCGGGTATAGTCCCGGAAAAATCATTGTAGAAAACGGAATCGGATACCGGACGTAATACATCATTGCAATACCTTCTTTTTTCGAACTAAGCAATTCAAGCGATATTAAGGAATCCGTTATTGCTTTTATCGTTTTATCTGAAGTATTGGTGATACGCATTGCATCTGATTTTGAGATTTTTCCCTTAAGAAAAACATCAGTAAGAATATGTTTTGCGCCGGGTTTGATCCTTTTTCTTACGGTCATAAGATCGGCAAATCCTTCAATACGCTTTAACATGCTTTCCGTATCAATTACTGCATACATAAAATCAACCTGGTCTATTGCCGTTTTTAAAAAGTATTCGCAGAATTCTACGAGAAATTTATTGGAGAGGTTTCCCCTGCCATCATAGTTGCAATACTTTGGCAAGTCAGCATTTGCAAGTTTCGATTTGTATTCCGCATTTGAGCGTGCAAGTCCGCGCGATATAGACCATAAACCGGATGCATCAATATTTTCATACATGAAACATGCATCAGAAAATAACCGGACCACGCGACCATTGCCATCGAGGAAAGGATGTATCCATGCTAACCTGTGATGTGACGCTGGAATAGAAATGAGCCGCCGTATTTTTGATTTGTTTGCATTCGATTCAGGGTTATAGAACTCTTCAAACCTTTCAGCAAACAATTCTAAATTTTGGTAATGAGGTGCGATGTGCCTGCTCACTTCTACTTCACAGGTTCTGAATTCGCCGGGAACAACTTTTCTTATTTTACCTTCCTTTGATTTTACAAGTTTAAAATCATCCGGCAGGTGCTCGTAAAAATCTTTATGTATTCCCTTTAGCCAGGCTATCGAAGATGGAATTTTACAAGGGCCTGGGTTATTAAATTCTGTAGCTATTTTTCTGTGAACATTGATATGCGCATGCGCTTCCATCTGCAAATCACGCTTTATCTTATTGTTTGAGAAATCGTTTTTTAATGCCCTGTCGATATCAATAGGATGTGTGTCATGCCCTTCAATTAAGTTGGAGTAATAACTATTCATCGGCCTCAGAAAATCCGCAATAGCCGCTCTTGTTACAGGGTTTATGCTGCCTGATAATTTTGCCGCTTTATGGATTAATTCCAACGCCAGCGCTTCAAGCTTTCCCGAGGTATCTTCCGGAAACAAAGGTTCCATGGACCCGGGCGAAGTATAGAACTCAAGGCTTTCGGACATATACAAATATACACAATTTATCCATTAAATTCCGGTGGTTATTCCGGTGGTTAAATTTGAATATTTTCCGATCGTATAAATTAAGTTAATATGTTTATAGTCAAATATATAAGTAAATATTTTGAAATGTTATCCGATGGTTATTCCGATGGTAATTTTTAATGTAATTCCGCTGGTCATTCCGTTTGTCGTTATAAACACGAACCAGATCAGTAGCGGCAATTGCGACTCACTTAAAATTTACGAAACCAGCTACACATCGGAAAAGGGAAAGTAGAATTTCCACCGTACTGACGTGCCACCACAACTCCTGCAAGTGAAACCTGGAATGCCCTGTCTTCCTGTGTTTGAAAACGCATACCCGGCATAATCAGCAAAGCGGAAATCGTTGCTTTGTCTTTTGAAATAACGGTTTTGTAAGTTCCGGATGTGGATGGATTGGCATTAAAATCCGGCGGAGTTAATTCTGTAGTCTGTAAAACATATTGATCCTGGCTGAAAACGCCGAACATTGAATCAAACACAAAACTGGCTTTTGCACCAACCTTAATAATTCCTGCAACCGAAAAAATGGGTCCGCCTGCAAGAGGTGAATTTCCCAGAGTAGTAGTTGAAAAAAAAGATGGCGATGTATTACCGTCATAATAATAAGTTCCTTCTTCGTATACGGTGCTGTTAAATCCGCTCTTCACATAAGCGTAACCGGCAGAGAATGTAAGGTTCTTCATTCTGTCTCCGATAGTAACATTGGCAAAATGCAAACCACCAAAACCTCTGAAGCTATTCAGGTAACCCGAAGTTCCAAGTAATGTTCCAACAGAAAAATTCAGCTTCTCTTTTTTTGTTCTGAAAGAATATTTTGCGGCTACTACCAGCGGACTTGCAATCCACGTTGACATAATGCCGAGTGAAAAGTTATTGCTTAACGCAAAATGCACTTCAGGTCCATACAAATTTGTCATGAGGTAATTTTCACCTTTTACAATCGGCAATGCATTTGTTGTAAAGCAATAACGTGTTGTAAATGGTCCTGCACCATTATATACACCGCCTGCAACAACATCTTTACTGTCGATTTTTTTCATGCTTTTGATGTCGGATTTAGGAATGTAAATCTTTCCGAGGTTTTCTGTTTCAATTAAAACTTCGCGGCCGTCATCACTTAAAATTTTCCCAATGTATTCTGTCCCGTCGTTTTTAACGACGAGATACAATTGTGCAGAATCAGCTGCTGTTGTAGTTGCAACCTGCGCAAATGTCAAATCAGGAATTGACAAAAAGAGAATGGAAAGAAAAAGTATAAGGATTTTCATAGATCGAATATACTTTGGATTAAGGCTCGAATTACCTTAACAAAGTAAGGAAGCCGCTGTATTTTTCTTCTCCGATTACCAGCACATAAAAATAAGTGCCTTCGGAAGCTTCCTTATTTTCGATCCTTCCATCCCAATGAGAATTTTTATCAGCGCTTGTAAATACTTCCTGTCCCCAACGATTATAGATCGTAAGGAAATATGTTTTTGTTCCGCTATACTTAATTTCAAAAAAGTTATTCGGATCCTGGTTATTCGGAGTAAATACATTCGGAATAAAAAGCGAATCAACGCCGGCAGTAGGGGGCGGCACTGCTGAATCACAAGGTGGAACAGTTGGAGAAACCTGCGCCACCGGATACAATCGTACATTATCAAGAATTACTTCAGTGCAGCTTGAACAAATGTGTCCCCAGTTGGTGAATTTAATCGTGTGAGCGGCAGTCGTTGCCCTGAATTCAATGATGTAATGAATTCCAATATCGGTAGAGTTCGGGTTTGTGGGTTTGCATTGCAGCATCATTTGTCCGAACCCAACATCAACACCAAATACACCTCTGTTGACAAAAGGACCTGCTTCACCGCCTGCCCAGAATTCCAATACATAAACAGAACCAATTGTAAGACCGCTCACCGTTTGTGCAAGACTTACACCCGTGTTGCCGCCGAAAGCAGTTGTATTTGTCGGATAACCTGCCGGAATACCTTCTACCATGCAGTCAATAAAACTCACACAGGAAGTGTCGTCCACTTGCGCTGAGCATGGATTACAAAAATAGTTTCCTAAATATGCTGTCAGATTTCCTTCAGGAACAATCGTGCTGCTGCTGCTTAAAACGCAGCAATAAGAGCTGGCACCTCCACCAGTGCACGTCCAGTTAGCAATATCACACGAGTAAGAAAGAGAAGCAGGACAGAAAATCTCGTAATTCGGAGCAGGAAGACAATCTGTATTTTCAAAACCTCCGTTCACAATTAAATTGGTGACGTTCTGACTCACAGAATCATTCTGGTTATAGCAAAAAACGCAGATCACCTGCGAATAGGAAAGTTGCCAGGTAAAAAGCAATAGAAAGAAAAGAAAATATTTTTTCAAGTGGGGTTAGATAGGTTTCAGGAAGATAATGAAATTAAAACGGAATTGCCGAAACAATCTTATTCAAAATCTTCATCTGTGCCAATTTTCTCCGCTCCATCGCACTCATTGCATTCATTTTAGCTTTGAAAATTTCCTTCGCTTTATCAAACAACAAAATATCCCATTTATTCGCCTCCTTCAAAAACTCAAGGGTCTGCGCACTTACTGCTTCTTTTTTCTTCGTAAGATTTGTTTTGCGATACACAGGCAATGTCCAGCCTAATTTTTCTCCAAGCATGATCAGCGATTCATCATAATGTTCCTGCAATCCGAAAAAATCAATTTTGTGCTCGAGATTATGTAACGCCAACAAATAATCTTCTTCATTGATTGTTCCGAAATCTTTGTGATTGCCGCTGATGTAACGCACAAGACAATTATCAATATCACGTTTCTCTTTCTGCGCGTAAAAAGATTCAATTGTCGTATCGGGCTGATTCAGGTAATCGTAATGTTTTACGGAAGGTGTTTCTTTTAAAAAATAATAATGCGAGATCACCCGCGAAATTGGCGGACGCAAAAAAGTAAAAACAAAACTTCCCGGAATATCTTTTATTTCATTGTAACCCAAATGTCCTTTGATGAGAAATGGTTTTTCGGATTTCGCTTTCTCCAATGCAATTTCACGTAAAGGCGTGTGAACTGTTTTCACATGTAAAAAATCATAGCCGCGGTATTTTCTGCTCAACACATTGTGCAACGTCGTTCCTCCTGTTTTAGGAATGTGAACGAAAACTGTGAGTCCGCCGCGAATGCTCATTACAATGTGAATTTATAAAGATGACGAAGCACGCCAAGAAATGGTCCCGGCAATTTTCCTATCCATGGTTTTTTACCAATGAGCTTTTGCAGCTTGAGCAACGAACGCACATTCGCCGCAACATCTTTTTTCTGATCAATAAACTCAGGAAGCAAAACATCAACGATCAAAACAAAACGTGGCTGATCTGTGCGGTTCCATGCGCTGTGCTTAAACGCATCGCAGAACACAATCCATTTTCCTTCCTGCCACGATCGTTGTTCGTTATTCACGTCAATGCCACAATCAGGAAGCTGTGCGGGAATAACAAGTCCAAGATGACAACGCGCAATGAGATTCGTATCGCCCATATGCGGATGAATTTCAGTGTGCGGCGAAAGTTTGCTCACGGTTGCAGTGAGAAGTCCGGGAATGGTTTTGATCAAACGATTTAATTCCGGGCAGGCCGCGCAATTTTTTTCATTCGTTTCTCCCCAGAAATAAAAATTCAACACTTCCCATTTTCCTGTTGTCAGCGAAGAATTAAAATAAGGTTCGAGCGAATTGTTTTTTACAGAAAGAAGCGTTTCAATTTCAGCTTTAACAACAGGAAATAATTTTTCAGCATCCTCCAGCCATTCCCATTTTACCTGGTCATAAAATGCTGGCAACGGCCCGTGGTAGCTTCCACCCATATAGGAATACCACGGTTTTGCTTCGGAAAAATTTGCGGACTGCTGTTTCATTTTCCTTCCAGCTTTAAACGCATTTTATTTTCTTCGGAAGTGTTTTTGTAAATCTCACGCATATTAATATCCGCATCATGCGTAGAATTATCCAGACGCATTGTGAAAACTTCCCCGTACATGCGCACGAAGGAGTTGCGAAACCGGCTTGCTTTCAAAAAATAATTTTCTTTCGTCAGCACATATTTTTGATTTTCTACATCTTCCTGCCCCGGTAAAATTTCATAACCAAGATTTTGATTATAAGCAATGGCTCTTGCATTATCTCGAAGCACTTTTATATACGTGCGTTCCATTCCAAGCAAAAAGGAAATTTCAGTAAGCAGCAATGAAGCAGCAAGAGGCGCATGCGTTTCAAGCATTTCTTCCTTCCAGATAAAAATTCCGCCATTACCGGTTTCTTTTTTCTCCCAATTAATATCAGCGCCATAAATAAGTCCGATCTGCTGACCTTTATGATTGATGAGAAAATAATTATTGGATTTATTATCGATCGAAGCAAACCATTTTCCCTGCTCTTCTTTCGAGATCTCCTTGCGGAATTCCATATACTGATTAATGGCATGCGAGTTTCTGTGCTCCCTCACCAATTCGATATCGTGGGGCTTCAAACGAATAAGCACAATTCCGAAACCGGTAATAATCATAATTAAAGATAGGAAATCAGTTACAGAACTTCAGCAATCGACCACGACGGGCGGCGGCTCTGAAGATGATAGATCTTGTACATGTATTGCCCGATAATTCCCATGCAAAACATCAGCAAGCTGGTAGAAAAAAGTATCGCAACAATCTGCGCAGTGAATCCGAGCTGAACATGAGGATGTGTGAATTTGCGGATAATAAAACGCACACCGATTCCGAATGTAGTGAACGAAGAAAGCAAACCGATCCACGTCATGAGCTTGAGTGGAATGGCAGTATAATTCACGAGAATGTCAAAATACATCATGATCAAACGATAAAGCGTGTATCCTGATTTTCCTGCTTTGCGTTCATGATGTTCTACTTCAACGCTTGCAAATCGCGCGGTGTACCAATGAAGAATTTCATCAATAAAAACATGCGACTGATTTTTATGGTAAACGATTTTATCCGCAAGATTTTTTTTCATCAAACGGAAAGAGCTTCCGATGCCCGGATTTCCGCCAACCATTTTAGAGCTGCGCTGAACAAAAAGGCTTCCCGCATTGCGCGCAGCACTGTGTTTTTTATTGGTGCGATAAATACCATAAATAACATCCGCTTTCTTTTCATAATAAGCTTTCAGCATCTTCGGAATTTCAGAAGGCGGATGCTGCAGATCATCGTCCATGGTAAGCACAAGATCTCCTTCTGCAAAGCTGAATCCGCAAACAAGCGCATTGTGCTGACCGAAATTTCTCGAAAGTTGAATGCCTTTTATTTGCTCAGGGAAACTTGTTTTCAGCGCAACAATTTTCTCCCAGCTTTTATCCTTGCTTCCGTCATCGACAAACACAACTTCGAATTGTTGTTTGCCATTAAGCGTCGAATGAATGGAATGAAAAAGCTCATGCAGCAATTCTTCGCTGTTGTAAACCGGGATGACAATGGAAAGAAGTTCTTTATTCATGCTACGCTCCGAGTAAATATCCTCCGTCCAAAATAAGATTTATTCCTGTGACCCATTTTGAAGCAGGTGAAAGCAAATAAATCGCTGCGTTCGCCACGTCCTCCGGTAATCCTGCGCCAAGCGGATATTTGCTTACATGTTTATCCATTTCTTCGTGCGACATTTCTTCCGCAGCTTTATCATACATCGGCGTTTTTACCATTGCCGGTGAAATATAATTTGCGCGTATTCCCTGCGGATAAAGTTCGAGCGCGAGCACTTTTACAAATGCTTCAATAGCTGCTTTTGATCCTGCATACGCAGCGCCGCCTTTATGCGGATGTTGACCTGAAATTGAAGAAAGAAAAACCAGCGAAGCATTGCGGTTTATTTTTTTCTGTTTCAGAATTGCCGCCATCATCAGCACGGGTGCTTCGTAATTTATATTTAGCGTCTGATCTAATTTTCCCTGGTCGAGAAAACGTACAGGAAAGGGCGTTACAATTCCTGCGCAGTTTACAATTCCATCCACCATCGGCATTTCTTTCGACAGCTTTTCTCTTTCGGTTTGCTGAAGAAGATCTGCTGTAATAAGCGTATGCGTATTTCCCGGAAGTTCGCTCAGTGTAGTTTTTAATTCCTGCTCATTTCTTCCTGTTAAAACCAGTGTCGCACCCATATTCGCAGCAGAAATACAAATCTGTCTGCCAATACCGGAAGAAGCGCCTGTAACCAGGATAGTTTTACCGTCGAGATGAAAAGGAGTTTGGGCCATGGTAAATGCGTTGCTAAATGTACAATACCTCCGGACAAACAAGATCATCTGTTTCAAGATAGCATGAAGCCCATGAAAGTCCGACACCGAATCCTGAAAAGATCCATTTCTTTGGTGAACGCGCTTGTTCACGCAGGTTTGCAACAATTGTAACCGGGATAGAAGCAGAGCTCGTATTTCCGAAATCTCCCAATGAATACGGAACTTTTTCAGCAGGGATTTTCAATTTTTTACGGATCGTTTCGTTCATCAGGAAATTGGCCTGGTGAAAAACAAAATGATCCACATCTGTCGGATCAACTTTTGCGAATTCCATCAGCGCTTTCATATTTGCAGGCGCTTCTCTTACCGAAAAATTAAAAACATCAAGTCCGTTCAGCCAAAGATTTCTCCGGTGACGAACGACTCCTTTTTCAATTTCTTCGTTCACATATGTTTTTTCGCTGATCGGGTTTCTTAAACCACCATCAGGAATAATAATTGCATTTGCACCGCCGCCATCGCTTTGCAGGTTGAAAAATATTTTCTCCGAAGGATCATATTCAATTGCGGTTGCGGTTCCTGCATCACCAAAAAGCGGCCAGGTACTTTTATCATCGCGTGTCATCGCATGACTGGAAATATCTCCTGCAAGCAATAACGCTTTTCTGAATCCGCCTGTCGAAAGCATTCCCGAAATAACTGAAAGACCATAAACGTATCCGCTGCAGCCAAGACTGATATCGAATGCGGCAGCTGTTTTTGGTAATCCTAATTTATGCTGAAGGAGAATGGAAGTAGCAGGAAGAAAATGATCCGGCGATTGCGAAACAAAAATGACAAGATCAATTTCGGATTTGTCCCAGCTTAATTCCGCAATAAGCTTTTCAGCTGCAAATTGGCAAAGATCGCCTGCCGTAATTCCTGGTTGGGCAATATGCCGTGTTGCAATACCTGTAGTTTTGATAAGCAGGTTGCGTTCTACCTCCGAAATGCGATCGTAATCATGATTGCTTTCTGTATGTGCAGGAACCGCAGCTGCAATTCCTTTGATACGTATTCCGGTGGCAGCGAAGAAAGCCATCTTAAGAACGGCTTGAAACTACATTGTAAATATCCTGTATGGTTTTACAGCCGCGCAGATCTTCGCCGGAAATGCTGACGTCGTATTCGGTTTCTGCTAATGCAATAATAATGAGCGCATGCATGGAGCTCCACTCAGGCAGTTCGCGGAAACGGGTATCGGCTTGCAAAACACCGGGAGTAAGCCCGTCAATTTCACTTTCGATTTTTTGGATAAAGACAGTAATATCTTCCATGAGTTGTTCTTGCTTGTAATAAAATGCAAAAGTACAATTCCTTTTCGGAAGTGTTAGTAACGTACAATTGTTGCAGACCATGAAAGTCCGACACCAAAGCCTGCAAGCAGCACAGTCATTCCGCGTTTTAAACGACCATTCTGAATGGACTCATATAAGGCAATAGGAATAGTAGATTGAACAGTATTTCCCATTTCCGCCAGGCAATGCACGAATTTCTCCTCCGGAATGCCCAGCTTTTTACGGATCGTTTCGTTGAGGATCATATTCGGCTGATGAAATACATACAGGTCAATATCCTCTTTCTGCAGACTTGCCTTTGACAGCAGATCATTTACAAGACCGGGAACACGTTTCACCGAAAACTGGAAAACACCGACACCATCCATAAAATAATTGGCGTCGCAGACCATTTTACCATTCTCATCCGTTTTTTCGAGATAGGACTTATCTGAAAGAGGATTCCGCTGACCACCGTCGCGAACGATTATTTTTTCAAATTCCTTTCCGTCGTTCCCGAAAATAAACGGACCAATATTTCCATCAGCTTCATCCGTAATTAATGTGGCTGCAGCACCGTCACCAAAAACAAAACGGGATCCGCGGTCTTTCGGATGAATCGTAGTTGTTAAAGTAGAGGAGGTGAGGAGCAATACTTTTTTAATTCCTGCTGCCGCTATCAATCCTGCTGCCACACTTAATGCATACGAATAAGCGCTACAACCGATTTCAATATCCAGTGCGCCGCAATCGCTTCTTAATCCAAGCCGTTCATGCACAATTCCGGAGCTGGAAGGCATGTAATAATCAGGACCCATAAAAACGAGCAGGACAAAATCGATCTCTTTTTTGTCAATAGCATGTTCAGCAAACAATTTTTCAGCCGCCAGGACAGCAAGATCAGAGGCTGTTTGTCCGGGCGCCGTAATATGTCTTTTCCGCACCCCTACTTTTTCCAGGTTGGTGTCTTTTGCTTCGGGGAAATCAGCAAAAAAATCTTCGTTCGAATAAACAGCTTCGGGAAGAATGTAGCTTATTGACTTTATAGTTGCCATTCTTTCAAATATACATATTACCCCAACATCATACGATGAATGCAAAAATGGTTGGTGGAATTATGATAAAAACGGACTTATTTACCGGGTCAAATTGCAGCTTTTCATAATGAGCGCTTCAAAAAAAATTAGTAACCGCGCTTATCAATTCGGAAAGGGATGAAGTTTAACTGTAAATTCGCACCCCGGCTCCGGTTTCAGGCACATGTTTCATGTTTTTTTCTCATGTCTCAAGTCTAAAATCTCAAGTCTCTCAAAAAATTGGTCGGATTTTTTGCTTTGTTGCCCGTTTGTAAACAGGCGATGGGCATAAAATCCGGTAATAAAGGCAGAAAAAAGCCGCTAAAACCGCGATAATCCCTGAAAATCAGGAAAAATAATTTTCACCAGATGTTGTTTATAAAGAAGTATTTGTACCTTTGCCCTCCCCAAAAACCGGACGGGGTATGTCCTTTTTGGCAAAATCAATTGATAATCAACAAACTGTAAAGTTCTCATGCCAACGATTAATCAACTCGTACGCAAAGGCCGAATTAAGATAACCAACAAGAGTAAATCTGCTGGTTTGAATAGCTGCCCACAAAAGCGTGGTATTTGTACTCGTGTGTACACAACTACACCGAAAAAGCCAAATTCTGCACTTCGCAAAGTGGCCAAAGTACGTTTGACCAATAAGCTAGAAGTTATCGCATACATCCCGGGTGAGGGACACAATCTCCAGGAGCACTCAATTGTGCTTGTTCGTGGTGGTCGTGTTAAAGATCTTCCCGGAGTGCGTTACCATATCGTTCGTGGCGCTCTCGACACCGCAGGTGTAGAAGGTCGCAACCAGCGTCGTTCCAAATACGGAACCAAAAAAGCAAAAGCAGGCGCAGCTAAACCAGCCGCAAAAAAATAATAGTTCAAAAAGATAAACTCTCACTGAAATGAGAAAAGCAAGAGCAAAAAAACGCCCACTTCTACCTGATCCGAAATTTTCGGACATCCTGGTTACACGTTTCGTAAACAGCCTGATGTATCAGGGAAAAAAGTCAACAGCATACATTCTTTTCTATGATGCGATCGAGATCGTTCAGAAAAAAGCAGAAGCTGACGGACTGGAAACCTGGAAAAAAGCATTGACCAACGTTACACCAAACGTTGAAGTGCGCAGCCGCCGTGTAGGTGGTGCAACTTTCCAGATTCCACAGGAAATTCGTCCTGAGCGTCGTACTGCTCTTGGAATGAAATGGCTCATCAGCTATTCCCGTAACCGTAACGAAAAATCAATGGCTGCACGTTTAGCTGCTGAGATCGTTGCTGCGGCGAAAGAAGAAGGTGCAGCATTCAAAAAGAAAGAAGATACTCACAGAATGGCTGAAGCTAACAAAGCTTACGCTCACTTCCGTCTGTAAATAATATAAGAAGAAGAAAGAAATTATCATGAGCGACTTAGCATATACAAGAAACATCGGGATTGCAGCCCACATCGACGCAGGTAAAACAACTTGCACCGAGCGTATTCTTTATTATGCCGGAGTGAATCACAAAATCGGTGAAGTTCACGACGGTGCTGCGACAATGGATTGGATGGTGCAGGAGCAAGAACGTGGTATAACCATCACTTCTGCTGCTACAACCTGTTTCTGGAAATACCGCAGCAACAATTACAAGCTCAATATCATTGATACTCCCGGTCACGTTGACTTTACTGTAGAAGTTAACCGTTCCCTCCGCGTATTGGACGGGCTGGTTTTCCTTTTCTCTTCAGTTGATGGAGTAGAGCCACAATCAGAGACCAACTGGCGCCTTGCCGACAATTATAATGTAACACGTATCGGTTTCGTCAACAAGATGGACCGTGCAGGAGCTGACTTTCTTAATGTTGTAAAACAAGTGAAAGAAGTTCTTGGTGGTAACCCGGTTCCACTTCAGCTTCCAATTGGTGGCGAAGAGAACTTTAAAGGTGTTGTTGATTTGATCAATAACCGTGGTATCGTTTGGAATGATGCAGACCAGGGAATGACATTCACTGAGGTGCCGATCCCGGAAGACATGCTTGCGGATGTTGCAGAATGGAGAGAGAAATTGCTTGAATCAGTTTCTGAATTCGACGATTCGTTGATGCAGAAATTCTTCGATGCTCCTGAATCTATCACTGAACAGGAAATCCTTACAGCGCTTCGTAAAGCTTGTATTGCGAACAAAATCGTTCCGATGGTTTGCGGATCTGCTTTCAAAAACAAAGGTGTTCAAACCATGCTCGATTACGTGATGGAATTGATGCCTTCACCAATGGACAAAAAGGCGACGCTCGGAACAAATCCTGATACAGGAGAAGAAGTTTCCCGTAAACCTGCCGTTACCGAGCCTTTCACCGCTCTTGCATTTAAAATTGCTACCGATCCTTTCGTAGGACGTCTTGCATATTTCCGCGTTTATGCCGGCAGACTTGATTCAGGTTCTTATGTACTGAATACACGATCTGGCAACAAAGAGCGTATCTCACGTATTTTCCAGATGCACGCTAACAAACAAAACCAGATTCCTTTTATTGAAGCTGGTGATATTGGAGCTGCTGTAGGATTTAAAGACATTAAAACCGGCGACACACTGTGCGCAGAGGATCATCCTATCGTTCTTGAAGCGATGAATTTCCCTGAGCCTGTAATCGGAATCGCAATCGAACCTAAAACTCAGGTTGATCTTGATAAGCTCGGAATCGCGCTTTCAAAGCTTGCTGAAGAAGATCCTACATTCCGTGTTCGCACAGATGAAGAAAACGCACAAACCATCATTTCCGGAATGGGCGAGCTTCACCTTGAAATTATCGTTGACCGTCTCCGTCGTGAATTCAAAGTAGAAGTAAACCAGGGCGCGCCGCAGGTTAACTTCAAAGAAGCGTTCACAGGAACAGTTGAGCACCGTGAAGTTTACAAAAAACAAACCGGTGGTCGTGGTAAATTCGCTGATATTAAATTCATCGTTTCTCCTGTTGATGAAGACTTCATTACCGATGCTAAGAACGGTGGATTGCAGTTTGTAAATGAGATCAGTGGTGGTAATATCCCACGTGAATTTATCCCTGCAATCGAAAAAGGATTCCGCGCTTCCATGATTAATGGAGTGCTCGCAGGATATCCTGTTCAAACCATGAAAATTGTTTTGAAAGATGGTTCTTACCATGATGTCGATTCTGATGCTCTTTCTTTTGAGATCTGTGCAAAATCAGCTTACAGAGAAGCATTACCAAAAGCAAAACCTGTTCTTCTTGAGCCGATCATGAAAGTGGAAGTGCTCACACCGGAACAAAATATGGGTGATGTAGTAGGTGACTTGAACAAACGCCGTGGCCAGATAGAAGGAATGGACTCACGTGCAGGAATCCAGGTGGTAAAAGCCAAAGTTCCATTGTCCGAAATGTTCGGTTATGTAACACAGCTTCGTACAATCACATCAGGACGCGCATCTTCTACAATGGAATTCGATCATTACGCAGAAGCTCCACGCAGCACTGCAGAAGAAGTCATCGCAAAAGCAAACGGAAAAAAAACAGCTAAAGCATAATCACGTTCTTTTAATTACATAAGTAGAAATGAGCCAGAAAATCCGCATCAAATTAAAATCGTACGACTACAACCTCGTTGATAAGTCGGCCGAGAAAATTGTTAAGACTGTAAAAAGCACAGGTGCTGTAGTAAGCGGACCAATTCCACTGCCTACACACAAGCGAATTTTCACAGTACTGCGTTCCCCGCACGTTAACAAAAAAGCACGTGAACAGTTCCAGCTCTGCAGCTACAAACGTCTTCTGGACATCTACAGCTCAACTTCTAAAACAGTTGATGCATTGATGAAACTTGAATTACCAAGCGGTGTTGAAGTAGAAATCAAAGTGCCATAGTCCTCAGAAGAGAATTAAACAAGTAAACAACAATCACACATACAATGTCAGGCTTAATTGGTAAAAAAATCGGAATGACCAGCATCTTTGGTGCCAATGGTAAGTATGTACCATGCACAGTAGTGGAGGCAGGTCCTTGCGTTGTCACGCAAGTAAAAACCAAGGAGACCGACGGTTATTCGTCGCTTCAGCTCGCCTTTGACGAGAAAAAGGAAAAGAATACTTCAAAATCAATGATGGGCCACTTTGCTAAGGCGAATACTACGCCGAAAAGAAAGCTCGCTGAATTTGACAGTTTCACAGAAGAAAAATCTAAAGGAGACGTTATCACTGTCGAGCTTTTTAACGAAGGCGAAAGTGTTGATGTAACCGGGATTTCAAAAGGAAAAGGTTTCCAGGGTGTTGTAAAACGTCATGGATTCTCCGGAGTAGGTGGACAAACTCACGGTCAGCATGATCGTCAGCGTGCACCTGGTTCCCTGGGTAACTCTTCTTACTCTTCACGTGTTGTACCGGGTATGCGAATGGCTGGTCGTACAGGTGGAAACACAGTTAAAGTTCAAAATTTAACGATCCTGAAAGTAATGCCGGAAAAAAACCTTTTGATCATCAAAGGTTCGATCGCCGGAGCTAAAGGTTCTTACGTCCTGATCCAAAAATAAAGATGGAACTCGCAATACATACCACAGACGGAAAAGCTACGTCGAAGAAAGTGAAGCTTGATGAATCAGTTTTCGGAATTGAGCCGAACGATCACGCTATCTATCTTGATGTGAAACAATATCTTGCCGCTCAGCGCCAGGGTACAAGCAAATCCAAAGAGCGTGCGGAAATTCACCGTACCACCAAAAAGTTGAAGCGCCAAAAAGGAACAGGCGGAGCCCGTGCAGGTAGCATGAAATCCCCTTTATTCCGCGGTGGTGGAACAGTTTTCGGACCAAAACCACGTGATTACGATATGAAGCTGAATAAAAAAGTGAAAGCACTTGCCCGCAAGTCTGCACTTTCTTACAAAGCCAAAGAAAATAATATCATCATCCTCGAAGATTTCAACTTCGATACACCAAAAACCAGCCAGTACACAGCTATGCTTTCTAGTCTGAAAGTTGCTGACAAAAAAACACTGCTGATCCTCGGTGAACTCAACAAAAACATTTATTTGTCCTCCCGCAATTTATCCCGTGCGAAAGTTGTAACAGTTTCTGAACTGACCACCTACGACATTCTTCACGCCGGTAACATCCTGCTCTCAGCAAGTTCGGTAGAGACTATCCAAAACCTGCTTAAGAACTAAGGCCATGAACGTTTTAATAAAACCGATCATCACCGAAAAAATGACATCAGGCGCAGATAAAAATCCGCGTTATGGTTTCGTAGTCGATACTAATGCCAACAAATTGCAAATCAAATCTGCAGTTGAAAAAATGTATGGTGTTACTGTTGCTTCTGTTAACACGATGAATTACATCGGCAAAGTTCGTTCGCGTTTCACACGCGCCGGCATGCAGGTAGGCATCGCTAACCGTCACAAAAAAGCTGTCGTGACCCTCAAACAGGGAGACCTGATTGATTTTTACAGCAATCTCTGATAATTAATAAACCTATAGAGAGAAATGGCACTTAAAAAATTCCGTCCGCTAACGCCCGGACAACGACACAGGACAAATGTTACCAACGGTGACATTACCTCGTCGACACCTGAAAAAAGCTTGCTTGCACCGATTTCAAAATCAGGTGGACGTAACAACACAGGTAAAATGACCATGCGCTACATCGGCGGTGGACACAAACGCATGTATCGTATTGTCGATTTCAAACGCGACAAACATGATGTTCCTGCAGTTGTAAAAACAATTGAGTATGATCCGAACCGTACAGCACGTATCGCTCTTCTCAATTACTCAGATGGCGAAAAACGTTACATCATCGCTCCGGCCGGCTTAAAAGTTGGTATGAAGATCATGTCAGGCAAAAAAGCAATTCCTGAAGTAGGAAACGCACTTTTCCTTTCTGATATTCCATTAGGAACGATCATCCATAACATTGAATTACGTCCTGGCCAGGGCGCGAAGATTTCCCGCTCTGCAGGATCTTTCGCTCAGCTCAGCGCTCGTGAAGGCCGCTTCGCAACATTGCGTCTTCCTTCAGGTGAAACACGTTCAGTACTTGTAACATGTCTTGCTACAATCGGAACCGTTTCCAATTCAGATCATAATCTTCAGAGCGATGGAAAAGCTGGTCGTAACCGTTGGTTAGGCCGCCGTCCACGTACACGTCCGGTAGCGATGAATCCAGTGGATCATCCTATGGGTGGAGGAGAAGGCCGCGCATCCGGTGGTCACCCACGCTCACGTTCTGGTAAGAAGTCTAAAGGACTTAAAACACGCTCACTGAAAAAAGCTTCGAACAAGTATATCATTGAACGACGCAAAAAATAATTAAAATAAGAAAATGGCACGTTCGCTGAAAAAAGGCCCATTCGTGGAGCCAAGTCTTGAGAAAAAGATCGTCAACATGAATGCTGGCGGAAAAAAGGCTGCAATCAAAACCTGGTCACGCCGGTCAATGATTACTCCTGATTTCGTAGGGCATACATTCGCAGTGCACAACGGAAATAAATTCATCCCTGTGTACGTAACTGAAAACATGGTTGGTCACCGCTTAGGAGAATTTGCTCCGACACGTACCTTCCGTGGTCACTCAGGAAACAAAGACAAAGCTTCCGGAGCTAAACCGGCTGGCAAATAATAATTGATTCTAACGACAAGATAATATGTCACGCAGAAAAGAACTTGTAGCGAACGAACGTAAAGAAGCGATGAAGACCACCTACATCGCACGCCTTCGCAACGTACCAACCTCACCGCGCAAAATGCGCCTGGTTGCAGATATCATCCGTGGAAAAGAAGTTTTCAAAGCACTTAACATTCTTCGTTTCACAGACAAAGAAGCTGCAGGTCGTTTAGAAAAATTACTTCGCTCTGCTATCGCTAACTATGAAAAGAAATCAGGCAGCACAGCACAGGCTGACGAGCTTTTCATCAAAACCATCATGGTTGACAGCGGAGCAATGCTGAAAAGAATTTCTCCGGCACCACAAGGTCGCGCGCATCGCATTCACAAGCGCTCGAATCACGTGACGCTTATCCTTGATCAAGTTACCAACGCATAATTATCACAATAGAAATAAGCACCTAATGGGACAAAAAGCAAATCCAATCGGCAACAGGCTGGGAATCATACGTGGTTGGGAATCCAACTGGTATGGCGGCAAACATTACGCTGACAAATTGGTGGAAGATGAAAAGATCCGCAATTATCTGAAAGCACGTCTGTCAAAAGGCAGCATTTCTAAAATTGTGATCGAGCGTACAATGAAGCTTATCACCGTTACTATCCATACTGCACGTCCCGGTATCATTATCGGAAAAGGTGGTAAGGAAGTTGACAAGCTGAAAGAAGAGATCAAAAAGCTGACAAAAAAAGAGGTTCAGTTGAACATCTTTGAAATCAAACGTCCGGAGCTTGATGCACGTTTAGTTGCAGACAGCATCGCACGCCAGATTGAAGGCCGTATCTCTTTCCGTCGCGCTGTTAAAATGTCGATTGCTTCAACCATGAGAATGGGTGCTGAAGGAATTAAAGTAAAATGTTCCGGTCGTTTGGCAGGAGCGGAGATTGCCCGCGTTGAAGGCTACCATGAAGGTCGCGTTCCGTTGCACACACTCCGTGCTGATATTGACTACGCACTTGCAGAAGCTCATACCTCTTACGGCCGCATCGGCATCAAAGTATGGATCATGAAAGGCGAGCTTTACGGAAAAATCGATCTTTCACCAAATTCACAGGCAGCAGTTCGTGAGAAAAAAGCTCCTGCAAATACAGGTGGTGGTCGTGGAAACCGTCAGCGCAGAAATAACAATGGTCCAGGAAATACCCGTCGCGAAGGCGGATCTAACGAAAGCAAATAATATAAGGACGGTTCACATCGTCCCGCTATAGAACAACTATCATGAGCTTACAGCCGAAAAGAACAAAGTACAGGAAGATGCACAAAATGAAGATCCGTGGCAAAGCTACGCGCGGAACACAACTTTCATTTGGCTCTTTTGGTATCAAAGCAATTGAAGAATGCTGGATGACCGGCAAACAAATCGAAGCAGCCCGTGTCGCAATGACCCGTTTCCTGAAACGTGAAGGCCAGGTTTGGATCCGCGTATTCCCTGATAAGCCAATTACCAACAAACCTGCAGAGGTTCGTATGGGAAAAGGTAAAGGAGCACCCGAGTATTGGGTAGCGGTTGTAAAGTCAGGAACTGTGTTGTTCGAAGCGGAAGGAATTCCGATGGAAACAGCAAAAGAAGCTCTTCGTCTTGCAGCACAAAAATTGCCTATCGCAACTAAATTCATCGTGCGCAACGACTATTCAGCGGATAACGCATAAACTCACTCGAGATGAAACAGAAAGAAATCACACAAATGTCAGTGAGCGAAATCAACGACAAGCTCAACGAAGAAAAAGCGATCCTGGTAAAGCTGGAGCTTAACCATACAGTTTCTCCAATTGAGAATCCTTTGAAGATTCGTGGTTCACGCCGCGCAATTGCCCGCTTGAAAACAGAACTTCGCAAACGCGAAATCGAAAGCACTAAAAACTGATTGTTCACATCGGACAGCAACACATAACAATGGAACAGACCACCATCACTCGTAGTGACCGCAAAGAAAAAACAGGAACTGTCATCAGCAACAAGATGACAAAATCAATCGTAGTTTCTGTTGAACGTAAGGTGAAACACGAGAAATACGGAAAATTCGTGAAGAAGACGTCAACCTTCATGGCGCATGACGAAAAGAACGAGTGCAACATCGGCGATACCGTACGTATCATGGAAACACGCCCGATGAGCAAAAGCAAATGCTGGCGCCTCGTTGAAATTATCGAACGCGCGAAATAATTTTTTGACGAATTAGTAAACAACCAGAACAATGATCCAACAGGAATCCAGGCTTGCAGTAGCCGACAATAGCGGAGCAAAAGAAGTACTCTGTATTCGCGTACTCGGTGGTACAAGAAAACACTATGCTTCTATCGGTGACAAAATCGTTGTCACAGTAAAACACGCCCTTCCTTCCGGTAATACCAAAAAAGGAACCGTGTCTAAAGCAATCGTTGTGCGCACACGCAAAGAAATCCGTCGCGCAGATGGTTCTTATATCCGTTTCGATGATAACGCTTGTGTGCTTTTGAACGCACAGGATGAGCTTCGCGGAACACGTATCTTCGGACCTGTTGCACGTGAGCTGCGTGACACAAACTATACAAAGATTATTTCACTGGCACCAGAAGTGCTTTAATTCATACAGTGCAAAATGAGCAAGTTCAAAATTAAAAAAGGCGACACCGTAGTGGTTATCTCCGGTGCACACAAAGACGCGGAAACAAAACGTAAAGTTGTTTCTATTGATACTACTTCAAGCCGCGCTACTCTGGAAGGCATTTCTGTGAAAAAACACACAAAGCCATCTGCAAAACATCCACAGGGTGGAATTGTAGATATGCCTGCAACAATTCACATCTCTAACCTTAAATTGGTTGGACCGGATGGAACTCCAACACGTGTTGGTCGTCGCCTGAACGAAAAAACAGGAAAACTCGAACGTTACTCCAAAAAATCTCAGGAGGCAATCAAATAATCATGGCAACTGCAACTTACGCACCTCGAATGAAAAAGCACTATCGCGAACTAGTTGTTCCGGCATTGCAGAAAAAATTTAACTACAGCAGCCCAATGCAGGTTCCCCGTTTGGAGAAAATCTGTATCAACCAAGGTGTTGGCGACGCTGTTGCTGACAAAAAGCTGATTGAAGGCGCTTTGAAAGAAATGGCAACTATCACAGGTCAAAAGCCGGTAGCTACTATTTCCCGTAAAGATATTTCCAACTTCAAACTCCGTAAAGGAGTTGCGATCGGTGTGAAAATCACTCTTCGTGGCGACAGAATGTATGAGTTCCTGGATCGTTTGATCGCGGCTTCATTGCCACGTATCCGCGATTTCCGTGGAATTAATGCAAAAGGATTTGACGGACGTGGAAATTACACGCTTGGAATCACAGAGCAGATCATTTTCCCGGAGATTGACATCGATAAGGTGAACAAAATCATGGGAATGGACATCACTTTCGTGACAAATACGGATTCAGACGAAGAAGCACACGCTCTTTTAGCAGAATTTGGACTACCATTCAAGAAATAAGAAAAAAATAACTATCTTCGCACCCCCAATTAGGGAAAAGACATGGCAAAAGAATCGATGAAAGCCCGTGAAGTGAAGCGTCAAAAGCTAGTTGACCGCTATGCTGAAAAACGAGCTACACTTAAGAAAGAAGGAAAATGGATGGAATTAGCTGAGCTGCCACGCAACTCTTCTAAAGTTCGCCTTCGCAACCGTTGCAAGCTTACAGGTCGTCCTCGCGGATACAACCGCCAGTTCGGTCTTTGCCGCAACATGTTCCGTGATTTAGCTCTTAACGGCAAAATTCCGGGAGTAACGAAATCAAGCTGGTAAGCACGACCAGACAGACATATACGTCTCAGCGACGAGACGTTTTGTATAATTATCCTGCGTGCGGGATAAAATATAAAACATTAAAATGACAGATACAATCTCCGATTACCTGACCCGCGTCAGAAACGCTATCAAAGCAAATCACCGTGTCGTTGAAGTTCCGGCTTCACGTATGAAGAAAGAGATCACCAAGATCCTCTTTGAAAAAGGGTATATCCTGAACTATAAATTTGATGATGCCGCGAATGCTCAGGGCATTATTAAAATTGCTCTCAAATACCATCCTGAAACAAAACAGTCTGCAATTCGCGGATTGCTTCGTATTTCTAAACCTGGTCTGCGTAAATATTCTGGCGTTGACCGGATTCCACGCGTTCTTAACGGCCTTGGAATTGCGATTGTTTCTACGTCAAAAGGAATTATGACGGATAAAGAAGCCCGCAAAGAAAATGTAGGCGGAGAAGTAGTTTGCTTTATTTACTAAACGAATCCGAAGAAGAACGATCATGTCACGTATAGGAAAATTACCCATCACATTGCCAAAAGGAGTAGAAGTAGCTGTCAGCGATAAAAACGTTGTTACAGTGAAAGGCCCTAAAGGCGAACTCAAGCGCACACTCGATCCTGCTATCACAGTTAAAAATGATGCAGGCGTTCTTACACTTGAGCGTCCGACAGAGCAAAAACGTCACAAAGCGCTTCATGGTTTATACCGTGCGCTTATCAATAACATGGTTACTGGTGTTTCGACCGGCTACAAATCCGAACAGGAATTAGTAGGTGTTGGTTACCGTGCCGTTGCAAAAGGTCAGCAGCTGGAGCTTACTCTTGGTTATTCCCACAATATTGTGTTCGAATTACCAACAGAAATCAAGCTTGTGACAACAGCAGAAAAAGGACAAAATCCGAAAATCATCATGGAATGTTCAGACAATGAGCTTCTCGGATTGGTTTCTGCAAAGATCCGCTCACTAAGAAAACCTGAGCCTTACAAAGGAAAAGGTATCAAATATACTGGTGAGATACTTCGCCGCAAAGCAGGTAAATCAGCAGGTAAATAATTAAAAAGTCTGCCCCGATAGCTATCGGGACCGAAAACGGAAATCCGGCAAAAACCGGGTAATAAAGACAAAAAAGAAAATGGCAATTACAAAGATCGAACGCCGCAAACGCATCAAGATGCGCATCCGCAAACGCCTTACAGGTGTTACGGAATCACCACGCCTCAGCGTTTTCCGTTCAAACAAAGAAATCTATGCCCAGGTAATTGATGATACAAAAGGTATCACTATTGTCGCAGTATCTTCCCGCGATAAGGGAATTGCAGGTGCAAAAGGAAACAAAACCGAACAGGCTAAGCTTGTAGGTGAAGCGATCGCGAAAAAAGCAACTGAAGCTGGTGTTACAGCTATCGTGTTTGATCGTGGTGGTTACCTCTATCATGGCCGCGTAAAAGCGCTTGCTGATGCAGCACGCGAAGCAGGTCTCAAATTCTAATAAACATCTCACACAGAGATAACGATAAGAAAAATGACAAACGTTAACGTAAAACGAGTTAAATCAAGCGATATCGAGCTTAAGGATAAATTGGTAGCGGTAAACCGTGTAACCAAAGTAACCAAAGGTGGTCGCGCATTCACTTTCACTGCAATTGTTGTTGTAGGAAATGAAAAAGGCGTAGTCGGATACGGTCTTGGAAAAGCAAAAGAAGTTTCAAACGCAATCACAAAAGCGATTGAAGACGCAAAGAAAAATCTTGTGAAAGTTTCTATCGTTAACGGAACTGTTCCACATGCACAGGAAGGCAAATTCGGCGGATCGCTTGTATTCCTTAAACCTGCTTCACATGGTACAGGTGTAATTGCCGGTGGTGCGATGCGCGCTGTTCTTGAGAGCGTTGGAATCACAGACGTACTTGCTAAAAGCAAAGGATCTTCTAACCCGCACAACGTGGTGAAAGCAACGATGGATGCACTCATGCACATGCGTGATGCATTCGCAGTAGCTCAGCAACGCGGAATCACAATGGATAAAGTATTCAACGGTTAATAAATACAATCATGGCGAAAGTCAGAATCACTCAGATCAAAAGCAAAATCGATTATCCTGAATACCAAAAGCAAACATTACTTGCTTTAGGAATCAGAAAGATGAACGGTTCTGTTGAAAAAGAAGCTACACCACAGATCATGGGTATGTGCGCAACCGTACATCACCTGGTTAAAGTGGAAAATATTTAATAATACTAATAGCAGAAGACAATGAACTTATCCAGCCTACAACCGGCAAAAGGTTCTACTAAAAAAGAAGGCAAGCGCCTTGGTCGCGGACAGGGATCAGGAAAAGGTGGCACAGCTTCTAAAGGACACAAAGGTGCGCAATCACGTTCCGGTTATTCGTCTAAACGTGGTTTTGAAGGTGGGCAGATGCCACTTCAGCGTCGCTTACCGAAATTCGGATTCACCAATATCAACCGCAAAGAGTTCAAAGGAATCAACCTTGATGCCCTCCAGCTTTTGGTAGAAAAGAAGAATCTTACAGTAATTGATACCGCGGCTCTCATCGCAAACGGACTTGTTTCTAAAACCGACAAGGTCAAAATTCTTGGACGTGGAGAGTTGAAAGGAAAAGTTGATGTAAAAGTTCACGCATTCTCAGCAACAGCAAAAGCAGCAATCGAAGCGCAAGGCGGTTCGGCTACAACGCTCTAATATGAAGAAGTTCTTAGGGACCATAAGAAACATTTTTGCAATCGAAGAATTGCGTCAGCGTATCCTGTATACGCTCGGATTCCTCCTGATCTACCGTCTGGGAAGCTATATCGTTCTCCCGGGTGTTGATCCAGCAAGATTATTAGCCTCACAGGATGCTAACCAGGGTGGCATTCTGCAACTCATTAACATTTTTGCCGGTGGAGCTTTCTCCCGCGCATCAATTTTTGCGTTGGGAATCATGCCCTACATTTCGGCATCTATTATCCTCCAGCTCCTCACCATGGCGCTACCACACTTCCAGCGTTTGCAGCGTGAAGGTGAATCCGGACGTAAAAAGATCAACCAGTATACCCGTTACCTCACAGTAGTAATTACAGCAATGCAAGCTGTTGGTTACCTCGCTTCACAGGTAGAAGGAAAAACCGGTGTAGTTATCGATCCAAGTCCGTTCTGGTGGTTTCAATCCGTACTCGTGCTCGTTACAGGTACAGTTTTCGTAATGTGGCTCGGAGAGAAAATAACAGACAAAGGAATTGGTAACGGTATTTCCCTCATTATCATGATCGGAATTGTTGCACGTCTTCCTTTCGCAATCAGCTCTGAATTCGGTTCACGTCTTGAATCATCAGGTGGCGGATTGATCATGTTCCTTGTAGAGCTTGCAGTTCTCTTAATGGTAATCGTAGGTTGTATCCTTCTCGTACAGGGAACACGACGCATCCCGATCCACTTCGCAAAACGAGTTGTAGGAAACCGTCAGTACGGTGGACAGCGTAACTATATCCCATTAAAAGTAAACGCTTCCGGAGTAATGCCGATCATCTTTGCACAGGCAATCGTTATGATTCCTATTCAGCTTGCAGGATTCGGAACTTCAGGAGAAGGAAATTGGTTTGTACGTGAATTCGGTAATACGAATGGACTCTGGTACAACCTTACTTCATCGTTGCTCATCATTGTATTCACCTATTTCTACACCGCGATCACTGTTAATCCTAACATGATGGCTGAAGAAATGAAACGTAATGAAGGTTACATTCCCGGTGTAAAACCAGGAAAGCGAACCGCTGAATATATTGACCAGGTTATGTCACGCATCACACTACCGGGCGCTGTTATGCTCGCGTTCGTTGCGATCCTGCCTGCAATCGTTATTCACTTCGGAGTATCAAACGAATTCGCACAGTTTTACGGTGGAACAAGTATCCTCATCCTTGTAGGTGTTGTACTTGATACATTGCAACAAATTGAAAGCTATCTCTTAATGCGTCATTACGATGGACTGATGAAGTCGGGTCGTATCAAAGGTCGTTCAACTGTTGGTATGGCAGGCGCAACCGCGCAGTACTAAGGGATTGTTATGATTCATTACAAGACAAAAGAAGAGATTGAATTAATACGACTGAGTTCTTTACTTGTTGGCAGAACCCTCGCAGCTGTAGCACGGGAAATTAAACCCGGAGTTACTACTGCAGCTATTGATAAAATAGCAGAGACGTTCATCATGGACAATGGCGGAAGGCCTGCGTTCAAAGGCTATCGCGGATTCCCCGGCACACTTTGTATGTCGCCGAATGCGCAGGTGGTACACGGAATGCCCGGAAAATATGAGCTTCGTGACGGAGACATAATTTCAGTGGATTGCGGTGTAGTGATGAATGGTTTCTACGGCGATTCAGCATTTACTTTCCCTGTCGGGGAGGTAAAGCCCGAGATTCTGAACTTGCTGCGTGTAACAAAAGAAAGTCTTTACAAAGGACTTGAAAAAGCTGTTGCAGGTGGAAGGATCGGAGATATCAGCGAAGCAGTTCAATCGCACGCTGAGAAAAACGGGTACTCGATCGTTCGTGAGCTGGTTGGACATGGTGTTGGAAAACATCTCCACGAAGAACCTGAAGTTCCGAATTACGGAAAGAAGGGTACTGGTCCAAAACTTGCGGAAGGATTGGTAATTGCTGTTGAACCGATGGTCAATATGGGTAAGAAAAATATCCGTCAGGACCGCGATGGATGGACGATCACAACAAGTGATGGTATGCCTTCAGCACATTTTGAGCACACAATTGCAATAGGAATAAACAAAGTAGATATTCTGTCATCGTTCGAAGAGATCGAACAGGTTTTAAAAGAAAAAAATCAGGACGCCTGGTAACGGGCAGAACGAAAAAAGATAAATGGCAAAAACACCAAGTATTGAGCAGGACGGAACAATCCTCGAATCACTTTCCAACGCGATGTTTCGTGTGGAGCTCGAGAATGGACACGTTATCACAGCTCACATTTCAGGCAAGATGAGAATGCATTATATCAAAATCCTGCCGGGAGATAAAGTGAAAGTTGAAATTTCGCCTTACGATTTAACCAAAGGCAGAATATCATACAGATACAAGTAACTCCATGATTTATCATGGAGCTGAAAAAACCTCAGGATTCATCCTGAGGATGAACAAGCATAAACGACTAAACAACAACCAAAATGAAAGTCAGAACATCAATAAAGAAAAGAAGCCCGGAGTGCATTGTGGTGCGCCGCAAGGGTCGTCTTTATGTGATCAACAAAAAGAACCCGAAATACAAACAGCGTCAGAAAAACTGATTTCGGTCACGGATTAACGAACAATAATAACTCACGATAAATGGCAAGGATTGCTGGTATCGATTTACCAAAAAACAAAAGAGGCGTTATAGGTTTAACCTATATCTACGGTGTAGGCCGTAGCACAGCCCAAAAACTTCTAACTGAAGCTGGTATCGATTGGGATATCAAAGTTTCTGAGTGGAATGATGAACAGCTCGGAAAGATCCGTACGCTCATCGGCGACAAAGTAAAAGTCGAAGGTGCGTTACGTTCTGAAGTGCAGCTGCACATTAAACGTCTCATGGACATCGGAAGCTACCGTGGCATTCGTCACCGTCTCGGCCTGCCTGTTCGCGGACAAACAACAAAGAACAATTCACGTACCCGCAAAGGGAAACGTAAAACTGTTGCCAACAAGAAAAAGGTAACCAAATAATAAAAATCCATTCGCTGAGCTGGTAATTCAATTCACCAGGGCGGATACTGAAAACAAATCATGGCTAAACAAGCAGCTACTACAGGTAAAGGTGCCGCGGCGAAAGCTCCCGCAAAAAAACGTGTTGTTAAAGTTGAGGCAGTTGGTGAAGCACACATCAATGCAACCTTCAACAATATCATTATCACATTAACCAACATGACAGGTCAGACCATCTCTTGGTCAAGTGCCGGTAAAATGGGTTTCCGTGGTTCTAAGAAAAACACGCCATACGCAGCGCAGACAGCGTCTTCAGATGCAGCGAAAGTTGCTTTTGAATCGGGTCTCCGCAAAGTGAAAGTCTACGTAAAAGGTCCGGGAGCAGGTCGTGAGTCTGCAATCCGTACACTTAACCAGGCCGGAATCGAAGTAACAGAGATCATCGATCTTACACCGATCCCACACAATGGCTGCCGCCCACCAAAACGCCGCCGCGTATAATTTTCCTTACTACTAACACTAATTCAAGCAGAGATAACAGATGGCAAGATACATCGGTCCAAAATCAAAAATCGCCCGTAAATTCAAGGAACCTATTTTCGGTCCTGACAAGGCGCTCGAAAAAAAAGCATATCCTCCAGGACAGCACGGTCCTAACGCTAAACGCGCTAAGAAATCGGAGTATGCTGTTCAGTTGACAGAAAAGCAAAAAGTAAAATATACTTATGGCATCCTTGAAAAGCAGTTCGCTCTGATTTTCGATCGTGCTTCACGTGCAAAAGGTATCACAGGGGAAGTTCTTCTCCAGTTTATCGAAGCACGTCTTGATAACGTGGTTTACCGTATGGGCATCGCTCCATCACGCTCTGGCGCACGTCAGCTGGTTTCTCACCGTCACATCACTGTTAATGGTGAAGTGGTAAACATTCCATCTTACACACTCGAGCCGGGTGATGTTGTAGGAGTGCGTGAAAAATCAAAATCCCTTGAATCTATTTCTAACTCTATCGGGGCAGGAAGTCAGTATTCATGGATCGAATTCAATCCGACATTGCTTGAAGGCAAATTCATCGGTTATCCTGAGCGCGCTCAGATTCCTGAGAACTTCAAGGAGCAGCTGATCGTCGAATTGTACTCGAAATAATAAGTGAAGTGCCGGGCAGGGGCCTTAACGCCTGCTGTAGTTAAATAAAGATTCAAACGAACAAAGCATAAACCACAATGGGCATCCTAGCATTCCAGAAACCCGATAAAGTGATAATGATTCAATCAAGCGAAACTGATGGACTTTTCGAATTCCGTCCGTTGGAGCCTGGTTACGGTATCACAATCGGAAATGCACTCCGTCGTATTCTCCTTTCGTCGCTCGAAGGATATGCAATCACCACACTTCGCGTGGATGGTGTTGAGCATGAATTTTCGACCATCAAAGGCGTTATGGAAGATGTAACGGAAATCGTCCTCAATCTTAAACAAGTCCGCTTTAAACGCCAGATCGAATCAACAGACAGCGAAAAAGTGGTAGTAAATATTACCGGCAAAACACAGCTTACAGCAGGCGATATCGGAAAATTCACATCTGGTTTCCAGGTTTTGAATCCTGATTTCGTGATCTGCAACATGGAAGCAAGTGTGAAGCTGAAAATTGAGCTTACAATCGAAAAAGGACGTGGTTATGTTCCTGCTGACGAAAATAAGCCGGTGAATGCTCCGATCGGATTGATTCCAATTGATGCAATTTACACACCGATCCGTAACGTAAAATACGCTGTAGAAAACTACCGTGTTGAACAGAAAACGGATTATGAGAAATTGGTTCTTGAAATTGTTACTGACGGATCTATTCACCCGAAAGAAGCATTGAAAGAAGCAGCGAAAATCCTTATCCATCACTTCATGCTGTTCTCCGATGACAAGATCACTCTTGACACAGTTGAAAAAGCATCTACAGAAGAATTTGATGAGGATTCTTTGCACATGCGTCAATTGCTCAAAACAAAGCTTGTGGATATGGATCTTTCAGTGCGCGCGCTCAATTGCCTCAAAGCAGCTGACGTTGAAACACTCGGTGATCTTGTTTCCTTCAATAAAAATGATCTTTTGAAATTCCGCAACTTCGGCAAAAAGTCTCTTACAGAATTGGAAGAGCTTGTAGCTGCAAAAGGACTACAGTTCGGAATGAATGTCGCTAAATACAAACTGGACCGCGACTAGGCTTCTTCTAATCTGTAATCTCACAATTTATCGTAAGATTCAGGAGACAGAGGTTCCAGTAACAGCCGCGGTTAGCGCGGCTAAACAAAAAACAAGACGCGAATATCGCGCCTAACAAAATGAGACACGGAAATAAAAACAACAACCTCAAGCGCACAAAAGCTCACCGCGAGTCGATGTTGTCGAACATGGCATGCTCACTGATCATGCACAAACGCATCAACACAACGCTTGCTAAAGCTAAAGTTCTTCGCTCGTACATTGAACCATTAATCACACGCTCTAAGCCTGTAACAACGAAAGTTGAAGACACGCACAACCGTCGTGTGGTATTCAGCTACCTCGCAGATAAATTCGCAGTTGCTGAATTGTTCAGAGAGATCGGACCAAAAGTTGCTGACCGTCCGGGTGGATACACACGTATCATCCGCTACAGCATCAGCACAAAGCCGAGCGTGAACGCAAAACGTCGTATGGATAATGCTGACATGGCAATGATCGAATTAGTAGACTACAACGAATTAATGTTGAATACTAAAGGCGATGCTAAAAAAGCAAAAACAACACGTCGTGGCCGCGCTAAGACTAAAAAAGCAGAAGGAACAGACACCACCGAAACAACGACAGACGGAAAAGGTGAATAAATTGTCAGCAAATTCATTTCAACACAAAAAAGGGATATGGTATTTTTGCCACATCCCTTTTTTCTTTCCTAAAAAGTAAAAAATCCAGTGGACGAGAAAGAATCAAAATCCCAACGCGCGAAGTATGTCGCACTCCCGCCAGCAATCCTTTTGCTGGAGGATGGAACCGTTTTCCACGGCCGTGCTGCAGGCGCGATAGGAACCACGACAGGAGAGATCTGTTTCAATACAGGAATGTCGGGATACCAGGAAATATTTACCGACCCATCTTATTTCGGGCAAATTCTTGTTGCAACAAATGTGCACATCGGGAATTACGGAATCAAGAACGAGGAAGTAGAATCGGAATCGATAAAAATATCCGGATTGGTTTGTAAAAAATTCTCTGATGTTTATTCGAGGCCACAAGCGGATAAATCGATCAAAGAATATTTTATCGAAGAAAAAATTGTCGGTATTTGCGAAGTTGATACGCGCGCAATTGTTCGGCACATTCGCAGCAAAGGCGCAATGAATGCAATTATTTCAAGCGATAATCTTGATATCGATTCATTAAAAGAACAATTGAAAAAAGTTCCTTCCATGGCCGGACTCGAACTTTCTTCTAAAGTTTCTACCAAAGCCGCTTATACTTCCGGCAATTCAGATTCAGAGTATAAAGTCGCAATATTCGATACCGGCTTAAAGAAAAATATTGTGCGTTGCCTTGTTGAGCGCGGATGCCACGTAAAAGTATTTCCATTAAAAACATCTGCGGCAGAAATGCTCGCATGGGGACCAAACGGATTTTTAATTTCAAATGGTCCCGGCGATCCTTCTGCGATGCCTGATGAAGTGGAAACCGTAAAACAAATTATTGACAGCGGAATTCCTTCATTCGGAATTTGTCTTGGTCAGCAATTGATTGCGCAGGCTTTTGGAATTTCTACTTACAAAATGTTCAATGGTCATCGCGGGATAAATCATCCTGTAAAAAATATCATCACCGGAAAAAGCGAAATCACTTCCCAGAATCACGGATTTTCGGTGAAAGAAGAAGACGTCGCAAAAAATCCTGATATCGAGATCACCCACATCAATCTTAACGATAATACGATCGAAGGAATTCGTCATAAAGTGAAAAAAGTTTTCTGTGTGCAATATCACCCGGAAGCTTCACCGGGACCACAGGATGCGCGTTACCTCTTCGATGATTTTATTACGATGATGGCTTCAGTGAAAAAGGAATCAGTAGTCAGTTGTCAGTAGTCAGTATTTTTATTTTATAGGGTGCGTTTCCGAAACGAACCCTATAAAATAAAAATACTGACTACTCATCAGCAGAAAATATTTAATTCCACAAAATAACTCACCCTCCCACTATGTCATTCATCGCACAAATCCAGGCACGACAAATTCTTGATTCGCGTGGCAACCCGACTATTGAAGTAGACGTGATCACTTCAACCGGGACGCTTGGCCGTGCAGCTGTTCCGTCGGGCGCTTCGACCGGCACACATGAGGCAGTTGAATTGCGCGATGGCGATCAGAGCCGCTACATGGGTAAAGGTGTTTTGAAAGCGGTGAATAATGTCAATACAATTATCCGCGAAGAATTAAACGGCGTTTACATTTTCGACCAGGCGCTTATCGATGCAAAAATGATTGCACTTGATGGCACTCCGAACAAAGCGAATCTGGGTGCGAATGCAATTCTTGGCGTATCGCTTGCCTGTGCAAAAGCAGCAGCGAAAGAATTAGGTCAGCCGCTTTATCGTTATGTCGGCGGAGTCAATGCAAATTTGCTTCCGATTCCGATGATGAATATTCTCAACGGCGGCGCGCATGCTGATAACGGAATTGATTTCCAGGAATTCATGATCATGCCTGTAGGTGCTGATTCATTCAGCGAAGGACTGCGCATGGGAACAGAAGTTTTTCATCACCTGAAAAAAGTATTGAAAGACAAAGGTTATGCAACCAATGTCGGTGACGAAGGCGGCTTTGCTCCGAACATAAAAAGCAATGAAGAAGCAATCGAATATGTTTTGAAAGCGATTGAAAATGCAGGCTATAAAGCAGGTGAAGATATGTTCATCGCTATGGATGCAGCAGCTTCTGAATTTTATGACGCGAAAAGCAAAAGCTATATTTTCAAAAAATCTGACGGCAAAAAATTAAGCAGCGATGAAATGGTTGCTTACTGGAAATCGTGGTCGGAGAAATATCCTATTCTTTCAATTGAAGACGGATTTGCAGAGGATGACTGGGACGGATGGGCGAAGATCACAGCTGAAATCGGTGATAAAGTACAATTGGTTGGCGATGATCTTTTTGTTACCAATACAGATCGCCTTTCAAAAGGAATTACAAATGGCATCGCGAATTCTATACTGATCAAGGTGAACCAGATCGGCACATTGACAGAAACGATTGATGCAGTGCAGATGGCACAATCGAATTCGTTTACCAGCGTAATGAGCCATCGTTCTGGTGAAACGGAAGATACTACGATCGCGGATCTTGCTGTGGCTTTAGGCTGTGGACAGATCAAGACAGGCTCAGCGTCCCGTTCAGACAGGATTGCCAAGTACAACCAGCTGCTGCGTATAGAAGAGCAATTGGGTGGTTCTGCGCGGTATTTGGGAAAGCAATTTAAGTTTGTTCCTTAGTTTTTCTACTGGTTTACGTCTTTCTCTGTAATTCAGTAAGATAACTGCAATAAAATAATTAGCGATAGCAGTCGCAACTGTAACTCAAAACTCCCTAATTTAGAGGCACAGCATCTCTCTGTTAAATTCATGCTGTTCAGAAGCACGCAATAAAAATTTTATGGATACTCTCAAAGAAAAATTCATCTCCAAGGCGAAGCCAATGGCTGCCGAGGTGAAAGCCATTATCAAAGAGCACGGTGATAAAAAATTAGGTGAATATACTGTAGCGCAGGTTTACCAGGGCATGAAAAGCATGACCGGGCTTGTTACAGAAACATCAAAGCTTGATCCGGAAGAAGGAATTCGTTTTCGCGGTTATTCTATTCCTGAATTGCGTGAAAAGCTTCCTAAAGCCCCTAATGGAACAGAGCCTTTGCCTGAAGGGATTTTTTATCTCATGCTTACCGGAGATTTGCCAACCAAAGAAGAAGCTTATGCAATAGGAAATGATTGGGCGCGTCGTGCAATTGTTCCCAAGCATGTTTTTGATACGCTTGAAAAGCTTCCCGCTGCAACACACCCGATGACAATGTTCAGCATTGGCGTTATGGCAATGCAGACAGAATCTCTTTTTGCTAAAGGCTACAAAGAAGGCATGAGCAAAAAAGATTACTGGGATTACACCTATGAAGATTCTATGAATCTCATTGCGCGTTTGCCACGTATTGCTGCTTATATCTATCGCAAAAAATATAAGAACGATGTTCATATTGAGCCGGATCCGAAACTGGATTGGGCTGCGAACATTGCTCACATGATGGGCTTTGATGAATTTGATGTAAAACGTTTGATGCGTTTGTACATGACCATTCACGCTGATCATGAAGGTGGAAACGTTTCTGCGCATACAACACACTTAGTAGGCTCTGCATTGAGCGATCCATATCTTGCATTCGCTGCAGGTATGAATGGACTTGCCGGACCATTGCACGGTCTTGCAAACCAGGAAGTGATTGCATGGATCCTTGAAATGAGAAAAGAGATCGGTTCAGATCTTCCGACAGAAAAGCAGATTGAAGATTACATTCACAAAACGCTTGCTGATGGTCGTGTTGTTCCTGGGTACGGACACGCGGTGCTTCGTAAAACAGATCCTCGTTTTGCAGCGCAGCAGGATTTTTACAATCGTTATATCAAAGCTGTAAAAGGTGTTGATCCGCTTTGTGAAATTGTTCAGACGATCTACAAAGTTGCTCCACCTATTTTGGAATCAACAGGCAAAATTAAAAATCCATGGCCGAACGTTGACGCGCACTCCGGTGCGTTGCTGATGCATTTCGGAATTACCGAATTCGATTTCTATACTGTGCTCTTCGGTGTTTCCCGTTCACTCGGTGTTCTTGCTTCGTTGATCTGGGATCGTGCATTAGGATCGCCTATTGAGCGTCCGGGCTCGATCACTACAGAAGGAATTAAGAAGAAGATCGGTATTGTCGCGCAAGCTTAGGTAATTGATAAACATAGGAAGACCCGTCTCGTAGTTGAGGCGGGTCTTTTTGGGTCTTGCAAGAGAGAAACTGACGGAATTTCCATTAATTGCGTCAGTGTATTGACGGAATTATGCTTAATTGCGTCAGTATGATGACGCAAATTCTATGATTTGCGTCAATACGTTGACGAAATTTGCTACATTTGGGGATGAGCAATGGACAAACCATAAAACGCGCACTGTTCGATTCGCTGGTGAAGAAGATACTTCCGGGAAAAGTGTTGGTCATCCTCGGGCCACGACGCACGGGGAAATCGTTTTTGCTGAAGCAGCTATTGACGGTGGTAAACGAAAAGCATTTGTTGCTTAACGGAGAAGATCATACGACTGTTGAGCTCTTGCAGAACAGGCGCGTAAGCAATTATAAAAAGATGCTTGGTGATGTTCGTTTGCTTATCATAGACGAAGCGCAGAAGATTCCGGGAATCGGTCTTGCATTAAAGCTGATGGTGGATGAAATAGAAGATTTGAAGATCGTTGCTACAGGCTCTTCTATGTTTGATCTTGACCAGGATATCGGTGAGCCGCTTACGGGAAGGAAAAATACATTTTACCTTTTCCCGCTTGCGCAAATGGAGCTTAACCAGCTTGAAAATTCAGTTGACATAAAAAACAACCTTGAAGACCGTCTTATTTTCGGGTCTTATCCTGAATTGCAGAAGCTGGGCACACACGAAGAGAAAGCTGCTTATTTAAAAGAAATCGTAAATTCTTATTTGCTGAAGGATATTCTTGCGCTTGATTCAATTCGTAATTCTACCAAGATTCATGATCTGCTGCGGTTGCTTGCCTTGCAGGTCGGAAAACAAGTTTCGCTTGAGGAATTGGGAAGACAAACAGGAATGAGCAAGAATACAGTTGAACGTTATTTTGATCTGCTTGCGAAAGTGTTTGTGATCTATCGCGTGCAGGGTTTCAGCAGGAATCTGCGTAAGGAAATAGTGAAGACAAGCAAATGGTATTTTTATGATAACGGGATTCGTAATACCATCATCGCGAATCATAATCCATTGCATTTGCGTGCGGATGTCGGAGAGCTTTGGGAAAATTATTTATTGAACGAACGATTAAAATTCCAATCGTACAAAAATGTTCTTGTAAATAATTATTTCTGGCGTACGTATTCGCAGCAGGAGCTCGACTGGATAGAAGATCGCGGTGGAAAATTATATGGATACGAATTCAAATGGAGTGAAAATAAAATTCCGAAAGCGCCATCAGGTTGGACTGAAACTTATCCTGATGCAGATTATGCTGTGATCAATCCGGGCAATTATCTTGAATGGATTACCGGTGATGGCGGACTTCCTTTTGTTGAAATTCCGGTCAGGAAAAAACCGAAAGACACTGAAAAGAAGAAAGCAAAAGAGAAGAAAAAGGTTAAAAAGAAACTTCGACCGAAAAAAAAATCGGATAGGAAAAAATAATTTTCCTCTTGTGTTAAGTCGTTTCAGAATGTGTGGATTTGGTCGTCTGGCCGGCTCCGATATTTGTCGATATAAAATATATCTCCGGCTGTAGATTCCCACTTTGGGGTGTATTTATTGACGAAACATTCTCGTTTTTTAACAATGAAGACTGCATAACTATTCGATAGATGGCATAAGGATTGCATTTCTTTATTCATAAATTAGTAATAGAATCATAACCTCGATTATAAACCTTAATTCTCCCCCGAATGAAAGATGTATTTCGTAAAGTCCGAAAGCTTATTACCGTAATCTCTAGTGAAGGATTAGTCCCGGTACTGTCCTGTTCAGATTCCGGTAAAATTATCACCCGTAAAAAAGTTGATAATCCGCACAACGAGTATCATCCGGCGGTTATCATTGGTCGTGATGCATTTTGCAGAATTTGGGTGGCGCATAATCACTTCTCCGTGAAGCGGCCGTCATTTGAATTGCTTGATGATTACCTGAACGGGCAGAAGTGTTACCTGGATAACCGTGTTGTTGATTTCAGCAATGAACAAGTTGTTGATCGTGCCATTTTCGAAGTGTTGTGTGGTGACCAATATCATACAAACAATTATAATGGTCACACATTTATCAACAATATCGTTTGGCAGGATGCGGAAGTGCAAAAGTTATTGCTGAAAAGAAGAAGACAGAAGTTCAATCAATAATTTCTGTACTGATCTTTTAAATGAACTTTAAAAAGAACGGCGACCAAATCAGGTCGCCGTTCTTTTTTCATTTTATTGCTTTACTATTCGCAATGTTTCTTGTTGCACGCCATCCAGCCTGATGAAATATACACCGGCTGCAAGTCCCTGCAAATTGATATTCATTTGTTTCTCATTCGGGATCATCGTTGCGATTACTCTTCCGCTTACATCCAACAAGTTCACAAGCTGCACTTCTCCGGACCATTGCACCATTACGAAATCGTAAGTGGGATTCGGATAAGCAGTTATTGTTGTATTGGCAGAGAGAGAAGGAACTACATCCATACAGATGTCAACGTAAACCCAATATGATGCAGAAGCCGGACAACCATTTGCATCGGTGTATTGATACGTGATTTCAATATCTCCAACACCAGCCATCATCGGATTGAAGACACCATTATTTACACCTGGGCCTGAGTATTGTCCGCCAGCAGGTGAGCCACCGGCAAGTGTTACAGGATTTCCCATTGCGCAGAATGTATCTTGCGGCATTGTCAATGTAACATTCGGAAGTGGATTCACAGTAACAGAAGTTACAGAAGAAGTGGTGCTGCAATTTCCATTCGATGCAACTACACTGTAATTACCGGAAGATGTTACGAAGATGCTTGAAGTTGTTTGTCCGTTGCTCCACAAGTAGCTGCTACCACCCGATGCAGTCAGCGTTACGTTATCGCCTGCACAGAATGTTGTCGGACCACTTGCAGCAACAGCCACTACAGGAATGGCATCTACAGTAATTGTAATTGTGTTGCTTGTACCTGCGCAGCTATTCGCATTGGTTTCAGTTACGTAATAGTTGCCGCTGGTGGTTACATTAATGGAGGAAGTTGTAGCGCCATTGCTCCACAAATAATTTCCACCACCTGTTGCAGTAAGCGTAACGTTTCCACCCTGGCAGAATGTTGTCGGACCGGATGCAGAGATCACCGGTGTTGGTGACGGAAGAACTGTAACCGCGGTTACGGATGAAACATCTGTACAATTACCATTCGCGCTGTAAGCAGTTACGTTGTAATTACCCGAAACTGTAACTGTAATTGCAGCAGTAGTTTGTCCGTTGCTCCACAGGTATGAACTTCCGCCTGTTGCAGTGAACACAACATTATTGCCTGAACAAAATGTTGTTGGTCCGCTTGCGGTTACAGAAACTACAGGTGTTGGATCTACGCTAACTGTTGTTGTGCTGCTAACTGCAGTGCAACCACCGGGACCAGTTGCAATAACTGAATAATTTCCACTTGTTGTTACAGTAATAGATGTTGTAGTTGCACCTGTGCTCCACAAGTAGCTGCTTCCACCTGATGCAGTTAACGTTACATTTCCTCCCTGGCAGAATGTAGTTGGACCTGATGGAGTAATTGCTGGTGTTGGTGGCGGGTAAACAGTTACTGTTGTTATGGCAGAATTATCCGTGCAGTTTCCATTCGAGCTGTAAGCTGTTACAGAATAGTTTCCTGATGTTGTAACGTTAATGCTGGATGAAGTGCTGCTGTTGCTCCACAGGTAAGTGCTTCCACCAGTTGCAGAAAGTGTAACACTTCCACCCTGGCAGAAACTTGTCGGACCACTTACTGTAACATTGACTATCGGTGCAGGATCGACATTGACAGTTACATTGCTGCTGGTTGTTGAACATCCATTGCTGCCTGTTGCCGTTACATTATAATTTCCGCTTGTTGTAACGATGATTGAAGTGGAAGTTGCTCCATTGCTCCACAGGTAGCTGTTTCCTCCTGATGCAGTAAGTGTAACATTTCCACCAGCACAGAAAGTTAGCGGACCTGATGCAGTAATCGATGGCGTTGGTGAAGGATTTACAGTAACAGTAACTGATGACGATGTGATCGAACAATTTCCGTTTGCGCTGTAAGCTGTTACAGAATAATTACCGGATGTTGTTGCAGTAATGCTCGATGAAGTATTTCCATTACTCCATAAATAGCTGCTGCCTCCTGATGCAGTGAGCGTCACACTGCCACCGGAACAAAATGTAATTGGACCTCCCGGTGTGATTGTTGCTGTCGGAGGTGCATCTACTGTAACGTTTATTGTATTCGTTGTTGAAGAACAGCCTGCAGGTGAAGTGATCGTAGCACTGTAGCTTCCTGTTGTTGTAACGTTAATGCTTGATGTAGTTGCTCCATTGCTCCACAGATAAGTATTACCACCTGCAGCTGTAAGCGTAACACTTCCACCCGTACAAAAATTAACCGAACCTGATGCAGTGATCGTTGATGACGGAAGAGGATTTACTGTCACGGTTACAGGAGTTGCGTTCGCTGAACAACTATTTCCATTTGTTGCAGTTACATTATAATTTCCACTTGTTGTAACAGTAATGCTGCTTGTCGTTGCGCCTGTACTCCATAGATATGTACTGCCGCCGGTTGCAGTAAGCGTTACACTTCCGCCTGCACAGAATGTTGTCGGACCGCTTGCAGAAATTGTTGGAGCTGGTAATGGATTTACAGTAACGTTTGTAATGTTGGAAGTAGAAGTACATCCGCTTGCATTTGTTACAGTTACCCAATAACCGCCGCTGCTATTTACAGAAATATTCGGTGTTGTTGCACCAGTATTCCATAAGTAGGTTGTGTTATTGCTTGCAGTTAACGTAACAGTATTGCCCGCACAAATTGTTGTTGGTCCGCTTGGCGTAATTGTAGCGAGTGGTTGATTCGGACAGCTGATTGTTGCTGCCCATCCAGCTTGTACAGTACTGCCATCACTTTGGAAACGGAATGTTAAAGCATTGCCGCTCGATTGTAAAACAGGAGGAAGCGCGGATCCGCCATATGTACCGATGAGTGGTGAAGCAGTTGTTGGTCCATCATACACATACAATTTATCGCAACAATTTTCAGTAGCGAATGCAGTGAAAGTAAATCGGATTCCGCAACCGCTGTTTGATACAAATGTCATTGTGCGGTTTTCGTTATTCGAATAATTACCTGCGCTGCCACCCACATCATAAAAGTTTCCGCCACAAGTATAACGTACACCACCCGACATATTGATCACAGGATTATTGTCAGGCGCGCTTACACACGTGATCCATGCCTGCCAACCGATCGCATTTGTTGTAGCATTGCTCTTAAAGCGGAAAGTGAACGAGCTTGTATTTGAAGTGAGCGCTCCGGGTTGTACGTTACTGTTGGTTAAAATTGCAAACAATGGCGCGCTTATGCTTGTACCGTCGTAAATGAAAAGCGAATCACCGGAAGCAATATTGAAATGATTAGCATTAAAATCAAATTTCAAATATTGATTGCTTGCCGAAGTAAAAGTTACCGTACGATCTTCGTTATGCGGATAATTTCCTGTTGGTCCGCCGGTGTCATAAAATACACCACTGCAAACTGTCACAGTTCCCGACATCGGAGTAAACACATCAAGCACAGGTCCTGCACAGCTGAAATCTGCTGTCCATCCTGTGCCTGTGGTGCTTGCGTCAGAAGTGAATTGGAAGGTAAGTGATGTGCCGCTTGAAGTAAGTGTTCCGGGATTAGTTGCAAAAGCGCCAAGCAATGGATAAGCCGTTGAAGGACCATCATACACATACAAACGATCACAGCATTGTTCAATCGAGAATGTATTGAATGTTACACTCAGGCGATTGCCATTATTAGAAACAAACGTTTGAGAAATATTTGTGCTGTTGCCATAGTTGCCTGCTGCTCCACCAACATCGTAGAAGGTAGCATTGCACACCGCACGGATGCCTGTGCTCATGTCAAATGCTAATGGTGCACCTGGCGTACTTGTGCATTGAAATTGTCCTGCCCAGCCTACAGCTGTTCCTGAAGCATTGCTTTTGAATCGAAACGTAACACTATTACCTGTTGATGTAAACGTTTCCATAGACGTGCTTAATGTATGTGCAGCAATAAGCGGAGCGCTTGTCGTAGCGCCGTCATAAATGAAAAGTGTATCACCGACAGCAAAGGCATGACCTAACGGCAAGAAAGAAAACTGCAAAAAGTCTGTCGTGCCGGATGTGAATGTTTGAGTGATGTTTGCATTGTCAGTGTAAAAGCCCGATGCACCACCATTGTCAAAAATAGCACCACTGCATGCTGTTACCGTGATATTCGTAAGCGGGTAAACCGTCAATGGAGGAGTAGTGCAATTAATCGTTGCGTCCCATCCCGCAGCGGTATTGTTTATATCAGATGTAAAACGGAAAGTAAGTGAAGTGCCTGTTGAAGTAACTGTTCCCGGGTTTGTTGCATAGACGCCTATCACCGGATAGTTTGTATTCGGACCGTCATAGATATACAAACGATCGCAACAAGTTTCCAATGCAAACGTGTTGAATGTTACACTCAGTCGATTTCCATTGGTTGATAAATAAGTCTGTGTGCTGTTTGTATTGTTACCATAATTTGCAGCAGGTCCGCCATTATCATACAAGGTGCCGCTACATACACCGCGGATTCCTGAAGTCATTTCAAAAACAAGCGGGGCAGCAGGTGTGATTGTACATTCAAATTGTCCTGCCCAGCCCGGAGAATTTGTTGAAGCATTACTTTTAAATTTAAATGTAACGCTGTTACCGGAGGATGTAAATGTTTCCATGAATGTTCCTGAAACATGTGCTGCAATTAACGGAGCGCTTGTTGTTGCTCCATCATAAATAAACAACGTATCACCTGAATTAAAATTCGTTGTTGCATTCAAAAAAGAAAAACGAAGGAAATCAGTTGTGCCTGATGTGAAGGTTTCGGTGATCGTTGCATTGTCAGTGTAATTTAAACCAGGTCCACCGTTGTCAAAAAATGTTCCGCTGCATGCAGTTACTGTTCCGTTTGTAATCGGATAAACTGTCAATGGCGGAGTAGTGCAGGAAATGCTGGCAACCCATCCTGCAGCGGTATTATTTACATCAGATGTAAAACGGAAAGTAAGTGAAGTGCCCGTTGATGTAATTGTTCCCGGATTCGTTGCATAGGCTCCGATCAGCGGATAATTTGTATTCGGACCGTCATAGATATACAAACGATCGCAACAGGTTTCCAATGCAAACGTGTTGAATGTTACACTCAATCGATTTCCATTGGTTGATAAATAAGTCTGTGTGCTGTTTGTATTGTTACCATAATTTGCAGCAGGTCCGCCATTATCATACAAGGTGCCGCTACATACACCGCGGATTCCTGAAGTCATTTCAAAAACAAGCGGGGCACCCGGCGTTGAAGTACATTGAAATTGTCCTGCCCAGCCCACAGTGGTTCCTGTTGCATTGCTTTTAAACCGGAATGTAACGCTGTTACCTGTTGACGTAAACGTTTCCATAAACGTGCTTAACGTATGCGCAGCAATGAGGGCAGCGCTTGTGGTAGCGCCATCGTAAATGAAAAGCGTATCACCTGCTGCAAATGCATGACCCAGCGGTAAGAAAGAAAACTGCAGGAAATCTGTTGTGCCTGATGTAAATGTTTGTATAATATTCGCATTGTCGGTGTAAAAACCGGAAGGTCCGCCATTGTCAAAAATAGCACCACTGCATGCGGTTACCGTGCTGTTGCTAAGCGGGTAGACAGTCAATGGGGGAGTTGTACAATTGATCGTTGCCGCCCAGCCGGCAGCAACATTGCTCGCATCGGAAGTAAAACGGAAAGTAAGTGAACTTCCTGTTGATATAACTGTGCCGGGATTTGTACTGTATACTCCAATGACGGGGTAAGTAATATTCGGACCGTCATAAATGTATAAGCGGTCACAGCAGGTTTCTAATGCAAACGAAGTGAATACAACACTAAGCCGGTTTCCGTTGTTTGAAACATACGTTTGTGTAAGATTGGTATTGTTTCCATAATCTCCTGCAGCACCACCTACATCATACAATGTCCCGCTGCATATTCCGCGAATTCCTGTACTCATATTATATGCTAACGGAGCTGCGGGTGTAGTAGTACAATGAAATTCACCGGCCCAACCAACATTGTTTCCTGAACTATTGCTTTTGAAAAAGAACGTAACGCTGCTGCCGGTCGATGTAAATGTTTCCATCACCGAGCTTGCAGTATGAGCGGCAATAAGCGGTGCGCTCGTAGTAGCACCATCGTAAATGAAAAGTGTATCACCAGATGAAAAAGCGCTTCCTAATGGCAAAAAGCTGAACTGCAAAAAACTGGCAGAACCTGAATTGAATGTTTGCGTAATGTTTGCGCCATCGCTGTAATTCGCAGCAGGTCCGCCATTATCAAACACCACACCATCACATGCAGTCACAGTTCCACTTGTAAGCGGGTAAACAGGAAGTGGCGGAGTAGTGCAGCTCACACTAGCAGCCCATCCCGAACCAACGTTGGCAGCATCAGAAGTAAAATAAAACGTGAGTGAAGTTCCTGTCGAAGTAATTGTACCGGGATTAGTTGCATAAGCACCGATCATCGGGTAGCTCGCATTTGGTCCATCATAAATGTATAAACGATCGCAGCACGTTTCCAATCCGAAAGAGCTGAACGTAATACTGATTCGATTTCCATTATTCGAAATCAGTGATTGTGTAAGACTGGTATTGTTTCCATAATTACCTGTCGCGCCACCAACATCATAAAACGATCCGCTGCAAATTGCGCGAATACCGCCACTCATGTCGAATGATAACGGAGCGCCGGGAGTTGTTGTGCATTGAAATTGTCCTGCCCATCCGACTGTTGTTCCTGTTGGACTGCTTTTGAATTTGAATGTGACGCTATTCCCTGTTGAGGTAAACGTTTCCATTTGTGTGTTTACAGTATGCGCTGCTATCAACGGTGCGGTTGTGTTTGCGCCATCGTAAATGAACAACGTGTCACCTGCTATGAATGCATGTCCAAGCGGCAGAAAGCTGAATTCCAGAAAATCTGTTGTTCCGGAAGTATATGTTTGTGTGATGTTTGCGCCATCGCTATAAAATGCAGCCGGGCCACCATTGTCATAGATAGCGCCGCTGCATGCTGTGATTGTTCCATTGGTGAGCGGGTAGGAAGTAAGCGCCGGTGTAGTGCAGGAAATATTTGCTGCCCAGCCTGAGCCTGTTCCGCTATTGTCAGAAGTAAAACGAAATGTAAGCGAAGTCCCGGTAGAAACAATTGTGCCCGGGTTAGAAGTGTAAACACCAATTACAGGATGAGAGGTCGTTGGCCCGTCGTAAATGTAAAGCCGGTCGCAGCAGGTTTCAATATTAAGAAAGCTGAATGCAAAACTTAACCTGTTGCCATTTGCAGAAGTAAACGTCATTGCGGTATTCGCATTATTACCGTAGTTGCCTGCACTGCCACCGGAATCGTAAAACGTACCGGAACATGTCGTCTCTGTTGTAGCCGTCATGTTATAAGTTTGTGCCTGCACAGATGCCGCGCAAAACAAAATGACAATTGCCAATAATGAAGTTCTTAAAAAGCTCATCGGGAAAGAAGTTAGTTGCTGTTCGCAAATTTAATGCAAGCACCATTCCCTCTTTATTGCTGACTGACCAAACCGCATTATGAAAAGCCTACAGTAAAAGACATTGGCCTGTTTATCAGTTCGTTGCTGCGCAGTATTGTGAATTCACACAAAGCGGAATTTTTTCAGAAAGATGCGGGAAAGACAGAAAAACGCTTCTGCAAAAGGGATAGATAACCATTAGCACATTAGCAACTTAACCCATTAGCACATTTTTTAATCCGCCGCTTCCTGCATCGACATCGCTTCCGTTCCCACAACAATTCCATTTGCGATAAAACAATCCAACTCATTTTCCAACCGCACAATTGTATACGCTTTTACAATGCCACTCACTTTTTCAATTCCTGCAAGCGTAGCAATTCCCGCGCGACCATCCATGCTGCCATCTTTATTCGTGTAGCATTGATCATTCACCATAATTTTTTTCACATCCTTCAACATAAGAATGCGTTTTGTCATTTCAGGTTGTGTCGAACACCAGCCTTTATCTTTTACCCAGATCGGGTGATCCTGCGAAACAATGATTGACATAACAGGAAATACTTCAACACCATTTCTCATCAGCGCACTAAAATTTAATTTGAGAAATCCGCTGTGTTCTGTCTGAAATGTTTTCTTCACTCGCGAAAGAACAAAACGTTCTGTTGTTTTATTAAAAGCAAGAACAGTATCACCGGCTTTTAAATTCTCAATTAAAATATCTTTTCCATTCGCAAGTCGCACAAGCGTTCCCTGCGAAAGACAACAGCCTCCGTGAATAGGTTTCTTCATTCTCCTGTGTTTGCAGGAAAATGCAATGCTGCAAAGAATAAAAAACAGGAAGAGGTGTTTTACTTTCATCTGTATTGCGTTAATTGGAAATCAGAATGGAAGTTACAGAATCTATAGCACTTATTCAGGTTGTGCTATTTGCTGTTGAAACTGGAGGACCAGGAATTCAGCAGGATGTGTCACCGCTATTTTAACGATGACATTCATCACACCATTTAAAATATCTTCTACGGTCATTGTGCTTCCTAATCCAACGCTCACCGAAAAAGCAGCTGCGGGAGTTGTACCAACAAGCGCTCCCGCCGACCATTGACTATTTAGAAAATTGCTGATCGAGGAATTAACTGCTGACCATGTAGCCGCATCATTTGCAGAGAACGTGTAACTCTGCAGCGCGTTTTTTATAGATTGCTCAATCATGATGATCGTGCGTTTTACATTGATATAACGCCAGTCATCACTGTTACCATTCAATGTTCGCGCACCCCAGACTTTTATCCCGAGATTGCCGAGCATGCGAATTGCATTTACCGCTTTTCCATCAACAGGCACATTTAAATCCTGCTGCGCCGTATCATCGATCTTAACAGAAGGAAAAGCTGTGGCGTTAACCGTAATATTCGCAGGTGCCTGCCAAACACCATTTGTTTGGTCAACAATTGCGAAAATTCCTGCCATAGCCGAAGAAGGGGAAAGAACATTCATTTTTCCCAATACAGCGTTGGTGATAATTTCATAAGCTTCACTGAATGATCGAAGCGAATTATCAAGCGAAACGGGGTCTGACGTGCCAGATGAAATTTCATTGATATAATTCATTCGGCGTTCTTCTTCTTCGGATGGAAAGCTCATCTCTGCAACTTCAGCAGCCAGCAAGCTCACCAGCAAATCAGGATTGGAAATATTTTTGTACGTGACTTCGCTGCTTGTTATCACATTGGAATTCAACCACGGAAAATAAGCTGCACCAAAATCCGGTGACACGCTATTTACATTTGTCCGGAAATTAGTTACAGCAAGAAAAGTCCCATCAGGAGAAACGCCTGACCAGCCTTCGTAAATATCGAGCAATGCAAAACACGATCTTATTTTTTCGCAATGATCGAGCATGTATTGTTGAAGCGCGTAAGCATCGCCGGGCTGCAGATTCATCGCATCAGGTACTACAAGCAAAGAAGCATCGGGAACGGAAGTGAGTTGGTCAATTCCTTTTTGTAAAGCTTCGATCGTAACCGGTGAATCAAAAGTGCCCGTTGAAACAATATAACATGCGCTTCCTCCATTGGCGAAAAAATAGTGCATGCTGCTGTGCAAATTATAAAATCCTGTTTCCTGCGTCACTGTATAATTCGTTCCGCCCAAGTCGAAGTCAACAGTTTGTGCAGCCGAAGCATCAGCAATCGCAAATGTTTTGATTGGCGCAATGCCGAAATACTGTTCAAATTCCTGCATTGAATTAATTGCAAAAGGAATATTGAGCAAGGAAGATTTTCCATTCGTTGCGAATTCAGTATTCCCTACAAATGCTGCCGTGGAAGTGGAAGCAGCTACAACGTTTACATTATCCATGTGAAGAAGTGTTTAAAATTATTCAGGGCGAACTCAGAACTCTGAACCCGAAACTCCGAACTCCTGCCTGCAGCAGCACAGGCCAGCGCGGCGGCAGGCAGGCAAAACCCCGAACTCCAAACTAAACATCCGCCCACATGCGCAATAAATTGCTCCAGGTTTGTAACGCCGATTGTGTCTGCGGCGAATGAGCATCCTGTGCTTCTAAATGTTCATGCAGCTGTTTAAGATTTGAAAGTAATTGTCGTTGCTCCGCCGAACGAACTGAACATTGAATCCATGTAACTGCTGCTAAACGAACGCCGCTTTTTACATCATTTACACAATGCACATACTGGCACGGATAAATAACCGCATCGCCGAGCTTCGGTTTGTAAAGCGTATCACCCGCTTCAGTGCGAATGACTAATTCACCGCCCTCATACGTGGAAGGATCACTGAGAAAAACCGTCATTGCAAGATCAGTGCGTGTTGGCGGAACACCCATTACCGGGCTATCTACATGCCAGCCGTAACCCATTCCTGTTTCGCATTTGCTGAAAAGTATCTGGTAAATACGCGCAGCATAAAACTCAGTATTGAATTTCGGCTCATTCATCAGCGCCATCCCGATGATCTGCTGCAGCTGCGGAAAAATATTCCGGTCGTTCGTATCAACCTGCAAATTTCGTTTTACTTCGCGTGCAGCATTCGTAGCCGTTGTGCGTCCGTCAATAAAAGGCGCGTTTGCAAGAAGCGGAAGCATCGCATTGATCATTTCCGGTTTCAGCAAGGCGGGAATAAGCTGAACGTATTGTGCATTGTTCATAGGAGAGAAATTAAAGAGGAAAGCTACACAACCTTTGCGACTTTTGCCATTGCCGGGCAGCATAAAAAAAATCCCCACCCGTAAAACAGGTAGGGACTTTCACGGGGTTTTGGTTAACGAACTATTTTACTGTAATAGTTTTTGCAGCTTCCCACATAACTTTTAAATCGGCAGGAGGCGGAACATCAGTATAACCATCCAATGCATCAGCATAAGGAACACCATTGCCGGTAACAATGCAACCATCGCCTTGCGGAACAACCCAAACAAAATTCAATTCTCCATTTGATTTTTCGCTGATAAATCCGAATTCTTCATCTACTGCCATTTTCGAAAAAGAAGAATTCATGTCTTTATCTGAAGCCATCTCTCTTGAAAATCCAACAAATTCTTCCGCGCTTGATTCAGGGTTTGATTTAATATGCATTTGGAAATATTTTCCTGCCTGCACAACTAAGCTACCATCACCTGATTTTTTAACCGTTGCGCCTTTCGGTGCTTTCATAGTAGCATTGATGCCATTAGCTGAAAGATCGAGATCGGCAAAATCAGCTACGGTGTAATGAACATCCACCGGAGCTTCTGTTTCTGATCCTGTAGCATCTCCCGGTTTTGATTCAGAAGATCCGCATGCGGTGAAAAATTGTGTAAGTGCAATTGCGCTTAAAATAAGAAGTTGCTTTTTCATTGTTTTTATTTTTTGGCTGTTTTTATTTTGCTTTTTTTACTTCAAACGAATCATTCGGATCGAACGTCGACCCTTTTACATCTACAGTAGCTGTAATGGTGAATTTGGATTTTTCATTTTTCAGGAATCCGCCTACTTTCCCGATTCCACCCATCACACCACCTTTTTCTGCAAGACTTTCGCTAGCCGATTTAGAATAGCTGAACGGTACAGTGAAATCTACCTTTTTTACTTCGCCTGTTTTAATTGTAAAGCCGGCCATTTTCACACTGCCAAGATTGTATTCTTTGGTTGTTTCATTATCACCTGAACCAGATGTGAACTCTTCATCAAAATCGATCTCAACTGATTCAATAAGCTGATCGCTTTTTCCTGTAATTACAACTGACCCTTTTATCTCTGTATCAGAAGTGTTGAAGGTTGGTGATGAAGAAATTTTTACAGACACAGTGCCCATTCCGAGCATTTGTTTGATTTTTCCGAATAATCCCATTTTGTTTTTTGAATTTGAGGTTTAGGTTTTCTTAACGTTGGCAAAAGTAACCGCCATGCATTTTATGCACCTTACCGTTAATCGGGTTTTTCGTTCAGTTTCTAAACGCATCGATTGTTTACTTTTACATCAATGCGTTTTTTACCCCTGCTGCTTTTTTTCCTGTTTTGTAATTCGTATCACTCACTGGTTGCGCAGCAGCTCAGCTTCAGGAATATTACGCCTGATGATGGATTGCCGAGCTCCGAAGTGTATTATAGCCTGCAGGATCATAATGGTTATATGTGGTTTGCTACCGATGCCGGTGTGTGCAGGTACAACGGTTATGAATTTAAAACCTTCACCGTTAGTGACGGACTCACCAACAATATTGTTTTTCATTTATGCGAAGATGCTGCAGGACGAATCTGGTGTGATGGATTTAGCGGCAGGATCAGTTACATCGAACAGGATAAAGTATATACCATTCCTGCTAACGACAGCATTGCACGCTTTTTACAAAATGGTAAAAATATCATCCGCAAAATTTATGTAGATCAGGAAAACACACTTTGGATTTCGACCTTGCGGGGAATAATGTATATCAAAAAGGAGGATGATTATCGTAAGTGTTATCTTATTGCAAACCTTGCGGATTCCACACGACTCTATGGGAAGATGGTAGATTCGGTTTGGCTGTTTAGCAATATGATTCTTGGTGCGCCGTCTGACCTTGACATGGAACTGACGATTGAAAGAAAAGACCGCAGAACAAAATTTGTAGTCAGGCCCGGTCCTCAAAGCTATACGGCAATAATGAATGGAGCAAACACACGTGACGGTGATGTAGTCTTCAATGTTTTTTCCAACCTGTATCTCGTGAATGATACAGGACATGTTTTATTAACTACTTACAAGCATCCGCCACTTTTTATTTACACGGGAAAAGATGGTCTTATATGGGTGAGCATTCAAACAGAAGGAGTCTATTGTTACAAAGACAATAATTTTATCAAACCATTCGGGCATTACCTGCAGGGAAGCTCTGTTTCTTCTATTTGTACAGATCGTGAAGATGGAATGTGGTTTACTACGCTTGAAAAAGGGATCATGTATTGTCCGACAAAAGCTGTAATGGATTACAGGAATCTGCCTTTTCTTGATGAACGCGTTTGTGCGATCGGTGAAGTGAATAACGGACTTTTGATCGGGACATACAGTGGCGCCATTTTAAATTACCTGATAAAAGAAGATACAATTCATCAATTAGAACTCTATGATAAAACGTTTCTTTTAAATGATATTTATCCTCATTCAAACGGGGCATTTATTATCTCGTCTGGAACTGTCGGTTATGCAGATAGTGCATTTAATATGACGCAATTATTTTATGACCGTCCACCAAATCCGGTGAGCGGTTTGCAATTTATTTCAGGCGCGAATGGAGTTACACTGGCGGGCGATGGAACGCCTTTTATATTATCAAGCTTAAACCTGAAAAGACTGGATGATACGGTAATGAGCACCGTTCATTCAAAGATAAAACAGACCTATTTTCATCAAGCCTTAGTTACAGCGCTTCCCTCACGCGGCCGGGTAATATTCCGCACCCGGGAAAATAAAATCCTTGTCGGTTGTCTTAATGGGATGTATGAATTTTCAGGTGGTAAATTACATGCGCTTGGTAAAATAGACAGCCTTCTTTTTTCCGATCCATCAGGGATTGCAGAAGATAAAAATGGTGTCACCTGGATCACAACAAAAGGGAATGGCGTTGTGATCCGGAATGGCGAAAAAGCAATTGCGCTTACTGTTACAGATGGCCTTCCTTCCAATTCCTGCAATGCAATCGATTTTGATTCGGATGGAAATGCATGGATCGGTACGAATAAAGGAGTGGCAAAAATTATTGTGAATTATACAGCGTATAAAAAATCGCGGATAGAAACATATAATGTCGCGCATGGAATTATTTCAGACGAGATCATGAAGCTGCGCATTGTGGATGAAAAATTATGGCTCGGAACAAACAAAGGACTTTGTACGATCGATATAAAGAAGCTAAAGCTGAATTCACTTGCACCTCCCGTTTTTATTTCGGGCATCAGGGTCGATGAAAAATTGTATTCGCGCTTTGATACGTTTCCGGAATTAAATTACAACCAGAATACGATCCATTTTTTCCTGGAAGGAATTTCGTTTGCCGGTAAAGTTGATTTTCTTTATTACCTCCAGGGCTTTGATGCAAAATTAGAAACCACGAATCAGCATGAAATTGTATATGGAAATCTTCCACCGGGTAAATACAAGCTCGTCGTTTACGCACGTAATAACGATAAAACACTCAGCAGCACGCCTGCGATATTTAGTTTTATAATTCCGGCACCCTTCTGGAAAACGTGGTGGTTCATTTCCCTTGCTATTCTTTTTATCGCAGGATTGATCTGGTTTTTTGTTCGTGTACGTCTGCGTAAGATCCGTGCACGCGAAAAAGAAAAAACGCATGTCAATAAATTACTTGCTGAATTTCAGCTTACCGCATTGCGTGCGCAGATGAACCCGCATTTTATTTTTAATGCGATCAATTCCATCCAGAGTTTTGTGCTGCTCAACAATTCGCAGGAAGCGTATAATTACCTCGCAAAATTTTCCAGGCTCATTCGTATGGTGTTGAATAATGCACAGGACCGATATATTCTTCTTGAGCAGGAATTAAGCATGCTGAACCTTTATGTCGAGCTGGAACAATTACGCTTCAGCAGCAAATTCGAATATCACCTTCAGCTTGATCCTTCCATTGATGATTCGCAAATACATATTCCTTCCATGATGTTTCAGCCGTATGTTGAAAATGCAATCTGGCATGGTTTGATGAATCTTTCCGGCGACATGCCCGGTGTATTGACCATTACCATTCGTTTGGCAGGCGAACATCTGCTTGTCTGCATTGAAGACAATGGAATCGGGCGTGAAAAAGCAAAATTGCTCAGCCGGAAATTTTCGCATACATCCCTGGGCATGGAACTTTCCCGGCAGCGTGTCGAGCTCATGAGCAATATGCCGGCTGCGGAAAAATCAAGTGTGCGTGTAATTGACCTGTACGACAACTCGGGCAGAGCAACAGGAACACGCGTTGAAGTTACGGTGCCTGTAAGTTATGAAAGACAGCTATGAAGATCAAAGTTCTCCTTGTTGATGATGAAACAAAAAGCCGCGTAGTATTGCGCAGCCTGCTCAGTAGTTTATTCCGGGAAATAGAAATTGTTGCAGAAGCAGCAAATGTTGCAGAAGCTTTCCTTGCTGTCAATGAACATACGCCGGCACTTGTTTTTCTCGACATACAAATGCCCGGTGGCGATGGATTTAATCTATTGCGAAAATGGGAAGAAGTTCCGTTTGACGTAATTTTCGTAACGAGCTTTGATACGTTTATGATCGACGCGATCCGCTTCAGCGCGTTAGATTATTTGCTGAAACCTGTTGAAGTAGACGATCTGAAAAATGCCGTTACACGAGCAATACAAAAAGCGAAAAAAAGAGAACGCAATACGATACAGATAGGGAATGTGCTGAACAATCTCCACGCTGAAATGAAAGACCGTAAGATCGCTGTTCATGTGCGCGATAAGGTGAAGCTGCTGCCAGTGATGTCTATTGCTTACATCGAAGCCGATACAAGCTGGTGCCGGATTACGATGGACGACAAAAAACAATACATGATTGCGAAAAACCTGAAAGAGTTTGATGAATTTTTTTCTGCCACCACAGCTTTTATCCGTGTGCACAAAAGTTATCTCGTGAATGTGAATTTTATTACGGAATATTCAAAAGGAGAACCATTCATCATTACCATGCACGATAAAAAAGTGTTTGAAGTGGCACGCAGGAAAAAAAGGGAAATACTTGCGCTTGTGAATATGCAGAAGTAATGTTTATTGTTTCGCAGAATAAAAATCCCGCTTGCTTTTTAATGCAGGCGGGATATATCAGCTGTAAATTGGTATTGACAAAAGAAATTATTTTGCCTTTTTCATTTCAAGCACATCATTCGGATCAAACGTTGCTCCTTTTACATCTACAGTTGCAATAAGTTTGAATTTCGATTTTTCACCACTCATAAATCCACCCACTTTTCCAAGACCGCCAATTACACCACCTTTATCTGCCATGCTCTCGTTTGCAGTTTTCATATAGCTGAATGGCAATGTGAACACCACGTTTTTTGTCTCATCTTTACTGATTGCAAATCCACCCAGCTTCACTTTTCCAAGTTCAAAATTTTTCGTTACCGCTTTGTCACCTGTACCGGTTGTAAATGTTTCTTCAAATTTGATCTCAACCGATTCAATCAGCTGGTCGCTTTTTCCCGTAATCACAACAGCTCCTTTTATTTCCGTATCCGCAGTGCTGAAGGTTGGTGTCGCTTCAATTTTAACCGACACAGTTCCAATGCCAAGTACCTGTTTTATTTTTCCAAAGAATCCCATGCGCTTTTTATTTAAAGAGTTAAATTTTTAGTTGAGTAAAGGTAAAAATAAGCTATCTCGGCAGACAAGGAAGTGAAATCTCTGGCATTTATCCTCATAAGTAGATGTACGCTGTCTTTTTTCGCAATTTTTTGTCACTTTTAGAATATTCCCGATTATCCTGTTAATTCAAATATTAACTTTGGAAATATGAAAATTTCCCGTGTATCATTACTGTTTTTGGTGCTGTTGCCTGGTTTTATTTTTGCTCAAACCCCTGCCACAAAACCCAATCTCGACAATTATCAACCCGCCCGCGCAAACGGCCCGCTTCCTCCCGAATTCCTGATCTCCACTGCCGATAAAGCAACGAAGGACAACGAAAAGATCGATCAGTCGCAGGATCAGAAAATGCGTGATGCGCAGGTAGAATTTTACCTGCAGACCAATTATTCTGTTGATCAAATGCGTTTCAGCGGTGAAGTGCTGGTGAATGATACCTTCAGCATTTACATCAACCGTGTAGCAGATTCATTGCTGCTCAAACAAGATCCCGAACTTCGTAAGCAGCTGAAGTTTTATGTGCTGCGTTCGCCTTCGGTAAATGCTTTTGCCACCGACCAGGGAGCCATCTTCGTTACCATCGGTTTGCTTACACGTTTAAACAACGAAGCCGAACTTGCTTTCGTAATTGCGCATGAAATTATTCACTACAAACGCAATCACGTGCTTACCGGGTATGTAGAAGGTGTAAAAGCACGCGAAGGAATCGGGCAGTATGATCAGACTACTTTTGAAAATCGTTTTTTAAAGCGTCACCGTTATTCACGCGCGTATGAATCGCAGGCGGATGAAGAAGGATTTGAATTGATGCTGAATTCGAATTACGATATGCGCGGTTGCATTGCGGCTTTCGATATTCTCGCAATGGCCGATGCGCCTTTCAGCGATACATTATTTAAAAAATCCTTTTTCGAATCTGATTATTTTATTTTCCCGTCAAAATATTATGTGGACACGATCAAAAAGCTCGAGCCTGCTGATGAAGACGAAGATGACGAGCTCGCTACACACCCGAGTGTTTATAAACGCAGAAAAGTAATTGTCCGCAAATTCGGAAAGCTCGGTGCTGATACAACAGGAAATAAATTCCTCGTTTCAGAAACCATGTTCTACCGCATTACGGAAATGGCCCGCTTCGAAGAAATCGCTGAGCATACAGCTGCAATTGAATTCGGTGAAGCCATCTATTCTAATTATGCAGAACATAAACATTACCCGAATAATCACTACCTGACGCGTGAATTAGTTCGCGCCATGTACGGAAGCGTGATCAAGAAAAATCGCATGTATAATTACAATGATCTTTCCTCTTTGTTTGAATCATTGTTTGCAGCGTCTTATGAAAATAATTCAAAACCAATTGGTGAGCAGGGGCGCTTAAAAGCATTTATCAATAAAACCGATGCAACCGGCTGGAATGTTGCTGCAGTGAAATATGCATGGAAAGCGCACACCTTATACCCGGAAGATAAAGACATTGCAATGTGGACAGCAGGATTGTTCCGCGAGCTTGCAGTGAAAAATGAAGTGCTGATGTCAGATTTTCAAAAGTCAGACAGCGCGTTTGTTGCTCTCGGAAATAAAGCATTTGCAGATTCAACAGTAACGAAAAAAATAAAAGCAGAAACACCATACGCACGTTTCCAGGCCGCCATCGATCACCTCGACCGCGATTCACTCGATCATTTTAAATATTGGAATTTTGCATTCATCAACGAATTAAAAGATTCCGGCTTTGTACAAATGTATCGCGTGGCTGAAATGTATGCCGACAGTCTCGAAGTATCCGATTCACTCTGGTATGAATTGAGCGACAAAGAGCAGAAGAAAATCAAAGAAGCAAAGAAAGATGGATTTTCCGGTCCGCAGGGAATGACATCGCTTGTCGCAGTGAATCCTATTTATGTTGCGTATGATGCAACCGGCGATTACGAAGAAGTGGATGTGCGTGCATCGCTTGATGGACATGCGCTTCTTGTAAACGACATGAAGGAAAGCGCACAGCAGCTCGGGTTAACGCTGCAGTTCCTTGATCGCGATAATATGGATACCAATACCGTTGCACGTTTCAATGATTTGGTAACAGTGAACGAATGGTTTGATCAGCGCCAGGAATACGGCGATAACCAGCTTCTTCCTTATCCGCAGGAAGAAATGAAAGCGCTTGCAGCAAAATACGGAACGAATTATTTTATGTGGTCGGCTTACCAAACGTACACAGCAAAACGCGGAGGAACGGTTTTACGGATTCTTTCGCTTGCCGCATTGCCACTTGCTCCGCACACACTTTATCGATTATTCACCGAGAAAGAAGACGTGTATTACACCGTAATCATTTACGATATTGCTTCTGGCAAACCTGTATTCGTACACCGCACACAAATGACAAATCAAAAAGCAACCGACTCGCGCAGGAAATTAAACATCTTCGATATGATGCGTGTGCTTACAGCTCCTAAAAAAATCGCGAAATGAAAAAGACACTGATCGTACTTGCGCTGATTTTTACAGCAGGCTTTTTGAATGCAGCTCCCGGTAACGGTGGTTATATGGGTCGTCGCCTCATCATTGGTATCGAAGGTGCTTATTCGCCCTTTTACACTTCCCTGCCCGACTTTTTTACAAAGTATAATTTACAATACGGCGCGAACATCGGTGTCGTTATCGGACGACGCACACAGCTGAATGTAAATTATAATATGTGGTCGCTTGGAAATAACCAGGTCTACAATAAGGACGAAGCAAATCCTCTTTATTACAAAAGCGATCGCATCAAAGGAATGGAGTTCGGACTTTCACTGCGTACATTCCGAAAAAAGCGCGGCGGAATTGCACCGATCGGAAAGTTTTATGATCTCGGTTTAAGCTACGCGCGTAACGAATTTGAAATCGGGAAAAATAATCCTGCTTACGGAACATTAATGCTGCAAAATGCATTTATAAACCAGGTGATATTCCACGTAGCAGCCGGAACACAAATGGTTTTCTGGGATCGCGTTGTTGCCAATACAGGCATTCGTGTAGCAGCTCCATTATTTACAATCGACAGTTCTGCTGATTACAAATTTTTGGAACGCAGATCTTTTGAGAAAGACATCTTCCAGGTGTTCTTTGGGGTGGGAGTTCTGCTGTAGAAGGGATCTGGTAATCTGGTAATCTTGTAACTGGGTAATTGAAAAGACACTGCGAAGATGGGAGATTTTGCTGCAGTTGATTTGGTAATCTGGTAATCTGGTAACTGGGTAATTGAAAAAAATAAAAAAGTCGGCGTAATAAAAATGGGTTGCGGAGATTATCTCTACAACCCATTTCTATTTCTAATTCACTAGTAAATCAATTACCCAGTTACCAGATTACCAGATTACTAAATGTGCGGCTGGCCCTTTGTGGGCTGGCTACATGCCTCTTTCTAATTCGCTTACCGGTTTGCCGTCTGCTTTTGGCTTTTTTACTTTATGTAATTTGTCGAAAAGGTTTTTGTAGAACTCTTCTGTGTTTTCTGCTTCTTTTCCTTTGAGCATGGTTTGGTGACGGATGGTGATTACTTCTCCGGTTTTCAGATCAAGCACGCATGCGTCGTAGCTCATGTTGTTGCGCGGAATGAACGCGCGGATGACAGGAACAACTGCAATACAAGAAACGGCGAACCAGAACGGGCGCTGGATCTTTTTGCGGTATTCTACCTGCACACCTGTAAACATTACGTAACGTGTGCCGTATTTTGCCATGACAGAATCAACCTGCGCCTGGTTATTCATCGTGGTTGCATAACCGCCTGTTCCATGTTGAATACGTTCGTAAAACCATTCATTGAGCGTTGCCAAATCGGAAAAAGAATCGCCATCGAGACTATCCATGGAAAATGCAGATAATAAAACACAATCAACACCAACAGCAGTTGCCTGCGATTTAATTGTTGTGCCTAATGTTTCCTGGCCTTTTTCACTTTGCATGTAATCCTGTTCAGACTGCTGCTTGCGTTTTTCCTGGATGTAAAATTCATAATCAGGCGCAACAACAATTATTTTCTGAATGCCTGATCCGTAATTGACACTTTCTTTTTCTTCCTGCTCACGTTCTTTTTTAGTTGTGTTATTATACCATGAAGCATCACCGGTAGAAACAAGACTGGTGCGATTATCAGTATAATATTTAAAACGGCTGACAAATGCAGTGTCTTTCATCATCTCAACAAAAGCGAATTTGGTAAAACGTTCCTTTTGTGAATTGAGACGGAATTTATCCATGCGCGAATATTTTGAATCGCCTGTTTCTCCTGTTTCTGCTACACGCTGCAATGAATCTTTTCTGAATTGCTCTTTCGCTTGTTCAGGTGTTTCAGTAGAGAAATAGCTCAGGTGAAGATTCTGCTTATTCACAAGCATAATAAATAAGCTGTCGCAAAGTGATTGTTGAAATTCATCTTTCGGATCCGCTTTGTGCAGGCGCCAGTTGTAGGAAAGTGCGAGCACGGTTAATTCATCCGCTTCAATTTCATGAAAGAGGTGATACAATTGTTGCTGCTGCCCCGGGTAATCTTTGAAATCGGGAATGCGGTAATAGCCTGTTCGCTTCAATGAAGAATAACGTCCCACAGAGCTGAAATAATCATACATGAGATACGGATTATAATATCCGCTGCCTGCAGAAGTTTGATTATACGCCGCAAGCTCATAAAGCGAATGCCCGATTATTTTTTGCAGGTAAAGATCATTCGGGTGACGTTTCAAAAGCATGTAAGAAGAATAGATTGCACCCGGATAATTTCGCTCGATCAAATACAAGCGGCAAATTTCATAACGCGAAGTTTCACGCACGGAAAGAAAAGCATCTTTGGAAACAACATACAAATGTGTGCCCGGATTTTTCACTGTGTCAACTTCAGTCATCAAAGCCATGCGGCGTTTGCGCACATTCGGATGTGTTGAATTACGGTCTTCATAATTATCATCCGAATAGATCGGATCCACTTCCTTCATGAAATAGCCGGAAGGAATAGCCATGTAATCTTTGTTGAAAAACGTGGTGTCGAACGGAACATCATCAAACGGCAGATCAGAATAATCGAGCACATCAAAGGAACGTAATGCTTCACGCACACTGTAAGGCGATTTTTTGTAAAGCGCAAATCCCAATTGATCAGCTTCAAGCTCTTGTTCCTGGTTGTAAGAATAATAAGAGGATAAAAGCAAATAATTGGGTGTTGATCCGCTTCGCTCTTTCAGCTCTTCACGGTTGAGATAACCTTTGAGCATATGTCCCTGGCGATAATGCGTGATCTCGTGCGCAAGAATAAACGCAAGCTGCGCTTCATTATCCAGCTGCCCAAGCAAACCGACAGTGATAAGAATATTTCCGGTCGCCGAAGTATAAGCATTCGGATCAGGCGATTTGTAAACGTAAAAATGAAGCTTGTTGAATGTTGCTGTATCATCTTTGAGCAGCACTTTTGCAACCTGACTTACGTACAGGCTGAGCGAATCATTAAAAAGCACAATGCCGCTGATCATGCGTTGTTGTGCGAAGTAGCTCATTTCACGAATGAAAGCTTCTTCTTTTGTATCTACCACATCACCGGTAGCATTTCGCTTATCGATTTCCTGGTTTACAAATACATGGCTTGGATTATAAAAGAAGGAAGGGACTTTTCCGTTAGGCTCAAGCGGCGCGTGAGATTGCGCGAAGGAAGAACCAATAAAAAGTACGAGGAGACAAGCAGAGAGAATATAACGCATAAGGAAGTTTTCGCTTTAGAAAGTATGTACCTCTAAGTTACGGAGTGGGAGGGGATTTATTGTAACTGAGGAGCGGAAACTGGAGGAATAAGAATGAAAGTTTGTTAAAATAAGAGATGCTACATCACGGTTTGGAAACTATCTTTTTAAATACTTTGGCGTAATAATAATACCAGTTTGTTTCGCTGGTTTCAGCCTTGAATATGGAATCGTAATACATAATGAATTTCCCGGTTTTAAGATCGAATACAAAAGTTTGCATCCGGGTTACTTTTTTAGGTCGATTGCGATTATTAGCTTTTGTAATTGTTACAGAATACGCCAGGTATTGTGATCCGAGTCTTTTATGAAGTGTATCAGCAATTTCACTATGAGCAAGATTCATTGCAAATCCGTTTGAAAGATTAGAAAGACTTTCATTAAGCCATTGCGTCATCATACAATAGGTATTATAATCCTCAATTGATGTCGAATCCATTGTCTCGGGATCCAGCAGGAAGCAATTTGTCTTTGTAGTTTTTATTGCCTTTAACAAAGCATTTTTATTGTCGTCCTGGTACGCAAGACTGGTTTTTTCATCATAATAATAGATCATTTCCGGGTAGAACGCTTTGACGTGATAAAAAGAAGGTGGTAGAACACAAAAATTTTCTATTCCAAGACCCGAGTTACTTTCTCGTTGTTGAGAAGACGATTCATATGAAGGGCCTTCGGGGTAACGTGGGATTCTTCGGATTTTACTTGTAAAACGGATAATAAATACAGAGTCTGATTTTAATTCATCGAACGCGCGGTAAATGTAAGCTGATCTATAGTCCTGTAAGGTTTTAGCTTTCGCAAGATGCTGGGGTTCGATTATCCCGGGAGTAGAAATAAAATCCTTTTTTTTGAAAATGTCATGCTTCGTATTTGAAATACGGGTAAACCGTGATGTGTCAACATGTATTTGAATATTGGATGCTAAAATAGAATCAAACTTTTCCATTTCAAGTTGCGTGGTGTCTATCGGAGTAAAATCCGGTAAGGATAGATAATAGTCTCCGGATAAAATTTGGATAAGATTGTCACACATACTTGAAAGCAAAATATCTCTATGCGCGTCCGCCCTGTAAAGCTGCCAATTCCAGTCGAGCGCAAGTATTGTGATCTCGTCACCTGATAACTGTTCCAGGAAGAAAAATAATTTCTGGCTTTCACCTGCAACTTTCTTATAAGGAGTTAAAAGTATGTTGTCATCATCTTCAGATGTAAAGCTGCCCGAAGGATCGTAATCAGCAATAAAGGTTTGCGGAAATATAAATGGTGGGTTGTGTATTTTATAAGCCGCAAGCTGATATAATGCTTTACCGATTATTCCTTTAGCAAAAAGATTCTGGTCATCTTCACGTGATAAAGCATAGGCACAATAAATTGCATTTCCATAATCGTGGTCCTCAAGATAAATGCTGCAGCATTCTTCTCTAGAAATTAAACGCAGCTCAGTGAAAGCCGATTCTGAAACAATAAAAAGATTTCCATTTGAATTAAAGTTTTCAAGATAAGTTTGAATCTTCCCCATTCTTTTTTCAATGGAAGGATGGGTGCTTTTGGTTTCATCATAAGTTGAATCGACCACCGGGATAAGTTCATCATAAGAATACGTGGCAGGAAATTTATATTCGCCGTGCTCAAAAAATGAAACAGTAAAAGGAATTTGTTCTTCTGGCATGTCCGAATCTCTGAGCATATCAAATACAATGATCGCTTCAGATAGTGCGTAGCCGGTGACTTTGTATAATTCGTACCCGAGACTATCCGCTTCTTGTTCCAGCTCTCTTGAATAATTCAGAATGTTAGCAATCGAATTGGTTGATGACCGGGAATTGTTTTTTGAGTAGCTGTAGTATTTGATAAAATGGTTCTGGCGAAAATGACTCGCTTCATGTGCGAGAATAAAAGCCAGCTGTGCTTCATTTTTAACATGCGCCATCAAGCCAAGTTCAATGATGATCATTCCATTGCTTAGCGTAATCGCATTCGTGCCTGTGGAATAGTAAAAATAAACGTGCAGTTTTTTTCTAAGTTCAATGTCATTCTGAAGAACAACATCAAGTATTTTATTTGCGTAGCTGCTTAGGGAATCATTCACCATTAACCTGCCGCTCATGATAATTTCATTGCATAAACGAGAAGTACCCTGTATAACTTTAAGCTGGTCGGCATTTACCACTTCATTATTCAGAGCTCTTTTCTCTAACTCACGGGAGGTAATCTGTTTTGTTGTTCCGAAAATTCCAGTGGGAAGCAATCCGCGTGAGCGTAGCAATTCATTATTCTGTGAAAAGCAAACGGTGCTTGCAATAAGACTAATAATCGCTATGATCAATAAACGCATACGTTGGATATTTGTAGAGAATCTATTATCAATCTTAAAACCAAAACCCTACGGCTTACGCGAAGTCTTGCGCAAAATTTTTGTGAAGTAAGCGCTCATTTGTGCAGGGCCGGCACCTGTTTTCGTATAATCCTCATACATCATTACCATCTCACCGGTTTTCAAATCGTAAACAATTGAAATTAATTGCGAACGATTCCTTGGAACTATACCATAAATAATAGCAATTGGTAATGTGTATGGAAATATACATGCAACTACAAATGACCCTGGATGTCGCACGCGTTTTTGTTTTTCAGTCACGATAGAAGAAACCATTACGTATTGCGTTCCTAATTTTTTTGTCAGCGAATCTGCCAGCTCCGGGTGCGCGAGATTGAGCGCCAAACGATTTGATGTATGCGAGTTTTGTTCCTCCAGCCATTGCTGCAGCATGCAATAGGTATTGTAATCTGCAACGCGTGTTGAATCCATTATTTCAGGCGTGATCACAAAATATCCCTTCTGAATTGATTTTGCATTGGCCGTAATTGTTGTTTGTGCGATCTTTTGATTTTGCAAACTTTCTTCGCGGTTATACCTGTACGTGCGCGTTCTTTTTACTTCTCTCAGACGGTAATAATCAGGCGGAATGATATACATTTTATTAATGCCTAATCCTTTGCTGCTTTTACGATGCATATACGAATTTGCCCAAACCTCGGTGGGTTTCTCATAGGCTTCACTGTATTGAAGCGCTTTGTATCGTGCAAAAAATAAGGAGTCTGAAACAATGCTGTCGAATGCTGAATAGCAATATTCTCTACCTGGTGTTGCCACAAATTTTTCAATTTCTTTGTGCTCCATCTTATCCAGCAGCATTTCAATTTCCTCATCAGACAGACCTTCAATATTAACATCTTTCAATTTTTTCAAATCAGCATTTAATTTTTCAGCATCGTTCAGCATCGGGGGAAGTGAATCCTGTACAGCTTTTTCTTTCCTGTTTTCAATTCCTTTGTCACGAAAATTAACCACCTTTAAATCGTGATAAGCTGCGAGGATAAAAAACAAACCATTGCACATTCTCTCCATTACCGGATCTTTAAAATCTCCTTCGCTATTCACCTTCCAATTCCACTCAAGCGCTAAAATTGCAGCTTCTTTTCCATCCAGCCTGGAAAGAAAATAATGCAGCTGCTGACTTTCACCGGGCACTTCTTCAAAAGGAGTTACAGGCTCAAATTCTTTTCTTGATCCGAAATTAAAATCATCATCTTCATCATAGTCTACGATAAAAACACGCGGATAAACGGATGGCAGCGTTGAAACTTTATAAGCAGCAAGATTATAAAGTCCTTTGCCTAATAATTTTTTTGCATTCATATTCGTGCTGTCTTCCTTGAGCAAAGCATATGCGCTATAAATTGCATTTCCATAATCACGATCTTCGAGATAAAGACTGCAGCATTCTTCACGAGCGATCAAACGCAATTCATTAAAGACAGATTGAGAAATAAGAAAATAATTTCCGTATGGATCCAATTCGCCAAGAAATTTCTGCATGCGATCCATTCGTTTGTCACAGCTCGGATGTGTGCTTAATTTTTCATCAATGGTTTCTTTTGCTACATCGATAATTGTTGACTGCGTGTAAGATTCCGGAAATTTATAAAGCCCGTGTTCAAAGAAAGATGCGTTGAACGGAATCTGCGCTTCGGGCATATCCGAATTTTTAAGCATATCAAAAACCACTACAGCTTCTGAAAGCGGGTAGCCAGCCTTTTTATAAATTTCATAACCCATGCTATCGGCTTCTTCTTCCTGCTCTCTCGAATAGCTAAGCACAGATGACATCGGATCACTTTCGTTTTTGATCTCTTTAGAAAATCTCAAATATTTCAGAAAGTGATTTTCACGATAATGACAAATCTCATGCGAAAGAACAAAAGCAAGCTGCGCTTCATTTTCCATGTGCGCAAGAAGTCCCATCTGGATAATGATCATTCCATTATCAAGCGTCACTGCATTGGTGCCTGCTGAGTAATAAAAATAAACGCAAAGCTTTTTTCTCAGCGCCGGATCATCATTAAGCAAAATGTCAAGCACTTTATTCGCATACGAGCTCATCGTATCATTGATCATCAGCCTTCCGCTTTTAGCAATGCGCTGGCAAAGACTAACGGTTCCATTGATCAGCTCATATTGCTCAGCGCCTATAACTTCATTCCTGCTTTTTCGTTTTTGGATTTCGTAAGTCTTTTGCTGTTGCGTCGTTCCTACAATATTTTTAGGAAGCAATCCACGCGAACGAAGCAGCTCATTATTCTGGGCAACACAAGTTGTGGCTGTGAAAACAGCGAGGAAAAGTAAAATAAGAAGACGCATAATCGGGGTTATTTGTTGGGGGAAATTATTTTATTGAGCTCAGTGATCCTCCTGCGGAAAAGAATTTTTCAATTTGTTTTTCTATCACAGGATCTTTTTCAAGTACGGGTGCATGATGTGGTTTTACGCGTGCATCAATTACAAGAGGGCCTTTGCAACCCCAGTGCTTGTGTTTTGTAAATGCGTTTATACCATAAATGTCGTGCGAAGGATTGCTTCTTGTAAAGGTAATCCAGAGAAAATTGTTGAGTGTCTTTGCAACAAATTCAGGGTCGTCGCAAAGAATGATCATTTGAAACCCGGATAGATCCTGCGGAGAAAGTGCATCTGACAATTGTTTCAATTCTCTTTCTGCTGCTTCATACGTGCTGAATTTATTTCCTTTCATTGCAAGAATTCCCGGAAGCGCAACTTTTGTATTTGCAAATCCATCAGGCAATGACAAAGAAGAAATTTCTGTTTTCAGCTCACGACGTTTATTTCCTGTTGCGGCAAAAACAACTTTTGATCCGGTGTTCAAACCATCGCCGCTGTAATCCAGCGTGTCGATACTGGTGTTGGTGTGAAAGTGAATGTCGTTGCTTAGATCAATGCGCTCTAAAACATGTTGGAAAAACGAAGGAATATTATGAATGTCAAGTTGCGGATTATCATTTTCTGCACTGATGAAAAGATATTTTGCCAATGATAATTGTCCTGAACCAAGAATGTGATTAGCGATCGTCAATAATTCGGATGGACGTTTATCTTCGAGATACGGCGTGTAACGTTCACTTCCGATAGCAAGCAAAAGCGGGTGAACGCCGGCAGCATCAACAGCGTTCACATCTTTCAAACCGGGAATTTCATCCTGGATTCCTTTTCCTGCAAGATCGTGAATCATCCAGCCGAAGCTTGTGTCTTCCTGGGGCGGACGACCAACAACTGTAAAAGGCCAGATTGCATTTCTGCGATGCCATACTTTTTGCACGCGCATCAACGGGAAATTATGCTTCAAACTATAATAGCCAAGATGATCGCCGAACGGTCCTTCTGTTTTATTTTCTCCCGGATGAACTTCGCCTGTAATTACAAAATCAGCATCAGTCGCAATGCAAAATCCATTATCATACGCATGCCTGATCCTGCGGTTTCCTAAAACACCGGCGAATGTTAATTCAGATAATCCCTCGGGCAAAGGCATTACTGCGCTGAATGGAAGCGATGGAGGTCCGCCAACAAAAATGGAAACTTTCAGCGGCTGATTTTTGGAATTTGCTTTTGTTTGATGCACACCAATTCCGCGATGCAGCTGGTAGTGCAAACCGATCTCTTTATCTTTTACATAATCATTTCCACCAAGCTGAATGCGATACATGCCGAGGTTCGAACGCATGATCCCGGGGGTATCAATATCTTCTGTGTAAACGGCAGGAAGTGTTACAAAAGCCCCGCCATCCTGCGGCCAGTGTTGAATTTGCGGAAGCGCAGAAATGGTGGTTTCAAATTCCATCACCGGTCTGTTGAATCCTGCTTTTTTCGGAAATGATTTTAATCCTGCAAATAAAGCGCCCGCATTTTTAAAAGGATGACGCATCGCATTCATCGGATCTGATTTCAGCTCGATCAGTTTTTTTACATGCGCGATGGAATCACGGAAAATAAATTGTGAACGCTCTTTTGATCCGAAAATATTTGAAGCAGCCCTGAATTTGCAGCCCTTCACTTTTTCAAACAGCAACGCCGGACCACCCGCTTCATGCACGCGCAAATGTATCGCAGCCATTTCAAGATGCGGATCAACTTCTTCTTTAATGCGAATGAGATGCCCGTGCTTCTCGAGGTCAATCAAACATTCTTCCAGGCTGCGGTAAGGCATGTGTAAAGGTAAAAAGAAAAAGGGACGAGGGGCGAGGGACGGGTGACAAGGGAAAAGGGAAACCGGTAATCCCGTAATCGGTAATCCAATAATCCGTCCCCCGTCCCTTTTTTTTAATAGCTTTGGTTATCTTAAAAAAACGCCCGCTTTGATTTCGAAAAGAGCTTTTTTTCTCCTTGTCATTTTTCTTCCTGCATTTTTATTTAGTCAGCCTAAAGCAGATAGTTTGCGTGCACGAATAAAAGCGCAACCTGGAGACACCAACCGCGTGCTTACAATTTATGCGTTGGCGATGATGCTATCTTCTGCTAACCCGGATGAAGCGATAGCACTTTCGGACCAGGGATTGGAGCTTGCTGTGAAGCTTGATTTCAAACGTGCACAGTCCTTTTTACACCTTTCAAAGGGCGATGCTTACAGAGCATTGAACAAGCCTGAGGAGGCTATCAAAACTTACAGGCAGGGAATTAATAAAGGCAAAGAGATTAATTATTATAAAGGAGTTGGTGTAATGTCTAATAAGCTTGGCAATACACTTAATGGTGAGGGAAAAGGTGCAGATGCAATTTTAGTTTATAAAGAAGCAGCGCATTATGATAGTATTTCAAAACAATACGCATTAGCAAGTGAGGCTTACAGATCCATTGGCGAGATATATACTTTAATGGGTGAGCACGGACTTGCAATGGAGAATTTTTTGAAAGCGCTTAAAGTTGCGGAGGAAGGAAATGAAATGACGCAGGTTGGTTATGCCTATTTATCAATGGGAAATAGTCAGCAATACCAGAAAGATTATGACAAGTCGCTGGAAAATTTCAAAAAGTCGCTGGAGGCAATGAAAACGGCGAAGAACCCTTATGGAATTGCAGGGGGCTATCTTTCTATTGGTAATATTTATTTTTTCAAGCACGATTACGACAATGCGATTGCGAATTATAAAATGGCCAAAGAGCTGATGCTGGAGTTGAAGAATGACATTTTGATTGCAAGAGTGAATACAGATATCGGTAACGTGTTGTTCGAACAAAAAAAATACCAGGAAGCGCTGAGCTATTACATTGCATCTGTTGAAGTATTCGTTGCGCTGAATGATTCAGATGCGCTTGCGGCTTGTTATGGGAATATGGGAGCGGCGTACAGGGAGCTTGGAGATTACGTTGCATCTGAAAATTATTTTTTTAAATCGCTTGCTATTTCGCGAAAAGGCAAATTGTATAACTGGTTGCAGGATTCCTATGAAGGAATGGCTGAGCTGTATTTTAAAATGGGGAAATATAAGGAAGCCTATTTGTACAAAGATTCAGCAGTAACAATTGATAGTCTTATTGTCGGACAAGAACATGCGCGATTATCCAAAGAAATGGAAGCGCGTTTTGAGAACAGGAAAAAAGAGGAAGAGATCAAACATCTTAACATTGTAAATGCGGAGCAAGCTGAAATTGATAAAAAGCAAAAGCAAATTATCATCGCCGTTTCCTGCGGACTTGGAATTGTGTTGTTGCTTTCGTTTTTCCTTTTCAGTGTTAATGCTGCACGACGTAAAGCGAATAACCGTTTAGAAGAGCAGAACAAAATCATCGCAGAAAAAAATAAAGACATTACGGATAGTATTAATTATGCATTGCGCATTCAAAAATCGGTAATGCCGGATGAACGGATATTACAGAAAGCAGTAAGTGATTATTTTATTTTTAACAAGCCGCGTGATATTGTAAGTGGTGATTTTTTCTGGCTCGCACAAAAAGATAACCGCACTTATATTGCTGTTGCAGATTGTACCGGCCATGGTGTTCCCGGTGCGCTGGTTTCTGTGGTAGGAATTAATCTGCTGAATAAGATCATTGAGCTTCCCGGCACTCCTTCGACTTCTGCAGTGCTCGAATTGTTGCACACTATGATGATTCACGCAATGAATAAAGATGCAGAAGCGCGTGAATCAAATGATGGAATGGATATCGCCTTGTTGTGCATCGACAAAAATTCAAACAAAGCCATTTTCTCCGGTGCCGGCCGGCCGTTATTTTACTCGAATAAAAATGGCTTTCATCTCCTGAAAGGCGATCGTTATTCCATTGCAGGTGAGAAAAAAGAAAATGATGCACCATTCACAGAGCAGGAAATCAGCTTATCCGAATCTGTTACATTTTACATGAGCTCGGATGGATTTGTTGACCAGTTCGGTGAGAAGACAGGAAAAAAATTCCTTTCCAAACGTTTCCAGGAATTGCTGCAATCTATTTCGCATTTACCAATGAAGGAGCAGCAGGTGCGGATTGAAAATGAATTTACAACGTGGAAAGGCAAACTGGAGCAAGTGGATGATGTGCTGGTGATGGGGATTCGGATTTCGTAGAGTGGTAGGTGATGATGTTCCGAATGCCATTCTCTTATTTTCCGAAAAGTTTAAGAAAAGCTGTTTCATAACTTCCGCCAATAGGAATTTCACCTCCCGGAAGAAATATTATTTTATTCCGCACATGAGAAATTTTACTGAAAGGAATAATATAAGAACGGTGCACACGTATAAATTCTTTTGAAGGAAGCTTTTCTGAAATTGCTTTCATCGTCATCCGGGTGACAATTGTTTTTTGTCCCTGCACATGCACTTTCAAATAATCATCCAGCCCTTCTATAAATAAAATATCGTCGATGTTTATTTTGAGCAAGCTGTAGTCTGCGCGCAGGAAAATGTGCTGACTTGTTGCATCTTCCTTTTGGCGTTGGAAATTATAATATTCTCTTGCTTTATTTACCGCCTGCAAAAAACGATCTGCAGTAAATGGCTTCAGCAGAAAATCAGTTGCATTCAGATTAAAACCATCCACAGCATATTGACTGTGCGCAGTTGTAAAAATAACCTGTGTTTCCTGTGTTACTTCCTTGTGAAATTCTATTCCTGAAATGGAAGGCATTTGTATATCAAGAAAGATCAGGTCGACAGGAAATTTGCGTAAATGTTTTAATGCTTCACTTGGTTTGGTGAATGTTTTTTCAAGTGAAATAAAATCAACGGAGCTGCAAAAACTTTCGATGATGCTTAATGCAAGCGGCTCGTCGTCTATGGCAATGGCTATCATTCGAGCGTTATTAGCAGGGAAACGGAATATTCATTCTGTTCGTCCTTGATTTCCAGCTTATGCTTTCCGGCATAGCTGAGATCAAGACGTTGTGCTGCATTCTTAATTCCATGTCCGCTTTGTGGCTCTTTGCTGAAATCAATCTGCACTTTTTTATTTGTCGCATTAAAGATCAGCACATTTTCCGTGATCACAATTTTAATTGTGATGTAGCAGTCTTCTTCCGGGTTCACACCATATTTAAACGCGTTCTCAACGAATGGAATCAATACAAGCGGTGTGATCTGTTTGTTTTGCACAGCACCTTCATTTGTATAATTTATTTTCACGGTATTCCCCAATCGTATTTTCTGAAGCTCGATGTAATTGCTTATATAATTTAATTCTTTCTCCAGGCTTACAAGATCACTGTGTGCTTCCGTCGTAACGTAACGCATCATTTCAGAAAGCTTGATCACTGCAGCTGGCGTTTCATCCGATCGTTGTATTGCCAGCGAATAAATGCTGTTGAGCGTATTGAATAAAAAATGCGGGTTGATTTGCGCTTTGAGGTAAGAAAGCTCTGCCGACATTTTTTCCTTCTCCACTTTTTTCCAGCGATCACTGATCTTAAGCAGGAGAGAAAAAACGAGAACGATAAGGAATTGCAACAAACGATTTCCATAATCATATAAGCGATGGCGGGAAGTGCGCGGATGATACGGGATGTCTGCACCGGGTGGATGAAATGGCTGCACCGGAAAAATTAATCGCGGTACAAACAAAATAAAAATGAAACATGCTGCTACTGCAAGAAAAAAGTAAAGATGCTTTTTGTTGAGATATAATTTTGGAATGAGAATGAAAAAGCTGAAATAGAAAAAAGCAATGAGCAGGAGGTAGGATAAAAAATCTCTTTTGAACGGTGGAACGCTAAGCAAGCTTCTTGTACCGGTAAGGTCAGGAGCGAAAAGAACCGGGATCAGTAAAAACCCAATGCAGCCTAAAATGTGTACAAGAATTCTCACACGGTTTTTACCCATAAATTCAAAGTTAGGCAGATTAAAGGAGGTGATAAATTTATGAGGTAAAGGCAGGATTTGTGACGGAGTTCAATCGTATCTTTAGTTTTTGTAATTTCTATTCATTGCAGCAAATCCCAGTTAAAATACGCTTAGCATACGCTTCCGGAATGGCAGGCTGGAGCATCCTCGTCAACCTGATCGGTGTGATGCTGCCGTATTATTATTTGCCGCCCGATACTGCTGGTTGGTCGCCGTTAATTTCACAAGTCACCATTTTCGGAATTTTTAATTTGCTTGCGATCATTGCAACAGCCGGACGATTAACTGATGCAGTTTATGATCCGTTCATCGGGCAGAAAAGCGATAGCAGCAAACATAAAAAAGGAAGACGCATTCCATTCATGTTGTGGAGCTTTATTCCGGCAGTAATTTTTTGCGCGCTTGTATTTTCTCCGCCCGATGCAATTTCATCCACAGCAAATGCCTGGTGGCTGTTCGGCACGCTGACATTGTTTTTTGTTGCGGCCACTACTTACATTATTCCGTGCAATGCGCTTTTACCTGAGCTTGCGCACACACCTGAAGCGCGTGTCAGGCTTGCTACATTACAGCAGGTTGGATTTGTAGTTGGAATTGTTATCGCGTCTGCAGTGAATAATCTTGCTGATTTTATGCAATATCTTTTTGATCTTGATGCAGCTCATCGTATGGAAGCTGTGAGGAGATCGATTGAATTATTGTGTGTGGTCGGAGGATTATTTATGATCATCCCTGTTTTGATTATTGATGAAAAAAAATATTGCAAAGGAGAACCGTCCCATCTTCCACTTGGTAAAGCATTACGTGCAACATTAAAAAACAAAAATTTTATTTTGTATGCTGCAGCCGATTTTTCGTGGTACATGGCGCTTTATATAATTACAAGCGGCTTGTTGTATTATGTAACTGTACTGGCAGGAGAAAAAGAATCGCTTGGTGTGATCCTCATGGGAACAATGGTAGTCGGCTCACTTATATTTTATCCGCTGATCATTGCGTGGGCAAATAAATTCGGCAAGAAAAATTTAGTGCTGTTTGCATTTGCCGTGCTGGCCATCGTTTGTGCAAGCGTTTATGGATTGGGAAAATATCCTGTGTCAAATAAGTTGCAGCTGTTTTTATTTGTTGGATTTGCTGCATTTCCATTAGCGGCGTTGGGCATTTTACCTCCTGCTATTTTAGGAGATATTGCAAGCGAGGACGCTAAAAAAACCGGTGAGAACCGTGAAGGATTATTTTTTGCGGTAAAATATTTTGTGGTGAAGCTCGGACAAACATTCGGTATTGCTGTTTTTGCGATGCTTACTGTTTTAGGAAAAGATCCGGGTAATGACCAGGGACTACGTTTGTCAGGACTTGTTGTTGCGATATTATGCATCTGTGCCGCGCTGGTGTTTTCGAGGTTTAAAGAAAACAAAACGGGAAACTAATTCCCCATTATCTTTCACAGACGGTGTGTTTTTCATTGGAAAATCAGCGTTTTCAACTGGCATTGCAATTGCATTCTCATTTGTAAACGTATTAAATCAATCACACCATGAAAAAGAAAATTATTTGCCTGATGATAGCATGCCTGTCATTATTCGCGTATCCATTCCAGCTAAGTGCAGGAACTGTTGCAACAAACACAGTACAAACTGAACTTCCTATTGTTCCAAAGCCCGGATTGGAAAAGAAAATAAATGATTTTAAAAAGAAACATCCTGACCTGTTTTCTAATAAAGAGAACAAAGAAGAAAGCACATCAGAAGCTGCAAACCATAAACACGGTGGCGTATATTATATTTCAGGAACAGCACTCGTATTGATCATCATACTGTTGGTTATTTTACTTTAGAATTAGTGCAGGGCTAAAACCTGGTAATAGTCCCGTCTTTTCAGGCGGGACTTTTTCTTGTCAATGCTTAAGTAATGGGCAATTAGCTCCACACTATTTTTTCGCTGGTTATTTGTATTTAACTGATGATCAGTGTTCTGTTATGTGGCATTGTGATTGCCAAAGGATGTATAGAATAGTTAACCTATAAAACAACCCACACCATGAAAAAGAAATTTGTTTGTTTAATGATCGCAGGACTTTCATTACTCGCAACACCATATCAAATGACAGCAGGAACGGTTCCATCTGTTACTACTGAAGAAACAGCACCGCCGGTAAAGATCACTCCTGAACAGGAAAAAAAGATCAACGCATTCAAATTGAAGCATCCAAAAATGTTTGCCAAGCAGGATAATAAGGCAAATGAAAATACAGCTGAAACAACAGCAAACAGGGATGGCGGCGCAATTTACATTTCCGGTGGCGCGCTTCTTATCATCATCATCATTTTATTAATCATTTTTCTATAGTATATAGAAGAAAATAATAACCCGATCCGCTATGGCAAAGAAGATCGTTTGTTTAATGATTGCATGTCTTTCATTATTCACATACCCAAATCAGCTGAGCGCAGGTGCACTCGCAAACAAAACAGAAACATCAATTCCTCCTGTGGCAGATCCGCCATTAGAGAAAAAGATAAAGGCTTTAAAGAAGAAGCACCCGGAATTATTTTCTCCAAAGGAAAATAAAGATGTAACAACCGAAAGTGAAACTTCTGAAGAAGCTCAATCATCTTCGCTGGGAATTATTCGTTTTATTTTGCAAACAGCTTTAGTAACAGCGCTCGTTCTTTTGGTGATCTTCCTTTTCTTTTAGTGTAGAAAACATTTCCCGTCTTTCATCAGTTAAAGATGCTAAACGCGGAAAAATTACCCCCGGCAAATAATTGTCGGGGGTAAATTTTTTAGTCTAAGAGTGAACACCAATGAAAAAAAACAGGTTAACATTTAATAAACTGTAGCGGCATCTTATTTGCGCTTTATTTTGAAACTGATCGTTATGAAAAACCAGGGAACTAAACAATCGTCCGGTACTAAAACCGAAGGAAGAAAAAATAAACCGACTAAAGAAGAAAATGATCTTCCGGGTTATCCGCATTATCCTGCTTCGGAAGATATCATGAATTCATCCGAAGAAAAGCTGGGACTTGATATTGAAAATGCTGAATCGCCGATCATTGAAAATAAAACTGATTTATCTGAACCAGCTGATAGTGATGTTGAATTAATAGAAGGCAACAGTGCAGATGTTACAGAGGCTGATCTTAAAATTCTTGAGGATGAGCTGGCGATTGATCTGGGCGATGATGAAACGCTGAGGCAGCGGATAGAACCTGTGGATATGGAAGGAAAAGATTTAATTGTCCCGGGTGCTGAGCTGGATGATGCTCAGGAGGAGATAGGAAGCGAGGACGAGGAAAATAATTTTTACAGCCGTTCCGATAATTAAGCCTACTCTTGTAATCAATACCCCGATTTTTTATGTGTTTTTCACCTGAAGTAAGCTTTACTGCAGCTATTGTATTGGCCGCAAGTGGAGCAGTAGCAATAAAAAAGACCACATCCCGAAAGCAGATTTTTTTTGCTAGCATTCCGTTTATTTTTGCAACACAGCAATTCGCTGAGGGCTTTCTTTGGCTGAGCTACACACACGAATCGTTTGAAAAATTCCGGCAGCTCTCCACGCTGGTATTTCTTGTTTTCGCCCAGGTCATTTGGCCCTCTTGGGTACCGTTTTCAATTTTAATGGTAGAAAAAAATCCGAAGCGTAAGCTCATGCTAAAGGTTTGCCTGCTTATCGGAATTGTACTTTCAACGTATGTTTCCTATTGCCTTTTTGTTTTCCCTGTAACCGCTTACCCGGAATCGCATCATTTGAAATATGAGCTTGGATTCCCGTTGGCGCATTCGTTGATCGCAGCGTTCTTTTATTTTATTCCTACGGTTCTTTCTTGTATTGTATCCAGTGCAAAGCGCATGACTACACTCGGTTGCATTATTTTCGGCTCTTATATTCTTGCAAGAATATCTTTCAGCGAGCACTCTTTATCCATCTGGTGCTTTTTCTCTGCCATTATCAGTATCACCGTTATTTATGTTGTGATGTTGATGAAACCTTCTTCTACAGGACATACGGAAAGATCTACGCATGCAATGGAAGGGTAAGTTTTTACACGCAGGAGATATAAATTTTAATAAAATCAAGCAGCGTATTGAGCCGTGATGCCTTTGTTCAATTTACCAATACACATCTTTAATGATGCGCTCATGAAGCAGAAGAATAAACCAGGTTTAAGTCAGAGACAGGCATTGCAGGATTCAAATCGGGCAGGTAAACAGTAAACGTTGATCCTTTATTGACTTCGCTTTCGAGCATTACGCGGCCGTTTAGTTTATCAAGCGCATTTTTGAGAATGTATAATCCTAAGCCGGTTCCTTTAGAATCTTCGTTACCCCTGAAGAACAAGCTGAAGATCTTACCCTGGATTTCTTGCTTCATCCCGATCCCGTTATCCATCACTTTCATCATTATTCCATTTCCGAATTTCCGAATCTGCACATAGACAAAAGGATCTTCTTCAGCATACAGCTTCCTGTAATTTACTGCATTTGCAATCAAATTATAAAGGATAGAATCAATAAGCTTTTCATCACCATGAAAAACAATCCTCGGTTCGATCCAAACTTTGAAATCTACAATATCAGGGCCTGTTGAATATTTAATTGACTGGATGATGTCATCTGTTAATGTGTAAAAATTGATAAGCTGAACTTCTCTTACTTTTTCTTTGATCTGCATCACTTTAATAAAATCAAGAAGGATTTTGTCAAGACGTGATGCGCTCTGATCAATTTTGTCGATGCACATCGTAGCCATTGGAAGAGTGTTGTCTTTTTTAGCAAGACGTGTTAACCCGATTATAGATGCAATCGGCCCTTTCAGATCATGCGTGGTACGATAGAAAAATGAATTAAGCTCTTCCGTTTTTTCTTTTAGCTGTTCTTCACGTAATGCAAGCTGTTTGTTTGTTTGATGTAATTCCGACATATCGTGAACCAATAATAATACCTGCACCTGGGTTATTGAAATCCTGAATGGAGTAGCTGAAATCAATACCGGGATTTTCACTCCTGATCTGGAGATAAATTCAGAGGAATAGTTAAGTGTTTTTTTTCCCTCAAGCGCCGGACGGAAAAGTTTTTCCATAAACATCTCTGATTCCTCGCGGCCACCCGAAAAAATGCCTTCCATATTCAAAGAATCTTTATCTGCGTTATTTACACCAAGCGCTGATTCACCTTCTTTATTGATAAATTGAATTTTTTTATCGGGTGAAAGTACGATCAGGATATCGGTCATAGCTTCAAGGATCGTTTGGGTTTTTAACGAATCTGCAATGCTGAAGAGATCATATTTTTTCAGCGCGATAAGTATTCCTAAAGAAAAGGAGGTCATAAAAGTAGAAGTAAGCGGAACGCCTAAGTTAGTTTCGGATCCGGAAAAAATCACTTGTACTACAACGGCGTAGATCGTTGGGATAACATAACCTAACCCGATAATAAACGATTGTTTTTTCTCTGTGCTTTTGGGTGGTGCCTGCCACGCATAAAGTAAAAGAAAAAACAGGGTGAGCGTTCCCTGCATACCAAGCCAGTAAGCTATATAAAGACGAAACTCGGATCCACCCCCATTAGAGACCCAGCCCCAAAACGGTGAGTAAATGAAACTCATTTCTTCTTTATTGAGCAACATATAAATGAGGAATACAGGGATTGGCAAGTATAAAAAACTCTGCCCGGCTAATGAATTAAGGAATTTTTTTCGCCCTGTAAACAACAGCGTAAAGTGCAGACCCAGCGGTACCATCAGGATTGTACCACCTATCAGGATGCAATTCCAGAGTAGTGCGGTTTCGTAGCTTGCACTCATCCGTGTGACCGTATCGTTGGCCTGGAAAGCAATCAATGCAACCAGGTAAAAAGAGAAAATATTCGAAATTTTATCGTCAGGAAATTTAATCCTTACATAAATGAAAATAAAGAGATTCAAAAAGGCGGGGAGGCCCGATAATAATATGGCTTGCCAGTGGGTGAAATCTAAGTTTAAAAGCGTTTCTTTCATATAGGGATTTATAGGGTATACAATAATACGTTTAGCTGAGGGGATTACGCAGTTGCTTTACGCAGTTATCATACGGATGTAAGGTTTATGATAAATGTGGAAATAACTTTAAACGGCTACCCTGAGGGTTTTTTCTTGCAGGCCTAGGTTAGGGGCAGTGAGCTTTTTCTCAAATTCAATTGTAAATATGGTTCCTTCGTTAAGCTTGCTGGTTACAGAAATATTTCCTTCAAGCGATTCGACTTGTGTTTTCACCATAAACAATCCCATTCCTCTTCCTTCCACATCGTAATGAAAGCGTTTATAAAGCCCGAAAATTTTATCGCCGAATAAGGTCAGGTCAATGCCGCTTCCGTTATCCTTAAAAATCAGCGTTGTTTTGCTTTCCGTTTCCCGGCTGCTGATCTCAATAACCGGATCGCGGCCGGGTTGTTTGTATTTCATGCTATTGGAGATGAGGTTGTAAAAAATGCTGTGCAAATAACTTTTCACACTAAAAATAGCCGCGGCCGAAAAATCAGTTACAATCGAAACATTTTCTTTCTCAATTGAATTACGGACGCTGAGCTTAATATCTTCCAGCAAGGAGGAGAACATTACGGCTTCTCTCTTTTCATCGATCTCACGTTTTACCTGCAGGATATATGCAAGATCAATGATCACATCATCCAGCTTTTTTAACGATGTCATCAGCCCATCCATGCTTCTCTTTTTTGTTTTCTCTTCCAGCTTCGGAGTTTGGAGAATGCGCAGCAGCCCGCTGATATTCGCAATTGGTGCGCGCAGGTTGTGCGATACGATATAAGCAAACTGTTCCAGGTTTTTATTCTGCCGGATGAGATCAGACGTGATCTTGTCGCGCTCAATAGCGAATAATTTTTCAGCTGTTATATCGCGCATTGCGCCCACCATGCGGACAGGCTTTTTATTTTCATCATAAATTATATATCCCCTGTCCTGCACATAAGCCAACTCGTTATTTTGCCTGTAGTACCGATACTCATCTTCCCAAAAGATAGCGTTTGAATCTTCAATTTTTTGCATAATGCTTTTGAATATCCGCTCTCCGTCATCAAAATGAATATGGCTTCCTTCTGCCTGAACGTACTTATTGCTTCCCTGTTCTGAACTTCTTTCCAACTGGATGTAGGAATTATCTCCTGATTCAGAATAGCCGAATACCTGCTTATAGTTATCAGAACGATAGAGCTTATTATTTTTAATGTCCCAATCCCAGATCACGTCATTTGTTGCTTTTGTTACAAGCTCATAACGTTCATTGCTTTGCTTTATAAGCTGCTCCGTGTTTTTCCTGTCTGAAATATCTAATGCTGCGACGCTGAGACCAAGAACATTCTTATTCTCATCTAAAATAGGATACATGCTTACCGTTAGCCATTTATCAGGTTTGCCCGGGGTAGCATATTTTGTTTCATAACTAACCGGTTTTTTATTTGTAACAACATTTTGAATTCTCTCACCTACTTCTTTCCGCCTGTCTTCGCGCATTAATTCAATATAATTTTTTCCTTCTTCGAGTGTTGCTCCCATTTCATCCATGGCTAATTTCCGTGAAATGTGATTGTAAGAAAGTATGGTTGCATTTTTATTTAGCAACACATAAGCTGTATCGGTGTTTTCGAGGATATTTCTAAGATTGGCTTCTGACTTATAAAGTGATTCTTCTGCAAGCTTTTGTTGAGTAATGTCACGCGAAAAGCACGACAATCCGATCACTTCATTATTCTCTACGATGGGATGAATGGAAAAGCTTATATACGCGCGGTGTTGATCAGTGTTGTATTCTCTTACAAACTGAAGGTTTTGACCGGTGAGCGCCACGGCATATGTTTCCTTCCAGAATTTAGCTTCTTCCGGATTAATCGTTTCGTAAAAACCGTACGTATTGTCACCAGGCTTAATCTCAACATTGAATTGTTGCTTCACTGCATTTTTCAGCATGCTGTTAAATGTAATATAGCAACAGTTTTTATCAAGGGAATATACATTAGCATCTGTATTTTCAATAATCGCCGACAAGTTAACTTCTGATTTTCGCAGCGATTCCTCAGCAGTCTTTTTAGGAGTAATGTCCTGAACAACGGCCACAACAAATTGGATCGCGCCCGATTCATTTTTCACACAGCTGATGCTTAGCTCTACCCAAATGAGCTCTTTGGATTTGGTGATATATCTTTTTTCTAATTGGTAAGTGTTAATCTCACCATTAGCCATTTTAAGGATAAAGGGTAATTCTTTTTCCATATCCCCGGGAAGAGTGAATTTGGAAAAATGTTGATTGTGAAGCTCTTCTTGTGTATAGCCAAGCATTTTACAAAAGGCATCATTTACGTTTTGTAAACAACCATCAATAGTTCCGATAGCAATGCCAAGGAAAGGATTTTCAAAAACCATCTTGTATCTTTTCCTGCTTTCAGAAAGTCCTTGTTCTGCCTCAACCCGTTTAGTAACATCTCTGAAATTACAAACGATGGCATTTATTCCCTCAATATTCAGCATGTTCGTCACATTGCCTTCCGTAAATATATAATTGCCAGCCTTTGTTTTAACACGCACTGCAAGAGGAACAGTCATCCCCGACTTTTGCATTGTCAGGGTGAATGTTTGTGTGGCTTTTTCTATATCCTCCGGGTGAATAAGCTCAAAGCCGGATCTGCCTGAATTTTCTTCTGTGATATAACCCAGTGTATTGGTAACTGCAGGGCTTTCATAAAAAATTTTTGAATTCGCATCTATCAGCGTTAGCATGTCCGCGCTGTTTTCAATAAGCGTTCGGAAACGCATTTCACTCTCTTGTAATTTTTGTGCGCTTATACGTTTGGCAGTTATGTCATTCGTTAAGCCATCAAGTCTCACTAAACGGCCCGTTTCATCCAGGGTGGGAATTACCTTGTTTTCTATCCAGCGGATGGTTCCGTCTCTATGAATAATCCGGTACTGGTTAAAAACCTGCTGGCCTTTATTAAGTGTTTGCACCTGGTCGCGTGAAATATGCTTATCGTCCGGGTGAATTACATTTTCCCACAAATCCTCCTGCATTAAAAATTCATGGGGTGTATAACCGTAAACTTTTTCACAAGCTGCCGACATTTGAATAAGCTTGTACGAAACCATGTCAACGGAATACAGCACTTCATTGATGTTATTGAAAAGTTTGTTGAAGTCATCAATCGCATGCTTCAGCTTTTTTTCAGAAATCTTTTTTTCATTGATGTCGCTTGTCACGCCATCCAACCGGATAAGTTTCCCTGCCGCATCAAGTGTCGGGGTGATCTTTGTAGAAATCCAGCGCACGGTTCCATCCTTATGACGGATGCGGTAATCATGCGCGAAGGATTCTCCTTTTACCAATAAAGGAAAGTGATAATCGAGAATGTGTTTGTCTTCTTCAACTGCCAATTCGCGCCATAGTCCGGGATTGGAATAAAAATCTTCGCTCGGATAACCATACACTTTTAAGCATGCCGGTGACATTTGTAAAGATTTAAAAGAAGGTTTTCCATCCTTAAAATCTACTCCGACTGAGAAGACAAATTCATTAATATTTTCAAATAATGTTTTGAGATTATAATGGGCATTTTTTACTTCAGCACTTTCTTTTCTCAACTTGTCATGCAGCCCGATCATTTCATTTGAGCTTAGCTCAATGGAACGTTCAAGCATGTTACGATCTTTTTCATAGTGGTCATACGATTCACTGATCACTTTAAACAGTGATGAAAACTCTGGCGGTAAATTTTCCGTCGTACCAAAATGCTTCTGAACCTGGCGCAGCAAAAGTTTATTCAGCATAACTTATTTTTCTGTCAGTGTGGTGATCGTCATCGTCTGGTTATGCAGCTCGCACTTGCTGAAATTAAATGAAGGAGAAATTTCTCCGTAAGAATAAAATCCAGCAATAGCCGTTTTATTCCCATAAACTGCCCTTATAACTTCTACTTCTTCTTCTATGCGCTGATCCAGAACAAGCTTTCGTCCGACACAGCTGATCAGTAAAGCAAAATCGGGTGAAGAGTTTTTTATATCCAGACTATTTTGCGCCGCACACGAAGCTCCTTCAATAAGCCGGTCAAAATTCGCTTTCATCAGTCGCGCATAAGCACCTTCAGGCATGTTACCCGCAAACGTCAGGCTTTTGTCTTTATCATTGACAGATAAAATGGTACGTACCAAAGAATTGTTTTCTTCATTCATGCGAATGCTCAAAGGAAACAACAAGCCTGATCCCGGCAGATCTTTCGCATATTCACCGAGGTAAAGCTTATAAATATCAAGTGCCGGTTTTCCATCCAGCTCAAACAAAACATTTTTTTCTGATTTTGTAATTAAGCGTTCCGGGCCGAATGAATCCCATCCGCCAACACTTCCATAAGTCATTTCAAGATCATCTCCATAAAATGCTACAGCAGCAATTCTACCTTCAATTGGTGATTCATTCAATCCAACCAATGTTTTTTCAAATCGTGCACCATCGCCTGCAAGTCCGCCTGTGATGAATGTGGTTTGAGGCAAACATTCCTGCAAGCCAAGCACGAGTTCGCTGCCATTTACTTTTTGTCCATCTGAAATTATCAGGACATATTTTAAACCGGTAGCATCAAGACCACCGCAAAGCTTTAGTCCAGCATCATAGCTGTTTTCAACGTCATCAATATGAACACAGGTAGATTTGACGGTGGTTTTTTCAAGATGAATAGCAATGAGTGAAATTGTATCATCCGCAACCTGCGTGTCACATATTTCTCCTGCTGTTGAATTTAAAAGAATTTCCGCTGCTGGATAATCTGAGCGAAGAGAGGCATATACCGTAGGGTTTGAAAAAATTTCGGTGCTTCCGAATGCGAGAACAAGATTGCAATTCTTTCCAAGGTCAGAAATATCATTCCTGACAATTTCCCATCCTTTCGAATGAGAAAATTTCTTTTGTTGAATTTTCATATTGGTGGATAACTCCAGGGGTTCTGAAGCAAATCGGGGGAGATCTGCGACACTGGATTATACTTTAACAAGATACTGCTATCTGTTGGATGTGTGCTTATGAAATAGTCCCTGAATCCTACAGATGTAAGATTTTCGCCTTTTTTGCAAATTCGGTTCCGGGAAATTTATTGCATATAATTGTCTTGTATTTGAACCGATAACAGGTGCATTTTCTAATTCTCCCCCTCTGATGAAATTTCTTGCTGATTTAATAGCTGTCTTTCAAGGCAATAACCGCCGATGGATCTTTGTTCTGCTTTTTTCAATTGTAGCTACACACTTAATTGCAAGCGCCGGCGGTGGTGGTGGCGGCGGCGGAGGTGGTGATGACGATGGCGGACTTTTCGTTCTCATCTATTATATTATTTACCTGATTCCGTTTCCGTATAATTTTATAACAGTCGGAATAATTCTTCTTGTTTATTATTTCGGGAAGAAGAAAGCAAAAACTTATTCGGGTCTGAATAAAATTGCATCGTTCGATCAGATGGACCAGTCTCCTGCAGTTATTCCAGCTGAATTTTTACGCCGCAATCATGCTTTTAACGAACAGCAGTTTTATGCAAAAGTGTATACTGCTTTCATGGAAATTCAAAATGCATGGATGCAGCAGGATTTGTCTAAAGTCAGAAAGTGGATTTCTGATGGTGTGTGGCAGCGTTTTAATACGCAGTTCATCACAATGCAAGCACTCGGTCAGAAAAATATTATGGATGATATTCAAATAAAAAAGATTGTGATCTCTGATGTGCAGCAGGATGGCGAATATGATATTATTGATGTCGGAATTCATTTCACGATGATGGATAATTTCATCACGGAGAAACATCCGCAGTTAAGCACGGAAGGTTATCTTGAGAATGTAGAATACTGGACCTTCCTTCGTAAAAGCGGTGTTGCAGAAAAAGATATTTATCACACGCAAAATTGTCCATCCTGCGCTGCGCCGCTTCCTGCGAATATGGGTGAAGTAGGCAAGTGCGAAAGCTGCGGTGTGATCACAACACTCGGCGATTATGATTGGGTGCTTTCTGAAATTACACAGGCTGCAGATTATGTAAATGACAATGTGAAGCTGGACAAAAACGGAACGCTCACACAAAAGATCCGTTCTGCAATGCAACGTGATACACATTTCTCCGTGCAGCTGATGGAAGATAAAGCTTCCAATGGTTACATGCAGATCATGTCGGCGCTGGTAACAAAGAAACCGGAACGCATGCGCAGGTTTGTGGATAACGAATTGTTTGAAGGTCTTAGCACACAAATGAAAAATGAAGCACCGTTTTCTTTCAATCGTCTTTACCTGAATAATGTGACGCTGATGGATTATTACCAGGATAAAGGAAAAGATAACATGGTCATCGCATTCAAGCGTACTGCTCAAAGAGTAAATGTTACCACCGGAAATCTTCAGCTTATCGATTACGCGCCGTTTACTACCAATGAAATTATGGTCATGTCGCGTGATACCGGTGCAGGAATTCCGAAAGGATCTTTGTACGCGCATAGTTGTCCGAATTGCGCAGGTCCGGTTGGCGATACGCTTGATGTAAGCTGCCAGTATTGCGGTGCAGAATTAAACAGCACAAAAAATGAATGGATCATCACGCAGCTTTTATCTGCGCATGCGTATGCATCAATGGCCAGCGAGCAGGAATTTTCAATGGCAACAAATGCGCGCGTAAACGACCTCGATCCGCTTTTCAAAGTGCGCGATTATGCGTTGAATAATGTGATGCTGATTGTTGGTGCTGATGGTGTGTTCAATCAGCAGGAAGTAGATTTCACTACACGACTTGCGAAAAAGTTGGGCTATGATAATTCAAAGCTCGCCGGAATGTACGACCTCGCAAAAAATCACCAGCTTACAATTCGTTTGCCGGAAAATAAAAAAGGAGCAACGAAAGTTTACGAGATGATGCTCAAAGCCGCAAGCGCAGATGGAAATATCAGCGCGGAGGAACAGAAAATTCTCGATGATATCCAGGTGAGGATTGCTACACTGGTTTAGACAGTTGTCGCCCTCGATACATTTCGTCAGATGAGAAATGTCTTTGCACATAATCTTATTTCCTGACGAAACACTCGGTCTGACAATTTCAGTTTTGATCAGCAGTAGTCAGTCGTCAGACAATGCGTTTTTTTTAATCATCAGGCAGGTTTCGCAAACCTGCCTGATGATTAAAAAACAATCACCTCCGACGCGGCTGACACTATTCCGCCATAGACAAAAACAATACTCTGAAATGTCTCTGGATGAACTCATATCTCTACCTTTGCGGATATGAAATTGTTATTCTCCTACCTTAAACAATATAAGCTTCTTGTTTTTCTCGCATTGCTGCTTGCGGCTATCAACCAGGTTTTCTCTTTGCTTGATCCTGTTGTTGTACAAAAGATCATCGATGGATATATCGTAGATAAAAATGGCAAGCTGCTTACCAATATCAGCAGGGAAGAATTTATCAGGGGCGTAGGTTCGCTTATTCTTCTTGCAATTGGTGTAGCAATGGTTTCACGCATCGCAAAAGCGTTCCAGGATTATTATGTTAACGTGATTGTAAAACGTGTTGGCGCGCAGATTTATTCCGATGGTTTACGCCATTCGCTCGAATTGCCTTATTCTGTTTTTGAAGATCAGCGCAGCGGCGAAACACTTGGGAAACTTCAGAAAGTGCGCGAAGATGTGGAACGACTTGGTTCTGCATTTATCAATATTATTTTCACCTCATTTGTCGGAATTGTATTTGTAATGGTACTTGCAGTGATCGCATATTGGCCGTTAGCTGTAATTTATTTTGTGACAATACCTCTGATCGGAACGCTTAGCTATTTTCTCAGCAAGAAGATCAAAGAGATGCAGAAAAAAATCGTGAAAGAAACGGTTGCGCTTGCAGGGTCAACAACAGAATCATTGCGGAATATTGAATTGGTAAAAAGTCTTGGCCTTGCGCAACAGGAAACAGAACGGTTAAACGGTACAACAGAAAAAATCCTGAAGCTTGAATTAAAAAAGGTCCGTTACCTGCGAAGCCTGAGCTTTGTGCAGGGAACATTTATTAATTTATTACGCAACACGATTCTTTTCATTCTTCTTTATCTCGTTTATACCGGTAAGATTTCATTCGGTGATTATTTTAAATTCTTCATCTTTTCCTTTTTCATTTTCGGACCATTGCAGGAATTGGGAAGCATTATCAATATTTATCGCGAAGCAGAAGTCTCGCTTGATAATTTCCAGGCTATACTTGATACACCAAAAGATCTTAAGCCTGAAAATCCGGTTACAATTCCTGAGATCCGCAAACTTCAATTCAGCGAAGTAGATTTTAAACATCTGACTGCAAAACATAATGCAATTGAAAAAATTTCATTCGAAGTGAATACGGGTGAAACAATTGCATTTGTCGGACCTTCCGGCTCGGGAAAATCTACGCTTGTGAAATTGCTTGTCGGATTATACAAACCGCTTTCAGGCAAGATTTTTTACAACGACAATCCTGAAACTTCAATCGATCTTGATAAGCTGCGTGAACAAATCGGTTTGGTAACACAAGACACACAATTATTCTCCGGCACGATTCGCGAAAATCTTTTATTTGTTGCACCAAAAGCGACCGATGAAGAATGCATTGAAGTGCTTAACAAAGCAGCCTGTCAAAGCTTATTAGCGCGTGCGGATAAAGGATTAGATTCTGTTATCGGTGAAGGTGGTGTAAAAGTATCAGGTGGCGAAAAACAGCGTCTCTCCATCGCAAGAGCATTATTACGTCGTCCATCCCTGCTTGTATTTGACGAAGCCACTTCTTCGCTTGATTCAATTACCGAAGAAGAGATCAGCAAAACAGTCCGCGATGTTTCAAAAAGTAAAAAGCACATTACAATCCTCGTTGCGCATCGTTTGTCTACGATCATGCACGCCGATAAAATCTTTGTCCTCGAAAAAGGAAAGATTATTGAATCAGGAAAGCATGAAGAATTGCTAAGCGAAAAAGGATTGTATTACGCAATGTGGCGCCAGCAAATAGGGGAGAGGGTTAATTAAAAAAAAGGGGACGTTGGGACGGAAATAAAAGGGGACGGGGGACGAAGTAGAAATGAATTGAAAACCTACGCGCGAAAAAAACTGAGAGTGGGAAATTCGTCCCTCGTCCCCTTTTCGTCCCTCGTCCCTTTCCTTTACGCTGCTTTACGCTGGAGAATAATTTTACACGGCACGGAAGACGTTACTTTTACTTCGTGATCAATGTGAAGCGGGATGTTGAGGTAATCACCCGGAACGAGCTGGTGAACTTTATCTCCAATCCGGATGTCGCAGGAACCTTCTATAATTAAAAAGCATTCGTGCTCATTGTGATGTACTTCATCCGGTGCAAATTCTTTAAGCCACACAATAGCAGTTGTTGCTTCCGGTGTAGAGCCGATAATCTTTAAAAATACATTATCGCTGTTTTCAGGCATCACCATATCAGGGCGATTGAGCCACTGATCGTAATCCGAAATTGTAATGTTTTCATTCAGCAAAGGAGGAACTGTTTCGGGTTCACCATTTTTCAAACGTTCGGAATAATCGATCGACGCAAGTAAAAGTGGTTTCATCGTAGCGTGCGGCTCAACTGCATGGTCAGCTGCATATTGTTCAAGGGAAATTGCAATTTGTTCAAGCTCCTCCTTTATTTCAGGATGAGCAAGCGCCAGTTTCTCCACCATGGAAGCTTCTTCCCCGGTAGCAATACCTAAAACATATGCTTCAAGTATGCCAGAATCGATATAGGAGGAAATGTTATCCATTTGATTTCATTGCTCCCTTTAGTTTGAATTCCATTCGTAGTCTTGTTTTTAACTCAGCCACAGATGTATCCAACTCATTGGCAGCCCGCGTCAGGCTAAAACCTTTGAAATAAAGCAATTCTAAAATGGAATTTTGCTCTAGAGGAGGAGACTCTATTACTGCACTTGTCTTTAACGGGGTTGTTTCTGGATTTATTGTATTTACGGAATTATCAGCAGCTTGGATTTCATCTTCTTTAGCTTTCTTTGATACAGCCGTAAATGCCATACTTCTTGTAAGCGAAAGCATCCACATTAATAACGATCCTTTCGAGGGGTCGAATGAAATTATTTCGGTCCACACCTGCAAACAAGCTTTCTGAAGAATCTCTTCTGCTGCTTTTTTATCATTGGTAATTTTCAGGATTACTCCATGAAGAACCGATGAATAGCTGTCGTACAACTTTGAAAATGCTTCAACATTACCTTGCTGAATTTGCTCAATAAGAACAAGTTCAGTAGCGCGGTCACGAATGTTTTCTTTGATAGAAGTCATTGATAATGGGAGATGTAAAAATACATGAATAAATGGCCCGTTTACCGAAACCCTGTGTTTTGACATCAATTGGCATAAAAAAAGGCGCGCCCGTTACAGGCGCGCCTTTCAAAGAAGAAAAAATTTACTAGTTCGAAGATTTTACCAGCATAACAGCCTGAACTGAAGTACCGGTTGTTACTTTGCAAGAATAAACTCCATCTGCAAGAAGGCTGCCATTTTCAGCAGAGCCGTTCCATGTGAATGAATAAGTACCTGCAGTCAAAACAGTGTTGTTTAATAGTGCAACTGTTTCGCCAAGCATGTTTAAGATCTCGATTTTCACCGGACCATTTGCAGCTGTTGTTACGTTGAGCGTTACATTTCCATTGAAAGGATTCGGATATGCTTCTGCTTTTACGTCATTAACAATAGTTGTATTCGGGTTTGCAATACGTCCGCCTTCGCAATCAACAACAACACGAACAGTTGCAGTGAATGGACATCCGTCGCAATAAACACCTTCAACAACAAAATCAGTTGTAACATCAACACCAGCATTTACAACTGCTCCTGATGATGGAACTGTTGGCTGTGGTGTCCATGTGTATGTGCTTGCTTCCATAGTGTGCGCGCCGAAGCCTGTAACAGATGCAAGTGTATCAACGAACCATTCGCTTGTAAGTGTCGGGAATCCGTTTGTACCTGCAAGATTCGGATTTACAAAGATGCCTTCATAAACACATGGCTTACGTGTGAGTGTGCGGCCTTCTGTGCGATAGAAATTAGGTGCTGTCCATGCAGCGCCCGGATCGTGGCAGATAGAACCAATGATATCAACGTATGCATCATTCGGAACATTAAAAAGTGTTACTGCATCATCTCCGTTGAACTGGAGGTTCGCAGAAGTTTGATCTGCATCAACACCAATAAGATCAGAGTGACTTGCGTGAGCAATTACATAAACAGCACCGTCAGCCAATGTTACTGCAGGAAGTGCAATGGTAAATGTTGGTGCAGAATTATCGCAAGCGCCATTATGGAAATTGCGGATCTCATAATCAGAAAGAAGAATGCTGCTTCCTGTTCCGTTGTAAATTTCAATTGCTTTGTCGAAGCTTGCGCCTTCCTGGTACTGTGAAATGATAAGATCACGTGCAAATGTTCTTGCAGAAAGTGTTACTGTATCGCCCGGGCAAACAGTATCATTATTTACTGAAGCGCCGATAACAGGATTTGGATTTCCGTCGTTATGAACAAGAACATAAGAACCTGCGGATGTTGCAAAGCAGCAATTATCCTCAACAGTCACGAAATAAGTTCCTGAATTTTGAACGAGAATAGACTGCGTTGTTGCACCATTCGACCAGAGATAAGCATCACCTGAATTTGCGGTGAGTCTTACGCTGTCGCCTGCGCAAAATACATTCGTGTCATTTGCAGTGATAGAAGCTGTGCAAAGTGACTCAACTGCAGTTCCGCATGTAGTTGTGATATCATCAATACGGAATTGCGGAAGTGCGCCGATATTGCTGAAACGAAGCTTCAGGTTACATGTTACAGGCAAACCTGTAACAGTGCGCAGGTACCAGCGTGATGTACCCGAACCTGTAGGAAGCGCTGTGTAAGAAAGTCCTGTCCAGTTAATTCCACCATCAGTGCTGTATTCAACAACAAGATTAGAACCGGTTTCATCGTTCCTGCTTTTGAAAATACCAAACGACATAGAGATCGCTGAACCTCCGCATGCATTAGTTCCAAGATTGCTGATCACGAAATTCCTTCCTGTATTAAGGAATACGTTTGCCGCACCTGAAGCACCGGTGTAACCTGTTGATGCTGTAGTGACGCGGATATCACCTGTGCCTGAGTAGGTGAGTCCGTCCTGGTCAAAATTGTTTGCAGTTTCATGCGATGCAATAGAAGTGGTGCTGCCTACCGTTCCTACTGTTTCTGTCACCTGCGCAGAAACGCTTAATGCCGACAATAGAAGTGCCGGCAACATTACCTGGAAAGCTTTTTTACGAAGCTCTCCTGCTTTTGTCAATGTTTTCATAGTGTGTAAGTTTTTTGTTTTTCTACAGAACCATTCTGTAGTGTCGCAAAACTACTTTTGCACTGCTATGGCATTATAACAACGGGTTTATGTATTTGTATAGCTTAGTTTAAGTTAAAATGAAAGTATTGAAGCTAATTTTACACTAATGAAATGTTTACATGTTAATTTATGCTGTTCTGAAGTTGTCTTAATAGCTCTTTGCTGTAATCCGGCTCATTTTCACGCTGCTACAAAGTGTACATTGCGTTAATTAAACTATTGTAATTTCCATTTATCGTGCGCATGTTCTTCTTAACAAAGGTTTTTTTGTAATGAGTTGTGTGCAATTTTGTTGATAAGCGAATAAAATGCGTTCGTTTTTTCATTGAGAACAACAATTGAAAAACCGGTTATCTGCTGATTTCTTTCGGGAATACTATGGCCGTGTAAAATATTACTTTGCCATAAGCTTAAATGCATTTCACTTAACGAACCTTTTTTGATATTAATAAGCGCGGTTACTAAAAAAGAAAAGCTCCACATTATGCAGAGCTTTTCACAGTAGATATTAGTTGATTTATTTCGTAATAACAAGCTGTCCTGTCCGGATGAAATTTTGCCCGTCTTCTATCTTATAAATGTAAGTTCCGTTCGGCAACGGAATGTTTAATACAAAACCAGGCGCGCTGTTTAATTCAGATTGGTAAACTTCCTTTCCGCCCATATCAAAAACGCGGACTGAAATTGCGCCAATCGTCATTGCAGGAGATTCAAAAACAAAATGAATGTTCTCACCAGTCGAAGGATTCGGATAGACGCTTATCTCATTTCCTGCAGGCACGCTAATCAGCCCGGTAGAGAAATCAACAAAAGCGGAATCTGTGTGCAGACAACCATTGTTATCTGTAATTGTTACATAATACATTGCAGTAATAAGACCATTGATATCTTCCGTTGTTGCGCTGTTCGACCAGGCGTAATTGTAAGGAGTAGTTCCACCGGTTACAGTAAGGTCTATGCTACCGTCAGAACAGATTCCGCAGGAGGCATTTATTACTGTAGTTGAAGTGCTTATTGGAGAAGGTTCAGTTATTGTAACCGATGCATTTTGTGCGCAGCCATTATTATCTGAAACAATTATCGAATACGTTCCTGCAGCAAGGTTTGAAATATTCTGAGTGGTTGCACTGTTGCTCCATGAATAAGTATAAGGACCAGTTCCTCCGCTCACAGTGAGATTTGCACTGCCGTTATTTCCACCATTACAATTTACATTCGTTGTCGATGAAGAAATTGAAATAGCAGTTGGCTGTGTAATTGTGACGGAAGCATTTTGCGCACAACCATTATTGTCAGTAATCACAGCTGAATATGTTCCTGCTGTAAGTCCGGAAATATTCTGAGTTGTTGCGCTGTTGCTCCATGAATAAGTATAAGGACCAATTCCTCCGCTCACAGTAAGATTTGCAGCACCATTATTTCCGCCATTACAATTCACATTCGTTGTCGATGAAGAAATGGAAATTGCAGTTGGCTGTGTAATGGTAACAGAAGCATTTTGCGCACAACCATTATTGTCTGTGATCACAGCTGAATAAGTTCCAGCTATTAGCCCGGAAATATTCTGAGTTGTTGCACTGTTGCTCCATGAATAAGAATAAGGACCAGTTCCTCCACTCACAGTGAGATTTGCAGCACCATCATTTCCGCCATTACAATTTACATTCGTTGTTGATGAAGAAATTGAAATTGCAGTTGGCTGTGTGATTGTAACGGAAGCACTTTGTACACAACCATTATTGTCAGTGATTACAGCTGAATAAGTTCCTGCTGATAGTCCGGAAATATTTTGAGTGGTTGCGCTGTTGCTCCATGAATAAGTATAAGGACCAATTCCTCCGCTCACAGTAAGATTTGCAATGCCGGTATTTCCACCATTACAATTTACATTCGTTGTCGATGAAGAAATGGAAATTGCAGTTGGCTGTGTAATTGTTACAGAAGCATTTTGCGCACAACCATTATTGTCAGTAATCACAGCTGAATAAGTTCCTGCTGATAGTCCGGAAATATTCTGAGTTGTTGCGCTGTTGCTCCATGAATAAGTATAAGGACCAGTTCCTCCGCTCACAGTAAGATTTGCAGCACCATTATTTCCGCCATTACAATTCACATTCGTTATTGATGAAGAAATGGAAATTGCGGTTGGCTGTGTAATTGTAACTGAAGTAGTATTGCTGCAACCGCCATTGTCTGTTACTGTTACAGAATAATTTCCTGCCGGTAATCCACTGATATTTTGTGTTGTTGCAGTGTTGCTCCACGAATAGGAATAAGGAGAATTCCCTCCATTGACTGAAAGTGTAATCGCACCATTCGTTCCACTGTTGCAGGTTACGTGAGCAGGTGTAGCTGTAATTAAAATTGCAGGTGGTTCTGTAACATTTACTGAGGCAGACATTGAGCATCCCGCGTTATCGGTTACTGTAAGCGAATAAGTACCTGCAGCCAATCCGTTCACAGAAGATGTAGTTGCGCTTGTTGACCATAAATAAGAAAACGGAGATGCGCCGGTAATAATAGTTGATGCAATCGCACCATCACCTGATGCATTACAGGAAAGTGGGGTTACAACGGTAGAAAAATTTACTCCGCCGATTATTAAATTGGAACCATTATCAACGCCATCAATTGCAGGACTATTTGAAATAACACGAATGCGATAGCCAGCTCCAAGCGTAGTTCCTGCAGGAATGAAAGCGCTTATAGTTCCGGTTGGTGTGTTCCCTGCAAGTGTTCCGATATTCACTGGTGATGCAAAGCTGCCTGTAGCATCGGAGAGCTGCGCGGTAAAAACATTTCCTGTTGTGTAGGCTCCTGCCGAGGAATAATTCACATTCACTGAATCACCGGCAGTAGCGCTGACACAAAACGGTGCGCTTGCTACACTTGTTGTGATCAACGAATAAACAGCACCATTGACAGCGGTATTATTGTTTATGCGAAATGTTCCCGTTGCACCGGAAGCATTCCATGCATATAAACGAAAAACGACATTCTGTCCGGCTGCAACAAATACAGGAGTAGCAGCTGTGACTGTTGAAACAAATGCGGAAGTGGAAGTATTGGAAAATGCATTTCCGAATAATGCAAATGGTCCACCGTTGACGCTGCATTCCAGCTGGAAATTCTGCGGACCTGTGCCGCTGCGTTGAAGTGCGAAAAGAATACTTGTGACGCTAAATGCATTCGTTGCATTTGAGGTAATTGAAAAAGTAAAATATTTATTTGCTGCTTCTGCCGCGGCAAGAGAAGTTGGTCCATCCCAGCCATTCGAAGTAATTCCGCTTGTAACAGGTGAGGCGGTGCCGATCCCGGGCCCACGCGAAAACTGTGAAAAAGTTAAACCTGCTGCTGTTGGTACAGTAACAAATGCAGTGCTTCCATTCCAGCCTGAATAAATATTCGTAGGAGCAAAGGATTGCGCTGCTGTTTTCAGTGACGGGGCAAGCACACCAATAAGTATTATTAGCAATCGGGCATAGCGGGAGAGGAATGAAAAATTGTGGACCAGTGATCTCATGTCGAAACGTTTTAGTAGAAATTAAAATGAGTAAGCTGTAATTGATAAGTGGTTTCGGATAGAAGAATTATCCTGTAGGATTTTCACTTAAATAAATCGCAATGCAATTAAGTATGACAAAAGTATATATGCTTCGTTAAGCTACTCTGCAATTAATATCAATTAATATTTAGATTATTTTGATAATGTTTCAGAATTGTAATGCTTGAATTAATTTAAAAAATGGCTTTCCTGCAGAAATTATTCCGGACTTGCTTTTCTCCAAAATTTAATATTCTTCCCTGTTGAATTTCAATAATAAGATCCGGCCTCTTTAACCAGGTGTATATTATTGAATAACAATTTTAACCGACGCTGCATATTGTTTGCCACTCACATGTAATAAATAAACTCCCGGTACAAATGTGTTTGTCTGTATTGCAAGCTTATTTTCTCCAGCAGCACTTGCAACATTCCATGTCATCAGAATTTTTCCGGTAACATCAGTCAATGTGAAAAAGGTATTCTCTGCCTGCTCTAGTGTGTAATTAATAAAACATACATCATTTGAAGGATTAGGATACGCTGTTATTGTTGCTTTGGCAGGATTGTTTTCAGTAATTGAAATGATACCGCCATTTTGTGTAAAACGCGGACTAAACTCCTGGTAATAAATATTTGCAATTGTAGAGTCGTGGATGATAACTGTATTCTCATCATTTTTTGTATCCGCTGATGTGGTCCAGTTGTGAGAACCTGTTACGACCATCGGATCAGAATTAAAATCGGTCGGATCAATGATCGCATACTTGTGATGCATGATACCGCTCGACTGGTATTGTGCAAGATGTCCCTGTGGTAAACCGGAATCAAGGATGGACCATGTTGTAGAGGAAGAGCTATCGTTTACCAAAACATAAACAGTCACCCCGGAAAGCGATGCGTTGGTAAGTGCATTGGCAAGATCAGTGCGGGTAAATTGCATTGTGGCCACACACAAGTCTGTAGTTGCAGTATTTATTTTCTCAATGATCTTTGCATTCGTTCCATCAGAAGGACTAAAATATTGTTCTACACGTTTTCCGTCGATGATGTATTCATGCGGTGTATTATCAATTTTAAATTGTCCGAATCGCGAAGTTTGCAAATTTGGAAGAAGGCCGGTGTCACCCCACATTTCTTCAAATTCAATTGTAAAACCTTTGGCCATCGATTGATCCTGGAAAATAATAACATCATTTGCATCGGTCTGCATTTGATTGTCCGTCCAGTTAGTGGCGCCGGTCCACACTACAGGTAAAGCGGGATCAGCTGATTGTGCATCAATGATGATAAACTTATTATGCATGATCGTGTACGCTGGTGTTACAGGACTTAATATTCTATTGATCGCTGGATTAAGTGTGCTGATTCCCGGGTTCGGATTTCCGCCATCAGAAATTACGCGGATTTTTACGCCTCTCGCAAATGCATTATTTAATGCCGTGCTGATGTTGGAAATGTTCTGATTGTCGAAGCTGTAAATAGCTAAATCAATACTTTCCTGTGCACGGTCTATATAAGCAATCAGCGTATCGTCGAACGTATAAAAAAGTAAGGTTGCGTTGGTAGTAGTTGCAAGCGTTGTGTCAACTGATTTATTAAAATAAGCGGTTATTACTCCGGTAGAAGCTGAAACTGTGGCATACGAACGTACAGGTGAAAATGCAGTATCTGTACCGCTTACTGAAAAAGCCTGCGCAAAGAAAATAGCTGAAGGATTTGCCCCGGTTACCGAAGCAGAATGTGTAATTCCGGGAGCGCCATTTATAACTCCAAGTTCCAGTGATGGCGTAAATCCATATTTAATAAAAGTAGTTCCCGAAATATTTGTTCCCCAATCCAAATCAAACCCGGTGGAGCTGATATTGGTTTGTGTAACGGCTGTTGTAATTGTAATGCTGCTGTTGGAAATAAAATCTGCAGCGTCACGCGGTAGCAGCTGGTAGGTGGTGAGAAATTGTGAAGCGACTCCTGTGAGTGTTACATAACCGCTTGGAATTATCATTCCTACCAACGGACTTCCGGTTCTGATATACACCGTTCCGGTTTGTGAATTACTGACAAACGTGTAGCTTGTGTTTCCTGCGAATGTTGAGCTCGCAGCATTAAAAGTTACATTATTAATTCTCACCAGCTGACTTTCATACGCTTCTCCCATTTGCGCTGGTGTGATTACTACAGGTTGTGGTTGAACGTTGGCAGTATAAACTGTGAAATTAGTAACCGGGGTTACTTCCAGCAGGTTATTATAATCTGTCAAAACTCCAGTTGCAAAAATGCTGTCACCCCTGTTTATTGATGAAAGATTATTTCCATATAATGCGATACCGGCAGTACTATCCTGTATATAACGAATTGGTCCAAGCTCAGATCCATTGATTACCACACCGCGGAATGATACGGTAGAATTAAGGGGGGCTTGTCTCGCCACACTGATGCTCGTTTGTGCTGATAAAACTGAAACAAGTCCGAGAGCGAGAACAGAAAAAAATAGTTTCATCATCAATTATTTTGTTGACTATTAAAAACCCCGGAAGAAATAAGTTTGTGCGTATTATTGGATTAGTGTGAAAAATCCTTTTTTGCTGTATTCTTTCCCGTTATATCCTGTTGCTGAAAAAGTGTAATAATAAGTTCCGTTTGTTGCAGCTGATCCTGAAGTTGTTCTTCCATCCCAACCTGCACCGGGTGTACTGATTGTGCTTAATAAAACTCCCCAGCGATCATAAATTTCCAAATGAAAATCCGCTAACCCTTCCGTCCTGATCATGAACATATCATTGGTTCCATCTCCGTTTGGAGTAAACACATTCGGTATTTCAATTATTGCATCAACATCAGAAACAATAATAACAGCTGTTGACGTATCTGTACAACCATTCGCATTGGTAACAGTCAGAATAACCGTATAAGTTCCCGGCTGCTGGAAAATATTGGATGGATCTGAAGCAGAAGAATTATTTCCATCACCAAAATCCCAGCTCCATGAAAATGCATTTATGCTGTTATCAGTAAAGCTTACAACTAATGGCACTGCACCTGAATCGGGAGTAGCTGTGAAAGATGCAACAACGGAAGACGAAGTAACTGTGATTTGTGCTGTATCACTTCCACATGCATTGCTGACGATAACAAAATAATTTCCCGCTGTGCCGGTTGTAATTGCGTTTGTTGTTGCAGCATTGCTCCACAAATAAGTTGTTCCTCCGGATGCAGTTAGTGTTGTTTGTTGTCCCGGACAAATTGAAATATTTCCAGTGACCTGAGCAACCGGTAACGGAAGTATGTTTACCACCTGCGATGCCGTTGCGCTTCCGCAAGCGTTCGTTACAACAACGGAATAAGTTCCTGCAGTATTTACAGTGATGGTAGATGTAGGATTTCCATTGCTCCACAAATAACTGCTTCCGCCCGATGCTGTGAGTGTAACAACATCTCCCGCACAAAAAGTGGTTGGACCAGAAGCTGAAATGGATGCGCTTGGCAATGCAAGTACGGTTACGCTTTGTTGTGCGGTAGCAGTTCCGCATGTATTCGCTGTGATAACAGTATAAGTTCCCGCTGCATTAACGGTAATTGTTGCGCTAGTATCCCCGGTGCTCCATACATAAGATGTTCCGCCGGTTGCTGTTAATGTTACACTATCGCCCTGGCAAAACGTAAGCGGACCTGATGCAGTAATTGTTGCAGTCGGTAATGGTAATACGGTGATGAGCTGTTGCGCGGTTACACTTCCACAAGTATTCGAAGATGTTACGGTGTACATTCCTCCTGTGTTCACTGTGATAGCAGCAGTTGTTGCAGTGGTTGACCAGAGATAATTAGTTCCACCCGAAGCGGTAAGCGTTACATTATTTCCCTGGCAAAAAGTTGTTGGACCGGAAGCTGTGATGATTGCAGCAGGAAGAGGATTTACAAAGATGGATTGAAATGCAGTATCACTTCCGCAAGGGACAGTTGCGATAACAAAATAATTTCCTGCTGCAAGAACAGTAATGGAAGCTGTAGTTGCTCCCGTTGACCACAAATAGGAAATTCCACCGGATGCTGTAAGTGTTACACTGTCTCCTGCACAAAATGTTGTCGGACCAGAAGCAGCGATAGAAGCAACCGGTCCGGGAATGGTTGTCACAGTTTGATAAGCCGTATCAGTTCCACACGATACAGTTGCGATCACAGAATAAGTTCCGGCGTTGTTTACTACGATGGAAGAGCTTGTTGCCCCTGTTGACCAGAGATAAGAATTTCCTCCTGTTGCAACCAGTGTAATGCTGTCGCCTGCGCAAATTGTAACAGGTCCGGAAGCAGTGATCTGTGCATTCGGCGTTGGCATCACACTGATATTTACTAATGCAGAATCGCTGCCGCAGGAATTTGAAACAAGGACAGAATATGTTCCTGCCGTCTGCGCAACGATAGAAGATGTTGTTGCACCTGTGCTCCATAAATAGCTCGTTCCGCCTTGTGCAGTAAGTGAAACAGAATCGCCGGGACAAAGAGTAGTAGGATCATTCGCAGTAATTTGTGCAGCAGGAAGCGGTAGCACATTTACTGTTAATTGTGTATCCGCGATATTTCCGCAGCTGTCTGAAATCTGTAAAGTAAGAATGACATTTCCATTATCGCCGCTCCCCGGAATGTAAGTAGTGGTAAGCGACCCTTGCGGAAAAAATGTTCCGGCTCCGCCCAGCCATAAAACCGAAGTGTAATTTCCACTCGCTGTGCCACTGAGTGCAATGGAATCATTCGCGCAAATAGTTCCCCCTTGTGCAACAGACACAACTAATGGTGGCGGTTCGGTAATGAGGATGAGTTGTATAGTAGAGCAACCATTTGCATCACCGATCGCGACAGCGTAAAAAGCTGAAGCAAGATTTGTTGCAGTTGCGTTTGATCCTCCCGAAGGTGCCCATGCATATGTGTAAGGGCCTGTTCCACCCGTAACTATAACTGTTGCAGAACCATTCGTTCCTCCATTGCAGCTCACATTTGTTTGTGATGCTGTAACGTTGAATGCAGGAGGCTCTGTGATCGTTACATTAATAGTAGTCGGGCAGTCACCATTATCTAAAACAGTAACTGTATATGTTCCTGCACTAAGTCCGGTTGCACTCGCGCCTGTTCCTCCTGATGGTGCCCAGCTATAGGAATAATTACCTGAACCACCGGTAGCATTTACTGTTGCAGCGCCATTGTTTCCGCCATTACACGAAACAGGCGAATTGGTTGACGATAATGTCATCGGTGCTGATGCAAGAATTGTTACGGATGATGATTCTGTACATCCGCTGAGGCTGGTTACAGTTACTGTATATGAACCCGGACAAAGCCCTGTTGCAGTTGCATTTGTTCCACCTGAAGGCGCCCAGCTGTATGTATATGGTCCGGTGCTGCCGGAAGCTGTTGCAGTAGCTGTGCCCGTGCAGCTGCAGGTCGAATTCCCCGTTGCAGAAACTACGAGTGGTGTGATCGCAGCGCAATTATTATTCATTGAATTAATCCATAAAGCGTTTGCCGCATTATTGGGAGCACCCGGCGTTTCATTTCCTGCAACAGGAGAACGCACCCAGTTAGCTTGTAACGCAGGATTATTATTTGTTGCATTATTCATGAAAGACACCATTCCACCGGAAGCGCCTGCAAAATAAATTATTGGATTGACTGTATTATTTCCCCAGCTTACGGAGTGAATCATCGTTGCAGCGGGATCGAGTGTTTGAAATGAATCATCTGTGTTCGACATTCCAACTGTGCCCCACGTTCCACATGCAGTAAAACCCGTTGACGGATAAACCGGGCTGACTGTACTTGGCTGAACGGAATGTTTTTCGAGCAGCGTACAATTGTTTGCAGGAATTACAAGACGACAATTTCCGTCGCTCAAAGAAAGATCTACAGCAGGAATGCCGGCCTGAATATCGCCGTCATTATAAATAAGAATGATTGTGCCGATTGGAACCGCAGCCCATAATGCGTTTGTTGTAAATCGCATGCAGCCTGTTGCAATTCCGGTTCCGGATCCTGTGGCGTGATTACCACCATTATCATCGATGTACCAGCCGCGCAGATCAACTGTTGGAGTGGAAGAACAATTCGGAGTGCCGGTGACAAGCAGCTCCACATATTCTTTTGTCCCGCTTGAGCCCTGCGAAACTTCATTGATGATCAGCTGCGCAGGAAGTGAAATAGTGCAGGCGATAAATGAAAGAAAGGAAAAAAGGAATGGTAGTGTAAATTTTTTGTTCATTCTTCAAGCTTTTTTATGAATCGTATGATTCGGCCTGAAGTGGTTTCGGCGTCTTCCGTTATTATTGGAATGCCTGCAGGATAATCACTTCTGGTATTACATTACAAAGCTACAACAACATTATTGCACCAGATTTATTGGGCTGTTATCTCATTGTAAATTGCCGCTGTTAAAAGTTACTGTTCCTGTTTAAAACAGGATTATTTTAAAAGATTGACATGCCCTTGCAGGTAATGCGGTTGACTTTTAGCATCAGTCACGCTGAGTTTCCATACATAAGTATCAACCTGGGAAACATCTGACTTTCCGCGCACCTTTCCATCCCAACCGTTTTCAAGCGCGTGAGATTCAAAAATTAAATTTCCCCAACGATCAAAGATTAGCAGCTCATAATTATCATTGGTTAATCCTTCACCGCTTACATTGAAGATATCATTATTCCCATCACCATCAGGCGTAAATGCATTGGGAACAAACAGCGTTACTTCGGGATCGATACAAACTTCCTGCGTTATATTGTCACTGCATCCGGTTGAATTCGAAACTGTAAGTGTCACCTGGTAACACACAGGTTCAGAATAAATAAACGATGGATTTTGCTGATTGGAAGATGAGTTTGAAAGATCTCCGAAACTCCAATTCCAGGAAGTAGCATTCAATGAAGCATCGGTGAAGAAGATTTGTGGATTAAGAATAGTAGGTAAAACAGGCGAAAATGTAAATGCAGCGACCGGTGAGGCGAATACATTGATCAGTGCGGGAAATAAAATCGTGCTGTTGCATCCGTCATTGCTTGAAATCGTAAGCTGTACAGGATAAGATCCGCTTGCGGAGAAACAATGTGAAGGATTTTGCGAAGAAGAATTATTTCCATCTCCGAAATCCCAGTCCCATGAAACGATCGTTGCAGGAGATGCAATAGTTGAAGCATCAGAAAAATCAACACACACCGGCGCACAACCGAAAGTGGTGTCAACAGTAAATGCAGCAGATGGTGATTGAAATACAGTAACATTTACCTGTGCAGTTGCATTGCATCCGTTTTGATCTGTTGCTGTTACAGAAAACGTTCCTGATGTCGTTGCGACAATAGAAGGATTCGCAACGTTCATATTTCCTGGATTCCAGGTATAATTATAAGAAGGGATTCCACCACTCGCAACTGCATTCAGCTGAACAGATGAACCAGAACAAACGCCGGAAGGATTTGCCGACGCGATTACACTGAGCAATGGCGGTTCAGTGATCGTAACCGACAGTGACGATGTACAACCATTAGCATCGGTAACTGTCACAGAATAATTTCCAGCGGTGATTGAAGTTGCAGAATCCGCAGTGCTGATGTTCGGCGACCAGGTATAGGTATAACCGGGTGTTCCGCCATTTTGTGTAATATAAATTGCACCTGTAGATTGTCCGAAGCAATTCACATTTGTTTGCGAGGTAAGAGAAGCAACAACTCCATTCACATTGCTTACGGTAACGGTAGCATTTGCAGCACAACCATTTTGATCAGTAACTGTCACAGAATAATTTCCTGCAGGAACACCATTGACGGTCGCAGTAATATAACTGCCGGGTGACCATGCATACGTGTAAGGTCCATTCCCACCTGATTCTACTACACTAACCGAACCATCCGGGTTTGTACAATTAGACGGAGTGGAAGACGTCGAGAGTAAAAGTGCAGACGGTTCTGTAATTAAAAATGTTTGTGTTACAGTACAACCAGACTGATCAGTGATGGTGCAGGAATAATTTCCTGGCGGAAGAAAATTTGCCGTTGCAGCAGTTCCACCTGCAGGCGTCCACGCATAGGTGTAAGCGGGAGTGCCTCCGGATGGATTTACCGTAGCAGATCCGTCATTCGCGCCATTGCAGCTGATATTTGTTTGTGTTGCTGTAGTGACCAGCGTTGCAGGTTGTGTGATTGAAATGATTTCCTGGTGCGTGCAGCCATTTGCATCGGTGATCACGCAGGTGTATGTGCCAGCAGCAAGAGAGGAGGCGCTCGCATTTGTCCCACCCGTTGGCGACCATGAATACGAATAGCCTGGTGTGCCACCTGATGGAGTTACTGTTGCAGAACCATTATTTCCACCATTACAGGAAACATTCGTTTGTACTGTCGTTGCAGCAATAGCATTGGGTTGTGTAATGGAAAATGTCTGCGTTGTGCTGCAGCCGTTGTTGTCTGTAATCGTGCAGGTATACGTTCCGGCAACAAGTGAAGAAGCGGAAGATGATGTTCCTCCTGAAGGTGACCACAAATAAGAATAACCAGGCGTTCCACCGGAAACAACCACTGATGCACTTCCATTATTTCCACCATTACAGGTAATATCTGATTCGGAAGCAATAATTACAAACGCATTCGGTTGTGTAATTGTAACTGTTTCTATCCTGTTGCATCCATTCGCATCGGTAATGGTACAGCTGTATGAACCCGCTGTGAGTCCTGTTGCAGTTGCTGAATTTCCACCCGAAGGTGTCCATGCAAAAGAATAGGGTGGAGTCCCGCCGGATGGAACAACAGAAGCTGAAGCTGTTCCTCCATTACAATTAATTGTTGTTTGAGATGTTGTGGCCGTAAGTGCAGATGGTTGTGTAATTAAAAAGGATTGTGTTAGTGTGCAACCATTCACATCTGTGATTGTGTTGGTATAGCTTCCTGCTGTTAATCCTGTTGCAGCGGCAGCATTTCCGCCGGATGGCGACCATAGAAAGGAATATCCAGGTGTTCCTCCCGATGGAAAAACTGTAGCCGAACCGCTGTTTCCTCCATTGCATGAAACATTTGTTTGATTTGTGGTTGCTGTTAATTGTGGCGGTTCAGTAATTAAAAAAGTTTGTGTTGTGCTGCATCCGTTCATATCCGTAATCGTACATGTATATCCGCCGGCAGAAAGAGAGGAAGCAGTAAATGATGTTCCTCCTGTTGGTGACCACGAATAAGAATAACCGGGCGTTCCACCGGAAACAAGCGCAGATGCCGCGCCATTATTACCACCATTGCATGTAACGTGTAATGTGCCTGGTACTACTACCAATGCATTCGGTTGTGTAATTGTAAATGCCTCAATTCTGTTGCATCCGTTTGCATCGGTAATGGTACAACTGTATGAACCCGCTGTGAGTCCTGTTGCAGTTGCGGCATTTCCGCCCGAAGGAGTCCATGCAAAAGAATAGGGTGGAGTTCCGCCGGATGGAACAACAGAAGCCGAAGCGGTTCCTCCATTACAATTAATTGTTGTCTGCGATCTTGTAGCGGTAAGTGCAGACGGTTGTGTAATTAAAAACGATTGTGTTATTGTGCAACCATTCAAATCTGTGATCGTGCTGGTATAGCTTCCTGCTGTTAATCCTGTTGCAGCCGCAGCATTTCCGCCGGATGGTGCCCATGAATACGAATAACCTGGAGTTCCACCGGATACTGAAACTGATGCGGCGCCGGTATTCATGCTATTGCAATTTATATTGGTTTGAGAAGAAACAACTGTCAATGCAGCAGGTTGCGTAATAGCAAACGTTTGTGTTCCTGTACAACCCGATGCATCAGTAACCGTGCAGGTGTAATTTCCAGCGCATAATCCTGTTGCAGTGGCGTTATTTCCTCCTGAAGGGCTCCAGGAAAAAGTAAACGGAGCTGTCCCGGTAATAATATTTACTGTTGCGCTCCCATTACAACTGCCATTGCAGGTAACAGAAGTTGATGTTGCTGAAATGGACAACATTCCTGCAGCAGTGATTGTTACCGTAGGTGTTTGTGTGCAACCTGCTGCATCTGTAATGATGCATGTGTAAGTACCTGCACAAAGAGAAGATGCCGTCGAAGAAGAGCCACCGGAAGGCGACCATAAAAATGTATATGGAGCAATTCCGCCTGATGGAGAAACTGTAGCAGTTCCGGTGCAGGAGCAGGATGCATTTGTAGAAGTTATTGTTGCTGCTAACGGAACAACAGGCGTGCAGTTATTATTCATCGAAGCAATCCACGCGGCATTGGCTGCATTGTTCGGCACTCCCGGAGTTTCGTTTCCTGCAACAGTTGTAAAAGACCAGTTACCCTGGAGCGAAGGATTCGTATTCACAGAATTATTATTCCATGCAACTTTTCCTGCAGCGCTTCCGGTAAAATAAATAATCGGGTTGAGTGTATTATTTCCCCAGCTTACAGAATGAACAAGTGTTCCTGAAGGATCAATAGACTGGAAAGAATCATCGCCATTCGCCATTGAAATATTTGTCCAGCTTCCGCAGCTGCTGAATCCTGTTGTAGGGTAAGATGCGTTTGCTGTGCTTGGAAGTGAAGTATGCTTTTCTAATAATGTACAATTGCTGACGGGGATAACGAGCCTGCAGTTTCCATCTGTGAGTGAAAGATCAGCCGCAGGGATCGCAGCATTCATATCACCATCGTTGTAGATAACGATAATTGTTCCGATAGGCACACACGACCAGAGTGCGTTGGTGGTAAAACGAATACAGCCCGAGGCAATCCCGGTGCCACTGCCTGTTGCATGATTGCCGTTGTTGTCATCTACGTAATAGCCACGAAGATCCAAACATGGAATTCCGGCGCATGTTGGAGTTCCCACCACAACAAGCTCTACGTATTCTTTAGTGCCGCTTGGTCCTTGTGAAACTTCATTAATGACAAGCTGTGCAAAAGCAAATGAAGAAATGAACAGCAATACTCCTGTTAATAAGAAGATTTTCCGCGGGATGTAGAAATTTGGAAGGTGTGGCATTGCTCCGGTCTTTTTTGTAGAATTCCATTGTTTACGAAACATTTCATAAACAGGGAACGCAACAGACTGAAGCGGTTTCGGCTTATCCGGTTTGCACAGGACGCTTGAAGGGTGTTCACTTCTGATACTTCAATGCAAAATTACACCTAACTATGGTGCAAAATTTACCTGGACATTATTTGTTTGTAAATATTGGATGAAGATTTTCTTTAAATCCTGCAAAAAAGATTATGGATTACGGATTACAGATTAGGGATTACAGAATACCGACTACCAACCATTTTTTACCACCTACCACCAACCCTTGGCACTACGGTTTATAATCCCCACTAAGATCCGGCGACTCGAAATTTCCGTAATGTGGCTTGATGCTCAGCACCGGAATCCTGGAATGGTTTACAATTTGTTTTGCAAGCGGACCCATAAATAATCCGCTAATTGCAGATTCGTGATCGGTCATGATGATGATAAGATCGGCATTGACACTTTTACCATATTTCAATGCTTCAGCTGCAAGATGCGTTCCTTTCACAGTGTGACGTGTATATGCAACGCCAGACTTTTCTGTAGCATCCTGCACCTGGTCAAGAACGATTTGCAGCTTTCCGTATTCGTTGTCATCATCTTCTTCATCAATATCATTTTCATTCAGCAAGCCGACAATATGAATTTTTGCACCGTAAGCTTTTGCAAGCGCCAATGCGAACGGAACTTTTTCACGCGAGTGCTGGCTGCGGTCAACAGGCAAAATAAAAGATGAAAACCCGGGCTTTGTTGCATGCGCCTGCACAGTAAGCACCGGGCAAGGCGCGAGATCCACAATTTTATGCGCGTTGCTGCCGATGATCATTTCTTCAAATCCTTTTGCGCCATGCGTTCCCATAATAATGAGATCCGCTTTTTCATTTTGTGCAAGCTGTACCAATTCATTTGAAACATGACCGATCGAAGTCATGTGCCGCGGCTTGATACCATATTCTTCCTCTACCGCACGAGACATTTCCACAAGCTTTTCAGCAATGTATTTGTCAAGCTTGTCCTGGTCCTGGATAATGATCAGCGGTTCAGGAATATCATAATAATAAGGATCGAACGCCTGTATGTGCACAAGCAATAATTCTGCATGGAGCAAATGCGCAAGAAATGCAGCATGAGCTAATGCCATTTCACTTGTCTCAGAAAAATCCGTAGGCACCATTATTTTTTTAAGCTGGAGTTCCATGCCGTAAAGATTTTGTTTTTAATTTATGCTGATCCGCGCTGTGAAAATAAATTGCTGATCCTTGTGTTCAGCTTTTGCAGATTAACCGGCTTAACAAAATAATCATCTGCTCCCAATCCCATGCCTGAAAGCACTGCTGCTGATTGATCAAGAGTAGAAATTATAATAACAGGAACTTTTCCGAAAACATAACTCTGCAATAAGCTCAGCAAAGTAAGACCGGAAATATCAGGCATCATTAAATCTGTTATTAAAAGATCGTAGTCATTATTGGAAAGTTTGGTTAACGCTTCCCATCCGTTACCGGCACATTCAACACAATGACCATTTTCGCTAAGCTTTACGGAAAGAAATTCCGTGATCATAGCATCATCATCTACCAATAAAATTTTCATAAAGCTCTCCCTTCTTATTCACAGTTATTTCTATTTCAATAATTACTGAAACGAAAAAATGAAAATTCTCACCTCATATAAATATACGAGCGTGACACTTGAAAGGATACAATTCTTCGATACCTGGTAACGGAGTATCGATAACCTGCAAATGAGAAATTTTAAGGGTATTTACTTTTATAAAGAATGATAAAATGGGAAGGAAGCAATGAGAAGGAAGCAATAAAACGAGAACTAAGAAATAAGGTTGAGCCGTTGCATAAGAGGTTTTACTCTTGACCGGCTGACGGGCAGAAGTTTTTTATTCACCATCACCATATTATCCTCGATGACAGAAATTTTTTCAATATTCACGATGTAGGAATTGTGTACACGGAAGAAACTTGCTGCAGGTAGTGATTCCTGTATCGTTTTCATTGTGGAATGCACAGTGTAACGATGATCAGCAGTATGGATCGTAACATAATCTGCCATCGCTTCGATGTAAAGGATTTCTGAAATTTGAATTTTTACAAGCGAAGAGTTAACCTTTACAAATAAATGATTCTCGTTGGTTGGATTTGTTGCAGGCGCTTGGATCAGCGAATAAGCGCGCATAACTGCTTTAAGAAAACGCTCGTCTGAAACAGGCTTTACTAAAAAATCGGTTACTTCATATTCAAATGCTTCGGCAGCAAATTGTTTTTCTGAAGTAACAAAAATAATTTGTGGACGATTTGAGCTGAGACTTTGAAGGAATTGCATGCCCGACATTTCCGGCATCATGATGTCAAGAAAAACCAAATCGATTTTTTCTTTCAATAAAATTTCTGCTGCTGCAATAGCAGATGAACAGGACCCAACAAGATTAAGAAACGGTTTGCCGGTGATTTTTCTTTCGAGGTCGATGCGGATCATTTCATCGTCATCGACTACAATACAGTTAATTTTATTCATAGGGTTGTGCAATACAAATTCTTAGGGGTGAGCAGTACAAAAACCGAGCCGACACACATCGGGAAACTATTGGTTAATTTACGGGGAAATGTACAATATAGTTCCCGAAAAATGCAGAGAATAAACCAATTATGCTTGAAAATTGACTAACGATCTAAAATATGAATCAGCAGTTAGGGGTATTTTTACCTTTGATAAGAAGCTAATGAAAATCAGCTTTTTGTTTTTCTTTCTTTCATATATTTTAGATGCGTCATTATTATTTTTAGATAAAGACAGGTGTTCATCCATATTGGTTAGGTTGGTGAAAGACGCATCATACGGGAACAGAAGCTGAGGGGTTAGCTTCTGTCCCGTTTTTTTTTGCCCCTTATTTTTCAAAAAAGCTTTAACCTTCGGAATACTTCTTCCCTGTACGATTTGCCGATCGGAATAGATTTGCGGTTGCTGAAGATCATATTGTCTTCTACCTTTTCTATTGTTTCTATTTTAACAATATACGAACGGTGAACGCGCATATAAGCTGAAGCAGGCAGCTTTTCTTCCACTGCTTTTAAGGTGCAATGCAGCACGAATTTATCTTTTTCAGTGTAGAGCACAGAATAATCACCCATCGCTTCTGCCCACAAAATATCTGATTTGCGGATGCGGATCAGCTGGCTGTCTTTTTTTAGGAAGACAATATCTTCCGGCAAACTATCAATGGTATTTTCTTTTTTTTCTGTCTCATTCACCCTGCTCACAGCGCTGAAGAAACGCGCATAACTCACCGGCTTCACGAGGTAGTCAAGCACATTGTGTTCAAATGCTTCAATGGCAAATTCCCTATGACTCGTAACAAGGATCACAGGTGTTCCTGAATTTTTTATTGTCGACAGGAATTCCATCCCATTCATTCCCGGCATTTCTATATCGAGAAAGATGAGATCGGTTTTTTGAGAATGAAGAAAGCTTAATGCTTTTGCAGGATCAGTGAAATTTTCTTGCAGCTGGATAAACCCGGTTTTTTCGAGATACCGCGCAAGCAGCTCTCCTGAAACCTCATCATCGTCTACAATTATCGCTTTCATCAGCCCAGGGTTTCGAGTTCATGCTCGAGCTCTTTCATTGCAAGGATACAAGTGCTTCGTACTTCTTCCACCATATCAGGAAGCAGTTCCAGGTGCGTTTCTTCGTGGGAATATTTTTCAATGTCCTTCACTGTTTGTTTGATAGAATGAATACCCACAAAATCAAGCGAAGGTTTCATCTTATGCGCAAGACCACGCAGATCATTCCATCGTTTACCATCAATGGATTTCGTCATATCTGCAAGCATTCCCGGAGTTTGTGACAGGTAAGCCATGATCATCTTCTTGATAAAATCAGTATTGCCTTCCGCGATTTCTTTCAGGTAGCTCAGGTCAATTTGCTTTTTACCGTTTGAAGAAGCATTATTTTTATCTGTAATCATAGTGTGTGGAATAAATTCCCGCTTTTTGTGGAGGACACTGCATATCTTATTGTAAAGGTCCTGTTGATTAAATGGTTTAGAAATGTAATCATCCATGCCCAGGTTGATACATTTGTCTGCTTCTCCCACCATCGCATGCGCTGTCATCGCAATGATCGGAACAGCTGACTTGGGAGCAGGTAAATTGTTCCTGATTTGTCGCGTTGCTTCATAACCATCCATCACAGGCATCTGGATGTCCATGAGCACAAGATCAAAATCATTTTCTTTTAATTTCATCAGGGCTTTTTCACCGTTCTCTGCAACTTCAAGATGAAGCTTCCAGCGCGCGAAAATTTTCAGCGCCAGCATTTGATTCATTTCATTGTCCTCAGCCAGTAAAATGCGCGCGCCGATAATATTTTCTTCAGGAAGCTTTTTCTGATCTTTTGTCACAGGAGGAATTTCGGATGTATATTTTTTATAAGGAATGGAAATGTAAAATGCCGAGCCTTCCTCGAGCTTGCTTGTGACAGATACAGAACCGCCCTGTAGCTCGGCAAGCTGTTTTACAATTGTTAATCCTAATCCTGTTCCGCCATATTTTCTTGTAGTCTCATTGCTGGCTTGCATGAAACTTTCAAAAATAGTAGATATCCTGTCTTCGGGAATTCCTATGCCCGTATCAATGATGATAAATTCGATCTTGCAACCATCTGCATCTTCTTCCGTGATCTTTGACTTCACAGTTACATTACCATGCTCAGTGAATTTAATCGCATTGCTTACAAGATTCAGCATGATCTGTCGTAAGCGTACTGCATCGCCGATAACATACTTCGGAAGATCATTTTCTTCTTTGCGGAAATGAAGACTGATTCCTTTTTTAGTTGCTGAAAATCCGAGTGTAAATAACACCGAGTCGATAATTTCTCTCGGGTTAAACGGAAGGGCTTCGACAGTTACTTTGCCGGATTCTAATTTCGAGAAATCAAGAATATCGTTGATGATTGATAAAAGATTATCGGAAGAAAGTTTGATTGCGTCAATACATTCTTTTTGCTCATGAGAGATTTGTGTGTCTAATAAAATATCTGTCAGGCCAACAATTGCATTCATTGGTGTGCGGATCTCGTGACTCATCTTGGCGAGGAATTGTTCTTTCACCTGCATGGAATCTTCCAGCTGTTTTTTCGCATTCATTAATTCCTGCAAGGCGCGGCTTCCTTTTTTCAGGGAATGTTCTGCAATCTTATTTGCAAAGATCAGGTCTTCTTCAATCTTTTTTCGTTCTGTAATATCCGAGTCGATTGCAATGATCCGTTCAACTTCCCCATTCGTTCCAAGCACAGGTGTTAACGTGGTGATTACCCAATATTCTTTTCCTTCCTTTGTAAAATTCTTCCCTTCGTAAACAACAGATTGTTTCTTCGAAAAAACAGTATCATAAAGCTCTGTTCCCGGGATTAATCCTGTTGTTCCGCCCTGGCGTAATAATTCACCGTGTGTGTCTTTTACTTCTTCAAAAGTATAACCTGTGAGCAAGGAGAAACCTTCATTCACCCATTCAATTTTCCCTGTGTGATCAGCAATAATTACCGCGTTGTTTGATTTTGTAGCGGCCATCACCAGCTTTTCCATTTGTTCTTCACGGAAACGATCTGTGACATCCTGGTCGGTACCGATCATCGATTCAACTTTACCATTCGCACCTAATATTACATTTCCTCTTGAATGAATATGCCTGATAGAACCATCTTCGCGGATGATGCGGTAATAAAATTCAAAGTTCCTGTGCGTTTCTCTCGACTCCTTGATAATCCTGATCACACGGATAAGATCTTCCGGGTGAGTCATATTATTGACTTTCTCTAACAGGTTTTTTTCGTCTTTATCAATGCCGTAAATATTATATAATTCTTCCGACCAGATCAACTTTCCTTCATTCACTTGCCATTCCCAGCTTCCGAGTTGTGCCAGCTTTTGTGCCATGGCCAGCTGGTGCTGATTTTTTTGCAATTCATTTGCTGCAATTTTTTTCTCCGTAATGTCGCGAACGATTTTTGCATAGCCTTGCATCTTTCCTTCTTTATCATAAAGCGGAGTCAATAAAACATCCGCCCAGAATAATGACCCGTCTTTTCTTTTTCTCCAGCCTTCACCCTGGTACCGGCCTTCTCTCTTCGCAATCTTTAAATTTTCACCGGGACTATTTCGTTTTATATCCTCTTCTTTAAAAAAGACTGAAACATGTTTTCCAAGAATCTCATTTTCAGAATATCCTTTGATCTTTTTTGCGCCTTCATTCCAGCTCACAACGTTTCCTTGAAGGTCAATCATAATGATCGAGTAATCTTTAATATTCTCAACAATGAGACGGAAGCGTTCTTCACTTTCCTTTAAAAGTTCGTTGGATTGTTTTCGCTCAATGGTATGATGTTCGAGCTCATCAGCCATGATATTAAATGAATCAGCAAGGTCACCGATCTCATCATTCGAAATCTTTTTTGCACGCACCGTATAATTTCCTTTTGCAATTTCAGAAGACTTTAAAATAATTTCTTTTAAACCACGCCGGATACTTTTCGTTACAGAAAATGTAAGTATCAATCCACTTACTTCAACTGTAAGTGTGATGGCAAGAAGAATTTTCAGAATTAAATCTTCGAGCCAGCGGGAACCTTCCCCGAGTGTATAGGAAAACTCATCTTCAAGCTGTGTCAGCTCAAAATTGATCGGTGCAATTTCAAGCAATGCTGAATCAATTTTTTCCTGTGAAGGATTTTCGGAAGTTATTTCTGCATGTAAGCGTTCGCCGACAGGTTGAAGCATTGCTACAATAGAATCCGATTTTCTCCATGTCTGAATAGCTTTATCGATGTATGAAATATTTGAAAAGTTCCTGAAGAGTCTGACCATTCCTTCAGCATCATCGGGATGATTTTTGCCTTCTACGAAAAGCTGTTTCGCACGATCAAGATCCGGTTCCGGCTTTTCCAGCTCCATGCGCGCTTCATGAACGCTCAGGGGAACTTTCATAAACTTCAGGTAATAATTGTATTCATTATTATCGCGTGTATGACCATAACGTCCGAGATGATAAACCGCATCTTTTTGCGATTTCGACCAAAGACCTTCACCCGCCACACCGGCGCGGACTGCAGAAAGTGTGTTAAGTGCGAACCATAGGGTAAATAATTCCACAGCTATCAGCACGGCCATGATCCCTATCGCAAAATAAAGTCGTTTAGCAATGGAAATATTTTTCAGCCACCTGAACAAAAGAAAGTTTTTCATAGAATACCGGGAGTGGGTCTTATATCATTCGTTAGGGAAAGATATTCTCCAATTAAATTCGTTAAAAATATGTAGGGAGTTGAGTTGGTCGAAAATGCAAAAGCGCCTATGGCTTTCCATAGACTTCTCGAAAGTAAATAAGAACTATTCGATGTCATAATTTCCAGTTTTCCGGTGCCGCCGCGAGCTGGGTAAATGGAAACAATATAAAACCTCTCAAGATCTGTGCCCCGTTTGTTATACTTCAACGGGCAGAAAAAGTTTGGTCAAATATGAGATTAAAATAGAGAATAGTGGAGATTTTTTTTCTCATACGTTAATTCTTTCACCTGTTTGAGGGTGCCGTTTAACCATTAGGGATTTGACTTTCAACGAAAACCTTAATACAGCATGATTTTTGTTATTAATTTAAATGTAGTGCAATGGTGTAAAATTTAAAAAATATGGATGCTTTGTTAAATGTAGACTCTGTGATGTACCGTCCGCGTACTAAGAAAAAAAGCGCGGAGAGTGTTAGAATTGCGGTTGTGGAAGATGATCCTATGTTTCGTCATGCAGTAGAATATTTTCTTAAAAAAAATCCTTTAAACAGAGTTTTTTCCTTTGCTTCAGGTGAAGATTGTTTCGAACATTATCATTCTTTAGATCCGGATATATTGATTCTCGATTATAAGCTGAATGAATCTTTTGAAACCGAACGAATGAATGGATTGGATATTTTACGGAAGATAAAATCATTCAAACCTGAAACTGAAATTATCTTTTTATCCGGTCAGGATAGTTTTGAGGTGGCAACAACTGCCATAAAAGACGGTGCTTCCGAATATATCGTGAAGGATGATAAGGCGTTGCCGAAAATGTTGAATGAAGTGAACAGGATGAGCTTTTCTATCCGAAACAGGAGAGAAGAGCTGCGAACGCTTCGATGGACAATTGCGCTTACAGTTATTGTAGCGTTCCTCCTGGTATTGGCGTATTACACCGGTTATGATCGGTTTAACGGAATAATAAATATCCTGTTCATAACAGGTGCTTGTTCATGTCTCTTATTCCTGGTATTATTATTCAGAAGAAAAAAGCGTGAAAAAATTAATGCCAGGGAGAATCCTGAAAAAGAAGAACGACCCGGCGACTGGCTGGATTAATAATTATTGTTTTATGACAACTCCCGATTATAATTCACCTGACGAAAATCTTCAGTCGGAAAAATCGTTTTCTGTTTTTATCGTCGATGATGACCAGGCTTATCTCGCTGCGCTTGGCTTTAGGTTAATGAGGGAAAATAAGAATGCAGCTAACAAAAAAGTATATTGTTACAAAAGCGGTGAAGAATGCCTGCGGAATATGGATTTGAATCCTTCCGTGATCATTCTTGATTATTACCTTGATGGTGCAAATGCTGCAGCAATAAGCGGATTGCAAACCTTGCGTAAGCTTAAAAAAATAAATCCGGATTTGCCTGTAGTAATTCTTTCCAGCCAGGGAGATATTGATATTGCGCTGAAAATTTACGAAGCAGGTGCATATTCGTATATCGTAAAAGATAAGCTTGCTCTTTCTGCAATTGAAAAGATCATTGATAGATTAGCAACAGGTGAATCATCAGCTGAAATTTCTAATGATCGGGATTTATATTCAGACAGTCACTGAGACAGTACCACTTATCGAATTATAAGCATATTCCAGCGGCACATTTTTAATTTTGCTATGCATTAGATATCTATCATAGTTTTCTCCGGTACCAACCGTAATGTCGGTGGAAGTGCATGTAAATGTGCTTCCACCGTTTTTTTGGGGAAGACTGAGAAATAAAAATTAATTGGTATCCATGATTTCATTCAACATCGTCCAATACAAGCCGAGTTCTGCAACCGCTTTTGCAAAATTTTCGAATCCGACTGGTTTCACTACGTAACTATTTACGCCCAGCTGATAGCTTTCGATCAGGTCACGCTCTTCCCGCGAAGAAGTCATGATCACAATCGGAATCGTTTTTGTTTCAGGATCACCTTTTAATATCCGCAGCACTTCAAGCCCGTCTACTTTCGGAAGCTTTAAATCAAGAATGATCAATCTTGGAAATGCACTTTTAGCACGGTTTGTAAATGCGCCTCTTCTATAAACAAAATCCAAAGCTTCCGCACCATCTTCCACGTGATGGATTTTATTGAGCACGTGACTTTTTTTAAGCGCTCTTAAAGTCAGCTCTGCATCACTTGGGTTATCTTCAACCAATAGAATTTCGATGTAGTGCATTTCTATTAAACTTTTATATGTTAGTCAGCCGGTATTGAAAATGAAAATGTAGCGCCTTTATCCACTTCCGCTTCCGCCCATACTCTTCCTTTGTGTTTTGATACAATCCGTTGAACGATTGCGAGACCGACACCCGTACCATCAAATTCGTCCATACGATGCAAACGCTGAAATACACCGAATAGCTTATCCACATATTTCATGCTAAAGCCAACGCCATTATCTTTTATTGTATAAATAATTTCTTTGTCTTTCTTTTCAGATGTGATCTCGATCTTAGGAGCATCTTTTTTTGATGAATATTTTATTGCGTTTGATAAAAGATTCAGCCATACCTGGTGGATCAAACCATAATCTACATTTGAAGGAATCAGGTTATCGATTTTTATCTGTGCCCTATTGGGATTGGTTTTATTGATTTCCATCAGCACACCTTCTACCAGCTCATTCATATTTTCCACTGAACATTCAAGATCTTTTCGTCCTAGTTTTGAGAATGCAAGCAGATCGTCAATGAGACAACCCATTTTTTCTGCGTTGTAACGGATCACTTCAAGCAAACGTTTTCCTTCCTCATCCAGGTTTACTCCATAATCTTCCTCGAACATCGTTGCATAACCATTGATCGCCCGGAGAGGTGCACGCAGATCATGAGAGACCGTATAAGTAAAAGCTTCAAGCTCTTTGTTCAATTGTTGGTTAATATCTTCCTGCACTTTTTTCTCTGTAATATCTTCCGAAATTCCCAACAGGAAAACCGGCTCGCCATTTTGATCGAGCACAGGAATTTTTTTTGTGTGCAGCCAACGCTGACCTTTTTTTAACGTGTTTATTTGTTCTTCAGCAATATCAACCAACTTTTTCTTCGCAAGAACTTCTTTATCTTTTTGCGTAAAAAAGACGGCCTGTTCTTTCGGAAAAAAATCGAAATCATTTTTTCCAACAAGATTTTCTTTTGTGAATCCGATCAGCTCCTCACCGGCTTTATTCAAACGAACGAAACGTAGTTCCTGTGCGTCTTTAAGAAAGATCATGTGTGGAATATTTTCAAGAACAGTATCCAGGAATTTATTTGTATTCACCAACTTTTCTTCTGTTTCTTTTCTCCATTTAAATAAAAGATTAACAGAAATATCCTGTACGCTCGAATACAAGGTTTCGAGCTCATTTATAATTTCAATAATTTCATCCGGCTCCCTGGTGTAATGGGGAATGAACTTGTGCAGCGCTTTTTTCTTTGCAACATCCATCATGATCAAATCAGTGGGATGAATATCTTCCTTCTTAATTCCGTGGTCAATGTTATCTTCTTCCCACCTGTGCAGCTTGGCACGCTGGTCTTCCATATAGGTTCCGGCTTTCAAAGAAGAATAAAACTCTTTAAGCAATTTTATATTCATCTCTACAAGCACATCATCCGAAAGATGTTTCACACAATGCAGCAGAGGGAAATTCAATTCTTTCGAGATACGTACTATTTCTCTTGCCGCTTCCTCCGCAATTTCATTGGTGATAAAAGCTAAAAATCCGGTTAGTTTGTTCATAAAATCACTTCTCCCGTCTCAGGTCAGGTTAAAAGAAACATTAAACCACGCAACGTACTAATCTAATTTTAAATTTTAAAAAATATTTTTTTCTTCTATGCCTTGTATATAATCGTCGATTTCCTGTCATTTTTATAATACGATCTGCAAAATACCTATATATGTTAAATGAATAATAAAGAAGCAACGTTGCCGTTTATTTTAAAAAACTTTTACCTTCGTGAACGTCGATTATTAATAAGTTAACACAGCGTTTCATAAGGACCCAATCTTATGTGGAACGACTAACCCAAAATGCAAAAGTTCAAGATTATATTAATTGATGATTCTGCCGAAGATATTGAGCTCGCCCTCTATACGCTGAAGAAGAATGAGTACATCATGAAAATTGATCATTTCAAGGATGGTGCGCAGGCGTTGGCATATATTGTCGGAGAAAAAGAAGAAATAATTTCTTCCATCTTCATTTTGCTTGATATGAATATGCCCGGTATGGGCGGACTCGAATTTATTAAGCGGGTTAAAGCGAATGATAAAACAAAAAACATTCCTATTGCGGTATTGACATCCACAACTGAATTGCCGGATATCAAAGAAAGTATGCGCCTGGGAGTGAAGTTTTATATTCCTAAACCAATCGAATCAGAAGATATCGATAAGATTGCAATCGAGCTGGGTTATACCCTGAGCTGATCTCCAACTCATTTACGTTTGATTTAAAATTTCTGCAACAGCTCGCAGATCACTTTCCATTTTTAAATATTTGCCATAAAAAAAGGCGAGCTCGCGTAAAATTGCAAAGCCCGCCTGTAATCCGGGCGGCGACCCGAAAGCGTATATGTTTAAATCAAAAAATGCTATCGATAAAAAGTAGTTGAGAGGTTCTTGGAGTTGTGAGTACCGAAATTACACTATTCAACCAAAGTACCACAGACTTTTCGATAACCTGCAGAAATTCAGGTATACCTTGTGTTAATAAAAATTTCTTTCATTAATTCTATTTTCATTAAGTATTCAACAACCACGCGGCTTTCATGATCAAACTCGGCAACCATTTATAGGATAATTAAGTCAGGGCATCGACGAATTATGACTGAAAATCGAATAATTATAACCAATTACAGTTCTGAAAGTATATTTAAAGAACAAAACAACATTCGAAAAACCAGGATTAGTAGTAGGTTCCCCTGCCTGCCATCTAATCCTTTTGTCTCCTTTAAGAATTCCGGAGGCTTTTTGAATTCGTGGGACCTTTAAAAATCTCTCTATGCCACCAGTAAAAGTTTTAAAACCAAAACCACTCGCGAAGAATGGTTCTAACGGGGCCGTTAAATCTAAAGCATCGAAAAATGGTAATCATTTACCGGCAAAAAACGGCGCTTCCAAAAACGGACATGCTAAAAACGGCGCTTCCAAAAATGGGGGCCCGAAAATTTCAACTCCACGCGAATTATTCACTCGCATACCGATCCAGCCGATCGTACAAGAAACAACACTTACAGAAGTAGATCTTTTTAAAGTTTTGCTTCGCGTAAAAAACGGAGACTTTTCTGTTCGCCTTCCTGATGACCAGGTGGGAATGACCGGGAAGATCTGCGATACACTCAATGAAATTATCGAGCTTAACGAACGAATGGTTTTCGAATTTGAAAAAGTCGGAACCAGTATCGGTAAGCAGGGAAAGCTCACCAATCGCGTAGAGCTGCATGGAGCAAAAGGATCATGGGGCTCTTGTGTTGATTCGGTAAACATGCTCATCTCCGATCTTGTACATCCTACCATTCAAATTGCACACGTAATCACCTCGGTAGCGAAAGGAAATCTTTCGCAGGAAATGCCGCTTTCCATTGAAGGAAACGCCTTACAGGGAGAGTTCCTCCGTATCGCCAAAGAGGTAAACGGAATGGTAAAACAGCTGAACCTTTTCTCGATGGAGGTAACGCGTGTTGCCCGTGAGGTAGGTACAGAAGGAAAGCTCGGCGGACAAGCGAAAGTAAAAGGGGTAGGTGGTGTATGGAAAGATTTAACTGACTCAGTAAATAAAATGGCGAGTAACCTTACGGGACAAGTAAGGAATATTGCCGATGTAACAACTGCCGTTGCGAAAGGTGACTTATCGAAAAAGATTACTGTTGACGTAAAAGGAGAAATTCTCGAGTTGAAGAACACGATCAACACGATGGTGGATCAGCTCAACTCGTTCTCTTCCGAGGTAACGCGTGTTGCCCGTGAGGTAGGGTCAGAAGGAAAGCTCGGCGGACAAGCGCACGTAAAAGGTGTAGGTGGTACATGGAAAGATTTGACCGATTCTGTAAACCAGATGGCGTCGAACTTAACAGGGCAGGTGCGTAACATTGCCGATGTAACAACTGCGGTAGCGAAAGGTGACTTATCGAAAAAAATTACGGTTGACGTAAAAGGAGAAATTCTTGAGCTGAAGAACACGATCAACACGATGGTGGATCAGCTCAACTCATTTGGTTCCGAGGTAACACGTGTAGCGCGGGAGGTAGGAACAGAAGGAAAACTAGGTGGACAAGCGAAAGTGCGTGGTGTTGGTGGTGTATGGAAAGATTTGACGGATTCTGTAAACCAGATGGCGTCGAACTTAACAGCGCAGGTGCGTAACATCGCGGAGGTAACAACCGCGGTAGCGAAAGGTGACTTGTCGAAAAAAATTACAGTAAACGTAGAAGGAGAAATTCTTGAGCTGAAGAACACGATCAATACGATGGTGGATCAGCTCAACTCATTCGGTGCGGAGGTAACGCGTGTTGCCCGTGAGGTAGGATCTGAAGGAAAGCTCGGCGGACAAGCGAAAGTAAAAGGTGTGGGTGGAACCTGGAAAGATTTGACGGATTCTGTAAACCAGATGGCGTCAAACCTGACAGGACAGGTACGTAACATTGCGGAGGTAACAACCGCGGTGGCGAATGGTGACTTGTCGAAAAAAATTACGGTAAACGTAGAAGGAGAAATTCTTGAGTTGAAGAAAACCATTAACACGATGGTGGATCAGCTCAACTCGTTCTCTTCCGAGGTAACACGTGTAGCGAGGGAAGTAGGAACAGAAGGAAAGCTGGGAGGACAAGCGAAAGTAAAAGGTGTTGGTGGAACATGGAAAGATTTGACAGACTCTGTAAACCAGATGGCGTCGAACTTGACAGGCCAGGTGAGAAATATTGCGGAGGTAACAACCGCCGTAGCGAAAGGTGACTTATCGCGACAAATTACAGTAGATACAAAAGGAGAAATTCTTGAGCTGAAGAACACGATCAACACGATGGTGGATCAGCTGAACTCATTCGCTTCCGAGGTAACACGTGTAGCGAGAGAGGTAGGAACAGAAGGAAAGCTTGGCGGACAGGCGCAGGTAAAAGGTGTTGGTGGAACATGGAAAGATTTGACGGATTCTGTAAACCAGATGGCGTCGAACTTGACAGGCCAGGTGAGAAATATTGCGGAGGTAACTACCGCCGTAGCGAAAGGTGACTTATCACGACAAATTACGGTTGATACAAAAGGAGAAATTCTCGAGTTGAAGAACACGATCAACACGATGGTGGATCAGCTCCGTGCGTTTGCTTCGGAGGTAACACGTGTAGCGCGAGAGGTAGGAACAGAAGGAAAACTCGGTGGACAAGCTGACGTACCAGGTGTTGCGGGAACATGGAAAGATTTGACTGACTCGGTAAACCAGATGGCCGGTAACTTAACGGCGCAGGTACGTAACATTGCCGACGTGGCGATTGCGGTAGCGAGTGGTGACATGTCGCGTAAAATTACGGTAGACGTACAAGGAGAGATTCTTCAGCTGAAAGAAACACTGAATACCATGGTGGATCAGCTGCGAGCGTTTGCTTCGGAGGTAACACGTGTAGCGAGGGAAGTAGGAACAGAAGGAAAGCTCGGTGGACAAGCGAACGTACCAGGTGTTGCGGGAACATGGAAAGATTTAACTGACTCAGTAAACCAGATGGCCGGTAACTTAACGGCGCAGGTAAGAAATATTGCTGACGTAACCATCGCTGTAGCGAATGGTGATATGTCGAAAAAAATTACGGTTGACGTACGCGGAGAAATCCTGCAGCTGAAAGAAACCATTAACACGATGGTGGATCAGCTGCGTGCATTTGCTTCGGAGGTAACGCGTGTGGCCCGTGAGGTAGGTACAGATGGAAAATTGGGTGGACAGGCTTTCGTACCGGGTGTTGCCGGAACATGGAAAGATTTGACCGACTCGGTAAACCAGATGGCCGGTAACTTAACGGCGCAGGTACGTAACATTGCGGAGGTAACAAAAGCCGTAGCGTCAGGTGACTTGTCGAAAACAATTACTGTTGACGTAAAAGGAGAAATTTTCGATTTGAAAAATACCATCAACACGATGGTGGAGCAGCTGAACTCTTTCGCTTCGGAGGTAACGCGTGTTGCGCGTGAGGTAGGAACAGAAGGAAAGCTCGGCGGACAATCAGAAGTAAAAGGTGTTGCGGGAACATGGAAAGATTTGACCGACTCAGTAAACTTGATGGCGTCGAACTTAACAGGACAGGTTCGTGGTATTGCGAAAGTTGTAACCTCCGTTGCGAAAGGAAATCTCAAACAAAAACTTTCCATCAATGCAAAAGGCGAGGTAGCGCAATTGACAGATACGATCAATGAGATGATCGATACGCTTGCGACGTTCTCCGACCAGGTAACTACTGTGGCGCGTGAGGTAGGTGCGGAAGGAAAGCTTGGTGGTCAGGCGAACGTACCGGGTGCATCGGGTACATGGAAAAACTTAACAGAAAACGTAAACCAACTCGCGGCGAATCTCACCACACAGGTACGTGCGATCTCCGAGGTAGCATCCGCGGTAACACAAGGTGACTTAACGCGAACAATTGGTGTAGAAGCGAAAGGTGAGGTAGAAGCGTTGAAAGATACCATTAACCAGATGATCGCGAATTTGAAAGCGACAACGCTCCGTAACCAGGAGCAGGATTGGTTGAAATCGAATCTTGCGAAGTTCACCCAGATGTTACAGGGACAAAAAGAATTGAATTCTGTAACCAAGAAAATTCTCTCCGAGCTTGCCCAGGTTGTAACTGCGCAGCATGGATTGTTCTATGTCATGAACGAAGCAGAGAATTTCCTCGATTCAAAATTGGTGCTCATCGCTTCTTATGCATTCCGTAAACGTAAAAATGCACCGACAGAATTCGCAATGGGCGAAGGTTTGATCGGGCAATGCGCGTTAGAGAAAGAACGGATTTTATTAACGCACGTTCCGGATGATTACATCACGATCAACTCCGGTCTTGGCGAATCCAAACCACTTAACATCATTGTACTTCCGGTACTTTTCGAAGGAAAATTAAAAGCGGTAATCGAGCTTGCTTCCTTCGATCTGTTCTCACAAACTCACCAGGATTTCCTAGAAGGTCTCACCGAGTCGATCGGTATCGTACTTAACACGATCGAATCTAACTCGAGAACAGAAGAGCTTCTTGTACAATCTCAATCACTTGCGAGCGAGTTGAAACAGCAGCAGGAGGTATTGAGAAATACTAACGAAGAGCTCGAGGAGAAAGCGATCCTTCTTGCGAATCAGAAAGAGGAAGTGGAAGCGAAGAACAAAGAGGTAGAGGAAGCCCGTGCATCCCTCGAGGAGAAAGCGGCACAGCTTACACTTACTTCAAAATACAAATCAGAGTTCCTTGCGAATATGTCGCATGAGTTGCGTACTCCCCTTAACTCACTTCAAATTCTCGCGCATGAGCTCATCGAAAACCATGATGGTAACCTTACTGAAAAACAAATTCAGTTTGCGAAAACCATCAATGCCTGCGGTGATGACTTGATCCAGCTGATCAATGATATTCTTGACCTTTCAAAGATTGAGTCGGGATATATCTCTGTGGATTACACCACGATCAGCTTCCTCGAGATCAGCAAATTTGTGGAGTCTACTTTCCGTCATATCTCTGCTGCGAAACATCTTAAGTTCAGCATTGAAATGGATGAAAATCTGCCGGAAACAATTGACACCGATCCGCAGCGTCTCAACCAAATTCTTAAAAATCTTTTATCCAACTCCTTTAAGTTTACCGAAAGAGGAGGAGTTCGACTGCGTATTTACAGCTCAGAAAGAGGATGGAAATCTCAGAATCCGAATCTCGATGCATCCGAAACAGTTATCGCATTCGAAATCTCGGATACCGGTATCGGTATTTCGAAAGAGAAGCAGAATATTATTTTCGAAGCGTTCCAGCAAGCGGAAGGATCGACTTCACGTAAATATGGTGGAACCGGTCTCGGACTTTCCATCTCACGTGGTCTCTCCGATCTTCTTGGTGGAACCATCGAGCTGGAATCAGAAGTGGAACGCGGAAGTAAATTCACACTCTTCCTGCCATTGACAATTTCACATGTAATTGAAAGCCGGCCGGAAGTAACAGAAACCAAACAGGTTTCTTCGGGCAATAAATCCGGGTTGAAATCTTCACCTGCGTCTACATTCCAGAAATCAGATCTTGAACAATTCTTCGTGGATGAAGTGGGCGATGATCGTATGAGTGTTCAGCCGGGCGAACCGCTGGTGCTGATCGTAGAAGATGATCTTCGTTTCGCAAAAATCATGTTGGACAAAGCGCATGAAAATGGTTTCAAAGCAGTTGTTTCCACAAAAGGATCTGATGTAATTGATTTCCTTAACCAGTTTAATCCATCAGCGATCACAATGGATATTCACATGCCGGACACAAGCGGATGGAAAATTCTTGATCGTTTGAAGAATGATTTAACGTTGCGACACATTCCTGTTTATCTTATTTCCGGAGAGCAGGACCGTGGAAGCGGGTTGAAACGTGGTGCAAGAAATTATCTTGTAAAACCGGTGAAATCAACTGCGATCAAAAATCTTTTCGAGGATGTGATGGATTTCTCTGTCAGGAAAATTAAAAAGTTGCTGATCATTGATGACAGTGAGCAGGAGCTGGAAATGATTGTAAAAGCGGTTGATGGCATTGACGTAGAAATTTCAACTGCAAAAACCGGTAAGGATGCTATTTCGCTCATTCGCGAGAATACGTATGATTGTATCATTCTTGATTTGATCCTGCCAGATATGGCCGGCCTTGATATTGTGAAAGAATTGGAAAGCGATAATGTAGAGCCACAAACTGCCCTTATCGTTTATTCAGCAAAAGATCTTCACAAGAAAGAAAAAGTAAGATTGCAGCGATTCGCAAACAGGATCATTCTCAAGAGTGCTTATTCAATGACGCAGCTCGTCGACCAGGTTTCTTTATTCCTGCATCGCATGCATAAAGATCTGCCGCTTGAAATGCGTAAGAATATTGAGAATCTGCATATGAGCGAGGATGTGCTCAAAGACAAAAAAGTATTGATTGTCGATGATGACGTTCGTAACTTATTTGCGCTGACCACTGCGCTTGAACGATTCGGTTTGAATATTATCAATGCAGAATCAGGGCAGGAAGCGATCAACGTGCTTGAGAAATCCAAAGACATTGATATTGTGTTAATGGATATTATGATGCCTGAAATGGATGGTTATGAGACGATGAAAAATATTCGTAAAGACAACGGAAATAAGGACATCACCATTATCGCAGTTACTGCGAAAGCGATGAAAGGCGACAGGCAGAAATGTATCGAATCAGGGGCATCAGATTATATTACAAAGCCTGTAAACGTAGATCAACTGTTGTCGCTTATGCGTGTTTGGCTGAAATAGCAATAGATTATGAAAACGAAGGACGTGGTAGTTTCAAAAGCAGAAAATGGAGCGGTAGGTCCACCGGTGAAGTTATTGCTGGTGGACGATCGCGAAGAAAATTTGCTTTCGCTTGAGGTTGTATTATCAGACAAGAACTATGAATTGATTAAAGCTCATTCAGGGAGAGAAGCGCTGAAGATCCTGTTAACTGAACAGGACTTTGCGCTTATTCTCATGGATGTTCAAATGCCGATCATGGATGGTTTTGAAACTGCTGAGATGATCCGCCAGAGCGAGCGGCTCAAGCATGTTCCGATTATTTTTCTTACTGCAAATAATAATGCGCCTGATAATATTTTCAAAGGTTACCAGGCAGGTGCAGTAGATTATATTCTAAAGCCGTTTTCAATTCAGATCCTGCAGGCTAAAGTTGCAGTCTTCGTTGACCTTTACAATAAGACACGCGAGCTGCGCATACAAGGCGAACATTTGAGAAAGATAAATGATCAGATGGCGCAACATGCAGAAGAGCTCATCCGCATCAACCAGGAGCTGGAATCATTCTCGTATTCTGTTTCACACGATTTGCGTGCGCCATTACGTGCCATCAGCGGGTTCGCGCGTTTGCTCAAAGAAGGATATGATGATAAGCTTGATGAGGAAGGTAAAAGAATTCTTGGCATCATCGGAAATAACGGAATAAAGATGGGTAAGCTGATCGATGATCTGCTTGCATTTTCAAGGCTCGGAAGAAAAGAGCTCGAGAAAAGACCTGTTGATATGAATGAGCTGGTTGCAAATGTGATTATTGATATTGAAAAAACAGTAAAGCATAATGCAGAAATAATTATTGATGAGCTGGAAGAAGTAAAAACAGAAGAAACACTGATGCACCAGGTGTGGTGTAACCTGATTACAAACGCAATTAAGTATTCCTCCAAAAGAGAAAAGCCGGTTATCGAGGTGGGGCATTTCATAGATGGTAATGAAGGTTGCGTGTATTACGTAAAAGATAATGGTGTGGGATTTGACATGAGCTATTACGATAAGCTCTTCGGGGTTTTCCAGCGTTTACATTCAGCGGAAGATTTCGAAGGAACCGGGATAGGTCTTGCGATTGTGCATCGTATCATTACAAAACACGGTGGAAAAATTTGGGCCGAAGGAAAACCCGAAGGCGGCGCAACATTTTATTTCACTTGCGGCAAATAATAAAAACCCTGTATAAAACTTTTATGAAGTTTTTTGAAGTCGAAATTTTGCTGGTGGAAGATAATCCCAGCGATGCAGAGCTCACTTCAAGAGCTTTAAAAAAGAAGAACCTGATCGAACGCGTTTATCACGTCAAAGACGGGGCTGAGGCGATCAATTTTATTTTTGCAGAAGGCGATTTCGCAGGTGAATTTAAAGTAAACCTGCCTAAGCTGATTTTGCTCGATCTGAAAATGCCAAAAGTAAACGGCCTCGAAGTTCTACGCAAAGTTCGCGCAGATGATCGGACCAAAATGATCCCGGTTGTTATTTTGACTTCTTCAAAAGAAGCACGCGATATTGCAGAGGCGTATAGGCTCGGTGCAAATAGTTTTATTGAGAAGCCGTTGGAATTTGATAAATATATGTCCGCCGTTTCTGAAATTGCAAATTACTGGATGTCCTTGAACCTCGCACCCCAATAAAATTTCCTTCAAGTGTGAACATAAAAAAACCGAAGTGTACTAACCCCTTAATACACTTCGGCGAATAAATCCCTGCTTTTCAGCGAAAGGGATGAACAGCGAAGATAATTGTTCGGACGTAAATTGGCTATTTTATTTTATACAACTATGTTTTTCGACCAATAGCGTATTATCTCTTGCGAAATTGCTTGTGACAAGCATGCGTTCCTCAAGGATAATAATTGTAGTTACAGGCAAAGTCGTGACAGATTAATCAGTTCTTTTTAAGCTGCCGGTAAAGAATTGCCTGTTGAATGCAGCCTCTTAAAATAGTAATTGCGGTTACAGTTTTTTATTGTTGCATTTCAAAATAGATGATTCCTGGTCTTACTGATGTCGCGCGCAGGTAGTTGGAATTTTTCTATCTTCATCCTGCAATCTTCCCCTTCCACACCCTAACCATCTGCCTGATGAAAAAAATCTTTACCCTGTTCTTACTATGCACCACCGTCTTCGCACATGCACAGATAAGTATTGATACACTCGCCTTCCAGGATTTTGAAACTACTCCTGCAGCACCAACATGGACCTTCACCGGCCCTGTAATTTATAACAGTGGTTATTCTGCTCTAAATGCAGCGCCTTCAAATAGTCCCCTCGGTATAGGCGGCTCACGTGCGTGGGAAACCACTACAAACAGCGGAGGGCTGCAGCTTAATTTTAATAACACCGTAATTCCTGCTGGATACGATAGCTTGCGTGTACGTTTTAATCTCGCCGCAATGAACCTGGTATCTACCGGCGGTGGTCCTGATAATCTTGATTACGTTCTGACGTCTGTAAGCACGGACGGTGGTGTAAATTATTACAACCGCCTTCGTATTCGTGGTGCTACAACCGATAATAGCTATTGGCCGTACAGCGCAACAGGTGTCGCGAAAGTGTTTTATCAACCACAAGCTGAAGCATTGTTTCAGCCTGTAACTTCAGGACTGCAAACAACACTTGGTTACAGCACATGCGAAATTGTTTTCCCGGGAAATATTTCGCAAATCGCAATCCGGATTATTGGCCGTTCTAGCTCATCAACCGATACCTGGCTGGTAGATAATCTTGTAATGACAGGAGAGAATTATTGTTTCAACAGCACTTCTTCATTAACAATAAGTAGCTGTGGAACTTATACTGCACCAAGTGGTACACTTCATTCGAGCTCCGGAAATTTTACCGATGTAATTCCAAATGCTACCGGTTGCGATAGTATAATTTCAATCAGTCTTACTGTAAATAATTCAAGCGCATCAACACTTAATCCGGTTGTTTGCGGGTCATACACCTCACCTTCAGGAAATAATTATACGAGCTCAGTAAACTTTACGGAGATAATTCCAAATGCCACAGGCTGCGACAGTATTATTTCAATTAATCTTATTGTAAATAATCCGAGCGCTTCATCAATAAATCCTGTTGTTTGCGGATCGTATGTATCACCTGCCGGGAATAATTATACAAGCTCTGCAATCTTTACAGATACAATTCCAAATGCATCTGGCTGTGACAGTATTATTTCAGTTAACCTTATTGTAAATAATTCAAGCGCTTCATCTATCAATCCTGTTGCATGCAGATCGTATCTTTCTCCTGCAGGAAATAGCTACACTGCATCAGGAAACTTTACAGATACAATTCCGAATGCATCCGGTTGCGACAGCATTATCTCCGTGAGCTTAACTGTCATTCAGGTGGACACGAGCACTTCGCTTAATGGCGCAACACTGATGGCCAATGCTTCCGGTTTACAGTATCAATGGATCAATTGTAGCACTAACAGTCCTGTACAAGGTGCAACTTCTCAAATGTTTTTAGCAACATCAAACGGAAGTTATGCTGTTGTTGTAACAGATGGAAGCTGCAGTGATACTTCTTCCTGCGTGCCGGTTGTTTCTGTTGGCACGGATGCGACGACATTTTCAAGTGACTTTTCTGTGTTTCCGAATCCGTCAGAAAATATATTCACACTTTCATCCACAAGATCACTCGAACAAGCTGTCATCACCATTACAGATATTCAGGGTCGTGTGCTTATCAATCTTTCAAACCAGGATGGCAAAATAGTTACGATTGACATGTCGCCATATGAAAGCGGAATTTATATTTTACGCGTATCTGAACAAGAACAAACAAGCAGTATCCGGATTATGAAAAAATAAATGCCGGTTGAATTTTAAAAAGCGCCGCATCTGCTGATGCGGCGCTTTTTATTTGCTCAAAACGTGCTGCAGACGAAATGAACTGAATTGTGTTCCGGCTTTTAAAAATCAGGGAATCATTTGCCTTTTTATAACGAAGCATAGGGGCATTTGTGACCGGATACCGTCTTATATGATGCATCAGTCTTTTGACGGGATGTAAATTATAAATTTATAGTTTCATTCACGGCTGTTTTTTGTGAGCCTATCGATGCCGAAAAGCTACATATCGAATATATTTTATTATTCAGCGTATTGTAGATACATTTAATAAGCTAACCGCGGTTATTATTTCGGATAGTCCGACCCACAAACCCCTATTGAATTGATGAGCTTGACAGATAGCCTCGAGTTAATTTCGTTACCGAATTTTTCGGAGTCAGATAGTGTTGTTTTGAAAAAATATTTTGAATTCAACAAGAAATATTATGTGATGGTGAATGAGGAGCTTACTTCAACGCTCAGGAATCACCCTTTATGGGGACCGATCCTTAGTATGCGGAGTCCGGAAGAAACGCTGGCGTCGCAAAATCGCTCACAGGAGATGCAGCGTAGCGCGATCTATGATGGCAAATGGGAGGATTATGCACGAGAACTGGTGACACAGGGAAAGATGTATGCGCGCATGAATGTTGCTTATGCGGATTGGTATGAAATTATACGGATGTATAAAGTTTTCCTGGTGCCGCATATCAAAAATGATTTCAAAGAATCTATACAGGACGCAATCGATTTTATTGACGGCCTTACAAAATTTTTGGATTATGCGATGTACGGAATTGCAGAAGCTTATTTCCAGGAAAAAAACGCAATTATCCTTGAAAACGAAGAACGCTTTCGAGCCATTTTTGAAAATTCTGCCGATCATATTTTCCTTCTTGACGGGGCTGGCATAATACAAATGATCAATCATGTAGTGAAGGGAATAGATAAAAAGGATATTATAGGAAAAAGCATTTATGATATACAGCACAAAAGCAATCTTCCTATAATTAAAAATGCAATTGAAACTGTTTTCGGAAAAAGAATACCTGTGCGCTACGAAACTATAAGGATAATAGAGGGAGTGACACGCCATTTTTCGAGTACCGCAAGCCCGATTTTTAATAAAGACGGCAGCGTACGCATAGCAGTTGTAATCGCCCGGGAAATTACAGAACAAAAAATAGCGCAAGCTGAAATCCAGGAATTGAATGCAACACTGGAATCCAGGGTGCAGGCTCGTACAGAAGAGCTTAACAGCATCAACCAGGAGCTTGAGTCTTTTTCCTATTCGATTTCACATGATCTCCGCGGACCATTGCGCGCGATTAGCGGGTTTACGCAAATTCTCGCTGAAGAAACTCCTGCTGATCTTAATGATGATGCAAAAGATGCAATGGCAGAAATTATTTCCAACGCTGCACGGATGGGCCACCTTATCGACGATCTTCTTGAATTTTCACGATTGGGAAAACAGCATGTTTCTAAAGTTACAGTTGACATGAATGAGCTTGTAAATTCTGTGATCAATGATTTAAAAAAGGAAGGAGCAGGCAGCATTACAAAATTTACAGTGCACACGCTTCCGCCTGCAATGGCTGACCATGGCATGATCAAACAAGTGTTCATGAACATCATTTCAAATGCAATAAAGTATTCAGCTAAAAAATCACAGCCCGAAATTGAAATAGGATTTTCATCTAACGGTACCGGCAATGCATTTTATGTAAACGACAATGGTGCCGGTTTTGATATGGCGTATTATGAAAAGCTGTTCGGGGTTTTTCAGCGGCTGCATCGTACGGATGAGTTTGAAGGAACAGGAGTTGGTCTTGCAATTGTTCAGCGCATAATTGCTAAGCACGGAGGAAAGGTGTGGGCCGAAGGCAAAATAAACGAAGGAGCAACATTTTATTTCTCATTACCGATAAATTAAAATAATATTCATGGACCAGGCTATAGAAATTTTACTTGTAGAAGACAGCGTATCAGATGCAAAGCTCACGATAAGGGCATTGCAAAAAAATCATCTTTCTAATAACATTGTTCACGTGCAAGACGGAGCAGAAGCGCTTGAATTTCTTTTCGCAAGAGGAGAATATTCCCAGAGAAATATTTCAAAACCACCCAAAATGATTTTGCTGGATCTGAATATGCCAAAAGTGGGCGGACTGGATGTGCTTCGCGAAATAAAAGGTGATGAACGCACACGACGGATACCAGTTATTGTAATGACCTCTTCAAAGGAGGATAGTGATATTATTGCGAGCTATGATCTTGGGGTGAATAGCTATGTAGTAAAGCCAATCGATTTCGTAAATTTTTCTAAAGCGGTAATTGAGCTGGGTATGTATTGGTTGCTGGTGAACCAGGAATCAAAATAACCAGTAAGGAATAGTGTGGATTAATTAACCGGGCCTGACTTTAATTACCATGAGCGTGACGACGATTAAAATTTTGATGGTGGAGGATTCCCCTTCCGACGCCAAGCTGATCCAATGGGCGCTCAGGAAGGAAAAGCTTCCATTTGTTGCAGCCATTGTAGAAACAAAACAAGGGCTTATTGATGGCATCAAAGAGTTTGATCCTGATGTAATCCTTTGCGATCATTCATTGCCGGGATTTAATTCAATGGATGCACTTAGCGTTGCAAAAGAATTCGCAAAAGATGTTCCTTTTATTCTTGTTACCGGATCTGTATCGGAAGAATATGCGGTATCAAGCATGAAGGCAGGCGCGCATGATTATATTCTGAAAACGAATCTTGCACGGTTGCCGATGGCAATTAAAGCCGGCATCAAACAAAGGGAAGCTGAGCAGCTCCTGCGTAAAAGTGAAGCGCATTTTCAGCATACGATTGACAGGATGATTGATGGTGTTCAGATCATCAGTTACGACTGGCGGTATTTGTATGTCAATGATACGGTGGCTTCGCATGGAAAGCTGGCAAAGGATGAGATGATCGGCTGTACGATGATGGAAAAATATCCGGGCATTGAAAAAACAAAAATGTTCAGCATGCTCGAAAAATGCATGAAGGAACGCGAGCTCATTGAAATGGAGAATGAGTTTGAATTCAGTGATGGATCCAAAGGGTGGTACATGCTTACGATTCAGCCAACACCGGAGGGCATTCTTATTCTTTCACGCGATATCAGCGATAAAAGAAAAGCGTTGCTGCAGCTCGAAAATCAAAACAGCGAGCTGAGAAAAATAAATGCAGAGCTGGACCGGTTTGTATACAGCGCTTCACACGAAATGCGCGCACCGCTTTGTACCGTGCTCGGATTAAATGAGCTTGCGAAAAAGCAGCAGGATGAAAGTTTACGCCAGGACATTTTCGGGAAAATAGAATCATGCGTTGCGCGTCTCGATCATATTATTCATAATATCGTACATTTTTCAAGGAACTCCCGAATGGATATTGTGACGGAACAAATTAACTTTAATAAAGTGTTTAGTAATAGCCTAGCCCAATGCCGCGATATTGAAGGTGTTGGGAATGTCAGCGCAAGCATCCAGGTGTTGGGTGAGCAGGAATTTTATTCAGACAAAAGCAGGCTGGAAGTCGTGCTGAAAAATTTACTCTCCAATTCAATTAAATATCACGATCCACAACAAAAAAATCCATTCGTTAAAGTTTTGGTTCAGGTCAATTCACGCGAAGCAAATATAGAGGTCAGTGATAATGGCGTTGGAATCCATGACAAACATATTGGTGATATTTTTAAAATGTTTTTCAAGGCCAGTGAAATTAAATCATCCGGCAGCGGATTGGGATTGTATATTGTTAAAGAAGTGATTGATAAGTTAGACGGAAAAATTCGTGTTCAATCCTATCGCGGAGGTGGTACAACTTTTTTTATCTCCTTACCGAATGTATCCATTCCTGTTTTGCAGTAGCGTAAGTTGTAAAAAGTGATATTCTGTTAGTGCCATCATCAGTGAGCACAACTTTTTAATTAAGCACCGAATTCAGGTGTGCGGGTTCACCCTTGTAGTATTTCATAATGGATCTGCTGTTTCCTTTCTCATTCTTATTTATCGATGATGGAAGTGTTGAAAAAGCAGTTTAATTCCGGATTATGTTAACTATTCGTCATCTTTTTTGGTGCTCTTTGGCCTAAAAGTTTAATAAAAAGATCAATTTTTCATGACATTATTTCAGTTTGACGCCCAAAAGCATGATTTATTAACTTTTTTCATATAACTTTACTTGTATTGTAAACTTTTTTACAATACAAGTAAATAGGATTATTAATTAATTTTTTTTTCTACTAACACCTTTCTCGCTTTAGTTCATCTATGTTTGATGTTATATACACCTGATTTTACATTTGTCTGATCAGCGTGGTATAAACATTCAGATGATTGACCAGGTATTACAATATATTGTTGTCGAGATAAACCAATACTTCAGAGTTAAATTCGGGTTGAATGAGAATATCGTAGTGTTATCCGGTATTGTGAATATCGATGGCACACCGGCACTTCAGCAAGACAATAAAATTGTACTCACACTTCTGAATATCGAGCAGGAAAAAGTTGTCGCTTCCAATGGCAATTATCAAAGCATCGGCGATAAAACTTCCAAAACAAATCCACCGGTTTTTATCAATCTTTCCCTGCTGTTTTCCGGCTATTTCCCTGGAAGCAATTATGCAGAGGCATTGAAATTTGTTTCCGGTGTCATCACATTTTTCCAGTCTAATCATTCGCTTTCGCGGGAAGATGCATCAGGACTTCCTGACGGAGTAGACAAGCTGGTTTTCGATCTGCAAAAATTTTCTTACCAGGACCTCAGTCACATTTGGGGAATGCTAGGTTCGAAACACATGCCTTCCGTCGGTTATAAGCTACGCATGCTGATGATCGACAACAAACAGCTGCGTGAGCAACGGCCCGTTGTCCGTGAAGTCAAACCGGAATTATAACCACGCGCAAATGAGACTCCCCTCCCTTTTTCGCATCGCTCTCCACCACGATTACAGCCGCAACGGTTTCTGTCGTGGCCTCGAGCTTGTACCATCACCGGCCACAAAAGCGATGATGGATAAAATGGGAATGCTCCTCAAAATGCGTGATGGAAAATATGAAGTGCTCGCAGAATCTTTTGACAATACAAATGTGATCCGTTTTTTACCGCCGGGAAATTTTCGTTTCAATTTTTTCCTCGTGCTCCGCGATCCGCTTTTTTTTAATTGCACAGATCTTCCTTTAAGCACAGTTCATCTTTTTCCTGTATTCAGCAATATGAATAAGAAAGATGCAGCGCCATTACTCCTGCACAATTCCGTTGCAGCAGCAGCTGAAGATATGCTGGAAAAAATTTCACTGCACGGAACATTGCCTGTCGCTGAAAACGGAAAAGCAATTATCCGTAACGAGGCAGATGAAATTGTTTTTGAAACCCAGGCAACAACGCCATTGATTTCCTACAATCTTACTGAAGAAGGAAATGGAAAATATACCATGGAGCTGAACGGAAAAATTGCAAGCACATTTTATGCCTGCAATCTTCCATTCGGCCAAACCATACGCGGTGCAATTGATATCTGGCATCATCCGCAGGTCGAATCGTATGCCAGCTTTTTAAATGCAGACAATACTGTTGCAACGAAAGAATACAAGGTTCATTTTGCTTCACGAAAAACGTACTGGAGCTATATTCTCACAGGCAACGCATTGTCGCGTTATCAATCGCTTGCCGTAACAGATACCAAACGCGAAATCTTTTTTACAGGTCCGCAGGAAGCAAAATTGTTTGATGGAAAAGAAGGTGTTGTTTTTACTTCGCCCGAACCGCTATTGCTGAAAGAAGCGGGTAGTGTTTCTTTTCAGCTGCGTCGTAATTGTGTTCAGGATGGCAATGCAGGATTTCCTGTTATCGAACGTTTGCCGGGAGCCAATCCTGAAATTTTATTGCAGCACACAAAGGGCAATGAAAAAGAAATTTATTCTGAAATCATCGTTTATCTCTAATTAATATAAATCAAAACAACACAGACTATGGCGTCTACTTACAAAACACCCGGCGTTTACATCGAAGAAAAAAACGCCTTCCCTAATTCAGTAGTGGAGGTGGCCACTGCGGTGCCTGCTTTCATCGGGTACACACAAACTGCTGTCAACGGAACTAAATCCATCCTGAATGAACCATTCCGCATTACTTCATTGGCGGATTTTCATCAGCACTTTGGTTATGCGCCCGACTACACCTTTACGATCGTGGATCCTGCAGAAGGAATTCCATCTGATTTCCAGGCAGCCGGCGTTGATCATGCATTGCAACAGGTCGGCGGAAAATATTTTCTCTACCGCAGCATGCGATTGTTCTTCGATAATGGCGGCGGACCTTGTTACATTGTTTCGGTAGGAAAATATTCTGCAACAGAACCGATCAGCCTTGATGTACTTAAGAGCGGACTTACATTGCTTGAGCGTGAGCAAGAACCAACGATGATCGTAGTTCCTGATCTTATGGCTGCAGCAACGACAGCAGGAATAGATACTGGTGATATTTACAACTTCCAGGGAAGCATCATCGATCATTGCGGTGGACTTATGCAAAGCCGGGTAGCTATTCTTGATGTTGTAAATGGAATGCTTAAGCCGGATGATGTAACGAAACCAATTGTTAGTTTCCGTGACGGAGTTAAAAGTGATTTTTTGAAATATTCGGCAGCATATTACCCGTGGGTATATTCTTCTGTTGTATCAACTTCAGATGTAAGCTATCGTAATTTCACAGAGAGCGGTCAAAAATTAGTTGACGTGCTAAATGCTGAAGTAGATGATAATGTCACGAAAAAGCTCATCAATGCAGATAAAGCAACAAGTTTTAAAGCAGAGATTGTGAAAATAAAAGATGCTGATCCATCTTTATCGACAGTTGCACTTGTACACAACACGCTTATGGTGATTAGCCCTGCATACGGCAGCATCATGAAAGAAATGAGAAAGAAATTGAACCTTCTTCCTCCGTCAGGTGCGATGGCCGGCATTTATACACGCGTTGATAATGCACGCGGAGTATGGAAAGCGCCGGCTAACGTTACAATGGCTTCTGTAATTTCTCCTGCTGTTAATCTTACGAATCAAGACCAGGAAGATCTGAATATTACCTTACAGGGAAAATCGATCAATGCAATCCGCTCTTTCATCGGAGAAGGAACATTGGTTTGGGGCGCTCGTACACTCGATGGTAACAGCCAGGACTGGCGTTATATCAACGTTCGTCGCACAATGATCATGCTTGAGCAATCGGTGAAAGCTGCTTGTAAAGCGTATGTGTTTGAACCGAATGATGCAAACACATGGGTTGGTGTAAAAAGCATGATCAATAATTTCCTTACTGCAAAATGGAAAGACGGTGCGCTCGCAGGTGCAAAGCCGGAAGATGCATTTGATGTGCAGATCGGTCTTGGCGCAACGATGACAGCAAACGATATTCTTGATGGCTACATGAACGTATCTGTAAAAGTTGCTATCTCGCGTCCTGCTGAATTTATCGTGATCACGTTCCAGCAGCAAATGCAGAAATCGTAATTCTAATTCATAATTCTTAAAAATCTAAACCACAAATACCTACTACAATGGCAGGAGAAGCACAAGACAACGTATGGCCTTTACCCAAGTTTTACTTTTCAGTAGATTGGGGCGATCAAAAAAATCTTGCTTTCCAGGAAGTAAGCGGACTTGAAGGTGAAACACAGGAAATTGAATACCGTCATGGTAACAATCCACAGTTTTCAACGATCAAAATGCCCGGCATCGCGAAAAACGGAAACGTAACAATGAAGAAAGGCATATTTGTCAAAGACAATTCGTTCTGGGCGTGGTATTCGCAGATCAAAATGAATACGATCAAGCGTGTGCCTGTTACAGTTAAATTATTGGATGAAGCAGGAAATCCGACAATGGTATGGACGCTTGCAAATGCATGGCCGAAAAAAGTTTCAGGAACAGATCTGAAATCAGACGGCAATGAAGTTGCTATCGAGTCGATCGAAATTGTTCATGAAGGAATTACTGTTGCGAACGAATAATTAATCGCTGAGCTATGTCGGAATATTATCCGCCACCGGGATTCTATTTTACGCTGTCCATCGTTGGTCTTACAGGATCAGTTGATGCGCAGTTTAAAGAAGTCTCCGGAATATCAGCGACAATGGAAACAGAAGAGATTGCAATGGGAGGTGAGAACCGGTTTAAATACAAGGCTCCCTCCCGTGCTTCTTATGAAAATCTTGTGCTCAAGCGTGGATTGGTTACCGCCGGTTCTATGCTTCAGCTCTGGTTCATGGGAAGTATGCAGGGCGGACTTGTTTCCCCGATCGTAACGCAGGATGTGCTTGTAAGCTTGCTCGGGCCCGAAGGAACACCATTGATGTCGTGGACATTTATCGGCGCGTGGCCGGTGAAGTGGAATGTTTCCGGTTTTGATTCAATGGAAAATGCAATTGCATTGGAAACGCTTGAGCTTTCGTACAATTATTTTGTAGCAATGCCGGGAGTACCTTCTGTTTGAACTGCACTAAAAATAATTTATCATGTCAATCGAAATCAGGGAAATTGTTGTTCGTGCAACTATCACGCGACAAAATGATCAGCAGCAAAATTCACGGCAGGTAGCTGATGATCGAAAAGCGATTGTTGAAGAATGTACAAAACGTGTGCTTGGCAAATTACGCAAGCGCGCGCCGCGTTAATCTTATTGGATTTTTTGAAATAGTAAATGTCTCTCCTCTCCTCCATATCCGCGGGCACGCTCACGCCCATGACCATCACTGCTTATACTGATGCGTCTTTTTCTGCGCAGGATTCTGAATACACTGTTTTTGTAAATCCTGATCAGCTTACCTTCAATTACAAAATTAAAAGCACCCGCCAGGAAGTTCCCGGGCAGGGCGCTAATACGTTAAAATATGTTGGTGTAGAACCTGAATCGCTCAGCTTCGATATCATGTTTGATACCACCGGTGTAATCCCGGGAAGCACTGGTGATGTGTATGCACAGATCAAAGAATTCAGAAAGCTTACTTACGATTACAACGGAACAATTCATCGTCCGAATTATTTGCAGCTCAGCTGGGGCTCCATCATTTTTAAATGTGTCCTCAGCACGTTGAATGTTACTTACACACTCTTCAGTCCGCAAGGTGTTCCCCTTCGCGCAAAAGCTTCTGTGACATTCGAAGAAACAATGGATCCTGCAACCATTGCAAGAGATGATGATAATCAATCACCCGACATGACGCATTTACGGACTGTTCTCGAAGGAGATACATTGCCGTTGATGTGCTACAGGATTTATGGTGATCCGTCTTTTTATTTAGAAGTCGCACGTGCCAATGGTCTTGATCATTTTACCGATCTCGTTCCCGGAATGCGAATTGAATTTCCACCCGTAGTAAAATAAAAAAAATAAAATGGCTGTCTCACCTTTAGATGCTACCACCACGCTTGTCTCTTTCACTATAAAAGTGAATGGGAATGCTATAAGTGATGCGTACCAGGTAGTATCTGTTGAAGTGAACAAAGAAATAAATCGTATTCCCACTGCGCTGATTGTTGTGCGTGATGGATCTGCTGCCGATCAGTCATTTCCTGTCAGCGATTCTGCCGATTTTATTCCCGGGAATCCCATTGTCATTACTGCCGGTTATGAATTTAATGAAACACAGATCTTCAGCGGAATTATTGTTCAGCAGGGTTTGAAAATAGATAAAGAAGATTCAGTGCTTGAGGTTGTGTGCAAAGACAAAGCGGTGAAGATGACTGTTGGTAAGAAAAATACATTCTTCAACAGTGGTGATAGCCCCGTGAAAGACGGTGATCTTATAAGCACGATAGTTGGAACATACGGGCTTACTGCAACTGTTGCTTCGACCACAGTTAATCATAACCAGATCTTTCAGCACTACAGCACCGATTGGGATTTTCTTATCGCACGCGCGGAAGCAAATGGAATGATCGTCGCAGTAGATGATGGTGCTGTTAATGTAAATGCGCCGACGGTTTCCGGAACTGCAGTGCTCAGTGTCACCTACGGAGATTCACTGCTCGAAATGGAATCGCGCATTGAATCCGTTGATCAGTATCCATCTGTAAAAGCCACATCATGGGATCCTGCAACACAGAAAATTGTTCAGTCCACCGGAAGCGATCCGACAGTGAATGAACAGGGGAATTTAACTTCTTCAACTTTGTCAGGAGTTGTTGGCCTCACAAATTTTTCATTGCAATCATCCGCGATAGTAGCAGAAGATGAATTGCAAAGCTGGGCCAACGCGCAACAATTAAAATCGTGGATGTCGCGCCTTCGCGGACGAGTACGCTTCCAGGGAAATGCGCTGGCAAAACCGGATAAGCTGATTGCGCTCGCAGGAGTAGGTGAGCGTTACAATGGAAATATTTACCTGCGAGCAGTTACACACATCATCGAAGGAGGCGACTGGATTACAGAAGCTGATTTCGGATTAGAGCCAATTCCATTCGCTGAAACAAATGCGCTTTCTGTTCCACCTGCACAAGGTTTGTTGCCACCTGTTCACGGTTTACAGATAGGGGTGGTGAAAAAAACTGATGCAGATGCGTTAGGACATTTTCGCGTACAGGTTACTTTGCCCCTGATGCAAAATGATGCACAGGCTGTCTGGGCGCGCATGGCAACTTTTTATGCAACAGGAACAGCCGGTGCCTATTTTTATCCGGAAGTAGGCGATGAAGTAGTCGTAGGATTTTTCGATGATGATCCACGTTGCCCTGTAATTCTCGGGATGATGCACAGCAGCAAAAACGCAGCGCCTTATACACCCGATACAAAAAACACATTCAAAGCGATCGTCAGTAAATCATTGGTAAAAATTGAAATTGACGACGATAAAAAAATCATCACGGTAACAACGCCCGGAAATAATAAAATAGTACTGAGTGATGATGCGAAATCAATAACGTTATCCGATCAGAATAAAAATACCATCACAATGGATTCCAGTGGCATTAAGCTGGATAGCGGAAAAGATGTTACTATATCTGCAAAAGGAAAGATCAGTATGACTGCTGTGCAGAACATCGAAGCAACTTCTTCCGGCGGAGATTTTTCTTCAGGCGGCATAAACGTAAAGCTCACCGCACAAGCCCAGTTCGCCGCCGCAGGAAATGCCTCAGCAGAAATTTCATCATCAGGTCAAACTGTAGTAAAAGGTTCCATCGTCATGATCAACTAATCAGTAGTCAGTTGTCAGTAGTCAGTCATTACTTACCAACCCCAACTTCATGTTGGGGTACCTACCAGCAAAATATGCCACCAGCAGCCCGCTTAACAGACATGCACACTTGCCCGATGCAAACACCGGCAGTGCCTTCTCCCATTCCACATGTCGGTGGCCCCGTAGTTGGTCCCGGATCACCGACAGTGCTGATTGGAAAATTACCTGCTGCGGTGATGGGTGATAATTGTGTTTGTGTCGGACCTCCTGATTCCATCGTGAAAGGTTCGGCAACAGTTTTGATCGGTGGAAAACCTGCAGCACGCATGGGAGATACTACTGCACATGGTGGATCAATTGTGTTGGGTTGTCCCACTGTATTAATTGGAGGATAAGCGCATGAAAAAAAATCTTGATCATTCATTTTTAGGAACCGGCTGGAGCTTTCCTCCCGAGTTTGATCCTGATCTCGGAAGCATTGTAATGATTTCTGATGAGCAGGATATTTGGGAAAGTCTGCAGGTGATACTTTCTACTTCACCGGGTGAACGAATGATGTTTCCGAAATTCGGATGCGGCATTCGTAAAATGGTTTTTGATACTGTCAATACCACGTTTATGACGCAGCTGAAAGATCTCATCCGCTTTTCCATATTGCATTATGAACCGCGAATTATTTTAAACGATGTAACCATCAACGGAGCAGATCCGGAAGAGGGATTGTTACATATTCGCCTGGATTATACAATTCGTAAAACCAATTCGCGCAGCAACCTGGTTTATCCGTTCTACCTGCGTGAAGGAACGAACATTGCTCCACAATATTTAACTCCTGCAAAAGAACGCGGATGATCGGCAGAGAAAATAATTATGAAGCGTCCTATTCATCAGGTGTCTCAAGAGATACGCGAATACCTGTAGCATTACTCCCGGAAAATGTTCCGCTGGATGAGCGCGGGTTGGAAGATGATCTTTTTTTTGCGGGCGCAATTTCTAATTACATCCATTTTTATAATTCCAAAAACCAGCTTGAAGGAACGTGGCATCCATTTTTCGGAACGAGCGAACCTGTTTTGCTTGCGACTATCGCAACTACTGATCTCGCGAAAATTAAAAGAGAATTCGATAATTATGTTGTGCTGTTCGATATTACAAAACGAACGGAAAGAAAAATTGAAGAGCTCGATCATATTTTTGATGCAACGCTTGGAATTGCATTACGCATTAATCATTGGCAAAAACATCTTGCACGAAGTGAAAAAAGTTCCGTGCTGCTCGAGATTGAAAGTTTGATTGAAGGCCGCTTGCGTGAAGGCCTTGCAAAGCTTGAATACATCGACAGGCGAACCGAACAAGCTGTAATAGGTGTGCTCGGTCATCCGCTCAATGGTGATTATAGGATGTTCGGTGAGAAATGGAAACGGAATGTTCCTGAAAAATTAGACATCGAGCTTGCCGGATTAAATGTGCTTGTCGTTTTGCTGAGCGTTATTCAAAGTGTGTTCAATGATTTTTTTCATGCATTAACACAGATTGTAAAAGACACGCAAAAAAATCTGGAGAAGATCATCAGGGAAAAGAATGATAATCGCCCCGACATTGCGCTTTATATTGCCTTTACGCGCCTGATGAAAACGCTGCGTGTCCAGATGAATTCGATCACGGAGCGGCACATTGATTTTTATTATTTTGATGTGCTGCGTCACAAACGTCTTCCATTTACTCCCGACCAGGCGATGGTGAGATTTGTGTTGCAGGATAATGTGAAAGAATGTTTTCTGCCTGCAGGGACTGAACTCTCCGCTGGGAAAGATGATTCAGGCAAAGAATTAATTTATACGACCGATACGCATCTCTCTATCAACCAGGGGAAAATTGCATCGTTACACACGTTATTCGTAAGTCGTAATCCTGAAATGATCACAGGTGTGGAAGATGAAACGTTGCGAATGGTGAAAGGAATTTATTCTTCTACAAGTCCGGGAACAATGTTGAACGGAACTTCACTTGAATGGTGGCCGCTGATGGGATGTGACCAGGTTGATTTTGCTTCATCGCTGCGTACAATGAAAGAAGCAGAGCTTGGATTTTCCATTACATCTTCCGCATTATTTCTCAGTGAAGGTCAACGCGATGTAACCGTGACATTCAATCTTGATAAAGGAAATGCCTCCCTTAAAATGTTGCGGAAGATCATTGGGGAAGTGAAACAAAATACATCGCGTAATTCCCCCGGTGCAATATTTTATCTTCTTTCGAAAGCGCTCAGCATACAGATTACTTCTGCTGCCGGTTGGAAGAGTGTAGAACGTTATGCTTTGAATTACGATGAGAACGATGCTGCGCTCATCCTGCGTTTCAGCTTTACACAAGCATATCCTGCAGTGATCGGGTATGATGCCGCGCTTCATGGTAATGGTTTTGATACGCAATGGCCTGTGCTGCGCATGATGTTGAATACGAATAATGCGCCTGTTTATGCTTACAGCCTGATGAGTGATCTGCTTGTAAATCGCATTCGCATCCGCACAAGTGTAAAAGGAATGCGAAAGCTCGTGCTTTATAATAACGCAGGAAAACTTTCAACTGATAAACCATTCCAGCCTTTCGGTCCGCTTCCTGTTCCCGGTTCTTACCTGCTTATCGGAAGCAGTGAAGCGATGAATAAAAATATTCAATCCCTGCAGCTGAAGCTTTCATGGGCTGATCTGCCTCCCGAAGGATTTGCATCGTATTACAAAGGTTACCCGGGAGAAATTACCAACGCATCTTTTACTGCCGGAATTTCATTGCTGCAGAAAGGATATTTTCTTCCAATGCGCGATAGCCAGCAGCGCGTGCAGCTTTTTTATGATGCGCCAACAGATCATCCCGACCGCGGCATTCCTGTTCATGACGACACGATCATTGATAAAATTAATTTGCATGAGCTTCGTCAGCGTCCAACGTGGCATATTCCAAATCCGCAATTAGCATTCGGTCCAGAAACCCAGGATGGTTTTTTAAAGTTAGAGCTGCTCACACCACCTATTGGATTTGGTAGTGCGGAATATGCGCCATTGCTTTCTGCTACGATTATAAAAAACAGCAAAACAAAAAAACCTCAGGAGCTGCCGCGTCTTCCTTACACGCCGGTGCTCACCACTATCAGTCTCGATTATACTGCTGAATTTGATTCTGATAATTCACCGGCTACAGAAGATGGTTTATTGCCTCTCGGTATTTATCGCCATCATCCATTCGGCATGGAACGTATTTCAATTGCTTCGAGCTTTAGTAATGTTGCATTGTTTCCGAAGTATGAGAATGAAGGTTACCTGCTTATAGGCTTAACCGGCCTCGAGCTGCCACAGCCGCTCACCATTTTATTCCGTCTTTCCGATGAATCTTTTTATTCGCATGAAGCACCCGGTGAAGTAGAATGGAGCTATCTCGCAAATAACCAGTGGAAACCATTTCGTGAGGATCGTGTGTTGTGTGATGGTACAAACAAATTTGTACAACCCGGAATTATCGAGCTGGACCTTCCCGGTGAGATGACGAATACTAATACCGTGATGCCCGCAGGTATGTATTGGATATGCGCATCGGTCAGGGAAAAATCACATTGTATCAGCTATGCAAAAACGCTCGATACGCAAGCCGTAAGTGTGACATGGAAATACGAAGATAATTCCTTCACTCATCTTGACGCGACATTGCCGGAAGGAAGCATAAAAAAAACAAGACAAAAAATTCAGCAGATAAAAGAAGTGATTCAACCGATCGCTTCTACCGATGGGCGCATACCGGAGCAAAAGCATGAAGCATATGCACGGTTAAGCGAACGTCTCGGTCACCGCAACCGCGCGCTTCTCCCTGGTGATTACGAACGATTGGTATTGCAGCAATTTCCATCCGTATATAAAGTGCAATGTTTTCCGGATATGAATGCAGAAGGAAAACATAAGCGCGGCAATGTGCTAATCGTAGTAATGCCTGATGTTGACAGGAGAAAAGATATAAATGCATTTCGTCCGAAAGATTCTTATTCACTGCTGCAGAAAATTTCTTCTTTCCTGAGAGCGCACGCATCACCATTTGCAAAGATCGAAGTTCGTAATCCTTTATATGAGCGTGTGAAAGTAATTGCAAATGTAAAATTCAGGAGAGGATTGGACAGTGGTTATCATTTGCGAAAGCTCAACCAGGACATGCGCGCTTTTCTTTCTCCGTGGATCTATGATACACTGGTTGAAGTAAAGCTTGGAGGATTTATTTCGCGTTCCGATGTGCTCGGTTTTTTGGAGCGTCAGCCTTATGTTGATTTTGTTACTGCGCTTTCTGTGGTTGTGACAAAAGATCATAATGGTATTTTTTCGCTTGAGGATACAGCAAGAATGAAAAAAGACGGCCATCATGATGAAGATGCAGGAACAATTCATGCAGGCAAACCGTGGTCAGTTTTAGTAACATCATCGCGGCACTTGTTTACAGCGGTCGACGAAGAGAAAATGGAAGCACCTGTTGCACGCGGAGTTGAAAACCTCGTGATCGGAGATAATTTTATTATTACACAATAAATAATTGCGTCGCTATGAATTTGAAAAACAGGGAAACGCTTAAGAAGTTTTTTAAGAAAGGAGAAATGCCTGCAGAAGGGAATTTTGAGGCGCTCATCGATTCAATGGTGAATCGTATTGATGATGGTTTTTCAAAAAGCATGGAGCACGGACTGATGCTCTCCCCTGAAGGAAGCTCTAAAAATCTCATCGGATTTTTTCGCAGCATCGAACAGGCAAATCCTGCATGGATGATCGGCATTGACGCAGATGATAAAAATCGCGGACTTACTTTTTTGCAGCCGGGTGAGAAGGAAGAAAATGGCATTTGTCTTTTTCTGCAGGAAGGCGGAAACGTTGGAATCGGCACAAAACAACCTGCTTTCAAATTTGAAGTAAATGGTATTGCAGGTTTGAAAGGCCGCGTCGGAACATTTGCTTCAGGAAAAATTCCTGCTGATGGTGAATGGCATAATGTGCTCAACGATTTGAATGGCTGCCAGCTGTTTGAGCTCGTTGCACGCGTGGGAGGAAAACCGGGTGAAGGACGTTATGCGCTGATGCATGCAATTGCTTCAAGCACGTTCGGACGTTCTCACGATAAGATCACACACATGCAGGCGCATTACGGATGGTGGTGGAATAAATTAAAAGTGCGCTGGAGCGGTTCAACATTCAGCTATGGACTTCAGCTTCGTTCACGCCGTAATTATGGAAAAGAGTGTATGATCGATTACCACATTACAAAACTATGGGGTGATAAAGAAATGGGATACACAGTTGACAATAAAACCTGGAGCAAATGAAAACAGTAACATTCGCACTTACACTCGAAGAAGCAAATCTTCTTTTTAAAGCATTGGGAAAAATGCCTTTTGAACAAGTGTATGAACTGATCGGAAAAATGCACGGACAAGCCAATCAGCAATTGAACGGCAATGGTTCCATGACACCATTTAATTCTAACAGTAATCCCGGGATAACAGGAGATGGAAACTGAAACCATCAAAAGAAATAATTTTCCTCAACCCGCGATGGATTTTTTCGGGTTGAGAAACAGTGCGATTGATTATTTGCAGCAGCTGGCAGGAGAGCAATGGACAGATTATAATGAGCATGATCCGGGAGTTACAATTCTTGATCAGCTTTGTTACGCAGTTACCGATCTTAGCTACAGAACAAATTACGATATAAAAGATCTGCTTGCCGGTAAGGCGGAATACAATGGAAGAGTTGAATTTCCGCCCGATCCCCAAAATCCTTTTCCGAGAGCAATTCATAAGGATTCATTTTTTACGCTGGACGAAATAATGCCATGCCATCCGCTCACGATCAATGACTGGCGCAGGTTGATCATTGACGGAGTTGAGGGCGTACGCAATGCATGGGTCGAGCCATTGAATGAAAATTTTAGTCATCCCATTGGTGTTTACCGGATTCTTATTGAGGAAGAAGAAAATCATCTTTTTAAACCGCAGGGTAAAAAGAAAGAATCACGGGATGATAGTGAACAAGAGCACACCAAAAAGATTATTGCTGATGTGCGGAATTTGTTTCATGCCAATCGTAACCTGTGCGAAGATCTTGAAAGTGTAAAAGTGCTACGCAAACGCGAGATGAATATTATTGCATCCATCGAAGTAGATGAAACTGCAAACAGCGAAGAGATTCTTGCAAAAATATTTTTCAAAGTCGGTGAATTTATTTCCCACCCTATTCGCAGGTATCCGCTTAATCAAATGCTGGAGAAAGGATATTCGATAGGAGAGATTTTTGACGGACCACGACTTAAAAATGGTTTTATTCAAGACGAAGAACTTTATGCGCGCACCACACAAATTTATTATTCAAGAATTATTCGTGCGATCCTTGATGTGCCTGAAGTAAATAATATTTACGATTTCCGTATTGAAGGTGCAAACGATGAAAAGAAAGTTTGGATCCTTGGTGACATGGAAGTGCCGGTGTTCAGTTTGAAATTCGGTGATAACGATGATTACGGGATAAGGCTGATGAAAAATAATATCCCGGTTTACATTGATAAAAGTTTAGTCAGCAGCTATTACGAAGCATTCCGTTTGGGACAGGCGCGTCCTTATATTCCCGGACAACATAAGCAAGCACTGAGTGCATTTGATGTTAAGCTTGGTCGCGACAGGAAAGCAGGTGAATACCGCTCTGTGCAATATGATTTTCCACCGGTTTACGGGATTGGTGAATTAGGTGTTGGTGAAGGTGCGAATGAAACGTTTGGAGGTGAGGTTGGTGGAAAAAAAAGAACAAGCGCACGTCGTGAAGGTTTAGCGCAACAGCTCAAAGGTTATTTGCTCATCTTCGACCAGGTGCTTGCTAATTATCTTGAGCAGCTTGCTTCCGTACCAACGCTTTTTTCTATTGATCCTTCCATAAAGCGCAGCTATTTTCCCGCAACGAAGCTGGATGTTCCGAGGCTGGCACCACTGTTAAAACAAACGGGCACGACTCCTTTTTATAAAGTCGACAAAGATCAACTTTCAGGCGAGTCGGCTCACTTGATTGATCATGAAATGGAACGGATGCAAAAATCAAAGCTCATGTTTGCCGGTGAGTTTGGTTACCATGAAGCATTAAGTGAAATTCTCCGTGCAGGAGATGATTTTTTTGAACGCCGTAATCGTTTCCTCGATCATTTGCTTTCTCGTTTCGGGATTTCAATGTCGGCACGGATGTTTGAAGATACGAACTGGTATTTTACAACAGAAGAAGAGCTGCACGAATTTATTCTCGAATCAAAAACCGCCGCACTTCAGTATGTAGACTTGATCACGGAGCGTCGCGGACAAGCTGCAATTTTTACTTACGAAACCGCAACTGCGTGGCTCGAAAGTTATGTGCGTTTGCGGTTAGGTATTGTTGATTCAAAAATGAATTTGCGATTGGAATTTTATAAGATGTCAGCGCCAATCTATGAATATAAAATTCCGGAGAAAACTATTCGCACAATTAACAAGAAGCGTGAAATTGATCATTTACATGGCACAGTTAAAAGCGAACTGGCAGAAAGTGATGCATTCCAGCCCTACGACAAACCTGAAAAAACTGCGGACCATTCAGCATTTGATTTTCCTGAGTTTTACGAAGAATTAAACAGCAGGAAAATACATATCGACATTGATATGTTGCGCAACGGGTACCTTGCCAATAATTATAAATTCGGGAAGCTGGAAGGAGAAGATAAAATTACTGTTATCTACCGCGATCCGGAAGATAATGCTGCGGATGACGATCGCTCCTGGAAGATCGTTGGTGTTTATTCAACTATTTCTGCGGCCATCAATGAAATTCTTTCTGTTTCTGCTTTCCTTCGTTACCTGAATCTTGAAACAGAAGGTTTGCACGTGGTCGAACATCTTCCGCTGCGCCCACCGATCAATGATCTGAAATTTGAAACACAGCTGCTCGATGCTGCGGGAATTCCCCTGTTGCATTCGAAAGCTGATTTTTGTTGTGAAGAAGACCAGGAAGAGATTATAAGAAAATTTCATGCTTACGGATGTAAAGCCGATTCATATATCATCAAACACGGAGGAGGAAGGTGGTTGATTGAGCTGTCAGACAATAAGCAGGAAATTTTTGCGCAGTCTGCGAAATTATACGGAAGCAAGTCAGAAGCACAAGCCGCGTGTGAAATTATACGCCAACGCTGCATTGATCTGTTTATTCATAAGTACATGCGCAACGAAGATGTGCGGTTCCGTACCTGGTATGGATCAATCGAAATTCCGCCGCTTTCATTTTATTCTTTGCGAATGACAGTGATAATGCCTTCGTGGACTGCGCGCTTCAGCAATGTGGGATTCCGTAAAGTGATTAGCCAGCTGCTGCGGAATTACGCGCCGGCACATATTAATATTGTTGAGTTTTTTCTTGAGCCTTCGGAAATGAAAGAGTTTGAAGATCGTTACGAGCAATGGAGAAAAGCCTGGGCAGAGAATGATCCATCTACAGAAGATCTTGGAATACACCTGAGCATTCTTCTGAATAAATATTACACCGAATTAGATCTGTAATGTCAGAAGCGCATGTTATAGGCCGCCAGCTTTTTGATCTGCATTTTTCTTCGCAGAAGGAAGCATATAACCTGCAGACAAAAGTAAGCTACCTTTTTCGGGAAAAATTAAAATCTATTCTTGAAAAAAATCTCACCGCAGTTTCAACCCCGGGAGTTGTTATTCGTCTTGACACGCTGGAGCTTGACCTGGGTGATATCGCTTATGAAAATCTGGAAGATGAATTTCCAAAACGGTTTGAAGATGCGCTGAAAAAAAGTCTTGACAAACAAGTTGAACAAGCATGGCGACAACCGGGTTACCAGGGCAGCGTAAAACAATTGCCGGAAAATAAATTGCTTTTGCTCCAGCTTTTTTTATTGAATGGTCATTTGCCGTGGTGGTCAACTACACAGCAAGGTGCCGGTCCGGATGCGTGGATGGATGATTTGCTGACAAGTTCTCCTTCTGAACTTGCATTGATGCTACGTAAGCTTGCAAAAACAGAATCAGTCCAACGGCTTGTCAGGCAATTCAGCGAAAAGCGCCTTGAAAAAATTGTGCGTGTGCTCGAACCATCTGATGCGGCATTTATCATCGCGTATGCCCACGATGCGGATCGCGCGCATGAGCAAAATCCGGTTGTGAAGGATAATGAAGGTGGATTTCGCAAAGCTAAATGGCTCGTAATTTTTAATTATTTATTGATTGAGCGTGGATCACAATTTAACCGTCGCGCTTTTCTCAAAAGTACAATTGCAGGTTTGGCTGCACATTATAATATTGGTTACGGTGAATTATTAATGTTGTTAGCCCAAGCCGCTGAACAATTGCGTAAAACAACCGGTTTTGAAAGTTCGCTGCCCGGATTTATTCATTCACTTGAGATGGAATTCCGTGTTGAACAAAAATACATTAACGATACTAATCAGCGTGAAGAAAAATCCGGTGATCCTTTAGTGCAAAAGCAGCTTTACATTTTCGAACATTTTATTTTGCATGGAAGCATTCCTGCGGGACAGCAAATTTCGCTTCCGGCGTTTGACAAGCTGGCCGCCGACCTTTTAATGCAGATGCCTGATGAAATCGCAGAGGTACTGCGGGCTGCTGCAAATTATCCCGGTGCGCTTGAGCGTTTTGTAAACAGGAGCAAAGAAAAAACGCTTGAACAAACCGTTACTGTTCTTGAACCTGCGAATGCACCATTTATTATCGGGTACGCACGAACGTTAAGCAGTGTACAGGAAAAGGAGCAGCTCATTCCTGTTCCGTTAAATGAATTCAAAAAGGAGAAATGGTTGTTTGTGCTGCGCCATCTTCTTATTGACCGCGGTTCGCATTTTAATACACGCTCTTTTATAAAAAGTACGCTTACACAAATAGCGTCGCACTATAATACAACGTACTCAAAAATTGTTTCCTTGTTTGGCGCTGTTGCAGAAAAACATGTGCGTACGCGCGCCTGGCCTTCCTCCTTGCCGGTAATTATTCTTGAGCTTGCAACGGAAGACGCAAAAGAAGGTACATTGAAAAAAGAGCAGAAAGCGAGAATAAATGAGCAGATTGATGTCAAAGCAACAGAAGACAGTACGCTTCCCGATATCCAAAAGATTTACGATGTGCTTCATCACTTTTTTATGTCTGGTAAAATGGCGTGGTGGGCGCGACCAACATGCCAAAGCGATGATATTGGACGACTGCTGATGCAGCTGCAAAATGAGAATACTGCTCTTGCATCAAAGCTGATCTTTGAAATTTCAGCTGATGAAAATGCTTTTGATCGTTTGATTGGAATTGCCGACACTCCGATTTTGTTGCGCATCCTACCGCTTCTTGCAAAAGGCGAATCAGCGGCACTTGTTCCGTGGATTACTTCATTGAACGAATTATTGCAACGCCTTGGAGGAAGCCGGAAAAAAGCGGATGGAATAACGCATCTTTTTTACCACCGCTTATTATCCGGATTAGCAGTTACGCGTAACGGGCGTTTTGATTCGGCTGCTTTTATGAATGAACTATTAGGCGAAGTAGCAGTACGGTACGGAATAACTGCACGCGCTTCACTGGAATTTCTTGCTGATGCTGTTGACCGGCAATTGCCATCGGGAAGACTTGTTCTTGCAACGCTGTTGAAGAAAGTTCATGAACGCGCAGGAACCGGATTTTATCATGAAGCTAATCCGCAGCAGGAAGAAGAAGCTGAAATTGTAAACACATGGCTTAGGTCAGAGACGGAGCAGCAACAATTGGCTGAGGCTTATTTAAAAAAGATTGCGCTGGAAAAACACCTTGCTGAAAGTGAGAAAAGCAGGCAAGCAGTAAGTGAAGCTGAAGTATGGATTAAGCTAGCCATGTCGGAAGACGAGGAGAAGCTTAATCCTTTCGTTCCGCAGCTCACAGAAAGTCAATTAACAGAATTGGTAAAACGACATTTTCCATCTGTTGATGAACAGAAAATAAAAGCACTGCTGCGCAAATACAAAAAGGCATTTGCAATTTTCAAAAGAGAACGATGGTCGTCGGATGAACAGCTCCTGCTTGATGCATTGCGCGGACAAGTTGCGATCGAACCGCGTGCGATGGATGAGCTGATCAAAAGATTGTTGAGAAACAATCCGGCACAGCTCAGACGAATTTTAATGCAGCAGCTTTCTGTTTCACAGCTTCGGAGAAATTTCGCGACCGCTTTGCATGAAACAACATTGGTAAAAGTGCTTGCGTTGTTATACGGACCATCTTCCGCGGTTCCATTGGTGCTGCTATCGGATGTGTTGTTGCTTGTGAAAGAATTGGTTTCTAAAAAGCCAGGCTCAATACCACTTGTTCCGATTCGCGATCTCTGCCTGTTGCTGGCATTGCGAAAAAGTGCACAGGCATTTACTTCTTTGCAATGGTTACAGGTTATACTTCGTGCCGCCGGTATTTTTTCGGGAAGCCAGGCCGATGAGCTTGCAGTGATATGGAAGCAATACCTTGCAGCGCATCCGGGTGAATGGAAAAGCGAATTTCCTGTTTTATTAAATCAGCTTTCCGATCCGCTTTACCTGAAACGGTTGGGCGACACATTCCTCCTGCGGCTTGAAAAAATAAAAGAACAAGCTGCAGCGGATGAACGACGGCTTCAAATGGAGGAGCGAAAAGAAAAACAAAAAATAGAAAGCGCGATGGATGAGGAACGCGGTGTTTTTATCCGCAACGCCGGTTTGATTTTGTTATGGCCATTCCTGTCACAGCTTTTCATTCGTGTTGAATTGGTAAAAGGAATTTCATTTGTTTCAGAATCCGCCGCTTATCGCGCAGTGCATTTATTGCAGTACCTTGTTGACAAGAGTGAACAAACTCCTGAATATAATCTTGTGCTGAATAAATTACTGTGCAACATCAGTAAAGCAAAACCTGTGGAAAAAGATGTCGTGCTCACAGCCGAAGAAAAAACCTGTGCAGACCAGCTCATTGGTGCGGCAATCAAACATTGGAATTCACTCGGACAAACATCAGCCGATGGTTTACGTGAAACATTTCTTCAGCGTGGCGGACAATTGTTTTTCTTTGACACGAAATATGAATTGCGTGTAGAACGAAAAGCTTTTGATAAGCTGCTTTCAAAATTGCCATGGAGCATCAGCCCGATAAAGCTTCCGTGGATGAACAAACCTTTATACGTCGAATGGAAAACCTGATTGAAATTATTACTGACATAGAAAAGAATGCTGCCGTGCTTGATCGCGATCTTGCATGGCTTGCAACAGTGCTTGATATTCGATTCCGTTTATATTTCGGGCAGGAATGTGAATACAGCAACATTGATGAATTACTTCCGCCGGAATACAAAACGGGCGAGTCACCTTTCAGCGATGTTGTTATCAAGCATAAGCTGAGTGCTGAAGAACGTTTGGTTTTGTTGCTTGCATTTGCACCGAACATCAGGCCGCAGCTGCTGGATATTTTTTATACAAAAAATGCTACGTACGATCGCGGCTTCACGGAGTTCGGCGGATTAAAAGGAAATAATCATGGCGGTTTTTTGCCAACTGCAGAAACAGCTTTGTTCATGCTTGCAGGAAGTGATACAGCAAAACGTTTTGAATCGATGCAGCTTTTTCATCCGGATGCGCGATTGATGGTGACAGGACTTGTTCGTGTGCTTGCACCGCCGGCAGATGAGCCATCATCCTGTGGACAGCTTTGTCCCGGACGCGAATTTCTCGGGCAGTTCACCACCGGAAAAATTGATAAGCCCGATTACAGTGCCAATTTTCCTGCGCGTTTGGTGACAACAAAATTAGAGTGGGACGATCTTATCCTTGAAGAGCATGTGCTGGATGAAGTAAAAGAAATACGCGCGTGGCTGAAGCATGAACGTGAATTAATGGAAGGGTGGGGGCTGAGCTCGATTTTGAAACCGGGTTACCGCAGCTTATTTTTTGGTCCGCCCGGAACAGGAAAAACACTGACAGCAATGTTGCTCGGAAAAAATACGGGACTTGATGTGTATCGCATCGACCTTTCGATGATCGTGAGCAAATACATTGGTGAAACAGAAAAAAATCTTGCCAATGTATTTGACCAGGCGCTGAATCATAAATGGATACTTTTCTTCGATGAAGCCGATGCGCTTTTTGGAAAACGTACTTCAGCCAGCAGCGCACATGATCGTTATGCGAACCAGGAAGTAAGCTATTTGTTGCAGCGTATCGAAGATTATCCCGGTGTAGTTATTCTCGCAACAAATCTCAAATCAAACATTGATGAAGCATTTGCAAGACGCTTCCAGAATATGATTCATTTTCCGATGCCCGGTTTGGAAGAACGTTTAAGCTTATGGAAGAATACATTTTCAAAACACAGCAAGCTGGATGAAAGTGTTGATCTTTTCAAAATAGCAAGCGAGCATATTTTAAGCGGCGGCGCAATTATCAATGTGGTGCGTTATTGTTCACTGATGACAATTGAAAGAGGAAGCAATGTAATTCTCGCCACCGATATTGAAAATGGAATCAGGCGCGAATTCAAAAAAGAAGGGAAAATAAAATAGCGGTTTAGTTTTTGTCAATAGATGTTATTATTTGATTAAACCAAAATCCGCAAGCCCTTGCAGGAGCATTTCCATTCCCCTTGCCGGAAGCACAAAGGCACAAAGGCACAGTAAAAAAAATAATGCCAACTGATATTTACTCCTAATTGTCAACCAGCACAAAGAAATATCCTTTACTGGAATGAAGAATAATTTCATTCAATAAAAAAACGGCCCCGACCAAAGCCGGAACCGTCAATCAAGTGCTCGTTAAAAACCACGCCAGAAATTAGAACACTTTAATCACGCGCATACAGTCACCTTGCGCAAGCAAATAATCTACTGTATTAATGCGCTGGAAGAATTCACAACCAACCAAAAGCACTACTGCAGTAGTGGCAGTCATAGTTGGTGATCCTGGCAGCACAGGGTTAAGCGATATGTTTACAGGCATTACCGTATCTATATCGATAATAGCACTGTCCACTTCCATGCTCAGCATATCCAGCGTTGGGTCCGTTGCAATGTAATGTTTCGTTATCGCATCGTAAATGTAATTCGATACCGTACAAAGCACTGAAAAGACCCTGAAATGCGTAGCTCCTTGTGGAGCATTCACAAAAGAAGATGGAAGGAATGAAGCAGCTGTAAAAGTTGCCTCATCGCGTGCAGCAGTTGTTTGAATAGAATACGGCGCATTGAATATTGATGTAAAATGCGTGTTCGTATTAAACTCAAAGTTCTGTAGCAGTTCCGGGTGTGCTACTAATTCAATGCTGCGTTGTCCACGCGGTCCCGAGCCGGTAAGGCATATTTGCTTAAACAGTTTTTGAAGCTGTGCAACTATGCCCGCATCCGCTTTGCTGATCTTTGCCTGGCCAATTGCTTGCCGTAGCGCTTTACCAACATTGGCGGCACCGCCAAACTCGCTCATGTTTTCCCGCGTACGCCTGTAGGCAGGACTATTCAACATTTTTTCTTTAGAAGGGCCGCCGGCAATGCGTGCAAGATCCACGCCGCCGCTTTGATAAAAACTTATGCCTCCAATATTGCCCTTCAGCTTAATGAGGCCTGTTTGCTTACCCATAATTGAAATGTATTTAGGGGTTAAATAAAACTAGTCAATGCTCCAACGTCCTTCGGGGTTCCATTGAACATCTTATTTATAAAACGTCAGAATTATCAAAAGGAAGCCTCGCAAATTGTTAAATAATTGCGCTTATCTGTAATTGGTTTGTAAAACAGCACAACTGAGCACATTACATTTACGATTGGCTGAAACCTGCATGGATAAAGGGATTCAAAAAAAATAGTTAAATGTTAAATCTCTAAATTTTAGTAAAATAGTACACGACTTTAACAACTTAAATGCTTTAATGAACGTAGTTTTTTATGACAAATACTTTCTGTTCCAATCACTACTACTAAAACAACTAAAACTAAAAGCTTGGAAAACTGAAAACAGAAAAACTAAAAGTAAAAAAAACTAAAACTTGAAAAATTTGAAACCTGAAAAACTAAAACCCGAAATAACTAAAACGCTGAAAACTAAAAAACCTTAATAACTAAAACTAAAAAAACTAAAAACTGAAAAACTAAAAGTCGAACCCCCAAAAACTTAAAAAACTAAAACCCCGAAAAAACTAAAAAACTAAAAAAATAACCGCTGCCTGCGATTAAGAGAATCATCTCCCAATCCATTCGCGAATTCCTATTACTTATATTTAGTCGATAGCTTCAAAAATTATAAGCAATAAAAATATTTATTCCTGACGCATGAAGCGGATAAGTCAAACGCGGCAATTTATTGCTTGGCGGATTGTTAATACCGTTAAATGAGATGTTATCAGTGAAAGTAATTTTATTATTTCCGTTCAGTGTATTTTTTTCTGCCGGCGACCAGCTGTGCATCAGGAAGAAGCTAGTAAGCCCTATATTGATTTTATCGGAAATATCGTAAGATGCTCCAAGCCTGCTAAGCCATCCATAACTTACTCTTCCAGAATATTTCCACACTGGTTGTTGAGCACCATTTGAAAAACTTTCTTCTGTTGCATAATTCATTACACCAACAAGTAAGGCATTATGAAACTTAATGTGGAATTTCGAATAGTTGTCAGTCATAAAAAAACCCGCAAATATTCCATTGGTGGAAACCTGGGTAAAATTTTCATTATACACGTTGCCTGTTGAAAGGTCAGTCAGCTTATTAGTCATTAGCTTATTGCCCCATGTTGAATGGATTCCGAACTCAGAACCGAAATGCTGGTTTATTTTATAGCCTACCGATATGAAGCTGAAAATTCCTTTACCATAAGTCCCTCTAATCAGTTTGCTCTCTGTAGTGCTGTTGCTGTCAACGGTACCTTCAGCACCAAGTACCTGTTTAGCAAAAGGGAATCCGTAGCCAACCGATGCAGTAATGTTCCAGCGTTTTACGGGCGGTAGTTCAGTTTTTAATGTATCACCGGAAGCATTCATAACTATTGGTGACAGGACAAGCAAAGTGAGATATAAAAAGCAATTCATTGGAGCGTGTTTTATATTAGTTTACAATACAAATTTTTCCTGTTTGAAAAGTTCCGTCGGCAAGCTTTAAGCCGTAAGCATAAATTCCGACCGCGAGATTTCCTGTATGAAAATCATTCCCGTAGTTTTCATTCCTGAAAACTAACCTTCCCCTTGCATCATATAATTCCAAAGTTGAGTTTTCAGGAATGGCGGAAATGAAAAGTAATTCATTTTCTTTAAAAATTGTTGGTACATAAAACTGTGGTAACGGCGTACAATCATTTACTGAAACTGTCACGCTGTCTACCAATTTTCCTGTGCAATATAAACCTCCCGTATCTAAAATACTAAGTGTATATGTAGTTGTGATGATTGGTTTAACCCACGGATTGAAAAGAGATGAGTCACTTATCCCTAAATTAGGTTGCCATGTGTAAACAATACCGCTATCAGAATAAAATGCACCAATCTGAATGCTATCATTAATGCAAATTGCTCTGTCTATACCTGCTTTAGCATTTGCTTTTTTGTAAACCGAAACTTCATCCAGATAATAATAAGCAGGCGCGGTTGTCGTATTTCCTACAGTATCAAACTTAGTATGGGCATCATCATAAAAATTTCCTATAGTAATAAAGCTTTCGCCTCCTTGCGCAATATATTCACCTGTAACAAGTGTCCAATTCGTAGTATCATAAACAATGTTAGTTGAATCAAAAATTTGTGGTGAGAAAGGAAGCAAACCTGTTGATGTGCTTGTGACAGGTGTTTCTGAAAATAATAATTGAGGTGCAATTGATGCTAAATCAGCTTTTCCCGGCAAGGACACATAAAATTGAACACAATATGTTTCTCCTGCATGTAGTGTATCCAATAATTTTGTCTGTAAATATTCTCTGAATGGGCCTGCATAAGTAGCAAGTCCTGCATAAGCATTTCCAGAATATGTGTTTTGTTCACCAACAATATTATTAGGAACTCCATATCCATAAATAAATGGGAAGCATGTATGGAAATATTCAGGCGATGCCCCTGTTGGATTATTCCAATCGGTAACAAGATAAAATTGTCCGTTGCCCGTAGGGCATGTGGAATGATCTTCCAAACTTGGATTTGGCACTAAGTTCCCTTGCGCCATAACTCTATTGGCGACAAAAAAGAAATTCAGAAAGATTATAATTTGTCTCATTAAGTTAACCGCTGCCTGAGATTAAAGATAATCAAAGGCAGCGGTTTATTATACACGTTACTTAGCAATAACTATTTTGTCGTTTTTAATCACAATACCACCAACTGTCACACGGTAGTAATAAATACCGGAAGCAAGAGCTGTCAGATCAATTTGCTTTTCATTCATACCTTTTGCAAGATTTGTTTTTGCAATAGTATTGCCAAGCAAATCGTAGATAACAAACTCCCCCTGTCGTTCCGATGATAAATTATAAGCAAGAGTCATAAAACCATTGCTTGGATTAGGATAAAGAACAACGTTTCCGTTTCCATTCACCATAGCGTTCGGTTCTTCCGGAGTTGCCATACGCGCAGAAGAGGCGCAATTGTCCTCCCAATACCTAACATCATCATAAAGCACATTCAGCAATACACGAGCGCGATAAACTGCAAGACCACCCTGCTGCGGGCACTGCAATGCAATTGCTTCAAGTATTTGGATTTGCATCGAATCAGACGCTGTACCGTTCATAAGGGAAATGTAAATATTATCCAGTTCCTTATAATTCTGCTCAATTTGCAACTCAGGATTAATGGTTTGATTAACCGAAGCTGCGCTGTCCGTGTTTGTTTGAATCAGTAAAATTCCTGTGTTTGTCACTTTTCCAATATTTGTGGAATCGGTGGCTGAATAGAATTCTTGTAACACAACAGAACTATCCATAAGAACAGAATCCAGTTTTAGCATTTCGTATACAGCCTGTTTACCTGTCCATGAAGATTCAGTTGCATATTCACCCATCGAAATTGAATCCTGTGCAGTTTTTTCCATTAACTGAACGCGGGACTTATCATTATCTCCTCCGTCGCCCATTATACCGGGAGCAGAACTACAGTCGAATGAAAGGGGTGTACCAAATAAATTGTACATGGAAAAATTAACGACGTCATATTTACAAGCAAAAGAACCCATATTGATTGATGGTGTATAAGGATACCCTGGTCTTACGTACAATCTGGAATTTGTAGCACACGATGTACCATCAACCTTTGTGTCGGAATTTGCAAATGGCCCGATCCATTTATTGTCGCTTACAACTCCCTGCGGATATTGGTTAGGCATCACAGGTATGCCTTGCTGACCAATAATTCCATTATTCATAAGCACTAATCCATCGGTAGCGGCATTCATGGTATTATTTGTAACAGGTCCAATATTCAATCCATCGAACACTAAACTTTGTCCAACTGTGGTAGTTGTGTTACATCTTACTTTAACAGCGTTGTTGCTTATACAGTATATACCACGTAATGTAACTTTTGCGGTGGTGTTTCCTGTAGCAAGATCACCTGTGATGTTGTTGCGATAAATTATCACTCCCTGTGTTGCAATCGAACGAATTCCAGCTTGCTTATACACAGTTGAAGAATAATTTGGTTGCAAGCGCAACGTAATTATATTGTCAGCCACAATTGTATTTTCAGGCCATCCCTGAACATCAATACCATTAAATACGTCTACAATTCCAGTGTTATTCTCAATTCGTGGAGTACCCCAAATGCTTTGTGTAGAACTGCATGAAGGACACGCTAACAAACTGTGTGCTGTTATTGCCGTTCCCACAAATTGAGTTGTAGGTAAACCAGATACAACAGGTTTTACTTCGTTATCGTGAATCCATAAAGCACCTTGTAATCTTGTGTATGATGTGCCCGACGGTAAATATTCACTAAAAAATGCAATACCACTATTCCAATTGATTATAGAGTTATTTGCAATCTCCGTATTAATATACCGACCTGACTTTACAAAAATTCCATTGTTGCCATAAGGACTTTGTGTAAGAGAACCGGGAGCGTAAACATTCGTACTCAGGAAACAGTTGCCGATAACCGAAGCATCATAATAACCATTCAAATCAATGGCCCTGTTACAATTATAAAAACTGTTACGAGAATTTAAATTGCCTACAGTAATCTTTTTTAAAAAGTTCATCGCATCATTAGTTCCAAAAACACCCATTCCATAATTGGGATTTGTTTTACTTACGGCAGGTGGCCCGCTTAAGTTCTGAAAATGATTATTAACTACGTTCGCATTACTGTTTACTGCGTAAACTCCGTAGTCCATATTGTCAACAATATTTAAATCGGCGAAGTTAGAACCCGTTCCGAAATTAATATTCGTCCATGCCGTTACCTGTAGCGTTACAGGATTAACAGTTGTACTTCCAATCATGTTTAAGTATTGCGCACGGTAACTACGCTTTCCCGCGTATGGAGCTAACAATACAGCAGTTTGATTTGTACCAATTGGACGTTGGCTAAGCTGACATGTATTTGGATTTGTGCCTTTCAAAGAAGAAACTTGTAGAGCTGTAAATATTAAATTGCGGCAGGTGAAAACACAGTTTGTTACCGAAGCGGGATGATTGCCCGAATAAAATTGTGCCTGCGTAGAAGTATAGCATTTATTAAATACAGCATTTTGGCATGTGAAATTTGCACCACCGAGTGAGGATACGCCTTCTTGTGCATCCTCAATTAAACATGCCTGATTTGCTGATCCTAATATGTTAATTGACTGGGAAGTTCCGGCTGCAAAAATGCCTAACCACATATAGTTACAACCCGCAGAAACATGAGACTGATAAATATTTATTGCGGATTGCGATGTACCTGTGATTTGAATTTTAGCATTTGGCCCCATTTTTACAATGCTATAGGGCATAATATTAAATGAAAGCGCAATAGAAGGATCAACGGTAAATGTGCCATTCAAATAAAGTACATTGTTCGGATTGTTATAATACCAATCGTAAGGAGCTGTTGAGCCAGTACGATAAATAATACCTGTCGGTGAATTTGTCGGATTGTAATCATTGAGAAACTCGTTCAAGTCATCATGAGAAGGTGTACCGTTCATACTCACGGTTCCTGTTGGTTGATTACATGCTCCACAACATCCGAACAGGGTTACGGAAGCTATTACGGTACAATTAGGTGTACCGCTATATGCTGATAAAGTCATTGTAACATCGTTGCACCCGGAAGGCCATGTAACCACAAATTGATTGCTCAAAGTTGAGGTAACAGAAATTGGCTGAACGCTATATGAAGCAGAGTAGGTGTAAGCTGAATTGAAATTATCAATTATGTATGTGACCGTATTAGAATTGCAAAGGTTTCCATTCACCGCATCAGTGCTAATGACAGGTGCTACCATTGTGGAAGTACCAACCGTCACTGTACCAATTGCTGTACATCCATTAGCATCCGTAACAGTAACGGTGTAAGTTCCTGCACTTAGTCCAGTAGCAGTAGAAGTTGTTTGCGATGGTAAATTTGTCCATGAATAAATATAGGGTAGTGTACCGTTACTTGCTGCCGCATTTGCTGTTCCATCGTTTGCATCTTCACAATGCTCATTAGTGGATGATAACGTTACAAGTGGTGGCTGATTAAAGGTTACCGTTACCATATTTGATTGGCCAACGCACCCCAATGAACTTGTCACGGTTACATAATAAGTTCCAGCAGTGGATGTTTGATATTGATACGTATTTGCTCCTGCTATTAATCCGCTGCTTTGTGAATACCATTGATAAGTGTAAAAGGAAACGTTCGGTGTGGCCGTTAATGTAGTAGAACCCGAGCTACTGCATATTGAAGCAACAGCGGGTGTTACACTTACAGTTGGCGTTGCATTAATCGTTATTATATGTGATGCGGATGTAGTACAACCAGAAGGAGTAGTACCTGCAACTGTAATCGTGTAAGTGCCCACCGTATTAGGAATCGCAACGCATGTGCCTCCGGTCGGATAAATATTTACACCTGTAGATGGCGTTACACTCCAATTATAAGTTGTTGCACCGCTTGCCTGAAAAATCATATTTGTATAAGTGCACGCAGTTAACCCGCTTTGTGCATCAAGGCCTACTGATTCAACCATTGAGACATCATCCACAATTATGTAAGTGTTTTGATTTGGTGATAGACCTGCTGATAAAAACTGAATACTAAACAAACATGCTCCATTCCATTGTGCTGTCATATAACAATCAACACGCTTCCATCCATTCGCAGCTTGTGAAACATAACCAAGAGACGTTTGTGATCCACCTTGTGTAACAGCATTAGTTAACTGTCCGGTAAATTTCGCACCCATTGTAAAAGGAGCGGTTTGTGGACCAGACAGTTTATAATAATAGGTAAGACAATAGGTAGTACCCATTACTATAGGGACTAAAGTGCCATCATCACTAATAATCATTTCACGATATGTGAGTCCATTTATATTGTCGCTTGTAAAACACATTCCGGCATGAGCTGAGCCAGTGCGTGGTGAAGGATTAACATTTACACAGCCATAGTTACCTACAGAAGTGTGAAAATAATCCGAGGTTGATGGATAGGTTAGTGTACTGGTAGAAAAATAATCTTGAATAGTATAATACTGCGTGCACCAACGATCTGCAAGGTCAATCATATGCGGTCGAAACTCAGGAAGAGGCGGCCAGTTGGGGCCACAACCCGGAAGTGCAGAATGTGACTCAAAACTTCCGTTGCCTACCATGTCAGCACAAGCAGAAACTTGGGTTTCCACATAGTAGGAAATCACACGGGTTGAATATGTACAGTTGGTGCATGGTAATTGTCGCTTGACATACACAAAATAATTGTTTGAAACTGTCAAGCCCGATAAAGTAAAAGCAATCGAACCCGATGAAGTAAACGCAGCTGAATAAATAGGCGATAAATTATTACAAGCTCCGCTGTAAACTATTATTGAATCAAGATCGGGCGCAACTGTGTCCAGTTCCATCCATACCACCAATTTGTGATTGGTTTGAGAAGCGGTAAAGCTACCCCAGTTTTTTTCCTGGTTAGATGTACCATGAATTGTTATTCCATTTGAAATAGATAACGCCGTGCCACATATTTGGCTTTGAGACCAACTGGGCAGGTTTAGCAATGCTGCGAAAATCGCGGCTAACAGGAGATTTCTTTTTTTCATAGGTGTGTTTTTTGTTGTTTGAATTTTGATTGTTTAATACTGAAAACTGATAAAAAGAAAACCGCGACCTAACGACAAACACAATAGCAGTAAACCCGCCCCTTCGGGGCTATTCTACTATTTATGCTTGCCGCTTGGGTCGCGGTGTATTTTTCAGACAGTCGCGCAGGGATAGGTCTGGAGCTTTGGGAAAACGCCTATGCGACCTGCGCTTTTTTTTGTCTGCTTTGCTATTTGGGTATTAAAAGCAGTTTATGTTTTGAAATTGTTGTTCGTTTTATCCTCTTTGAATTCGCATAGCTCACTAATATAACTGAACACCCTCTCGTTGGAATATACTCACCTTCTTCAGTAATTATTTTCCGAACTTTCCACTTCATCTTTTTTACTGACTTAATGTTTTCATCTTTTTTTAGTCGTTCCAAATAAATATGTTCTGATAGTTTGCCTAATTTATTGTTTACGCGTTCCAAGTCTAATATTGCAAGTTTCTTTTTTTTCTGTATGGGTAGTTTAGACATAACCGATAAACGTATATTATTAAATGCGGTCAATTTAAAGAGGCGTGGTACTCATCAAGCGGGACGCAGCGCGAGCGGCGTGTAACTTAATTTTCCCACACCGTGGGATTCAGTTAAGACAATAAAAAAGTCATAACCCTGCTGGTTTTCTCGCGCTTTAACCCGTGGCAGTATTACGACTGAAAATATCTTCATTAGATTTTTTAATCTAATGCGTCAAATGTAAATTTGTTATTAAGTGCCTACACAAAACATGAAATATATTTTATTAATTCGCTGCTTTTCAATTAAATGCATTTAATATTAAATGAATATTATTTTTCATCCTCCACAAAATTGAGTTCGAGTTCATAAGGCACTTTATTCATCATACTAATAAACCATTGTTCAAACACAATCATTTCGTGCGACAATATTTCCCACTCATTTCCTTTTGACGCAAGCATCTTAAAAAGGTTGCTCCTTCTATTATAAACGCTTTTAAAATCACTATTGGGTTTCAGGAATTCGTGTATTATTTTTAATATAATTCTATCTCGTTCTCTTATCGTTGTCCGGTGTCTATACTTATCAAATAGAGAACGGAACCTATTTCGCTCTACAGCCATTAATTCATCATTACCTAGCATCTTATAGCAAAGCATAATCAAAACTCTAACACCGACATTCCATCCAGTTGTATCATTCCATATTTTTTCTAAACTAATAAGAAGCGATAAAGCCTCTTTATATTTTGTTTGTGCAAAAAGCGCACAGGCAACTAAATATTTTTTTGTATTAATAAGAAATTCCGATTCCCTATAATTAGGATTATTCAAAATGCCTTGCACCTTTTTTTCAGCGTGATAGAATTTATTAGTGTAGAAGTGTACATAATATTCTAAAAGTTCCATTTGAAAATAGTTAAAAGAACCGTCATCAAAATTATTCTTTGCTTTTTTGCAGAATGTTAATGCTATTTCAAAGTTCCTTTGTCTAATATGATTATCTGCGATAAAGGCACATGCTTTTCCAATATTTCTATTCCCGTTTAACACAGGTGAAAAAATCGTTAGATCATATAGTTTTTGAAATACTTTTCCCGCATCACTATGCTGCTTCTTAATTTGATAGATAGACGCTTCCACAAATAAGCAATGTTCCAAAATACTTTCTGAATTAGTCCGGCTGTAAAATTGAGTAAGGGTTGCCAAGGCTTCCTGATACTTATTTATTAATTCACTTTCTGTAATACCTTGCTTGCGTGTGATTGTCCCTACATCATAATAAATTCTATTTGCCTCTACAACGGCTTTTTCGCACTCCGTATAAAATTTCAATTCCTTTTCCAACCTGGTAATTGTGCGGTTTTCGCTTCTCGCTTTTATGTGCCGGATTTTAAGTTCCAGCGCATCAGATAATTCGCGGTACGCTTCAACCTCTTTCGCTTTTTCTATTGTCTCATTCAAAAGATCAAACGCATAACCTGAAATTTGTCTACTTACCACAACATAGTAGAGCATTATATTATGCATCACTTCGAACGTTGTTTTCCATTTGTATGAAAAAGTTGAATCATCGCGTTGTGTATTATATTCTGAAACCAGACTCCAACCCAAAGCTTTTTTTAAAACAGTAAGTGTTTTATCAAAATTCACTTTCGAATTTTCTTTGGCAAAATCTTTTCGTGCCTCTTGTTCTGTGGTTGTTGGGGCTTCAAGAATGTACCTAAATAGCTTTAACGCCTGCCCTTCAAACTCACTATTATGAAGCATCCGCAGATAATTTTTTGAATACCTAATCTCTGCCGAATTCATTGCGGCCATTATACTCTTTATCAAATCGAAATTTGTTTCACGCTTAACGGCCTTCAATTTGCGAATAAACTCTTGCGATTCTTTCATAGGGTTAATATTGAGTGACAATTTATAGAAAAAATGGACATGCTATTTCTACAAAAAGAGTGGAAGCATAAAGACAGCTTTGTGATTGAACTAAAAACTCAATCGCATGACACTTTCATCCCTTATTTGCAAAATCATTAATGCTGTTATCATTTTCATTGAGAATGTAGGAGCATAGACTTCTTTATTGTTTTCAGTAGTAAATGGTCGCGTTGCGGCCATTTTTTTTGCTTATGCCTTTGTCTTCATTTTAGCATTTAAATATATGACATATATGGCAATGATATATAAGTTATTGCTATATGTGTCATTTACAAATATGTTTATTCATCGTTGCTTTGCCTTATGGCTAAGACAACAGCAAGGAAAAAAAAGAAAGGTGAACGGTCGGCTGGCTTATATCCTGAAAAATTAGCAAGACTTGGAAAACGCATTAAAGAACTCCGTAAGAATAAAGGGTATAGTAGTGCATTAGATTTCGCATTAGAGAACGATGTTTCCTTTACCCAAATGGCTCGCTGGGAAACAGGTAAGAATATGACATTTGAATCTCTTTGCAAGTTGTCCGAAAGTTTTGATTTGCCCCTTTCCGAACTACTGGAAGGTATTTAGCAAAAAAACGAAAAGAAAATTAATTAATCGTTTGTAATCGGATAAGCAGCCTAAAAACATGTCGTTTTTGCCCATATGCTGGATGTCGTGTATAACTTCTTCAGGATTAAGAAATCACCCTGTATAGTCAAAGCAGGATTAACCATGGATGTCCCATGGTTCTCCCATAGATGTCTCATGGATGCCCTATTTCTTGCAAATAATGCAAAAAACGAAAGGAGCGGAAAGTATTGGTAGCAAAGCAGCTTCTGTATGCTTTCATAAGAATTGGATCCTGAAAATCCTAAGAACATGCGGATTTTGGAATGAAACCGGCATAAGCATTGTAGAAAAAATATTTTATCATAAATCTTTAGGAAGCAAAGCACCAAGATTGCCATAAATGTATGCCGCTTCTAGTCGCGCTTCTCCGTTTTCCAGCGCATCAACAATGTTCACGATTAGTTTTACCTGGTCATCGTAAGTAGATTTTTTCTTTTTGTCATTGAGAGAAATAATCTTCTGATAATCAGTTTTCATTTTGTTCAACATCGTCTTCGCTGCTACAAGGTTACTTCCCCCGGTTGCGGGTTTGGCTCCAACACTTCCTTCTTCTACCCGGTCGAGTATTTTTCCCCAGACTTTAAATGTCAGCAATTCCACTGTTCCCTCACGAATGTTCGAGTGTAATCCTGTCGGAACATATTCTTTGAGAAAATTTGTAAAGGCGGGATGCTCTGCAGTATGTAATGCTTCATGCACAAGCGTCTGGTACAATTCCCATTGCTCAGGTAAAGTGAGCTTATTCTTTAATGTCTGAATGTAAATTGTATTATCGTAAGTAATGGGTCCCCACTTCAGGCGTATTTCACCCAGCTGTTCCAGCATCTTTTTAGCTTTTTCTGATTTTATTACTGCGTTGGCGTATGTTTCCAGAACAGTTCCAAATGATGAAGCCTTGTGAAGCGAGTGCAGTTTATATACAAACGGTGATACTTCTTCTGTGCTTGACATTACCCAGAAAACCGCAGCTTTTGCTGCATCAGCTATATCAGTTTTGCTTGCTTCATTGAAACGTGTTTTACCATGTTTTAATTTTGCGCTATTGAGACTATCCAGCGCATGCGGATTATTTGTAACAACTGCTGCATGTGCCATTTTGATTCCGTATTCACTCAGGATATCAAAAATAGAGCGTTGAAGAATTGTTGCCTGGTCGTTATCCTCATGAGTCAGGTCTATTCGGTCATCGTCGAAATCGTCCACACCTTTCATTCCCTGCTCTGCATAATTTGCAAGAATTTCTATGAGCGTATTTAATCCTTCGGCATCTATTTCCTCGTCTGTGATCTGTTGATCCGAAATGTTTTCATTTCCCGAAACGATTTTTTTAACAATGAAACTTTCCTTCTCATTCAATTCATCATACTGTACGTATTTTGCCTCTATATGCAGATCTTTTTCTGCTTTATCCAGCACGGCTTGATCAAACTCTGTTATTTCTTCTTTGTTTTTTCCCTTTATCTGTAGAATAATATTGCTTAACGCATTTGCATAGAGATACGGTGTCTGATATTCTTCGTGCAGCCAGTCCCAAAAAACATCCCATTTTTCTTCTGTCGAACCCGGAACGATTTTAGTTCCAAAAGAAAAAACCTTGCTTAGCTGTATCACATTTTCCTGCGATGCTTTTGGTTGTGGCGCCGCCAATGCATAACCGCTCTTTCCTGACTGCGTATCAGCAGAAGATCTGTGTGTTTGTTTTGTTGTTTGATCTTGTGTTTTCAATTTATTTTAATGCACTTATAAAGAAACTATAAAAATCTTTTCCGTACATAAATTTTTCCGTCATATTCCACCTCAACATTCACTTCTGTATTCGGATCAACATTGTTTTCAAATTCCTGGTGTGTAAGTCCGGCGCGGAAAAATGGAATTAATCCACCCTTACTTACAACCGTTTTAATTTCTTGCTTCAGCGGAGAATAATTATTTTGCTGGCGCATCCACAAAATAACTTTATCCGCAGGCGCCCAGTTTTTTTGCAGGCAACCGTAACGCACCATGGACTGGATGATTTCTTTTTTTAATCCGTTCAGCGTACCATTGTCGATATGAGGTAAAAGCTTCGGCATTAAATAACCCATGGATTGAATGAGCGAGTTATCTGTCCTTAGCGCCTGTCCGGCAATCTTCCACATAGTATTAACATCTTTCGCGTCAGGGTCAAGCGTGGTCAGCTCTTTTTTAATTCTCTTCATCACCTTATCGCTTGCGAAATCGGGTTTGATAGTAGTGTAATTTCCCAGCTTTAAGCCTAACGGATGGAATTTCAAAAGCGCTGATGAAACAGCAGGAATAGTTGTTTTCCAGTTATCCCATTCCAAAGAAAATGCCTGTAGATTTTTTTCAAATTTCACTGTATCGGGATCACCCGCATGCAGCTTACGTTTCGAAAGCCCATGTTCATCGCGGAGACGATTCTCAACAGCATTGATATTTACAAATTCTTCAGTATCTGTCCACAACTTTTTTTCTGCCGTGTCAGTCACACCAACATCAGCGATGTCTTCATCCTGTAACGAAGCACCACGTAAAATCCGTTGCGCATGTCCGAGCTCGTGCCCAAGCGTGATGTATTCCGGCACAAGTGTTTGATTTCCGTCTTCATCAAGATTGTAATCACTTTCGGGCGCTATCCGTACAAGACTGCCGGTTCCTTTTCCCTTTTTATAAGCGTCATTGCCCCATTTGAATTTTTCTTGTCCGTCGGTGCCGATAATAAAATCATGAAATTCTTCAGCAGAAAAATTTCCTCCTTTTTTATTGAACGTCGGAAGATCTGTTCGCGCACTATCAGTACCTGAACCTAATAATTTATTTTCCTTGTCACGTTGCGGATCAAGTCGCGAGCGTGGAATTGCTTCTGATTTCGCTTCTTCATCCTGTCCCAGCTCCTGCGAAAAATCGGCACCGATAATTATTTTCTGTTCGCCACCGCCGCGATTCTTATTCAGGTCTGTCAGCATCCTGCGTCCGAATTCTCCTTCAAGCAATTTTGCAAATGCAGCCAGCATACTATCCCTGAATCCATTTCCATCATCGCGTATCTCAATATTGCCGGAATTTTTCAAAAGATTATTCCAAAGATTCCTGACTGTCGTTGTCTCCCTTTTTGTCAGGTTGCTGGTGTCAACAGGAACAGCGTTTGGAATGGAAGCGACTTGTGTAACGATAGACTGATGCTCTTGTTTTATTTCGGCAAGAAATGTTTTCAGGAAAAGTGCATTCTCAACAGTATCCGTTTGTTTTGTCGCGTTAAAATTGAACCACGTATACACACCTTCTTCAAGCGCCTTCAACGCACCAAGCCGTTTCTGAAATTTAAGATCGCCTCCCGGATTTATCTGGTTATAAAGCACCAGCAATTCTGCAATCGTATCAAGATCGTCTTGCTGATCTACGTTTTTAGTAACAGAAGAAACAAATGATTTTTTTGCACGTAATTTTAATTGTGCAAGCGGTTGCGGAGAAATTATTCCGGGAAATAAAGTTGAATTACCCTTAAGCGACCTGGCGCGTGATAATTTTTCTCCCGAACGCACAAATGAATCTGCCGACGACCTGCTTTTTTCTTGCGGTGCGCTAAGCTGTTGGCTTTGATGCATAGCAGATCTTAATTATAGATTTCAGCTGATCAAACAGAAGCTGCTGCTTTTGCGCCTAATGTATCAGCTTCTTTTTCAAGACTGCGATCATCATTTACAGCAAGACCATTTACAGAAGTTGTGGCTTTTACACGACCCTGGCGTTGTTGAACAACATGCGCAAGCTCATGCCCGAGTAATTGCTGACCGCTATTGCTATGCGGATTAAACTTTCCCTGTGCAAAATGAATATCGTTTCCCTGTGCATACGCAAGTGCGCCAACAGAAGAAGCTTTGCTGCCTACATGAATATTTACATCAGAAAAATCCGCGTTCATTGAGCTTTCCATTTTCTGCTGTACATGTTCCGGCATTTTATTAGGTGCAGCAGGGCCAGAATCTTTTTTCATCGAAGCAGGCTTTTTCTTTTTATCGTCAGCCAGTTGTGCAGCTACTTTCATTGACGCAGGTTTCTTCTTTTTATCAGCTGCCAGCTGAACGTCCTCCTTCATAGAAGCAGGTTTTTTCTTCTTCTCTGCCGCCAGCTGAGCATCCTCCTTCATAGAAGCAGGCTTTTTCTTTTTATCATCAGCCAGCTGAAGGGCAGGTTGCACCAGGTTTACAGGTGGCGACAATTGTCGGCCGTTTTTGCCTGATTCATTCGCATTTGACCGGTTGGTCTGTGAGGCGGACCGAAGAGGAGTATGCTTCATGTTGCGTTTTTTCGGGATTTATGTTAACGAAAGGTAATAAGACTATTGAAAAAACGTAATTAATAGTGGAATAATGTTGGTATATTTTTCAACATATTTCACTACTTTCTTTGAATGTAAGCAGGATAAGTTATTTTTGGTCCTTATGGATAAGAAAACAGTGATTAAATGGTTGGTAGGAATCCTGGCCAACCTTGCTGCGCTTATTGCCGTTTTCCTCACTGCTAACCCACAGCTTACCGATAAAGCAGGTAAAGAAAAAAAAGATAGCCTGAATAAAATTGCCGATGCACGGTTTGTTCCTTCCTATAGCAAATCAGAAAACCCCGGATTGCTCAGCCGCGTTGTGAATGAAGTGAGCGATGAAATTGCTGCAGAACAAAAATTGCGTGATGCGCGTGAACGAAAGCTGTCAAGACGTGATACAATTACCAATCGTGGTAAAACGCCGGTGCACCTTTTACATCAGCAGGCGTTTGAAAATCGCATGATGACATTGCGAAAACAAACCGCTGCAACTGATAATTTATCAAATGGAAACGCGGCATCGCTTCTTGCAGGTGAGAAAGGTTGGGACAAGCTGAACGGAACCAAAACAACCGGCGGGCTCAATGGTTATTTCCGCTTGAAGCCCGGCATGCAGGTTTTTGGATGGCACCCGTATTGGATGGGCTCCGCTTACGAAACATATAATTTCAGCCTCTTATCCACGCTTGCCTATTATGGCGCTGAAGTTGATCCCGTTACAGGCGATTTTAAAACTACACATGGGTGGGAAACTTCCGGAGTGTTTGCAGCAGTTGGTGAAACAAATTGTCGCATTGAGCTTGCTGTTATTAGTCTTGGTGAAGACAATAATTCCGATTTTCTTGCCGACACCATCGCGCAGGAAAATCTCATTTACAATATTACAACTGCGCTGAGCAAACGCGGCAATGGTGTATGCATCGATTTCGAAGAAGTGCCCGGAATGATGCGCGGAAATTTTACACGTTTCATAACTGCGCTGCACGACAGCTTGTGGGTTGCGGCAAAAAATAAAACGGATACCACGGTAAACTTTTTTGATGGCTACACCATTTCAATTGTTTTGCCTTGCTACGACTGGACAAATGCATTCGATGTAAAAGAGCTCGAAAAAGTGGCCAGTCGTTTTGTCGTAACCGGTTATGATTATTACGGTTCATTCAGTGACAGTACAGGTCCTGTTGCGCCATTAGGAAGCGGACTCAGCTGGAATGCACCAAACATCGAACGTTCAGTTTCCGATTATTTAAAAAAAGGAATTCCTCCCGCCAAACTTTTGCTCGATCTTCCGTATTACGGTGTGAAATGGCAAGCTGCAACTACAAAATATCCTTCGCCACGTGTTGAGTTTCTCGATTTTCCGCTTTACAAAAAAATAAGAAACGATCTCGCTTTAAAAGAGACCAGGTATGACACCGCAAGCGTTACCGCATTTTATATTTCAGATGGCACCATGCCTGTTCAATATTGGTTTGATGATGCTGAAACACTTTCTGAAAAATACCGTTGGGTGCAGCGAAATCGTTTAGGTGGCGTTGGTATCTGGGCGCTTGGTTATGATAATGGATATCCCGATCTCTGGCAGGCCATTCTCACTAATTTCGGCCGCGATCGTTTAGCAGAAGACACTACGTACGCAACTAAATTTCCAATAGCATTTCGTGATACCACTGCGCTTCCTGCCGATAAAGAATGGGGCATCGTTGCAGCAAATGGTCATTACCTCATCTTTGATAATCCCTATGTGCTGTTGTGTGTCGCCGTCGGCCTGTTCGCAATTATTCTCCTTATCCAGGTCTTGCTCGATCAGCAACCGTTCAATGAGCTTTTCAGCAAGCGGCTTTTACTTTTTATTTTAAGCTCGCTTGCAGGAACAGCAGCAATTATTTTTTTAGGATTAGCATTATGGAGTAAAGTTCCGCACCGTGAAATTTATCTTTTGCTTGCGGGAATAATCGGCGGGTATTTACTTTTCAGGTTAACGCAGCGGATTGTAGGCAGGGAAGAGAGGTTGCCGTAAAACTATTTTTCATATTAGTAATGGACATTTAAAATTTCAATAAGATTATTAGTTGGGCGTGTCGTAAAGGAATGCCCTTCGCATTTCCTTTACGGCGCGCTTTCGGCAGTCGCTTTTTATTTTTCGGAATAAATAACCCTCAAAGGGTTCCCAACCCTTTGAGGGTTATTCATTAAAATAAAAGAGCTCCGACAATGCCTCTATCGCTCACGCAAAAAAAGAAATTGGGCAGGGAAGAGAAGTTGCCATAAGACGATTTTCAAATATTTTTCCCTTATTTTACAGCCATGAATTGCATGATTGTAGACGATAATAAGCTGATGCGGGAAATGCTGAAGGATTTACTTTCTTCCTATGAAGCTATCAAGCTTGTTGCCGAATGTGCTGATACTTTCCAGGCAAAAAATGCTTTGGATAAGCAAGAAATTGATTTGATTTTGCTGGATATCGAGATGCCGAAAATGTCAGGACTCGAATTCATCAAATCGCTGCAAAACCCTCCTTTAATTATTCTTGTCACTGCAAAAGAAAATTATGCTGTTGAAGCATTTGAATATAATGTTGTTGATTACCTCGTAAAGCCGGTGAATGAAAGTCGTTTTATGAAAGCGATAAATCGTGCGCAGGAAATATTTAACAGCGCTAAAGAACCAATAACCGCTGATAAAGATTTTATGTTCATCCGCGAAAAAGGTGTCATCACCAAGCTCAAAACAGACGACATCTTATTCATCAAAGCGCTCGGCGATTATGTAACCATTCATACAACCGCAAAAAATTATACCATCCGCGTGAATCTTCGTTCTATAGAAGATAAGCTTCCTCCCGGAAAATTTTTCCGTCTTCACCGCTCTTACATCGTTGCTTTAAATAAGATCGACACCGTAGAGCAGGAAACGGTTTTCATTCAAAAGCAAGCAGTTCCTATTGGTGAACAGCAAAAACAATTACTCCTCGAAAAGTTAAACCTGATCTGAGTTGTCCTGTTTTTTTTATTGAACCACAATAGACACAATAGTTCACAATAGAATCTTGTGCCCTATTGTGACTATTGTGGTTGTAAAATTCTAAGGAAATATTTCTCTTCCATAGAAGTCCTTTCACCGCAATTTTACCCTTTTCAACCTGTTTTTTGCCGTGTTCATCAATTTTATGGAGAGGAGCGAATGTTTAAAATCTACATTTAATCCAATCATTATCGAATCCCCAAATAATTGTCATATGAATATCCTGGTAATTGATGACGACGCGCTGGTTTTGAAATCGCTTTCACAGCGGTTAACCGACGAAGGTCACACCGTAGATACTGCGCGTGATGGTGGTCTTGCAAACGACAAAATCGAAAATTCAAGAACACCACCCGACCTGATCATTTGTGATCTGTTGATGCCGAACTTTTCAGGACTTACATTTTTGTCAATGCTGCGCAATTTTCATAATTACAGCATTCCCGTTATTGTCATTTCTTCACTTCAGCAAGGTGAGCTGCTGGCTGCACAGGCCGGTTTTACAAATATTGATTTTCTTGCAAAACCTTTTGCCTTCGAGGAAATCACCAAACGAGTTGAAAAATATAATTTAAATCTCCCGCAAGCATGAAAAAGAAACATGAATTATCCATCTTCATTGTTGAGGACAACCAGCTTTATTCCTTTTACATTGACTCCTTGCTAAGCGAAAATTTCAATTACCGCATCAGCACATTTAATACAGGCGAATCATGCATTAAAGATTTTAACTTAATGCCCGATATCATTGTGCTTGATTATATGCTCGGCACAATGGATGGAATGGAAGTCCTCTCCCGCATCCGCAAACATTTGCCTGAAACAAAAGTGATACTTCTTACAGCACAAAAAAATCTTTCCATTGTAGCTGAGCTGATGAAAGCAGGTGCAACGGATTATATTGTAAAAGATAAAGAAGCACCCGATAAGCTCGTTGCAGCAATTACACGTATTGCAAATGAAAGCGGTAAAAGCTGGAGACGATTTCTTTTAATGTAAATGACAATGGCGGTAAGCAGCGCAACAATTTTACTTGTAGAAGATAACAAGCTCGGACAGGAAATGATTTCCTCACTCCTTGAAGAGCTTGGCTATTCCTGTAAAATAGCAGTGAATGGAAATGATGCGCTCAGTTTATTAAAGACAACTAATTTCGATCTCATTCTTATGGATATCGAAATGCCTTTGTTGAATGGGTATCAAACAACCGAACAAATCCGCGCGAATGACAATTCAATACCAATCATTGCATTAACCGCACACAATACGGATGAGCAAAGAAAAAAATGCATTGCAAGCGGAATGAACACCGCCATTTCAAAACCCTTTCAAAAAGAAGCTTTGCAGTTGCTTTTAACCGAACAGCTAGGTATTTATGCTGTACACCAACTGGATCCATTATATATCGAAGCAACTAATAGTAATAGTGTAATCGATCTTGCTTTCCTGCTGAAAATTTCCTGCGGCAGGAAAGAGTTTTTCTTATCCATGATCGATATTTTTATTGAGCAAAATACCGCTGATCTGCAAACATTAAACGATGCAATCGGTAAATCTGATTTTGATACAATACGTTTACTTGCTCATAAAATCAGAACTTCGGTTAGTTTTGTTGGCCTGGAAAATAAATTGTCCGGCCAGCTGCAGGAAATGGAAATGCTCGGTGAAGCGAAAAAAGATATTACAAGGATCGTTGTTTTGTTTTTCGACGTATTTTCAGTTTGTACAAAAGCGGAAGAAGAGTTGGTGCTTGTAAAAAGTCAGGAAGAATTGAAATGAAAAAAAATTGCATCATTTTGTTGTGTTTGTTTTTGAGCCATTGTCAGCATGAATTAAATGCGCAGCAATCTTTTGCAGACTTTCATGTGCGACTTTCGGCGGTTAACAGCAATGATGGTTTGTCACAGGGTTTTATTCCCTGCATCAGCCAGGATAAACGCGGTTACATTTGGTTTGCTACGAAAGACGGATTGAACAGGTATGATGGATATAATTTTACCGTGTTCCGTCATGATGTAGATAATCCGAATTCAGTTTCAGATAACTTCATTTATAATTTTCATGAAGATTCACGCGGATTGCTTTGGGTGGTTACGCCAAGAGGTCTTGATGTATTTGATCCTGTAAAAGAAATATTTTCTCATGTGAATTTTATTCCTGCCGGTTCCGGCCTCGAAGGTGAGCCGCGTGGAATTTCGGAAGATGCATTCGGAAATATCTGGTACTGGATTCACCAAACCAATGTTTGTATGACCGTAAGAATGGTTGGAAAGGCGTCGGATGAGTTTAAAGTGAAATATGCGTGCACACCGGTATTGGCTGAAACGAAAATAAAGCTGTTTCCCGATTCAGCGCAGGAATTTTGTTTTGATGCTGATGGAGGTTTGTGGGTTGCGAAAGAACAAACATTGTTTTACGCTTCAAAGGGAGATCAATCATCAGGAAAATTCACACAAAAATATAATGCCTCTTTATTCTGCGGGTTTACAGATTGCAAAATTATAAGAATGCTTTCCGATAGTTCTTCTCGTAAGCTTTATTTTATTACAACAGCTGGTATAGCTGCTTATGATCTTGCTGCAGGTAAAGTTTATAAAAACATACAGCAGAAAATTTTTGACATCCCTTACCGTAAAGCCCTGGCGTTGGATAAAAGCGGAAATATCTGGTTGTATAATCAGCATGTTGTTTTGGTATGCAATCTTGAAACAGGAATCTTCCGGAAAATAGCTCCGCTCAATATTGATGCAAAAACCTGGTCGACATACGAAGTAGAATCTATCCTCGTTGATCGTAGCGGAATTGTCTGGCTCGGAACAAATGGTTTTAGTGTTTTTAAATATAATCCGCAGGTAGCACGGTTTCACTTTATACAGGCAGGTGCTGTAACCGGGATTAATGGGGATGATAAAGGAAGGATTTGCATTGAGGTTAATTCTAAAAAAATCGCATTTGATCCTGCAAAGTCAGAGTTCGGTGGCAATTTATTTTCAGGACCGGAATTCGGTATACCCGGCGATGGACCAAATGAATACCCGGGATCGTTTGTGCAGGACCGTGATGGAATATTCTGGTTAGGTTATGCACATGGTTATCTCGGGCGTTATGATGAAGAGAAAAATGAAATAAGGTTTTTCGGAAATAATTCTTTTGTTAATACGGGTTCAGCACACAACATCTGGCTCGACAATGAAGATAATCCATGGGTTGTGCTCGACAGTAACTACCAGCTGTCTATTCGCAAATTTGACAAAAACACAAAAACCTTTTCAGAGCTGATTCCTTTTCCGGAAAAACGTATTTCCTACGCTTATCAGTTAATTTCCGCAACATACGTTTCACCGAATGGCGATATTTGGTTCGGGACGATACAAGGATTATTTTGTTATTCACCCGCAACGAAATCCTGGAAAACATTTAAAAATATTCCGGGAAATAAAACTTCATTAAGCAACAACATTATTTTTTCGCTCTGCATTGATCCTGTCAATCCGAATTTTCTCTGGCTTGGAACAAATAGCGGTGGACTGAATCGTTTCGATATTTCAAAAGGGACATTTACAAGGTTTACGGAAGAAAATGGATTGCCGAATAATGTTGTGTATGGAATATTATCCGACAACAATAAAAATATCTGGCTGAGCACCAATCGCGGACTTTGCAGGTTTAATGTTGTAACCTATCAATGCAAGAATTTTTTAGCGAGTGATGGATTGCAGGGAAATGAATTTAACCGCTACGCCTATTACAAAGCAAAAGATGGGGCATTGTATTTCGGCGGTATCGATGGTTTTAATTTCTTTTACCCGGATGAGTTAGGCGAAGCAAAACATTCGCCGCAAATAGTATTTACAGCTTTCCGACTTTTTAATTCCCGGGTTTCATTCCGCGATTCAGGAGCAGTGATCAACAAGCCTGTAGATTTTATGGAGGAGCTTGTGCTAACGTATGATCAAAACGTTATTGCAATTGAATTTGCAGCAATGGATTTTGCAGCTTCTGAAAAGAACAGGTATAAATACATGCTGGAAGGTTTTGATAAGGATTGGACGTATTCCGGTGTAAGGCGCGAAGCAATTTACACAGGACTCACACCAGGACAATATACTTTTATTATAAAAGCTGCTAGCAGCGATGGCGTTTGGAGCAAAGAAGGAAGAACGATTCGAATTACAGTAATGCCTCCATGGTGGAAAACCTGGTGGGCGCGTGTACTGTTTGTTATGATTGGTATCGGATTGTTAGGTTTGTTTATCTGGTTGCGAACATCAAGCTTGCGACGAACACAAACGATGCTGGAGCAAAAAGTAAAAGAACGCACCGGCGAGCTGCATGAAACAATTACAAATCTAAAACAGACACAAGCGCAGCTGGTGCAGAATGAAAAGCTCGCTTCCTTCGGACAATTAACTGCAGGCATCGCACATGAAATTAAAAATCCGCTCAACTTCATTAATAATTTTTCAGAGCTCGGCCAGGAAATGATCGGCGAATTGAAAGATGCAAAAACAGAGGAAGAGCGTGAAGAAATTATCGAGATCTTAAAAAGTAATCTCAGCAAAATTAATTTTCACGGCACACGTGTTGATTCCATTATCAAAAGCATGCTTGATCACAGCCGCACTGCAGGATCACAAAAATTATTGACCGATCTGAATAAGCTATGCGATGAATACAGCAACCTCGCTTATCACAGCATCCGGGCAAATGTCCAGGACTTCAGCTGCAATTTGAAAAAGCAATTCGATTATAACCTGCCGAGCATGAATTTAAATCCGCAGGACATAAGTCGTGTATTGCTGAATATGCTGAATAACGCTTTTTACGCTGTTAATGAGCGACGCAAAATTGCCGGTGTTGATTATACCCCGGAAGTGATCATTTCTACCTCACGCGAAAAAAACATGGCTGTGCTGATTGTTTATGATAATGGTTGCGGAATTTCTGATGAGATGAAGAATAAAGTGTTCAAGCCATTTTATACTTCCAAGCGTCCGGGCGAAGGAACCGGTTTAGGACTCAGCATCAGCTATGATATTATTCAATCGCACGGCGGACAGATGCAGATGGAATCAACATTGAATGAATTTACAAGATTCACAATCCGCATACCGATCACAGAGCCGGATAATACTCCGCTGACATGAAAAAAATTCTTATCGTAGATGATGAAAGAGATGTTGAATCACTTTTTCGCCAGCAATTCCGGAAAGAGCTCAAGGCGCATGAAGTAGAAATGCATTTTGCTTTTTCAGGAAAGGAAGCGCTTGAATTTATGGGAACTATTCAGCCATTTAATATTGTGCTGTTAATGTCTGATATCAATATGCCTGAAATGTCGGGGCTTGATTTATTGAAGAAAGCGAAAGAGCTTTACCCGCAATTAGAAGTGATCATGATCTCCGCATTCGGCGATGAAGAAAATCTGTATGCAGCAAAAGAGTTAGGGGCAAATGATTTTTTTACTAAACCTGTCAATTTTGATATATTGCGCAAAAGAATGTTCAGCAATGCCCCGGTGAAAACAAGCTCTTGAAAATACAAACATGGCAGCAAAGATTTTAGCAGTTGATGATGAGAGTGATCTTGAGTTGCTGATCAGGCAACGGTTTCGTCACAGGATAAAAGCCGGTGAGATGGAATTTGATTTTGCGCTGAACGGAAAAGAAGCCCTTGAGAAAATGCGTACCAGCGGTCCGTATGATATGGTGCTCACCGATATCAATATGCCCGAAATGGATGGCCTGGTTTTATTGTCAGAGCTTAAAGCATTGGATATTCATTTCAAAGCAGTCGTAGTTTCTGCTTACAGCGATATGGGAAATATCCGCACTGCAATGAACCGCGGTGCTTTCGATTTTATCACAAAGCCGATTGATTTAAAAGATCTTGAAGCAACCATTGATAAAACGTTGCACGAATCCGCTGTGATACGACAGGGAATTTTAGCACGTGAGCATCTTGATAAGGCAGTTCATGAAAAAGAAATCGCTGTCATTAAAATGCAAAAAGCGGAAGAAGCAAAAAAGTTTGAGCAGCAATTTCTCGCCAATATGAGTCACGAGATCCGGACACCAATGAACGCCGTGATCGGCATGACGCATCTTGTGCTGAAATCAAATTTAGAAGAGCAGCAACGTAAGTATCTTGATGCAATTCGGATTTCATCAGAAAATTTGCTCGGCATCATCAACGATATTCTTGACGTTTCAAAAATAGAAGCAGGAAAGATTGAATTCGAAAATGTACCTTTCTTTATTTCTGAAGTATTCAGCAATGTGAATAGTGTGCTCGGATATAAAGCCGAAGAAAAAAAGATCAGGTTAATTTTCTCCGCAGATGAAAAAGTTCCGCAAGCGTTAACCGGCGATCCGACACGATTGAACCAGGTGCTGATCAATATTGTAGGCAACGCAATAAAATTCACAGAGAAAGGAAGTGTTGAAGTACGTTGCAGCCGCATTGCTGAAAATGAAAAGCAGGTGGAAATAAAGTTTGATATTATCGACAGCGGTATTGGCATCGCGGCGGAAAAAATCAATTCCATCTTTGAAAGTTTTACCCAGGCATCTGCTGATACCACACGCATTTATGGCGGGACAGGGCTCGGACTTTCTATTTCAAAACAGCTGGTAGAAATGCAAGGTGGCAAGATCACTGCAGCAAGTGTCCCGGGCGAAGGAACAACATTTACATTCATTCTTCCATTTGGGATTGCAGGAAGTGTAAATGTAGTCGAGCCTAAATCAATTGCTGTTACAGATTTGAACCAGCTGAAAAATGCAAAGATTTTATTGGTAGAAGATAATGCCTTTAACCAGGTTGTTGCGGTTGATACCTTGAAAGAATACCTCGGCGAAATTCATATTGAAATTGCCTCCAACGGAAAAGTTGCAATTCAAAAGCTGGAAGATGGAATTTTTGATATTGTATTGATGGATGTTCAAATGCCGGTGATGGATGGTTATGAAGCAACAAAATATATCCGTGCCAATTTTCCTGAATTGAAAAAAAATATTCCGATCCTCGCCATGACTGCAAGCGCAACAAAAGAAGAGCTTGAAAAATGTCGTGCGTCAGGAATGAATGATCATGTGATCAAACCATTTGTTCCCGAACATTTGCTTAAAAAAATGGCTGAACTTTTATAAATATCACACTGTTTCCAATGGATGCTTCTACTCAACAAATGACCAATCTTGATTTCCTTCAAAGTTTTACAGGAAATAATCCTGTGAAAATGGAGAAATACATTTCTATTTTTTTGGAGATCGCGCCACCGGAAGAAGAATTGCTAAGGAAAAATCTTGAGCTGAAAGACTGGGACGGTGTTCGTGCAACCGCACACAGCATGCGTCCACAAATGACATACATGGGAATAAAATCCGGGGAAATGCTTCTTGACACAATTGAAAAAAATGCGGAATCAGGTACAGCACTCGAAAAAATGCCGGAACATATCGGTGATTTCAATAAAATTTTCAATTTAGCGTGTGGGGAACTTAAAGCTTACCTGGAAAAACTTAAATCCTAATCTCTCCTTTCAATCATGACAGAAATCAAAACCGTATTTATCGTTGACGATGATCAGGCTCAGTCGGCCATGGTGGCTGATTATTTGAGCAAGTTCAAAAACATTACCATAAAGGTTTTTACTTCCGGTGAAGAATGCCTTAAAAATCTTTCGCTTAATCCACAGATTATCTTCCTGGACTATTCTTTCGATAAAGTAGGGAAGAACGCGATGAATGGTGTGCAGATTTTGAAAGAGATAAAAAAGGGAAATGCAGCCATTGAAGTGGTGATGTTCTCTGCGCAGGATAAAATAGAAGTGGCTGTGAACACAATGAAATATGGCGCATTCGATTACATTGTAAAAAATGAAAGCTCTTTTCACCGTTCAGAAAACGTAATTCTGAATATCATTCGTAAGCTGAAGCTTGAAAATAATTTAAAAACATACAAGCGACTTGCTATTTGTTTCGGTATCGCTTTTGTCGGAATGCTTATTAGTTTCGTCATTTTGTGGTCGAACGGAATGATCACAGACAATCCGGGTTGGTTCTGATTTCAGTAATTTTTAAGCAGCACGTTGGGGCGTCCGGGTAGTAAAAATACCTGTTCAGCCCTTTTTTTTTCCGTTTCGTCATAATTCTGACTTAAAGTAGAAGCGGCTTGGTATTTTTAGCTCCTAAATATTATTTAAAATGTCAAAACTCAACCAGTTTTTGGTTCCGACAGATTTCACACCTGCGGCTGAATGTGCGCTTGATCACGCGATTTCTGTTGCTAAAGTTGTTGGCGCTGAAGTAACGCTGCTTCATATTGTAGAAAAAAAATCAGCAGGCACAGACGCAATAGCAAAGCTTGATGCAATAATTAAAGAGGCAAACAAGAAGCACGGACTTCAGCTAAAAAGTATCATCAAGGAGGGAAATATTTTTGATGATATCGGTGGCGTTGCAGAAACGATCAATGCGAACCTGATTTTTATGGGAACGCATGGTGTAAAAGGAATGCAGCATATTCTCGGAAGCTTCGCAGTGAAAGTGATAACGAATTCTGCTGTACCATTTATCGTCGTTCAGAATCGCCCGATGCAGAATGGGTACGAACGAATTGTTTTACCAATGGATCTTACTAAAGAATGTAAGCAGAAGCTGGATCTCACCATTCGTATAGCCGGTTATTTTAAGTCGAAGATCTACATCTACTCACAGTTTGAGAATGATGAATTCCTTAAAAAAACCATTGCGAGAAATACAGCTTACGCGCAGAATGAAATGAAGAAAAGTAATATTGATTACGAACTTCATTCAGCTTCGGAAAAAGGTGGCTTCGTAAAACAAATGCTGAGCTTTGGCATAAGCATTAATGCAGATCTTATTGCAGTTGTGAATTCACAGGAACGCGGTGTGCACGAATTATTCAGCGGTACAGCTGAAAGAGATACAATATCAAATGATGCACAAATACCGGTGATGGTTGTAAATCCGATCAGCGTTAGCAGCTCAAAAATTGCATTCTTTATTGCCGGGCAGTAAAAACGTTCCCCCGTCCTGCTAGATACGATTACAATTTTTAACCCTAATACCCAATACGAATGGATTATGACCCGGCTTCAGCATACATCCTTAACAGGCTCAAAACTGAATTACCTGATTATTGTTTTTATCACGACTATGAACATACTATCCGTGTGCTGAATGCAGTGAATGAGCTTGCAGAAGGAGAAAATATTGACGAAGAAATGTGTGTGCTCCTTCGTACAGCTGCTGTATATCATGATTGCGGCTTCATTGAACAATATCCCGATAATGAACCGGTGGCAGCACGAATCGCGATGGAAACGCTTCCACGCTATAATTATACCCAGGAACAAATCGATGTCGTCGTGCGATTGATCTTAGTCACTGCGCTGACTGCAACACCGAATGATCTTCCGGAGAAAATAATGAAAGATGCAGATTTCGATTACCTCGGAAGAAAAGAGTATGAAGAAATTTCTTTCAAATTAAAATCGGAATGGGAGCATACCGGCCGGCATTTCACAATGGAAGAATGGTTCAGCCTTCAGGAGAAATTTTTGTCTCATCACCGTTTTTATACTTCAACCGCACAACGTCTCCGCGATACTGTTAAGCAGCTGCATCTCGAAAAGCTAAGAGGTGCGAATGAAAACAAATAATTCGCAGGAATAATAAGCTCCACTTTTTTGTTGCGCAACCCGGAATAAATGAAATACTTCTACACCATATTATTGTTTGTACCTCTTTTGCTTTTTGCGCAAACGAAGGACGAGGTATACATTGATTCGTTATTAAAAGTTATTTCTGTTTCTAAAGCGGATACAGTAAAAGTGGATGTTTTATGCCGCTTATCATTCAGCTACCTTTCAAATGATCCGGCCAAAGGAATAAAACGGGGTGAAGAAGCATTGTTGCTTGCTGAAAAGCTGCATTGGAAAAAAGGCATGGCCACGGCTTACAATTCCATCGGCGCAAATTATCGTGTGAAAAGTGATTATCCGAAAGCGCTTGAATGTTTCTTTAAAGCGCTTGAAATAAATGAGTCGATCGGTAATAAACAAGGTGTTGCGAATAATCTCGGCAATATCGGCATCGTTTATAAAAAGCAAAATGATTTTAAGAATGCATTGACGTATTATGAGAAAGCGTATGCCATGTACGAAACATTGGATGATAAAAGAGGAATGGCAACCAACCTTGGAAATATCGGCATTCTGTATAATTCTCAGCGAAAATTTTCTAAAGCGCTGGAATATGAATTCAAAGCATTAAAGATTTGGGATGAGCTGAAGCATAAAAAGAGCTGCGCAATCTGGCTTGGAAATATAAGTCTTGTTTATGGCGATTCCGGTGTTTATTCAAAAGCGCTGGAATATGGTCACCGTGCTTTGAAAATAAACGATTCGTTAGGAATCAAAAAAGGAATTGCTGAAAATTATCGCAGCATCGGCTCTTTTTATTTTGGCATTTCGGATGACAGCACACTTTCCAATAGTGAAAAAGTTGCAGCACGGAAAAACGCAATTGAAAATTTAGAAAAGGCAAAAGCATTTGCCTATGAGCTTGGCGACCTGGTTAATTTGCAGGAGATAAATGAGCTGCTTTATAAAGTGCATAATTCAAATGACAATCACAAGGAAGCATTGAACAGCTTCAGGCAATTTATTTTTTATAAGGATTCGGTTTCTTCTGAAAGAACAAAAGAAAAGATCACCAACCTTACCACGCAGCGTGAATTATCTATTCGTGATAAAGAAATTCAGATCGGAAACCAACAAATAGAAATCGACCGGCTTGCAATTGAAAAGAAGCGCAATGAACGGATTTTCTATATCGTCGGAATTATTGCTTTGCTGATTGTCATTGCTATTGTTTACAGGAATTACAAGATGCAGCAAAAGACAAATAAGCTGCTTGCTTTTGAGAAAGAAAAATCCGAAAACCTTCTCTTGAATATTCTACCTGCTGAAGTTGCGGAAGAGCTCAAAGAAAAAGGCACTGCTTCTGCACAGCATTTCGACCAGGTAACAGTATTGTTCACCGATTTTGTTGATTTTACAAAAGCGGCAGAAAAATTGTCTCCGCAACAATTGGTGGATGAGCTTCATGCCTGCTTTAAGGAGTTTGACGGAATTATTTCGAAGTACGGAATTGAAAAAATCAAAACCGTTGGCGACGCTTATCTCGCTGTATCCGGTTTGCCAATTGCAACTGACTTGCATGCATCAAATATGCTGAAAGCTGCACGTGATATTTGTGCTTTCATGAAACAACGCAAGGAAGAATTAGGTGTGGATGTTTTTGAAGTTCGTATCGGCATTCACAGCGGAAGTGTGGTAGCCGGAATTGTTGGTGTGAAAAAATTCGCCTACGATATTTGGGGCGATACCGTAAACACTGCGGCACGAATGGAACAAAACAGCATTGCCGGAAAGATCAATATCTCGCAAACCACTTACGATTTGGTTAAAGATGATTTCGAATGTGTTTTCCGCGGTGAGATCGATGCGAAAAATAAAGGAAAGCTGGCCATGTATTTTGTCAACCAGTAGCGCATCGCATTCAGCCGGCAATTGCCAACTCCTTTTCACCATCATTTTTTCCCGTTTCATCACATTTCTCCTATGCCGGGGGCGCATCGTGCTATTTTTATAACGGTTTAGCACTTGTGTTAATTACTGTTCCACTAACCCCGATCACCGCCAACATCCATTGGGCTTTCATTCGCATCATTTCCCCACTGCGGAGTGAAACGCTCGATGGACCTGGTACAGAAAAGTGCTTAAACAGATTCCATGAAAAAGAAATTACTTTTTAATTTATTCTTCCTGGTTCTTTACTTCCCTGCATTTTCACAGGAAGCCACGCAAGCACATATTGATTCCTTACATGCAACAACACTGGCTCATCCTAATGATTCGTTTGGTGTTAAAGCATTAATGGAGCTGACTGAGCATGCTTATTTTGCTGATCCTTCTTTAGCTGAATCCTATTGTAAAAAAGCAAAAGCACAAGCTGAACGAATTCATTTTGCTGATGGTGAAATGTCGGCTTGCGGATGGCTTGCGTTTCTTCTCGAGCAGCGCGGTGCAATTGATTCTGCATTGATTTATAACGAACGATCACTTTTTATCGCGCGTAAAGAAGGTTTTAAAAAAGCAGAAGCATCTGTTTTAAATAATATCGCTGCGATCTATAAAGACCTCGGACGAATAAAAGAAGCGCTCAGCTATTATGAAAAAAGCATTGCTATTGCAAAAAGCGTAAATAATTATTCCGGCATTGCCACTACCTATAATAACATCGGTTTGATTTATTATGGACAAGGACAAATTCAGCTGACGTTGGAGTATTACAATAAAAGTCTGCACATTGAAGACTCGCTTGGACGCAAAGGTGGTATTGCTACTTCACTTCAAAACATTGCGGCTGTTTATAAAGACCAGGGCCAATTTGAAGAAGCGCTGGAATATGGAATGCGAAGTCTCAAGCTGCACGAGGAAGAAAAGGATAAGTATAATATTTCTTATAGCATTTCTTTTCTTGGTTCTGTTTACCAGGAGCAGGGAAAGTTGAATGATGCGCTTGAGTCGTATAAAAAAAGTCTTGCCATTCGTGAAAGCATCGACGATCAGCATGGAATGGGGTATGCATTTTTATTTATGGGTGATGTGTATGTGAAGATGGATAGTGTAAGTAAAGCATTGGAATATTATTCTAAAAGTTTGCTGCTGTTTGAAAAGCTGGAAGATAAATCAGGAATGGCGAGCGCATTAAATGGTTTAGGACAGGTTTATTTTCATTCAGGAAATTATGAAAATGCAAAAGTTTCCTGTGAACGTGCGATTGTGTTAGGAAAAGAATTGGGTTACCCGAAGATCATTCGTGATGCGGCTGCTGTGCTGGATAAAGTTTATCGTGAAGACGGACGATTTGAAGACGCGCTTGTGATGAGCGATCTCTATATTAAAATGCGTGATAGTGTGCTCAATGAAGAAACAAGAAAAAGTGCATTGAGAGACCGGTTTAAGTATGAATATGAAAAAAAAGAAAGTGTGCTCAAAGCAGAACAGGCCGAAGCAGTAAAGAGAGAACGTTTCCAGCGTAATGCGTTTATCATCGGATTTATTCTTGTGGTATTGCTTGCCGGAGTTTTGCTCAATGGTTATAGATTGAAATTGAAAGCGAATAATGAATTGGAAGTACGAAATGAAATTATCCTGCATGAAAAAGAGCGTGCAGAAAAGTTGCTGTTGAATATTTTACCATTGGCTGTGGCCAATGAGCTGAAGGAAACCGGTGCGTCTGTTGCGAAGGATTATGAAAGTGTAACGGTAATGTTCACCGATTTCCAGGATTTTACATTGGTAGGAGAGAAGATGAGTCCGCAGGAATTGGTTAGCGAGATCGATTTTTATTTTAAAGCGTTTGATAAGATCATAAGCCAGTACCGTATTGAAAAAATAAAAACAATCGGCGATGCGTACATGTGTGCAAGCGGAATTCCCGGAACTTTTCCTGAGCATGCAGTTGAAATGGTGAACGCCGCAATTGCAATCCGTGATTTTATTGACAAGACAAAACAAGAGCGGATAAAAGATGGAAAACCGTTTTTCGAAATACGAATCGGGATCAATACAGGTCCGTTAGTTGCGGGTGTTGTTGGCAGCACAAAATTCTCCTACGACATCTGGGGCGATTCTGTAAACCTTGCATCACGAATGGAATCGAACAGCAAAACAGGGAAGATCAATATTTCTTCCAGCACGTATGAGCTGGTGAAGAATAAATTTGCCTGCAGCTACCGTGGGAAAATAGAGGCGAAGAATAAAGGGGAAGTGGATATGTATTTTGTGGATCCGCAATTGAACTGATCGCAAAAAAAAGCGTTCCGTCAACCCTGACGGAACGCTTCTTTGCGGGGGTTAACTTATTGCTGTGAAGCTTTTGAGAGGGTGAACACGCTGCTCTTTTCTTTGTAGGTGATGTATTTATTTCCTTCGCCTTTTACACTTACTACGCAGCTCCATGCCGGGTAATAATTGGATTTATTCTCATTGTTTTCCCATTGTAAGGGTTGAAGATTAACAAGATCATCTGTACCACCAAGAATAAGTGGCTTTATGTGATCGATCTCCCAGCCTAATGAAAGGCCGGGGCGTGATTCGCCATAAAACGCTCTTGCGATCATTGCACCGCATTTATCTTTGCGTAGATAATCAGGATCGAATCCCGGAACTATTTCTGCTTTTTCCCAAACCTGTTCAATAATATCGAAGGTAAAAGTCTGGCCTGATTTGCTTTTATTTGCCATTGGTTGTTTTTTTTCTTCTGTTGAGTACAAGAAAATCATCCACCATTTTGGCAGAGTTTCCGATTCGTTGTATAGCACCTACGAGGTCATCCTCTTCACATTCCAACACCTCACACCAGTAATCTATTTCGCGGGGCGTGGCAATATTTATGACCTTTCCGTTCAGGTGATCATTACTATTTTGCGCTGCTTTCATAATTTATTTCTTATTTTTCAAAAATATCACGACGGTGTGCGGAAATCAAGAGAGAAAACACCCTTTCGGCCAAACAGGTAAAAACACCTGTTTTTACAAGTTAAATCACCCGTTGTTTGCCAGCCAGCTTCTTCTAAAGCATTGAGCAATTGAATCTTATTGCTTTTGGGCGATTCATCATCTTATATGTATTGAGATGACTTTCTATTTTTGGTTAAGTTTTTGAACCCCAAAAATATCAACCCCCTAAACCCAAACCCCCATGGCAATTTTAACAGGTAATGAAGGAGAAGCAATTTCCCTTGCTCTCGGCTCTGCAATGACTGCTGCTTACAGATTAGCAAATCCAGGAGCGATCAAAGCTTATTTTTATGGAAGCACAATTTTGAATGATATTCTTGCACAGGCAGATTGTGTAGGAATACGAATTTATTATGCATTAGATGAGGATGGAGTAAAACAATTAGTCCTTGTAGGTGTAGATGAGAATGGTGATGATCAAACTTCAGGTATAGTTGCAGATCGTGGAGATCCATGCCCAACGTTATGTGATAGCGGAAACAGTACACTCAATAAGTAACCCCGGCTAATCTCTATCACGGAAAAAGGAGGACTTGTTCCTCCTTTTTTTCATTGTACTTTAGCAAATTGACCCATCAACCTTTTACAATTGGACCCTTACACTGTCTTGTCTAGAATGGCGATGTTATCTGGATTGATTCCATTGGTAGTGGGATTGATCAATAGAAAGTATTTTACCAAAGGTGAAAAAGCATTACTCTATTTGTTTGCAATATCGCCGCTGTTTGATCTTACAGGGTTTATTCTGAAGAAAAACGGGATTAGTAATATGCTTGTCTTTCACATTTATACTATTATTGAATTCATCCTAATTAGCGTCTTTTACAGCAAAGTAATTTCCAACCCCAAAATCACACTGTATATTATTACTATAGTAGTTCTTTTTTTAGGCGTGGCCGGCTTTGATTTATTAAACAAGCTTACATTAATGGATGATTTTTCTACAACTACAGAATCTATCATTGTGATGTTATACGCTATTTTCGGATATTCCTTACTCCTAAAAAATCCAATTCAATCAAAAGTATTTGCTATTCCGTTATTTTGGTTTCATACAGCCTTTTTGCTTTATTTCGCAGGAAACCTTTTTGTTTTTATTTTCAGCAGCTATCTTCAACAACATTATAAACAAAATTTGTTCCAGGAGATTTGGGGAATTCATTCCGTCATGAGCATGATTTTATATTTATTAATTGCCACAGGATTTTGGAAAACGAAAACGCGCTAGCGATTGATACATTGATTTTGATAGGAAGTTTGGGGATGCTTATCCTTGCCTTCTCTATCATCTTATTCGTCGTGCTTTATCAAAAGAAAATATTAGCACAACAAAATACAATCCAGGCTGCAGAGAATAAACATCAGAAGGAGATGTTGAATGCAACACTTGAAGTTGCGGAGATAGAACGCGAAAAAATTGCAAAAAATATTCATGATGACATTGGCACAATTCTGAATGTGATCAAGCTGAATTTTTCGAAGATGTCGCGCAATCCCGATGATAAAATGCTTTCGGAGCAATTGATAAAAGAAAGCATGAGCATGCTGGATGATTCCATTCAGAATATTCGTGGTATTGCTAAAGACCTGATGCCACCCACGCTGATCAAGCTCGGTTTTGAAAAAGGGATTTCAGAGCTGTTCCGCCAAATAAATACTTCCGGTGCGATTGAGATCAGCCATGAATTTAATTTTGCTGATACACGTCTTCCTGCAAAAACAGAATTGCAGCTGTACCGGATCATGCAGGAAGTGATCAATAATATTGTCAAACATTCACAGGCGCAGCAGGTAAACATTTCGGCACGTTCAGATATTAGTGGCGTGCACATTAATATTTCTCATAATGGCAACGGACTTTCTTCAGAAATGATCGAATTGATCCCGGAAGCGCAGCGCGGAATTGGACTTAAAAGTATCCAGAGCCGTGTGCAGCTGATCAACGCTTCAATTCAATATTATACCCTCGGACCCGGGCAAGCAGGAATAGCAATCGAAGTTCCATTTCACGATCTATGAAGAAATCAATTAAGCTCGCGGTCGTAGATGACCAGCACTTGTTCCGCAAAGGACTGATCTCACTCATCAAAGAGTTTGAGGAAATTGATATTGTCATCGAAGCTTCAAACGGTAATGAGCTCGTCGAAAAGCTAAAAACAAAAAAGCCCGCAGTTGTTTTGCTTGATCTTGAAATGCCGGTTATGGATGGCATCGAAACAACTGAATTTCTCCAGCGTAAATATCCTGAAATAAAAATCCTCATCCTCACTATGCATAATGAGGAAGAGATCATTCTCCACCTGCTGGAAAAAGGTGCACACGGATTTCTGCTGAAAGATCAGCCGATAGAAACGCTTGTAGATGCTATTTACGCGGTAATTGAGAACGGCTATTACTTCAACGATCATATTTCCAAAGTGATGGTGAAAGGCCTTGTAAGAACACAAAAAATAAAACCAAGCTTTCACGAAGTCCGCTTGTCGGAAAGAGAAATTGAAGTCGTCAAGTTCATTTGCAAAGAATACACGAATAAAGAAATTGCAGACAAACTTTTCATCAGTGTCAGAACCGTCGACGGTCACAGGGAAAAGATCCTGCAGAAAACAAAAGCAAAGAATGCTGTGGGAATTGTGATGTATGCACTCAAGAATAATCTACTGGATTAAGTTCTCACTTCTTCCCTTGAACATTGCTCATTGTTAGTTTGGCATTGAGCATTTTTGCTCGCGATGAACATTTCCCTCCGCCCGGAACAAACAATGTCAAACTAACAATGTACAATGTACAAGTAAAAACAAATTATCTTCTCCCTTGAACATTGCTCATAGTTTGATTGGGATTGAACATTTTTTGCTGTCATTATAATGTTCCCTTTTCCCTTTTAAATCAGCGAGGGGCAAATCCACCGGATTTGCCCCTCGCTTTTTAAACAAACAAAAACAATCGTTATTCTTTAACGAACTTCTCTTTTTTAACAGAACCATCAGCGCTCTGTACAGTTACAAAATAAACACCTGCTGCAAGATTGGTAAGATCTGCACGGTAAATATTTTTTGTCACTGCTTTTGCTGCTACTACTTCTTGTCCGTTAGCATTCAGGATACGAACCACAGCATTTTCTTCAGTCACTGTGATGTTGATTTCCTGGTTTGCCGGATTCGGGAACACATTCATTCCAGTTGATTTTTCCGGGATAGTTGTATTCGCCTTTTTTAGTGGTGTCAGGTTTACATTAACAGCAACTTCATAGCAGATACGCTCTTCACATTTTTGAATAACGTTACCGGCTGCATCATAAACACACACAGTAACTTTCAGGCATACAATATAAACACCCCGATCTGTATAGATGTGGAACGATGGCATTGTTGGTCCGGAATAAATTGGTGAACCATCACCGAAATCCATTTCATAGTTACAGATGCTTCCACCACCGAAGACAGTTCCGTCAACGAAATGGATCTGCATTGGATTGGTGTTTGAAGGGTACCATTTAAAGTCCGGCTGAACAAAACATGGAGGCGGAGGACAAACATCTACTTTTTTGCAGAACTGCTCGCAACATGTTTTGCCGTCAGAATCAGTTGTGATGATCGTGAGACAAACCAGGTAAGTTCCCGGAGCCGCATACGAATGTGAAGGATCTTCAAGTGTAGAAGTTCCGCCATCACCGAACGTCCAGAACCATGAAACTACAGGAGAAACACCGTTGCTGTAACCGTCGAAACTAATCGGGTTGCAACCGTTCCATGTAAATTCAGGTTTCGGATCGCAAGGATAAGTACATGTATTGCAATCAGACTGGAAATACAATCCATAAAGGGCAATATTGTAGCAATCGTTTGGTGAAACGTTTCCGAAAGTAGAAGTTGTTTGTCCCGGGAAAACAGTTGTTGGAACTTCAACAAAATCCCACCAGTCTTCCAATGCAGGATATCCGCCAACATTGTTCAATTCCAATTGTGAGCCAAGGCCTTGTAAATCGCCAACCCCTATGAATGCACGTGCATTAAAAACGTTGCCGCTGCAAGCAGTGAAGCCTGACATGGTTTGTGAAACAGTACCTCCATTGCGAACCATTGCACCATCCCAGATGATCAGATCACCCTGGAAAGAAGCAGTAGGGTCACGCCAGATAACAACCATTGTTGCACCATCCACATCATTCGGAGATCCGGTAGGAAATCCGCTGATAGTATAGTTACCATTACCTGAAACGGTTGCTGTAACATCAGCGCGGTAAGTTGTAGAGTTTGCATAACCCCAGCACTTATCCTGGTCAACGCCCACAAGCGTCATCGGAATGCTGAATCCTGCGAACACAGGATTGGTTATGTTCAATGTGATCGGTACGCCGTTTCCGGAAGCATCACACCAAACAAATGCCTGCACAATTACTGCAGACGCCGGAATACCGGAAATTGTAAATGTTGCAGGTTGTGCTACTCCCGCAGGAAAGAAACGCTGCCCCAGCCTGTTCGTTGCAGTCGCGTAATCAAGTCCGCATTCACTAGCCTGGAATGCCGGCCCCAGCTGGCCATCGCCATCAAGTGGAGTAACCGGATCACCCTGCCTCGCTGAAAGTGATTGTTTGTCTAACGGATTTAATCCGCTAACTTGTGTTGAACCGTTCTGCGCTACTAATTGAGTTCCCCCTAAAAGGAGAATACTCACCATCATTTTGCGTAAAAATTTCATAAGGAATGTAAGTTTTGGTGAGCCGTAAATATATATCAATAAATACCGTTAGTTTATAAAATGACAAGTAAATGTTAATACATACATAATAAACTGTCTATGTATCAACCATTTAAAATTTCATTTGGCCCGCAAAAAGTTGATGCCTGGATTTAAATGCAGGGGCAATTTTATTGTTTCGACATGCGATTTTACGTGGATGAGGCTATATAATAAAGTATCCCTAATTGTACGATTAAGTAATTTTCATGCCTTAAACCGCAGGTTTTTAATGAATGATCTAAAACCGATAGTTATATAATAGTACAACCAAAATTATTTACCTGTCACGAAGTAAAGATCAATAAATAATAACGCAGGAAATAATTGTCATTAAGACATTCCATCAAACTTCTTGTGTACTTTTAGACGTATCATTTATTTATTCCAAAATCTTAATAATATGAAGTTCACCTTACGCCTTACATGCTTGCTGATTATTCTTTTTTCTGTCAACAGGCTTCATGCACAGCTGTCTCCACACATTTATTTCGATGGAACAAAAAAGTTAAACGGCGAAGCAGCTGTTCCTAAAATCGCGACCAAAAAGAAAGCAGGTGTACTGATTATCCCGGCATGGAAAGGAATTGATGACAACTCCCGTCATTCCGCGGAAGCATTAGCAGCGCTTGGCTATTACACCTTCATCGCGGATATTTATGGTGAAGGCAATTATCCCACAAATTCAAAAGAAGCTGCAACGCAGGCGGGCTATTATAAAAAGAATGTAAAAGATTACCAGCGCCGTATTCAGCTTGCGTTGAACCAGCTCATCAAATCGGGGGCTGATTCTTCGAAGATCGTTGTCATCGGTTATTGTTTCGGTGGAACAGGTGCGCTTGAAGCAGCGCGCGCTGGACTACCGGTGCAGGGTGTCGTATCTTTTCACGGTGGGTTGTGGCGTGATACAGTCCGTAGCATTCAGCCGATTGCTGCAAAAGTGCTGGTATTGCATGGTGCAGATGATCCGAATGTTCCGCAGAAAGATATTCTTGCTTTCCAAAATGAAATGCGTGCTGCGAAAGCGGATTGGCAAATGGTCTATTATGCGAATGCAGTACACTCTTTTACAGATCCTGCTGCAGGAAATGATAATTCGAAAGGTGCCGCATATAATGCATTAGCTGCACAACGTTCCTGGTTGGCGTTGCTGGACTTTTTGGATGAAACAGTAGGGGAAGAAACGAAATGATTTTTCCTTAGCAACAATAAATTTGTTTTCACTAAAGCTGCATTATTTTTTTAGACAGCGTGTTGAAGTGAATAATATTGCGGCCAAGGCTTAATGCATAACGCACAATATCACCCGTGCCACCCAATCTCCGGTTGACTTCTCCGTCCCAAACGGCAAACATCAAATCACACAGCTCTGCTACTTTTTTCCCGGCTTCATAAAATGCTTTTTCTGACGGACCGGAAAAAGGCATTGTAATGATGTTTGTTGCATTTGTCGTATGCTTATTAAAGGAATCAATGTTTTTTTCCGCGAATGTTTCTTCGTATTTCTCACACGGAATAATTGCCGTATAAGGAAGATTCTGTTCTGAAAGTATTTGCGTAAACAGTTGATCCGCCCCAATTGCAAGGCATGAAAAACCTTCTATAACATTACATCTTTCGATAACATGAGTCATTTCCTGCTTCGCCCACAGTATCTCCGTCCTGCTCAAATCCTGTTGTCCCGTTATTCCCAGCTTCATAAAATCAACTCTACAGGTTCCGGTACAAAGGTATTTCATTATGAGAAATTAGTGAAATTTTTAACCGAAAAATTGGTTCATTATTAATAATCGCGCTTAGAATTTCCGGAAAAATCCGGCTATGCTGTATTAAAGTTTCTATTTCTAATCGATAAATTATTCTCAAAAAAAACTAACATTTCCACGTGTTTTGGATTAATGCAGAAATACACTAACTTTCATTACTGAACAGGCTTTGGCAAAAAGCTGCTTCATCGAAAACACCTTCTAGATTATACCGTAAACGCCTTTCTGAATTATACCGCATGAAGCTAAGAATACTATTATTCTTTCTGTTTACCGGAATGTTTTCTGCTTTTGCCCAACAGCAAACCAGGTCCAATTCCTACATTACTGATGCTGGTGATACAGTGCTTTTGTCTTCGGTTAACCGTTTAGCCGGACCACCTGCACCTTCCCCTTTAGCTTGTCCTTCTTCGAATAACCATGCAACACCGTATAACCAGAACAATGCTCAGCGCGGAATTATGTTCGACATTACAGCGCTGACCAACATTACCATCAATTGTTTCGAAGTGAATATGGCTGCAGGTACAACAGGCTGCGAAATTTATTACAAAGTTGGTACGCATGTTGGTTTTACGGTTACGCCCGCGGCATGGACGCTGCTTGGAACTACAACAGTTACAAGTGCAGGTAATAACGTTCCGACTACCGTTCCTATAACTGTGAATGTAACAGTCACTGCCGGATGCACTGTTGCATTCTATATTACAAGAACAACTGCAGGGGGACCAAGTGTAAATTATACCAATGGAACCGCAGTAGGATTTGTTTATTCTGCCAATGCAGATCTGCAGGTAAAAGACGGAACAGGAAAAGATTATCCATTCGGCGCAAGCTTTACACCACGCCGGTTTAACGGAACAATTTACTACACCCAAACAACCGGTCCTGCCAACGGAACAGTTTCCGGACCACTTTCTGTTTGCGCAGGTTCAACGCAGACTTATACTTACAGCGGTACGGGTTGGACAACTTATACATGGACAGTTCCAGCCGGTACTACGATTACTACAGGGCAGGGGACAAATACAATTACCATTCTAGCCGGAAGCACCCCGGGTCAGATCTGTTGTACACCATCCGGTGCATGCGGACCAGGTCCTGTAGCTTGTATAACCGTTTCGCTTGCTCCGACACCAACTGCAACTTCGACTGTAGTCAATGTCTCGTGCTTTGGAAACAATAATGGCAGCGCAACTATTACTCCTGCGCCTGTGGGAACATATACGTATGCCTGGAGTCCGAATGTCGGGAATACACAAACGGTTTCTAACTTATCTCCCGGTTCATATACGGTAACGGCAACAAACAGCGGCGGTTGTTTTGTAACACATACAATTACCATCACACAACCAACCGCACTTACCGCAACACAATCACAGGTTGATCTTGTTTGTAATGGTGTAAATAATGGTTCTGCCACTGTCAATCCGGCCGGCGGAGTTCCTGCGTATTCGTATGCGTGGTCACCATCTGGCGGTAATGCTGCTACTGCTTCCGGTCTTGCTGCAGGAAATTATACGTGTACAATTACGGATAACAATGGTTGTACTAATGCACAAACATTCACCATCACTTCACCCACAGCAATAACCCTTGCCACTTCTTCAACACCTTCCATATGTGGAAGTCCGAATGGAACTGCTTCTGTTGTTGCTGCAGGAGGAACAGGGGCGTATACTTATTCGTGGTCGCCTTCAGGTGGTAATGCTGCAACTGAAACAGGTTTGCTTGGTGGTAATTATGTGATAACCGTTACCGATGCAAATTTATGCGTTGCAACAGCTACAGTGAATGTAGTAGGAGCCAGCACACCGACAGCAGTAATAAGCTCGTCGACAAATATTCTTTGCAATGGTAATAATACCGGTTCAGCTACTGTCACTCCCGGAGGAAATGGTCCGTTTACTTATTCATGGTCGCCTTCCGGTGGAAATGCTGCAACGGAAAGCGGTCTTCCTGCAGGCACGCATGTGGTTACCATAACCGATGTGAATAATTGCACTGCATCGGATACAGTTACGCTCACAGAACCACCATTGCTTACCTCAACGATTGCATCAAGTGATGTTTTGTGCAACGGCGGATCTACAGGCAGCGCAACAATTTCACCGGCGGGAGGAAATCCATCTTATTCTTATGTATGGTCGCCATCAGGTGGGAATGCTGCAACAGCAAGTGGATTAACAGCACAATCATACACCTGTACTGTGACAGATGCAAATGGTTGTACAACTTCATCTTCGGTAACATTAACAGAGCCAACTGCATTAACAACAACCGCATCACAGGTGGATGAGCTGTGCAGCGGAGGAAACAACGGATCAGCAACAGTGAATCCTGCCGGCGGCACTCCAGGATATTCGTATTCGTGGTTACCGTCCGGAGGGAATGCAGCAACCGCACCTGCACTTTATACAGGAACGTACACTTGTACGATTACCGATGCGAATGGTTGTAGCATAACACAATCGTTTTCTATCACTGAACCATTTCCTGTTCTCGTTTCTTCGGGACCTGTAACAAACATTGATTGTTTTGGAGCATCAACAGGTTCTATCAATGTAGTGCCCGCAGGCGGAATTACTCCTTACACGTACTCCTGGTCGCCTAACGTTTCAGTGACCAATACAGCAAACAATATTCCCGCAGGCTCTTATGAAATTACAGTAACAGATGCCAACGGTTGCGGATCTACTGCTACAATTACAATTACAGAACCACCACTGCTTACGTTACAGTCAAGCGCGGCAGCGGCAATAATTTGTAATGGTCAACAAGCTACAATCACCGCTGTTCCTGGTGGTGGTGTTGCACCTTACAATGTAGCCTGGAACCCGGGAAACCTGACAGGAAATATGCAGAACGTTTCACCGTCGGCAACAACAACTTATTCAGCTACCGTTACCGATGCGAACGGTTGTGTTGCGAATTCTACTGCTTCTGTAACTGTAAATCCTGTTCCTGTTGTTTCTTTCAGCGGAGATTCATTAGCCGGATGTTCGCCGGTGTGCACGAATTTTTCTGACTTGTCAACTGTTGCAGCTCCTGGTGTGATCACTGCATGGGATTGGGATTTTGGTGATGGAAATAATTCGACGTTACAAGATCCTTCTCATTGTTATACAACGCCGGGCGTATATCCTGTAACGCTCATTGTCACAACAGCTGACGGATGTATGGATACGATTACAATGCCGGGTTACATTGCTGCATACACAAATCCGGTTGCAGCGTTCAGTGCAAATCCTCAGCCGACAACAATTTTTAATGCAGAGATTTATTTTACAGATGGTTCTTCGAATGCAACAACCTGGACGTGGAATTTCGGCGATGTATTTAATTCCAGCTCTACCGACCAGGATCCGATATTTATCTATTTCGCCCCGGATTGTTATAATGTATTGCTTATGGTTACAACACCGAATGGATGCTGGGATACTATTTCACACCCGATTTGTATTGACCCTGATGTATCGATCTATGTACCGAATGCATTTACACCGAATAACGATAATGTCAATGAAATTTTCCTCCCGATCGCAGTTGGAATTGATCCGGATAAATTTCAGCTATGGATCTATGATCGTTGGGGAAATATGATTTATACCACTACAGATATCAATAAAGGCTGGGATGGAAAAGTGCAGGGAAAAGCTGATCTCTGCCAGCAGGATACATACGTTTGGAAAGTGATGGCGACGGATAACAAAGGAAAAGAATACAAAAAGGTTGGTTCTGTGAGTTTGATCAGGTAACAATAAAAAGCTTTAATTGAATGGCTGCGGAAATAATTCTTGCAGCCATTTTATTTTCTCCTGCTCCTGATAATTATATAAACGATAATTGCGATTATTATAATTATCACGCTCCATTTGATCAGCGATATAAATACTCCAATTGCATTCTCACCACCCTGCGCTTCCAGTACCATTGGAAATAGCAAAAGTAAAATGCAAAGCCATTTCATTTTCAGGTTCAATAAGCGCATTTGTAAGCAGGATTTTAGCTTAAACAGGACCAGAAAATACGCCTTATTGGCCACAGCAAAATAATACAACGATTTTTCTGCATTTCAAATGAATCAATTTTACGTATTACGCTGGTTTGTAAGCTACAATGTTCTATATTCACAATTGGGAACAGGAGCACCAATTATTACCTGCTACCCCAATCCGGTAAACACCTTCGCATTTCATTTTTTTCAGAGTCAACCATTCATAAAAAAAGCATGATGAAAAAGTTACTTTTCATTTTCAGTCTTTGTTTTGTTAGCAGCACTATGCTCACTGCGCAAAACATTCTCCTCTTTACTGAAAATTTTCAAACCGGTGGAGGCACGTTTACATTGAACGGCGCCGGCCCGGGAACAAATACGGGCAGCAATGAATGGATCGTCAACAACCAATACACGGGAGCCCCGACGTACCAGAATACCTACAGCCAGGACAGCACATTCAGCGGAACGATTGCATTTGCCCCGTTCAGTCAGAATCTGCATATCCATGATGCGCCTTCCGGAATTACCAATGTAAATTATAATCCGTCGAATGCGTCCGATCGTTTTGCCTTCATGACAAATGGCATGTGTACGATGGGAATGGATTCGGTTCATTTCAGCTTTTTCTATTTGTGCCAGGGATCAGCTACGGCTTACGGACAAGTTTATTACAGCGTCAACAATGGTCCGTGGATTCAAACCGGTTTGGCCCAGTACAACAACATGTACAAATGGAAATACGAAGACATTACTGATCCTGCGTTCAGTAATGTGAATAATCTTCGTTTCGGATTCAGGTGGGAAAATGATAATGGACCTTCTCCCGATTCCGTTTCATTTGCAATTGACGATATCAATATTGCCGCGAACTATAACAATAACGTTACCATCGTTGTCGACAGCGTTTCACCGAATCCTGTTTGCCAGGGCGGTCTGCTTTATATCTGGTGGAGCCTTTCGGATACGTTGTGCGATGGTACATACGCGATCGATCTTTCTACCCCGACAGGAAATTTCCCGGGATCGAACTCGTGGGTTGCAAATATTTTTTATCCGCAGACAAGTGGTCTGTTTGCCATTCTTCTTCCTTCCACTGCCGGTATTGGTAATTGTTATAAAATCAGGATACGGCGAACGTCGCCATCACCCACTTTTACGGGAACAGCATCTGCTTGTTTCCAGATCATTGCGTGTCCCAATGTCATCACTACTTTACAACCTGTCGTAACGTTTGATTCGAACGCAGTTTGTGTTGGTAGTGTAATCGATGTGCCTTTTTATTCCACAGGAGTTTTTGGCGGCGCGAATGTTTATACGGCGCAGCTCTCCGATTCCAATGGTGTGTTTGCTGCTGTTCCTCCTGTCATCGGAACATTTCCTAACTCCGCTACTTATGATCCTGCATTAGGTTCACCTCCGGGAACAGTTGCCGGATTAGTGCCGAATGTTCCGCCCGGATGTGGTTATTACATACGCGTTGTTTCTTCAACGCCTGCAGTGATCGGTGCACCATGGGGACCATTCTGTATCGGGCAATGTGATATTGAAACCAATAACACGATGGACCTCGACTTCTGTGTTACCGATTGTGCAATATCTCCGAACGGTGCAGACTCGCTGATTGATATTGATGTGAATTCTTTTAATACAACTGCAGTTTATAATCCGGGAAATGTTTTCACAACGCAGCTGATGAGCAGCATGACCTTCGGACAGATCGGTTCTGATGGAATTTTAGGTTCAGTTGCCGCTACCGGTGATACAACACTGAACATTCACATACCATGTAAAGACAGCTTGCCGATCTATGGTCTTCCGATCGGGATGAATTACCTGCGTGTGGTTGCTACGAATTCTTCTGTACCTGATAATTCGCTCGGCACACTGATCAGGTTAACCATCGGCGCACCGAATTCAACACCGCCGACAATTACATCGTACGATTATACCACGTTCATTCCGACAGATACATTCTGCACAGGAGACATAGCAGCATTGTTCTTCTCGCCGTATTCGTATTCTGCCAATTCAACTTACATGTGGATGTGTAATGGAATTAATAATGGAAATCCATTCGTTTCTCCATCAGGTGCAAATTCAAATTCACTTTATGTAAGTCTTGGCGGACCAAACACGCTGACATTTTATGTACAGGAAACAAGCTACGGTTGTGTAGGACCGTGGTCGCCTGTTCACACGATCGTTGTGCTTGGTGTGCCGAACGTGAACGTTGCAGGTCCGCATATTGTTTGCCAGGGTGACACGAATGTGTATACAGCGTTCTTTAATAACAGCACCTATTACAGCTGGGGAACAACCGGAGGAACAATCATTGATACGTCAAACAATATTATTGAAATGGCTTATCCGAATATCGGCGCCTATCAAATCACATTGAACGCGATCAACCAATGCGGTTCTGCAAATTCGACTTTCAACATTACAGTAAAAGCCTACCCGACTGCGAATGCCGGAAATGATACTGCGATTTGCATGAGCAGCCCGGTTACGCTTACCACACCACCCGGAACAGGTTATGGATTTACGTGGATGAATGGCGCAACAGTAATCGGGAATACAAATACGATTACGGTGACGCCAACGCAAACCACAACTTATTTCCTAAGTGTTGCTGTAACAGGAGGATGTATTAGTTATGATACGATCACCGTATTTGTAAATACGATCAGCGATACCAGCTCTTCAACAGATGCAAGCTGTAATGTGGATGACGGAACAGCTACAGCACAACCGATCGGTGGAAGTCCGCCATACACTTACCTCTGGAGCAACGGACAAAACACACAAACTGCAGTAGGTCTTGCGCCTGGAACATACACGTGTTATGTTGTTGATGCATACGGATGTTCATTTACAGCAACCGTTAACGTTTCAAGTGTAAGCGCGCTTAATCCTGATGCAGGTCCGACAGTTACAATTACGCAAGGACAAACCACACAATTAAACGCAACCGGCGGATCGAATTATATATGGTCGCCGCCAGCTGATCTGAGTTGTGTTGTTTGCCAAAATCCAATTGCTTCGCCAACTGTTACGACAACGTACACATTAACAGTTTCCGATTCCCTCGGTTGTGTGCGCACAGATACGGTAACTGTCTTTGTCGACATTTTCTGCGGCGAAGTATTTTTACCGAATGCGTTCTCGCCGAATGGAGATAACCAGAATGATGTGCTTTATGTAAGAGGTGCCTGCATTGAGTATATGGATTTCTATGTATTCAATCGCTGGGGTGAGCAGGTTTTCCATTCGACAGATCCTGCATTTGGCTGGGATGGAACATGGCGGGGCGTTGCGTGCGAAAATGCGGTGTTCACCTATTTGGTGAAAGGAAAATTATTCGACGGAACAGAAATAAATAAGAAGGGCAATGTCTCTTTGGTAAAATAATTGAACGATGAGAAAGACTAAACTTTTTTTAGCTGTTGCAGCTTCTTCTTTATTGCCGCTCCTTTCTTCCGGGCAGGATATTCACTTTTCGCAGCTGACACAAACGCCTTTGCTTTTAAATCCCGCACAAGCTGGTTTATCACATGGCTTTGCTGCGATCATTAATTACAAAGACCAGTGGAAAAGTGTAACCAATAATCCATTCCGGACTTTTAATGTAAGCGCGGATATGGCTTACAATAAAAAGAAAAGCGGGAATCATCTTGGCGTCGGGATAGATATTTTTTCCGATAAGGCAGGTGATGGCGCGATGGGAACTACGATGGGTCAGCTGCACTTGTCCGGTGTGATTGCATTAAATGACAACAATTTACTTTCAGCCGGAATTTATGGTGGCTTCGGTCAGCGTAGTTTGAGCTATGATAAATTGAATTGGGATAATCAATACATCGGCGGAATGTTTGATGCCGCCGCGCCTTCGATGGAGCCTGCTGCATTTGCAAACCGCACGTACGCAGATTTAGGAGCAGGGCTTGCATGGTTTTATGGAAAAGGTCATAATACGATCAGCTCGAATGATGCGCTGACGTTTAATGCAGGAGTTTCATTGCAGCACATTAATAAGCCGCTTTACAGCTTTTATGGTAATTCAGATATGCGTTTGCCAATGAAATTAGTGGCGCATGGTAATGCTGATATCGGATGGAAAAACCATAGTGTTGTTTTACAGCCCGGGTATGTTGTGATGATCCAGGGCGGGCACCATGAAATTAATGCAGGGTTGCTTGTCAAATATCTCATGCAGGAAGCTTCACATTATACACGAAGCAAAAAACCTGCAGCATTTGTTTTAGGCGGTTATTATCGTTTCGGTGATGCGTTTAATATTATTACTGCTTACGAGATTAATTTTATGCGCATCGGTTTCAGCTATGATATTAATTTGTCTGATCTGACAGCAGCAAGTAAATCGCGTGGAGGATTTGAAATTTCTCTTCGGTTTATGACAACAAGCATGATCGGTAAATTCAGCTCGAAGAAGTTTGATTAGGAGAATTTAATACGAATGAAAAAGTCCTGCTGATTGGCGGGACTTTTTTATTTCCATTTATTACCACGCACAAAAAAAAGGAACAGGATTGTTTTACCAACCCCGTTCCTTTTAATTAACCAAAATCAATTTTACTGAACAATCACCGTCCTGGTGACAACAGTTCCATTGTTGCTGATAATTCTTACAAGGATTATTCCTCTTGATTCAAAATTGACATCCTGGGAAATAATGTTTGGTCCTTGTGCAAGAATTTTCTTTTCTGCAAAGATCAACTTGCCTTGCGCATCGTAAATTTCCATATCAACATCCCCATCCACTGGTGATTGAATATTGAAAGAGAATTTTTCGTTTGCAGGATTCGGGTATGCATCAGAGATGATTAGCTCTGCGGACGCAACTGGAGCAGATGGATCCATCAGACGTGCTGAATTGCAACCTGAAATAGCCAGGTAGGCTGTATTGCTTGTTGCGCAAGCGCTCATTGCCATTACACCAACATATCCCGAAGTAAATGAAGGACCATAAGCAACATCGATTGAAGTTGTTCCTTGTCCGGAAGTAATTGTTACTCCGGATGGAACAGTCCAGAAATAAGATGTTGCATTCGCTACCGGGTTGATGGTATACGTTCCGGTCGGTTGACAAATATTATTTGTTGGACCACTCAGACCTGTTGGCTGACCAAGTGCTCTTGAAATTGCAAGCACACGTGGTGAGCTGGTCTGACAGCTGCTGTTTGCTGTAACTGTTACAAACCCGGAAACAAATCCGCTGCCATACGTAACCTGTATGTTCGTGGTTCCCTGGCCTGATGTAATCGTTACTCCTGATGGAACAGTCCATGTGTATGAAGAAGCGCCATTCACCGGTGAGATAGAATACGATCCTGTTGGTACACAAATACCTGTTGTCGGTCCGCTGATTGCACCCGGAGTGCCTGGAACGCGGACAACATTCAGATACCTGATTGGGCTGCTCTGGCATGCGCTGTTTGCTCGCACACTAATTGTTCCGGAATTAAACGATGGTGAGAAAGCAACAGTGATGTTAGTTGTTCCTTGTCCCGATACAATCGTCATACCTGAAGAAACTGTCCATGTATAAGTAGAAGCTCCTGCAACCGGCGCAACTGAATAGTTAGCAGTTGGTGTGCAGATGTCTGATGTTGGACCGGAAATCGGACCAGGCATTGCAGGAATACGAATGATCGTTTTACTTCTCGGTGCGCTGCTTGAACAAGAATTTTCTGCTGTCACTGAAATCACACCACTCGCAAATGACGGAGAGAAAGAAACATTTATTGAATTTGTTCCTTGTCCCGAAATGATCGTTACCCCCGGAGGAACGGTCCATGTATACGAAGTTGCATTCGCCACAGGTGCTACCGCATAAATAGCTGTAGGCGTACAGATATTCGATCCAGGTCCTGAAATTGGTCCCGGCATTGCAGGACCGTTCGGTGCTACAACAGTGACATACTGTGTGTCTGTCGCCATGTTTCCATTTCCATCAGTTACTGTATATACTACTGGCGTTGTGCCGATCGGGAAAGTAGACGGCGCATCATTTGTAACAGAAGCTACAGAACAATTATCCGAAGTTGTTGGTGAACCAGGTGAAAATGCCGGCACAGAACAATCAGAATTTGCTGTAACTGTTGTGTCATTCGGTGCAGTGATCAAAGGATCTTCTTCATCAACAGTAATCGTAACATACGAAGACGTATCAGAAGAACAACTATCATTCTGAACAATTGCTCTGAAATAAGTTGTCGAGCTTAAATTTCCGATGGTGCTGCCGGGCAACGTTGTGGTTGTATTATTAATGTCCGTTGGTGCTGTGAACATAGAATCTGCTGACGATTGCCATTTCATTACATCACCTGTATTCCCGCTTAATGTAAGATCTGCAGGTTGTGTATTAGGACAAATTGACTGATCATCAGCTACTGTTCCGCCAACCGAAGCAGAATCAACTGTTATCGTAATTGTTCCAGTAGCAGATCCGCATGCATTCGTTACTGTTACAGTGTAAGTTCCTGTTTCAGGATTTGTGACAGACGGATTGCTGATTGTTGTTGAATTAAAATTTCCTGCTCCCATCCATTGATAGGTTGGTGAAGGAGTTCCGGTTGCAACAACATTCAGGTTTAATGTTCCGTCTGAGCAAACAGGACTATTCCCTGTTATAGAAGTGATCATCGGTTCCACATAAGTTGAATTCAGCGGTGCATCTGTTGTTGTCAATACAATTGCTGTAGTACCACTTGATGGATTCACTGTATTAGCGCCACTCTGCCACACACCATCTCCGTCAATTGCAGGACATCCTACAATTTGTGTTGTCATAAGATCACGCTGCTCAATTCTGCGGATTCCGTTTGCATTTGTGTTCGGAATAATTGTTCCGTAAGCACCATTCACTCCGTCAACTGAAGTGCTGTAGAAAGATGCATAGCTATTTGATGTTGTATTTGCTGTGCCATCCGATTCAACAAAAGTTCCTGCGATCGGTGAGCCTGTTCCTGCAACGTTATCATAAATGAAAACGAAATTTTTCGGATTAGCCTGTGAGTTTCCTCTTAACGCTGTTCCGTTAGTTGGTGTTGTTCCGAAATTAATTACCTGTGCAGAATCCATTGATGTTACACGCGAAGCAATTGAAGTTCCGTTGTTACCATCATTAAGCATAATGCGCATGCGAAGGTAATTTCCCGGTACAAAACGTGTTGCATTTCCACTTGGTTCTGTTACGAATAAACCTGTATAATTTCCGCTTGCATCAGCAGTGAAGGTTCCATAATTACCCGCGCTGCTCAGTGAGGGTGATGTGCTTCTTGTATAAGCTGTTGGATTTGGATAAATGCTGATTCCTGCGCCATTGGAAGTGGAAGCTTCACTGGAAAGTACAACCTGGTTGAAATAACGATAAGTTGCATTTGGTGTGAGGTTGTTGATGGTGATCACACATGCATAAGGAACACGGTTATTGTTTGTGCCATTGATCCCCTGGATATAACGAGGCATAATATCGGTGGCCACAAACGGCGGCGTAGTAATTACAATCGTATTGCTTGTTGTTGGTGTCAGCGTTCCTGATGAAGCCATTATCGTATAAGAACCTGCCTGGTTAAATTCGATATCGGAGAACGTTGCAATTCCGTTAACTGCTGCAACAGTAAGTGTACCACTCATTATACCCGGACCACTTGCTTGTGTCAGAGTTACATTGCCGGAATAATTTGCATCCACAGAATTATTAGAAAGACGGGCTTCAACTGTGAATGAGGCTATGTTGGTATTCATCATACCTGTTGAAGGAAAATTTACAAAAGCCAGTTGCGTAGCAACACCGGTGACAGTAAATGGAGCGCTGTTGCCTGCCATTAGGTTATCCCCTGATGTACGTGTTGCTGTAAGAACAACCCCTGTTTCTGCTACGTTATAGCTTACATTCGAAATGATAACCGTATTGGTTCCTGCAATTATTGTCCCTGTAATTGTTCCGCTTACAGTTCCGGTACCGTTCGTAACTGAAAGAATAACACTTGTATTTGTAATAACATTTTGAGGTGTGTTACTTGCATCCTGTGCCTGTACAGTTACGCTGAAGTTCTGATTGACAACAGGACTTGCAGGAGAAATATTTGTAATAGCGAGTTTTGCAGGTGGAGTCTGAGCTGTTCCCGAAACACCAACTGATGGAGGTGTTAAATCACCGCCGCCACTAACTACAACGTTACCGGTTTTTAATCCGGGTGAAAGCGGAGTGAAACGAACATAAACCGGTGTTGGGCTTAACGTTGAAGATGTATACGCAAGTGTTGTTGTTGAGCCGAAGGTTATGTTATCATTTGAAACCTGGAAATCGGAAGACGTTGATGTTACCGTAAGATTTCCCGGCGCACCTGTCAGGTCTGATCCTGAAACAGAAAAACTTTGGGAAGCAGAAATGGTAGCAACAGCAGTTGTGCCGAATGAAAGAGAAGATGGATTAACAGTAAGGGATGGTGTTGAGCTGGCGGAAGCAGAAAATGTCACTCCGTCCACAGCTAAATTATCATCATTACCTGCATCGTTAACATCCGACCAGCGGATAAACAATGTGGTACCCGGCGCCCATGAAATTCCTGTTATGGTGTATGAAATTAGTGTCCGGTTGACCGCTAAGTTGCCATCAAGTACTACATCTCCTGTTGTATTATTATGCAAAGCAGTAAAATTGAGCTGCGATACGTTCGTATAAGTTCCGGATGTGAGTGAAGTTGCACCAATAGAATAAGCAAATGACAATGTATTTAAAACAGAAGTACTGCTACCTCCGTCTTTCCATTGTTCACCCGTATAGCTTAATGTAACCTCGCTGAGTGTAACGCCGGTGTTATTTATAAATGAAGCGCCGAAATTCGAGGTTAAGCTTCCTGATGCAAATGCGCCAATTGATCTTTCGTTAGATCCGGTCGAACCATCCAGGTAAGTGTCACCCGTTGCGGATGATCCATTGTCATTACGGAAAGTGGTATTTGAATTCGATCCGAATTCAATAAAAACCCAACCCGTCGGCAGTATCAAAGCAGACTGGGTAGTATTGTTTGAAGGAACAGCAGCATATAGGTTGTCGAAATTTTGCGTGTAATTCGATGCCGCAGCGGAGTACGAAATCTGGCTCCATGCAGTGTGAGAAAATCCCGTCAGCACAAAAGCTAAAAAGATTTTCAACGCACTTAAGTTTAATAATCGGGTCTGTTTGTTTTTCATGTTAGTACATAATTAAAGTGAATAAAAAGTGGATATATATTTTATAATGCAGAACTGAAAATTTCCCTGTACAGGAATTCAATCTTGCAAATCATAGTGTTTTTAAATCGCCTCCCGATCCTTGCCTCCCTCCGTAAATAATAAACCGGTTTTCCAACCAGCAAAAAAATCGATATTTAAAACAGCAAGTGTTTTATCTATTTAAAACAAAAGTAAAATTCAAATTGTGAAATAAAATTATTGTAAAATTATCAATATGTCAAATAAACAAATCGTAAAATTAGTTCATGTTAATTTTTGAAGGCGTAAGTGGGGAAAATTTTACATTGTAGTTTGATACAAACCTTATCGGTTTTCTAAAAAATCTTTCCAAACCATTTCAAGCTCTTCCGCATATTCCGGTTTAATTGTAATGCCTGATGATTGCGGCGTCCACAATTGTTTTTCCAATTTACCAATGGCAAGTATGTCGATTGTAAGGATTGATGTGGTGTTAGGGTCAAGCAACGCATCAAATTCAATCATCACACAATAGATGTCTTTTCCATTTCGGCCTTTGGATAAAAACGGTTGAGAAATAATTTGGCCTGAGGAAAAGATTCCACGTGGTGCAGAACCAACTTTTGAAAAAAAAGCGCGGTCGCCGGATTTTATTTTTTTGTGGCTGACACAAGTCCAGCTTTCTGTTACTTTTTTTCCGCTTTTGAGCAATGCAACACTTTCGCTTATTTCCGGCCACGGCCATTTGACGGGGTTCCATGCGAAGAGGAAGGTGTTCATGAAGGAAAAAGATTACTGGATTACAGATTACAGATTACCGATTAAGATTTGTTTTGAATCATTAGGCGCGTTTCGTAAACGCGCCTGATGATTCAAACAAAAACGCGCCTGATGATGAAACAAAAAACCTATTTAAAATGTTTCAAAAACTCTTCCTTGTAATTCGCTGATATATCAATCTCCGACTTATCATTTAGAATAACATAACCACCCGCATTTTTGTGGAACGACTTTACGCATTCGACATTAATGATATGCGATTTGTGTACGCGGATGAAGGGGTAAGACAAAATTTCATCGTAATGTTTTAGAAACCGGCAAGCCATTTTTTTTGTGCCGTCTTTCAGAAAAATATCAGTGAAATTCCCGTTTCCCTGCAGGCGGATGATGTCATCCATTTTGATCACTTCAAAACCTTCTAAGGTGGGAAGGATCACTTGTCGTTTGGTGGGTTGCTGCTCGCGGAAATTTTCAACTGTGATTGCATTTCGGTTGAAGACTTCTTTATTATTAATATGCTGCGCCGCTTTTTCTACTGCAACGATCAGCTCTTCTATGCTGACAGGCTTCAACAAATAATAAGCAGCACTTTGATTCAATGCCTTTAATGAATATTCGGAAAATGCAGTGACGAAGATGGTTTCGAAATGTAAATCTTTGCATGCATCCAGCACATCGAATGCATTTCCGAATGGCAATTCAACATCGAGGAAAACAAGCTGTGGTTTCAGCTCGTGCAAAACAGCTTCAGCCTGCCGTGCATCATGCGCTTCGCCGATCACTTCTATTTGCGGACAATATTTAGTGAGATAAGCTTTTAACGCTTCTCTTGCTGATGATTCATCTTCAACGATGACTGCGGTTATTTTTTTCTTTACCATTCTATTTGAACCAATACGCCTGTTTCTGCACCTGTTTTTTCAGTTATATCAAAACGAATATTCGATTTGTAAATATCATTCAGCAAACGGATTCGTTCCTGCACGTTTTTTAATCCAAGTGATTCGTGCAGCTTTTGATTTTTTGTTTTAATCTTTTTGCTTTCTGTTAAGCCGATTCCATTATCCTCGATCGTTACAGCAGTCTTACTACCGTTTTTATGAAATTTCAATCTAAGCAGCCCTGAAGAATTTTTGTAACGTAATCCATGCCAGATCGCATTCTCCAAGTTAGGCTGAAGGATCATATTCGGAACCATTACCGTATCAACATTCAGCTGAGGATCTACTTCAATTTGATATTCAAATTTATCGGAGAACCGGAGTTTTTCGAGCTCCAGGTATTTTTTCAGCTGATCAATTTCGACGCTAAGCGTTACATAATCCTTATTCGAATTCTCCATGATGTTGCGCATGAGATTCGAATAGGAGGTGAGATATTTATTCGCTTCACGTTCATTGTTGTTGGCGATAAATTGATTGACACTGTTGAGGCTGTTAAAAATAAAATGCGGATTCATTTCGCGACGTAAAGATTGAAGCGCAATTTGTTTGTTTCTTTTTCGAATGGAAAACAAAGCTTTTATGATCAGCAGCAACAAGGTGAATAATACTATTACTGAACCAATTAAAACTATATTGTATTTATTCTTGCGACTGATTAATTCATCCTTCATTGTTTGCTGTTGCTCAAGCTCGGCAATTTTTCCTTCGTTGACAAGAAACAATCTTTTGTCGATAAGGCTGCTGTCACGCGAAAGCAAATTATCCAGCTGGCTGAGGAAATTACTATAGAGTTTTGCTGCTTCCTGCTCTTGCTTATTTTTTTCATAAAAGGATGTAAGCGCAAGCAGACTTTCTTTCGCCTCTTTTACATTTCCTCTTGCAACTGCGAGATTGTATGCGTCTTTTAAAAGTTTCACACCGGCTTCTGTACTATCAATTTTAAAGTACAAAGCAGATAAATTCCGCAGCTGTGCGACTTGCGTTTCAACATCAGAACTATTTTTCGATTCCTGCACGACGGCTTTCTGCAACGCGATGGCATCTTCAATATCATTTGATGCAACAAGCAATTCCACCATCTCACTTTTAATCAGCACGGAGTTTTCGGTGTTGCTGTCCAATGTATTTAATGCATCCTGGAAATTCCCCAGCGCTTCATCGGGCTGATTTAATAAGATGTTGTTGGTCGCCATCTGGGTGTAATTCTGCACCTTCTGGGTATTAACGGAATTGCTATTGGAGGAATTGTTAAGAATGATCGCATTCTGATTCAGGTAATTCAGCTGATCCTGTGGCGATGAATGTAACAAACGTGCTGCATCATTTTTATTCAGCTGTCGTTGCAAACTATCCGGGGAAAACCCTGCAGCTTTTTTATAGCTCTCCGAAGCAAGTACATATTTATTCTGTAATTCCTGGATCCGTGCGAGCTCCCTGTAATATTCGGCAAGGTTCTTTTTTGTTTTGGTTGAATTTTCCAGCTGAATTGCTTTGTTGAGATACAATTCAGCTTTGGAATATTCTTTCGCTTTCGTTAATGCGCCTGCTAAATCAAAAGAATTCCGGGCAATCTCTTCATCCTGTTTATTATCCTTTATCGACTTTAATAATTTAGATGAAGCAGAATTAACAGACTTGTCGTTTGTATAAACAAAAGAAGAATCCACAGCCGCATTGTTCTGCGCTATGCCTGCAGAATAGAATAAAATAGTAAAACAAAATAATAACAGGCCGTTTTTCATTGTCATAAATCACAAACAAAATACTTCTTTTTATGCAAACTTTGAATTTGTAAAGCGTAATCCGCAGCAGAATAAATTCTACCACGGATTACACGGACTTCAGGGTTATACTTTGTTTTATTTTTCTCATCCCGATAGCTATCGGGACAAGTCTAACCTCTCACGTTTCCTTTAATCTTCCTTCCAGGCAATGAGGTAATTTTCTTTCTTGTACAACTTGCTTGTCTTGGTATAATACTGCCAATTGCCGATCTTTTCATTTGCCTGGTTGTATTCTCCACAATCTTTAATAACAGGTTGAGATACCAAAGGTGGATAGTTGCTGTAACGATGAACGCTTAAAGTTATTACATTCGAGTTAACGTCTGTCGGATAATAGTTGATCGCGTAATGGATGAAGTTATTATTTCCATATCCGTAAAAATCCTTAAGGTTATTGTTGTCATATTGTACGAGCAGTGAATCATAACCGGCTTTGATTGTTTTATTTTCAAACAAGGTTAATGCATTTACAAGCGATTGTCCGAAGTGCCTGTAATTATACACCAGCAATTCACGCATAGAAGTCGGAGCTTTCTTCGCAGAATAATTGAATTCTTTGTAATACTTCCATTCGCCTTCCTTTTTATATTCTACAAGCGCAGGTGTGTTATACAAACTTCTGCTTCCATAAGTCGGAGTAAAGGAACCGTTACCGTGTGAGCCATTATCACGCGATTGTATGGCAGCAGAATTAAGAGCAGTCAATTCAATGTTCTGAAACCATTGCAAGTTTCCCGGGTTATGAATGCGCTCACGTCCGGAAGCAATCAGTGAACCTTCGAAAAATATTTCTGTAAAAACAAGAACGGAATCAATTGGCTTGCGCACATACACCAATGAATCTTCAAGAGAATAATTTGTTTTGGTAATTGCTTTTCCGTTCTTGAACATAATTTCTTCAATGAGATTTCCAAAACGATCAAAACGTTTGCGAAGTCCGTTCAGCTTATTGTTTCTCCAATGTTCAGTGCGACATAATATTTTTGTTCCCTGGTAATATTCCTGCCATTGTCCAGAGCGATTTCCGTTTTCAAAATACCCAACGATCCACGGCATACCTACTGCAAAATTCTGCGTCCATTTTCCATTCAGCACACCATTAGTTCCTTCACCCTGGCACCAGATATTATCCGGTTTTGCAGCCATTGGTTTGTGCAACGCTTCATTCTCAAAATAGGCAAGAATGCAGGCCGGCTTTTGTGGTGTTTCGTATTTATCAACCGCAACAAAAGCATCCCAGCGATAATTATCATAAGCACCTTGAATCAACTTCAATTCTTCCATCGTAAAACCGGAAGCTGCTTGCCACGCAGGAAATTCAGCATCGTGAATATCTTTCAGCCATGCATAATTATTTTTTGCTGCAATACGTTGCGCCATTGCTTCATGACCTGTATGCTGCAAAAGAAATCCAACCGCACAATGTGTTAGGTGCCGGTCAATAAAAACAGGAATGCGTTCTTTGCGGTAATAATTCATTGGAAAAATTCCTGCAAGGCGATAATTGTCGAGCACTTTGATCAGCTGTATGCGTGAATTGTATTGCTGCACATTCAACTGTTCAACAGGATTATTGCGCAGGATGCTGATAACACTACCAAGGTGAGCGCGTATTAATTCTTTATCAGAACTAAATTCCCGCGCTTCACCGGCAGGAGCTTGCAGTGCATATTTTTTCCAGTTGAAATTAAAATTGCACAGCTGTTCGAAATACGTGGTAGCAGAAAGCTGGATTACGAAGAGCAGGAGTAGGGTGGAAGTGATTATTTTTTTCATGGCTTTGTGATTAGTTTACAGTCCAAAGATGAGCGGGAAAATTTGCTTTGGGAGAGGAAACTGGGTGAACCGGGCGATTGAATTGGTGAAAGCTGGAATATCTTCCATCAACCGTTTGTCCGGCAGCATTTGTATCGACTATTGCTATAAATTTGCAGCCCTGAATGCGGTTATTATGGAAAAGTATCATTACGGAATTGATTTCGGAACTACGAATTCTGCGCTATCAATATTTGACGAGGAGAAAAAAGAAGTAATTGAAACGATATCGGTTCCTTCCATTTTATATTTTCCTTTTGAGCAGGATCCGAATGAAGCGTTAAGCTATTTCGTTGGTACTGATGGGATCAATGCATATATAAAAGATAGAATGCGCGGACGGTTTATGAAATCCATTAAGCGGGTTTTGCCGAACCGTAGTTTTATTGAAACACAAATTGGTGGTCGGAGATTTAATGCATCTGATCTTGTTACTTTAATCTTGAAAGATTTAAAAATAAAAGCTGACCGCATTATCGGGATGGATTGCCAGAAAGCGATCATTGGAAGGCCTGTTTTTTTTGATGATGATGATTCGACAAAAGATGAGCTTGCGCAAAAGCGATTGAAGGAGGCTGCGGAAAAAGCGGGGTTTAAGAAAATTGCATTCCAGTTTGAACCTATAGGGGCGGCGTTTGCTTATGAAAAGAATATTTCACGCAAACAAAAAGTTCTTGTTGCAGATTTAGGAGGCGGTACAACCGATTTCACCTACATCGAATTAGATCCCGCGAAAGCAGGTAGCAAGGACAGGAGAAAAGATATTCTTGCTACAGGTGGAATTTATATTGGCGGAGATAGTTTTGATTCTGCTTTTATGTGGGAAAAAGGAACGCCTTATTTTGGTAAAGGTGTATTGTACGAAACAACTCCGGGTAAATTGATCGACTTGCCGCTTACATTCTTTTCAAATATATGTTCGTGGGAAAAGATGAACTTCTTTAACGGGCAGAAGATCAAAAATGAATTGAATAAATATTATTCTCTGACAAATAAAAACGAAAGATTTAAAAACCTCGTTACGCTTACAGAGCACAATCTTGGTTACTCCGTTTTTCAGTCGATTGAAAAAACTAAAATAGAGTTGTCAGGATCAACGGCATCTGAATTTGTCTATTCTCAAATGGGAATTGATATAAACGAAAAAGTTTCGCTCAGTCAGTACAATGGAATAATTGAAAAGGATCTTGGTAAGATCAATCTCTATTTAGAGGATTTTCTGGCAAAGCATAAAATAAACAGCAGCGAGATCGACAGCTTGTTTCTTACGGGTGGCACTTCGCTGGTACAGGGAATACAGGACTTATTCAGAAGTAAATTTCCCGGTGTTCCGGTACATTCCGGTGATAATTTTATCAGCGTTGCGAAGGGATTGGCGTATAGTGGTTATTTGTTTGAGTAAAATTCTACTTACAAGTCAACCCCATAAACTTAACTTCTTTCGTCTCCTTATCCTTGCGATTACTATACATCGCATGCACCGAGCTTGCAAAAACCTTTACCGTTCCTGATCCTGATTTTGCCCCGGCAGGACCTTTCCATTTGTAATTAACTGAAATAATTTTGGAGCTGCTATTCTCTGCCAGGTAGCAAATGTATTCACCGATCGTAACAGAAATAATATCTACGCAGAAATCTCCTTTTTGAACCGAAGAGATTTGTCCGTTCACACGCGCATTTGCAAGATTCATTTTTTCAACAGTTTCAAATCCACCATTGATGTCGCCGATGGCTAAAATGTAATCTTCAAGCGCTTCTGCTTCTTTCTTAAATCCTTCCAGCTTTTTTCTTTCTCCTTTGTCAAGTCCGTCTTCATTCAGCGCTTCTTCAATTGCATCAGCGATATCACCGGCTTTTTTAGAAGCAGCTTCACATTTTAGCTGATCGAAAATATTCAGCTTGAAATCGGCGACCACAGCATTGAGCTCTGCATTGTAATCTGTTTCTGAAATACGAAATGAAGTAAAAGAAAAAAATGCCACGCATAATAGGAGAGAAAGGTGCTTCATGGTTTAGGAATTGTATTGTTGAGTTAGTTATTAAAGTGAATTTAGCATTTTCATTTCATTTAAAAACCTTCCTGCTTTACGAATGGAAAACTTTCGATCTTATGATCAGACCATTATCGAAAAACAGAACTTCCCCTACAACCATATCATTTTCACCGGGAACTGTTCGTATGTACTCTACAAATACACTTTTGTCATCAGCAATAGAATAATTCGGTTGATAATGCAATTCCGGTAATCGTTCAAAAGCATCTTTCCACCAGTCTCTTAATTGTGATTTTCCTTTTATTAATCCGTTGGTTTCCGGTTTGCGGATTTTTAGTTTGGGACTGAAGTGTTCTGCATTTTCGTGGTAGAGTGAAAGCAGGAGGTCGAGATTTTTGGAGTTGAAACCTTCGAACCATTTTTCCAGGGCAATTAAATTTTCATTCTTCATAATGTTTCAAATTTGTGAAGTATTTCCTCTTGCCATCGCAGCTAACTTTTCGTTCGTGATATTACTAAAATTTAGCTGACTTTCATCGTAATCTACCTATAACGGAACAAATTTTGCTTGAGTAATTTAATGGCAAAGGACAACAGGATTTACAAAGCATTAATCATGATCGATTATCCCGGTGCTCCTTATGCGGAGTGGATAAAAGCCGGCGAAAAAACGATTGAGACAAGACATCGTTCATTCAATTACCGGGGAGATATTGTCATTTGTTGCGGAAAAACAAATTCAATTGGTAAAAATGCCGGGAAGGCACTTTGCATAGTAGAGCTGTGGAAAATAAGACCGATGGAAAAAGGAGATGAAGATGCGGCAGGAGTAAATTACGATCCGCAGATAAAATCTTTTCTTCTCCGTAACTGGCGACATTTCAGCCGCGACTTTGAATTTTCTCCTCAACGAATATCAGGTGCATGGCAAAGTCTTTTTGATATAGTTATTCCTGATGATGTAGAGATTATTCCCAGGCCGGATATAATGCCGTTCAGGGAATCAAAATAGAAATTTGTAAAACCTGTAATGTCAGACAAAACTGACGGTCGTCATTTTTCTGTGTGTGGCTGCTCATAAATACCGGGGCTACGCGCAACTACATTTACATGATAAGTTTCTTACCAGACATATTTAAGCGAATGCAGCCTTTCCTCTGAAAGGATAGTGTGTTTTGTAAGGGTATTCAGATTAATGATAGTACTTTAACACCAACGGACCGTAGCACACTCAAGAATGAAAATTATCCCGGAGAAAGAAAATACCTAGGTAAATCCTGAAACTAAAATTTAACACTTAACATATTAAAAATGGACAAAATTCTTGTTACCACCGATTTCTCTTCCAACTCAAAATCAGCTTTAAGATTTGCTATTCAATTAGCATCGCAGCATAAATATGAATTGACATTTTTTCATTCCTATATCATTAGTAAGCCGACTGCCTGGAGTAAAAGTAAATCGAAATCATATGAAGAGAATGAGACAGAATTAATTCAAAAGAAGCTGGATAAGTTTGTGGATTCCGTTTATAAAAACATGGGGATCATTGCAAAGAATAAAACGTGTGTAATACATAATTCTGCCGATAGTGATATCAATGCGTATGCCGCGCAAAATAAATACACCTTTATCTGTATCGGCACAAGAGGTGCAGGAACATTACAGAAAATATTCGGCACAACTACTTCTGATCTTATTAATAATTCTATTGTTCCGGTAATTGCAATACCACACAATTATCGTCCTGAAAAAATTACAAGCATTCTTTATCCATCTGATCTTGCAAATCTTGAAAAAGAATTGAAGAAGGTTGTTGAATTTACAAAGCCATTAAAAGCAAAAGTGGAACTGCTTCATTTCCATTACCCGGCTGAAATAACCAATAATAAAAAGGCAATGAATGAAGCGGCAAAAGCATTTTCAAAGCATAATATCAAGGTACATCTTGAAGATATAAATCTTGCAGATACTTTAATTTTAAATATTGAAGCCAGTATAAGGAAATCAAAGCCATCAATGATGGTGATGTTTACACAGCAGAACAGAAGTTTTTTTGATAAAATTTTCCTGTCAAGTAAATCTGCTGAGTATTCTTTTAATGCTAAAATTCCGTTACTGGTTTTTAATAAGGCATAGCAATTTTTAGAAAGTTGGTTCAGCAATAATGTTAATCGTTAGAATCTTAGAATTAAGGGTCAACTAAGCTTTGGGAACACAACAGCTGTTAACTATAGAACTTTATTTTCCAGCTTAATTCGGAAAAAAACAGATGCTATGAACTGGCACAAATCAAGCATATAAGAGCAATTTTGAATTGCCGAGTGCCAGCCATCAAGGATTAACCGTACGTGTTGCTGAAGAAAGCGGCTGCAAACAGGTCTCAATGAATAAGAGAAGGGTAAAATGAAAAGCATAATATGGACTACCTGCCATTAAAAAATGATTATGCAAGAAATGAAAATGCTGAAGCACAAATAAAAATTCATGGACTCATAGCATAGGTTTACGAGTTCTTGGCTTTCGCGGCTGTCTGTTCCAGTGCTTCCGCCAGAAGAGAGAGAGAGAAGGTTTTATTTTAAATAATCTTTAATTAAATTATTGAGACAAAAGAATAGAGGAATCGTAAACAGTTGCCATAAAACTAAACGAATGGATCATCAACACCATAAAGACCAACCAAAGCCTCTTCATCATAAAGAAGAGCATCATCATGACCAGCACACGGGACAAAATCACGATGGACATGATAAACATGCAGGACATTCTGTTTCCGATTTTTGGAAACGGTTCGTAGTATGTTGCATTGTAACTATACCTGTGTTGGCTTTGTCGCACATGATACAGCAATGGTTGGGTTTTGTTCTTGGTTTTCCAGGAGATAAATATGTTTTGTTCATTCTCTCCACGTTTATTTTCTTTTATGGCGGCTATCCATTCTTAAAAGGTGGGATTGATGAACTAAAGAACAAAGCCATTGGCATGATGACCCTGATTGGGGTGGCTATTTCTGTTGCATGGGCATATAGTGTTGCTATTACATTCGGTTTGGCGGGGATGGATTTTTATTGGGAAATGGCCACCTTAATTGACATCATGTTAATTGGACATTATTTTGAAATGAAATCAGTAATGGGCGCTTCCCGTTCGTTAGAATTATTGGTCAAAATGATGCCATCCACCGCACATCTTATAGTAAATGAAAAGGTTGAAGAAGTTGCAGTAGATCAGTTAAAAAAAGACGATGTAGTAATGGTAAAACCGGGAGAGAAAATTCCGGTTGACGGCATAGTGCTGGAAGGAGAAAGTTATGTTGATGAGAGCATGCTTACCGGGGAAAGCAAGCCTGTTAAAAAAGAGAAAGAGAATAAAGTGATTGGCAGTTCTGTAAATGGCAATGGCTCTTTAACGGTCAAAGTTGTTAGCACAGGTAAGGACAGCTACCTTAACAAAGTAGTGAAACTGGTAGAAGATGCTCAAAAGATAAAATCCAAAACACAAAATTTTGCAGACCGTGCAGCAAAAGTGTTAACGTTTGTTGCATTGGGAGGGGGAGCACTCACACTTGTTGTATGGTTGCTATTAGGATTTCCTTTTGTATTTGCTTTGGAAAGAATGGTAACTGTAATGGTAATTTCCTGTCCTCATGCTTTGGGATTGGCCGTTCCTTTGGTAGTTGCAATTTCCACATCTATTGCAGCACAAAAAGGGCTCCTTATCAGAAACAGAACTGCATTTGAAAATGCCAGGCTAATTACAACTATCATTTTCGACAAAACCGGAACACTTACAAAAGGCTCGCACGAGTTGCAAGAAATAATTGTTCTCAACAATCAATATAATGAAAACGAATTGCTTCGGTTAGCATCGGCCATTGAACAACATTCCGAACATTATATTGCCAACGGTCTGATTAGAAAAGCAAAGGAGCTGGGTGTTACTATTCCTAAATCAGAAAAATTTAATTACCTGCCGGGCAAAGGATTGGAAGGAACGGTAGAAGGTAAAGAAATCAAAGTGGTTGGCCCTAATTATCTGAAGGAACAAAACATCAGTGTTTCAAAAACAGCTGATGAATTAACGAACACAGTAGTTTATATTCTGATAGATAATGTGAATGCAGGATACTTTACATTTTCTGATCAAATCAGAGAAGAGTCGTTTGAAGCCATACAACTACTCAAAGGAAAAGGAATAAAAAATTTACTACTCACAGGTGATAACGAACGGGTAGCAAAAAAAGTAAGCGAAGAATTACAGATGGATGGCTTTTTAGCAAACGTGTTACCTCATAATAAATTAGAGAAGGTTTCAGAGTTACAGAAAAAAGGTGAGTTTGTTGCCATGACAGGTGACGGTGTGAATGACGCTCCTGCATTGGCACAGGCAGACGTAGGCATTGCCGTGGGTTCAGGAACCGATGTAGCAGCAGAAACGGCTGATATTATTTTGGTGAACTCTAATCCGAAAGATATTGCAAACCTGATTTTATTCGGAAGAGCTACTTACAAGAAGATGATACAAAATTTATGGTGGGCAGCTGGATACAATATTTTGGCAATTCCCCTGGCAGCCGGAGTTTTATACAAATGGAATATTATGTTGAGTCCGGCAGTTGGTGCTGTGTTAATGAGCTTAAGCACTATTGTGGTGGCAGTGAATGCACAATTATTAAAAAGAAAAATGGTTCATTAGTATAAAATGAATTAATTGTAAAAACATAAAAAATAAAATCATGGAAAAGACATTTGCAAACAAAGTTGCCATTGTAACCGGAGGGAGTTTCGGTATTGGTAGAGCAACAGCAATTGCTTTTGCAAAAAGAGGAGCAAAAGTAACCATTGCAGATTGGATAGAAGATAACGAAACGCTTGATCTTATCAAGGCGGCTGGTGGTGAAGCAATATTTGTAAAGTGCGATGTGTCGAAAGAGAGTGATGTAATGGCAATGGTGGAACAAACAGTCGGGCAGTTCGGAAGCCTTGATTACGCTTTTAATAATGCTGGAATTGAAGGCAAAACTGCAATGACTCATGAATGCACAGAAGAAATCTGGGAGCGTACTATTGGCATTAACCTCAAAGGTGTTTGGCTTTGCATGAAATATGAAATTCAGCAAATGCTTAAGCAGGGAAAAGGATCAATTGTAAATACTGCATCAATAGCTGGTTTGGTAGGATTTCAAGGACTTCCTTCGTATGTGGCAAGTAAACATGGAGTGATTGGCCTTACAAAAACAGCTGCGCTTGAATACGCTAAATTGGGTATTCGTGTGAATGCAGTTTGTCCCGGAGTGATTAAAACACCAATGATTGATCGTTTAACGGGAAAGCAAAAGGAAGCAGAGAAACTATTTGAAAATATGGAACCTGTTGGACGAATGGGTGAACCGGAAGAAGTGGCAGAAGCCGCAATGTGGCTTTGCTCCGATGCTTCATCTTTTGTAACAGGTGATGCGTTGGCAGTTGATGGTGGATGGGTTGCACAATAATTAAAACTGAAAATTCACAGATGCAATTATAGCACGATTCTTTTTGAAAAGGATTCGCTCAAGAAAGTTTGGGGTGAATAGCAAGAAGTGGAATATTTAGCAATTCACTTCGGTTTCCATTTCCTAACAAAAGAAGGAAAGTAAACCGGTTTCCATTTCGTTTGAGATAATACTTCTGCACCTTTCGATTCAATCCAAACTAAATTAAGGGAGCATGGCTAATTAATTTTTCATCTGCGCCAGCTTCTCCGGTAAAAGGATTGTAATCATGCTTCCTTTTACTTCCACCAGCTTTTCTTCTTTGAAATCTGAAAGCGTACGTATAACAGTTTCCGGTGCTGTGCCTGCCAGGTTAGAAAGATCTTCACGTGAAATAGCCATGCTGAAAGGTTCTTTTCCATTTGCATAACGCTCTTTCAATAGTAAGAGGGCTTCTGCTACACGTTTACGGACAGAATTATATGCCAGCTGAAGCAAACGTTGCTCTTTTTCCTTCACATCATTGGAAAGCATGCGGATGAAGGCAGCAGAAATATCGCGGCTGTTATGTAACAATGCAAAAAAATCTTCTTTCGGAATTACACAAACTTCAGCGTCTTCCAGCGCAACAGCAGAATCGCTGTAAGGTGAATCTTCAATCAGCGCCGAATAACCGAAAAACTCACCATCACCAATCAAGGCGGTTATAAATTCTTTTCCATCTGAATTGATCTTACTTGTTTTTATTTTGCCTTTAGCGAGGAAAAAAATGCCGGCAGCAAAAGATGCTTCATGATAAATAACATCTTTCTTTTTGAATGTTTTTATTTTTCGTTTGTCAGAAAGCTTAATAAGATCACCTAATTGTTTTGCTTCGTGCATGAATTCATCAAGACCTTCCAGCGTTCTTGTAAATCCTGATTTCAGCTGCTCGCTTTTTTTCAAACGAACTTCTACTGCAGTGAGCAGCTCTATATCGTCAAATGGTTTAGTGAGGTAATCATCCGCACCCATTGTCATTCCTTTCCGGTGATCTGATTTTTCTGCTTTTGCTGTGAGAAAAATAAATGGAATAGAAGCAAGCTCAGGTGTTTTGGAAAGCATGTGTAAAACGCCGTATCCATCCAGCTCGGGCATCATAATATCGCAAATAATAAGATCAGGTTTTTCTGACTGCGCTAAACGAACGCCCTCTTTTCCGTTTTCAGCTGTAATCACTTTGTAGTTTGCGAGCTCAAGAATTTCAGCAGTGTTCTCGCGCATTTCCATATTATCTTCTATGAGCAGAATTTTTTTCATGGTTTTATTTAGTAATTAACAAGTAAGAGGCAATGGAATTTCTACAGTGAAAATTGTTCCTTCATTAAGATTGCTGACGAATGAAATGGTGCCGTCCATCAGCTCCACATATTTTTTAACGATGTTCAATCCAAGACCGGTGCCCTGGATATTACCCGAATTTTTAGCACGATAAAACCGCTCAAAAACATTCGGCTGATCTTCTGCAGGAATTCCGATTCCCTTGTCTTCAATATCTATCCTGAGCTTTTCACCCGTAATGTCAACCGTTACTACGATCGGTTTATTCTCCGGTGAATATTTTATCGCATTTGAAAAAAGATTGATCAACGCATTTTTAATCAGCTGTCGATCCATGAAAACTTCATGTGAACCGGAATAATTCAACTCAATAGTTTGCCCCAACTTTGCAATATGGCGCATGTCTTCTGCGAGGTCGATGACGGCTTTGCTGAAATCAAATTGTTCAGGATGGCAGAGGATAATTCCTTCTTCCAGCTTTTCAAGCGAAAGAAAATCATTGAGGATTTCTGTGAGATTAGTTACAGAAGATTTGATTCGTTCTATATGTTTGTTTCTTTTTTCAATATCTGCGGTGTCATTATATCTTCCGATGAGAGAAGCCGAAGATAGAATTGTTCCCAGTGGTGTTCTGAATTCGTGCGAGGCTGTCGTGATGAACCGTGATTTCAATTCATTCAATTCCTTTTCTTTTTCCAGCGCGCGCAATACTTCCTGCTTCGATTGAGCAAGCCGTTCAATGGCAACAGCAAGCTCTTCTGTACGGTCACGAACTTTTGATTCCAGCTCCGCATTCAGCCTGGATAATTCATCCGAGGTTTGCTGCTGCCGTTTATGCGCATCATTTAATTCTATCTCGTTTTGTTTTCTTTGAGTTATATCAACAATAAAGCTCATTATGAAGTTTCCTTCACTGGTTTCAAACGGGCTAAGACTTACTTCAACTTTAATTTCGGAACCATCTTTCCGTACACCATTAAGATCGCGGGTGCCTCCCATGGCTCTTGGTGTAGGATTTTTGATATATCCATCACGATGAGCTATGTGCGCATGCTTGTGCCGCATGGGAACCAGGATTTCGATTTTCTGTCCTGTCAATTCTTCTTTGGTATAGCCAAACATCCGCTCAGCAGCTGGATTAGCCAAACGGATTTCACCGCTGTCATTACAAATAATAATTCCCTCTGTCGCATATTCGAACAGGGAATTCAACATTTCCATTTCACGCTTCATATCAGTAACATTAATCCCGGAGAGCGCAAAGTTACTTGTATGAGGGGAATTTATCTTATTCACGTTTAATACGTTGTTTTGTTAAAGCAAGTTGTTGATTATTAGTGAATTGACGCTTTGGGTTATGTGTTTTGAACGGCTTATATAAGTTGCGGGATATAAACGGATAAACTTAAATTAACTAAGCGGTATGCCTTCTGAGGATGGTCACAAGAATAACTGATGTTTATCAGTTTACTTAGGCTGGCAATGACTGCAAACTGTATTGCCATCTGAATAGGATGGAGAAACATAGGGAATGCCCAATCCCAATCCGCGAATAATTAATAAGAGCGCCATGATCCCAACAAAAACAGGAACTGCTTTCCGCATTTTTTCGCGCATTGAAAGAGAGATTTTTGTTCCGGCCAATGAAAGTGAAAACAGCACCGGGACAGTTCCGAGTCCGAAAACAAACATGAATAAAGCTCCATTCAAAGCCGTACCTGTCGCTGCTGCACCGGCGAGCGCTGCGTAAACCAATCCGCAGGGAAGCAATCCATTCAGCATGCCAATGAATAACAAAGTATCCGGGCGGTTTCGTTTGAATAATTTTCCCAGCGCATTACGGATGGTGGAAAATCCTTTTGTAATCGGAGAAATTTTCATTCGTTTCCCGAAAAAATTTGCCAATAATGTAAGCAGGATTAAAACGCCAGCGGCAATGGAAAGTGTTTGTTGTCCGCCTGCCCATTTTACTGCGCTTCCTGCGAGACCGGATATGGCGCCTAATACTGCGTAGGTAAATGCGCGGCCAAAATTGTAAACGGAAATTCCGGTTAAAAGTGATTTAGTTTTATCCCGCTTTACCGGCAATGCCAGCGCAATCGGTCCGCACATTCCTATGCAATGTACACTTCCAAGCAAACCAAGAAGTAATGCAGCGACAGGAAACATTTAAGGAATGTATAAGGAGATTTCGTTGTAATAATTTTTTCCGCCCGCGCTCCAGGTCATTTGCGCCTCGTAAATTCCTGTGATGAATTTTTCGGATGGCACAATTTGTATTCCGGAAGAATCGACCTGCATGGCAGTACTAAAATCTTTCGAAGAGTCGGAAGGGCGATAAAATTTAATTGTTCCCGTGATATTTTCGTTTGCAACTGATCCCGGGAATTTTATTGCAATGTTATTTTCCATTATTTCAATTGCAGGCTGTTCGCTCAATGAAGCGCTTTGTGTTTGCCTGTCAATTTGTTCCTGGAACTTTAATTCCTTCTGGTAATAATCAGGAGATACCAGATCAATTTTTTCGTTCATGGTTTTGAAAACCAGGAAAAGGATCATTACTACAAAAGCGCTATAAAGAATTGCTATACGTATGCCCCAGCTCATGTTATTGCTCTTTTAGATTGTTAGTATCATTCTGTTCTTCAAGACCGGCTTCTTCTTCTTCTTCAGGCTCTTCCTCTTCTGTACCTGCCTGCTGATCATAAACAGGTCCGAGGAATGTTGTGGTTACGGTTTGTAATTTTTGATCACCGGAATAAACACCGATTTTCAATTTTGTTTTCCGGGTTGAAATATTTTTTTCGTCCCGCAGAATAAAAAATACAGTTTCACCTTTCGACTCTTTTGCAATTTTCAATGGCCTTCCCACAACTTTGATTTCGCCATCGCCCGATTCAATCTTAAAAGTAACGGGCAGATCAAAACGTGTTTTATTGATCACGCGCACGGTGTACAGGTTGCTGACCTGCTCATTCGGCTGGTCCTGGAATAATTGTCCGCTTGCACGCAAAACAGTGGTGTCGACATCCGAACGGGTAACAAGTGTTGTAACAAGCACGCCGATAAGCAGGACCAATACAAATGAATAGGCTTTTATTCTTCCTGTAAATTTTAACGCAATTTTATTTTTAATGCCATTCTCGCTTGCATAACGTATCAATCCTTTCGGACGATATACTTTCTCCATTACATCATCACATGCATCGATACATGCGGTGCAATTCACACATTCCAGCTGCGTGCCGTTGCGGATGTCAATTCCTGTTGGACAAACTTTCACGCATAGCTCACAATCCACACAATCGCCCAGCGGCATGTTTTTAGCTTCCTCGTGGTGAATTTTTCCGCGGGGTTCGCCACGTTCATAATCATAGGCGACAACAATTGAATTCCTGTCGAGCATTACGCCCTGCAATCTTCCGTACGGGCAAACAATAAGACAAGCCTGTTCGCGGAACCAGGCGAATACGCCGAAAAAGACGAATGAAAAAACAATGAGTGAAATAAATCCGCCGACATGTTGTGAAATTGGTTCGCTTGCAATTTTTATTACTTCATCAATTCCAATTACGTAAGCGAGAAAAGTATTTGCAATAAGAACCGAAAGCAAAAAGAAAATTCCAATCTTCACGCCGCGTTTCCTGAATTTTTCGGCATTCCATTTCTGCTCAGAAAGCTTTCGCTGGCTGTTGGCATCTCCTTCAATCCAATATTCAATTTTCCGGAAAACCATTTCCATGAAAATAGTCTGCGGACAAGCCCATCCACAAAAAACTCTTCCGAAAATTACAGTGAACAGCACGACGAACACAATAAACGTGAGCATGCCGATGCCGAAGATCATTACATCCTGCGGCCAGAAAACAACACTGAAAAGAATAAATTTCCGGTGCAGGAGATCAAAAAGAAAAAGCGGGTTCCCGTTGACTTTTGTAAACGGAAGTGAAAAAAATAAGATGAGGTAAACAATGCTGACAATGGTTCTTGCAGTATATAATTTCCCATGCGGTTTTTTCGGGAAGATCCAGTTTCGTTTGCCCGACTTATCTACCGTCGCAATCGTATCCCGGAAAGAGTCGTGATCTTTTTCTGCCTTCCTATCTTTATCATTCCCACCATTGATCATGATCGCAACTTTTATTTTTTTACCGGTTCAATTGACGTTATAGTAAGTGAATCACTTGCAGGTGTAGCGCTATCGGAAACCGGTTTAGCACCTCCTTCTATATACAGTTCCCCTTCTTTTGGTCTTATATCACCAGGGGGATTAGTGCCGCGCAATGATTTAATAAAACTTACCACTGCTTGTATTTTAGCCGGACCCAATTCGTCCTTCCACGCTTTCATTCCTTTAGGTCGACCATATTTTATTGAGCGGAAAATATCATTAACGCTACCGCCATATACCCAATAATCATCAATAAAGTTAGGGCCTATTATACCTTGCCCGAATTCGCCGTGACAGGCAATGCAGTTCTGTTTGAAGATTGTTTTTCCTTCGTTGATCGTTGTCTCATCTGTAAGCAGCTTTACACTATTTTCATCAACAAGATCTTTTGAGTTTTTCTGATATTCAGCAAGTGCAACAGCGCCATCTTTCATTTCCTGCTCATATTCTTCAAGAGAAAGTTTCCCGGTTTGAAATACGTGGTAATGCAAAAGATAAACAACCGACACCACGATGGTAAGGTAAAATCCATATTTCCACCATGGTGGTAAATCGTTATCAAGCTCACGGATTCCATCATATTCATGGTTCATCATAATGGATTCTTCCTGCTCTACAGCAACAGAAGCATTAAGCTTTTCAAGCAGGGAGGGTTCCGTACGGATGTTTTTCACAGCGATCATTGCTGCTTCTGTTTTGACAAGCGAAATTCCGGATCGAAACAGCATGAAGGCAATAAGCACTTCCAAAAGAATGATGACAAACATTGTAAAAAATGTAGCAGCACCCATTCCCCAATAATCAAAGGGTGCCGAATTAATTACAGCAACATTTTCGGCTCCTGCTGCTTGTGCATAGAGTGCAGGAGAAGCAAAAAGGAAAAGCAGCATTATACCGATTATGGTTTTGCCGGGAATATGTTTTTTATTTTTTGCGCGTTCAATATTTCGTTTAGCTCCGGCTTTTACCATTTCAGCCATTCCGATAATGACGAGGAGCAGCAGAACAATCACGGCAAGCATAACATTGAACAACGTATTCGAAAACATAGTTTCTCCCTGCTGCTTTACATTATTTGCCTGCTGCGCAGCAGCCGGAAACGCTACCAGGAGCGAAAAAATACCTATTGTGAATTTGCCAGATCGAGACATCATGGGGCATTAATTATTTATTCCTGTTGTTTTATTCTGATCCTTTTCATTTTTCTCCACCGGCATTGCAGCCAGGTAATTCAATCGCACCTTATCAGCTTTCATTATATAAAAACCGAGCAGCACAAAAAATACAAAGAACACAAGCAGTGAAATCAATGGAAAGATTCCGATGCCGGTAATGGAGGTGAGATAGTTAATGAATTTCATAGTGTTACTTTTTTGAAGTGGTGTCGGTGACCGGTGCTTTTGCTTTTATATCTGTTCCCATTCGCTGGAGATAAGCAATGACTGCTATGATCTCATGATCGGGGCTTAGTGGGGCAATGAGACCTTTTTTACCAAGCGTTTTTTTCAGGTTGGCAGTGATTGCTTTTGCTTGTTTTTGTGCATCAACAACAGCTATTTTATCATAACCTTCCGGGTAAGGAACACCGAGTGTTTGCATCGCGAGAATTTTTTTCGGAGTTACTGTGTAATCAATTTTATTTTCGAACAGCCACGGATATGCCGGCATGATGGATCCTGACGAGGTTGAAGTCGGTTCATACATGTGGTTGTAATGCCAGTCATCCTGGTATTTTCCGCCAATGCGATGAAGGTCAGGCCCGGTTCGTTTTGAGCCCCACTGGAATGGATGATCGTAAACAAATTCACCTGCTTTTGAATATTCACCATAACGTTTCGTTTCAGAACGGAACGGGCGTATCATTTGTGAGTGACAGGTGTAGCAACCTTCACGTACATAAATATCACGTCCTTCTAATTCAAGCGGTGTATAAGGTTTCACACTTGCGATCGTCGGGATATTTGATTTCACTAAGAATGTCGGGATGAATTCTATTGCTCCACCAATGAGGATAACGATCAAAGAGAAGATGAGCAATTGAGTAGGCCGGCGTTCTATCCAGCGGTGCCAGTGCTCTTTTCCGTGTGTCACATAGTGTTTTGCTAATGCAGGCGCTTCTGCTTCTTCATTTGCAAGGAATGATCCTGCCTTAACTGTTTTGATGAGATTATACGTCATCATAATTACACCGGTGAGATAGAGCACACCACCAAGCGAACGCAACGCATACATCGGTGCAAGATGTGTGACGGTATCAAGGAATGAATTTGCAATGGTTCCGTCAGCATTAAATTCTTTCCACATTAAGCTTTGTGCAAATCCTGCCCAATACATCGGGATGGCGTAAAAAAGAATTCCGAGTGTCCCGATCCAGAAATGTGCATTGGCCAGCTTGCGTGAATATAATTGCGTGCGGAACATTTTCGGAATCAGCCAGTACAAAATTCCGAATGTGAGAAAGCCATTCCAGCCCAACGCGCCGACATGCACGTGCGCAACAATCCAATCAGTAAAATGCGCAATTCCATTTACACTTTTCAGTGAGAGCATTGGTCCTTCAAACGTCGCCATTCCATAGGCAGTGACAGCAACTACTAAAAATTTCAGCACAACATCTTCACGTACTTTATCCCATGCACCACGAAGCGTAAGTAATCCGTTGATCATTCCTCCCCAAGATGGCGCAAGCAGCATGATTGAAAAAACAACACCGAGTGATTGCGCCCAATCAGGTAAAGAAGTATAAAGCAAATGGTGCGGACCTGCCCAGATGTAAAGGAAGATCAACGCCCAGAAGTGAATGATGGAAAGACGATAGGAATAAACAGGACGCTGTGCTACTTTAGGAATGAAATAATACATCAAACCTAAATAAGGTGTGGTAAGAAAAAATGCAACGGCATTATGTCCGTACCACCATTGCACCAACGCATCCTGGACACCGGCATACCAGGAATAGCTTTTCATGAATGTTACCGGAATCTCAACGGAGTTTACAATATGCAAAACTGCGACGGTAACAAACGTTGCAATGTAAAACCAAATAGCAACGTATAAATGTCTTTCGCGGCGTTTGATGATTGTGCCGAACATATTTATTCCGAAAATCACCCACACTATAGTAATTAAAATGTCGATTGGCCATTCCAGCTCTGCGTATTCTTTTCCTGAAGTATAGCCCAATGGAATTGTAATGACAGCAGCAACAATAATTAATTGCCATCCCCAAAAATGAAGCTTTGAAAGTGTGTCACTGTACATTCTTGCTTTGCATAAGCGTTGGAGTGAATAATAAACGCCCATGAAAATTCCGTTTCCTACGAATGCAAAAATTACTGCGTTCGTATGCAATGGTCTTGTTCTTCCGAATGAAGTAAAGGCTAATCCAAGATTCAATTGTGGAAAGACAAGATCGAGCGCAACCCACAAGCCCACGGTCATCCCGATAATACCCCAGATAATAGTGGCATAAGCAAACCACTTTACGGATGTATTGTCGTAGGAGAAATTTTCAATGGGTTGAGAAGGGGCCGGGCGAATTTCCGGGTTTTCCGGGGTAAGCTCTGCTGCTGGTGGAGAAGTGATCATATGTTAGGAGAAGTTTTTTTCTGTTCCGGTTCTGCGGGCAATATTGTTTTTGCTTTGGTAGATTTTATTTCATTATCGAATAACATTCTTACGGAAGGCGTATAGCTGTCATCAAACTGGCCGCTTCTTGCAGCACGGATGAACGCAATGAGAAACCCACTGGCTACAATCAGGCTGACACTTATAAGAATGAAAATTGCGCTCATTGGATTGGCTGATGGACGCTTCAAAAGTATCAGTGAAAGTTTTTTTGATCCATGACCGCAGTCACTAAGCAGACATGATTAATATCATGTCTGAGCTGGCTTTAATCGCAATGCAGCAATACGAACAGCAATTGTTGTGATTGCAATTACACTGAATGAGCTGGCCGGCATGAGGATAGCTGCAATTAAAGGTGAAAGTTCTCCGCGGACGGCAAAGTAAATTCCGCACAGGTTATATAAAACAGAAATTGCAAAAGTTGCCATCACGATTTTCCTGGCAACACCGGCGAAGGAAAGGAATTGAGGAAGCAGGTTGAAATTTTTTCCATCGAGAATAGCATCGCATGCAGGGAAGAAATTATTCATATTGTCAGAAACCGCAATTCCTGCATCTGCTTGCCTGAGCGCTCCTGCATCATTCAAACCGTCGCCGATCATAATTACTTTTTTCCCTTTTGATTGCAGCTTTACAATATGATCCATCTTTTGCGAGGGAGATTGTCCAAAATACATTTCCTTTCCAAAAACGGGGGCGAGCATTTCCTTTTCGCCATCATTATCTCCTGAGAGCAATTGAATCGCATGATTCTTTTTCAGCTGCGCAGCAATCTTTGTGAAGCCGTCGCGGTATTGATTGTGAATAATAAATTTTCCGCGCACTTTTCCATTAACTGCCAACCAAACTTCAGAACCTGATTTTTTCGTTTGTGATGCAGCTCCCGTAAAATCCGCTGATCCGATTACATAATGGTTATCATCAATTATTCCCATCAGCCCTTTCCCGGGAACTTCCTGCATGGATGTTACTTTGATAGATGTATTGAAAGAGGAGAATGCAGAAAAAATTCTCCTGCTTAATGGATGTGCAGATTGGGCCGTAAGCGCAACAACAGCATTTATTTCATTTTTTAAAATGGTACCATCAAAAAGAACTTGTGCTTCTCCACCATTTGTAATTGTTCCGGTTTTATCAAAAACAATTGTATCTGCGGTTGCCAGTTTTTCAATTACCGCAGAATTTTTTAAATACAAATGTTCCCGGCCTAACCAACGAAGCACATTTCCATTGGTAAATGTAGCAGCAAGCAACAATGTGCATGGACAAGCAACAATGAGGACAGCCGTTAATACATTTAAGGAATGTGATTTGTCAATAAAGAGCCACGTGACAGCTGCGCCAAGAGCAACAATTAAAACCGCACTCGTGAACCAGCGGTTGATTTTATCGATATAGGTTTTATGTTCACGCTCTTTTTGTTTTGTGAAAATATCGTGATTCCATAATTGTGTGAGGTAGCTTTGTGATGTTTCTTTTAGAACTTCCAGCTCAATCGCACCAGCTGTTTGTCGCGCGCCCGCAAATATTTTTTCTCCGCGAATTTTCCTGACGGGATTTGCTTCGCCGGTTACAAAGCTATAATCCACATGCGCCATTTCACTCAATAGCAGGGCGTCAGTTGGAATTAATTCACCGCTGCGAATAATAATTCTATTGCCGGGTTTTAGCTTTGTTACTGCGATAGTTTCTTCTTTCCCGTTTTTTCGAATAGAAACAGCAATAGGAAAATAAGATTTATAATCGCGTTCAAATGATAGTTGCTGGTACGTGCGATCCTGGAAATATCTTCCGATCAGCATAAAAAATACAATGCCGCTCATAGAATCCAGGTAACCGGTGCCTGTGGCAGAAATTATTTCATACGTGCTACGGGCAAATGTTACGCCGACCGCCAATGCAATCGGTGCATCGATATTCAGGCTTCGAAAACGAATTGCTTTATATGCTGAAATGAAAAATCCGGATGCGCAGTAAAATAAAACAGGAAGTGAAAGAGCAAGACTTATCCATGCGAAAAAGTTTTTGAGCTGCGGAACTTCCTGTAAGTCGCCCAAAGAAAGATATTCAGGGAAACTGAGCATCATGATATTTCCGAAACAAAAACCTGCTATGCCTATTTTTAAAACAGAAACATTGAAGCGTTTCTTTTTTTCTTTCAGCTCAAGATCGCCAAGACTTATCGAGGGGGCATACCCGGTAGCAGACATTAATGCTGCAATTTCGCTCAGCTTTATTTTTTCTTTTTCAAAATCGATGGTGACTTCTCTTGCAGGAAAATTTACAACGGAGCTAATTATGCCATCTTTGATTTTGTGTAAATTTTCAAGCAGCCAGATGCAGGAGCTGCAATGCATAATGGGTACATGGAAAATTACACGTGACCTGTTTTCATCTTCAAATCGGATTAGTTTTTCGCGTACTCCTGATTCATCCAGTGATGCATAAGCAGTCTGTTGCTGTTCGTTTTGTGCAGCGTGTCCGGGAAATTTTGTAATGTCGTAATAATTGCAGAGGTTGTTTTCTTTCAGCAATTCATATACCAGCTTACATCCGTCACAACAAAATGAATGTTGATCGAATACAATTTTATTTTCAATGCAGTTTTCACCACAATGAAAGCACGTGGAATGCTTAACGGCTGCTGATGAAAACGCTGGTTTCATAAAATTTTAGAAGATGATCAATTGAAAGGCGGTCGCATGTGTAAGGCAACAGCAGGAGCGCGAGCAATAAAATTAATCTTGGCCATACAAAACGCATATCCCACAAAGGTTCGCGGAGACTCATGCCAAAAACCACAATCACAAGGTCAATTCCCAGGAAAAGTAACGCTGGATAAATTAAAAATCCGGTGAGCAACATTATTCCTCCGACAAGTTCTATCACAGAGGAAATAATTGTAATTGTATTTACAATAGAAGACGGAAGCTTAGTCACACGCATTGCATCAGCAACACCCGCTTCTGTTTTTCTCAATCCAAGTCGGAAGATCTTATCATAACCCTGCATCAGGAATAATATACCTAATACAAGCCGCATAAATAATAATGCGATATCGTCTTTGTAATCTAACAAGAAGCTCATGAGGAAAGGTGTTAGTTTCTTCAACGAAGTTCAGGATGAATATACCGGGGGGAAATGGCGAGCGTCAATGAAAAACATGATCGATGTCAGTTTTCTAAACAGAGTCTCTTTTATTATTAGAGCGGTTTAATAAATGCAACCGTGGAAAGAGATACTCTTCTTCAAGGAAAAAAAGCCGCGAAACGTCTTGTCGTAAATTATTGATGTGCGCGTAACCCAATTTTTGCAGTGGAGAGCAGGCTTGTGAATTATTACATTTTTCGGAAAGCTCATTGATTTGATCCAGCAACTGACACATTTCCTTGTGACTTTCAAGCAGCTTCGGAACATCGGAAAGCACATGATCGGATTGTTTTGCACGCATAGCAGCAAACTTCGATAGTTGTTTCGTGCTATGGTCGTTATAGGTCTGCAAAAATTGTCTTGCCAGCCTGCACGCAAGCATATATTGTTCAGCATCGCCATGTTCTCCTGGTTTGGTTTCCAGCAAAGCGCATGCTGTTTCAATCGTAGTATTGAGATGCGGTACAATACGGAGTGTATAAAATTGCTCCAGGTCGGGTAGTCCTAAATTCTTGTAATTCTCAAAATTTAATTCTCCGGACTGCAGATTCATGATATCGTAGTACTAAATAACAATTGTAATAAAGGAAGGCAATTATTATGATGAGACAAAAATAGAAGTATGGGTTAGGAGAAAATATGAGAGAACACAGTACAGCAACTGATTGATAGCAGGAATTTTTAAAAATAGATTCAGACAATTGAAATCAGTCATCAATTTACCTGACGTTGGTCATACAAATGGGGAAAATCGCGAAGTAGTTTTGAATACTTCCATTTAATACTCAACTCATGAAACCTATTCTCCTGGCCTCCAATTATTCTGCGGCTTCATTGAACGCAGGTGACTACGCCGCTCAATTAGCAAAATTATGCAATACATCACTTGTTGTTCTTCATACATGGACACCGCCGGTAGCTGTTGGAGAAACGGGTGGAACACCAATGGCAATGATTGACTTTACCGATTCACAAAAAGTGGCGGTTGAATCCGAAGCTGGACGTATTGCGAAACGCTGGGATGTTCCTGCAAAAGGAATTCAGAGAATTGATTTTGCTCCTGATGGTATTGCCAATGAATTTCATGATCATGAGTTCAGCTTTGTAGTAATGGGAATGCAACAACATAATGTTGTTGAGCGTTTTCTTGGAAGTGTTCCTACAGCGCATCTGCACCGTGCTAAATATGCAGTGCTTATTATTCCTGAAGGAGTTAGCTATCATGCACCAAAAACCATTCTTCTGGCTACTGATTTGAAAGATCAGCTGAACAGCAATAGCAGGGAAATTTTAAAAGAGCTGAGCGAAGAGTTTGCTATTGATTTGCAAATTGTAAATGTGAAGGAGGAAGGTGAGCTTTGGAGCCTGCGTGAAACGGACGCCGGTATACGCCTCGATAAAAAATTAGTCAAGGTGAAGCACGATTGGCATTTTCCTGCCGGAGAAGATATTCCGGATGCTATACTGGAGGAAGCGAAGAAAGAAAAAGCCGATTGGATTGCTGTTGCTCCACACCGGATGCGTTGGTATGAAGAAGCTTTTCACAGGAGCGTGAGCCGAAAGCTTGCATTCAGTGTTGACAGGCCCTTACTGATTTTACCAGCCAGGTAAAACAAAAGGGGAATTATTCTCCGGCTTCCCGTACTATTGTAAGATCAAACCTTACGCGCTACGATGAAGATTTTCCGTTATGAATTAATTCTATATGTTGCAGATCAGCAAAAAAGCAGGGATTTCTATTCTGCTATTTTACAAAAGGAGCCTGCTCTCGATGTACCCGGAATGACAGAGTTTAATCTTGGTGAAGAATTAAAGCTTGGCCTGATGCCTGAAAAAGGAATTGCTAAAATTCTTTTGGATAAAACTCCTCATCCTGGAACGGGAAATGGAATTCCAAGATGTGAATTATATATTCACCCGGATGATATTGAAGAGGCATATAGCAGGGCAATTACTGCGGGAGCAAAAGAAGTAAGTGAAATCATGGACAGGGATTGGGGTGATCGCGTTGGTTATGTTGTGGATTTCGACGGACACATTATTGCATTCGCTACACGCTGTGTGTAGAATAAAATTTATATAAATGAACTATTCAATTGTTTCTGCACAAGAGGCCGTATCAACTATTCAATCCGGTGAAAGAATTTTTATTCATGGCGGCGCTGCAACACCTCATATACTTCTTAGTGCGCTTGCAGAAAGAAAAGACGAGCTGATAAATGTGGAGACAGTTCATTTGCATTTGGAAGGCGATCTTGCAATACTCCGGCCCGGTTGTGAAAAAGCATTTCATCCGAATGCAATTTTTATCGGGACGAATATGCGAAAAGCAGCAAACGAATGCCGGGTGCAATACATACCGGTTTTTCTCAGCGAGGCACCTTCACTTTTTCGAAATAATATTTTACCACTAGATGCAGCTCTTGTTACTGTGTCGCCGCCCGATGCACATGGCTGGTGCTCATTGGGCGTTTCCGTGGATATTGCGAAAGCTGCAGTTGACTGTGCGAATAAGATAATCGCGGTTATCAATAAAAATTTTCCCCGGACGCTTGGCGATGGCTTAATACATGTAAGCCGTTTTAGTGCAATTGTGGAAAGTGATGAAGCGATTCCGGAAAGTAAATTGTCAATACCTGATGAAACTGAGCTGGCAATAGGAAGACATATCGCCGGGCTGGTTGAAGACGGCGCTACATTACAAATGGGAATCGGAGGAATACCTGATGCTGCACTGACATTTTTAAGTTCGCACAAAAATCTTGGAATACATACTGAAATGTTTTCTGATGGATTGCTTCCGCTTATTGAATGTGGAGCTGTAACTAATTCATTGAAAGAAAAACATCGCGGCAAAACGGTTACGGGATTTGCTCTGGGCAGCAAGAAGCTTTATGAATTTGTCAATGATAATCCTTCCGTGCTATTCCTGGATATTGCTTATGTGAATGACACTTCCGTAATCCGGAAGAATCCAAAAGTAACTGCAATCAACAGCGCAATCGAAATCGATCTATCCGGGCAGGTATGTGCAGATTCGATCGGGTATAAAATTTTCAGTGGTGTAGGTGGACAAATGGATTTTATGCGCGGCGCATCATTATCAAAAGGAGGAAAGCCGATCATTGCAATGAAATCGACCACATCGAAAGGGGAATCTAAAATTGTTGCAATGTTGAAACCGGGCGCAGGTGTTGTAACTACCCGCGCGCATGTTCATTATATAGTAACAGAGTATGGTGTTGCTTATTTGTTCGGAAAAAATCTTGCGCAGCGTACTAAGGCACTGATAGAAATCGCTCATCCTGCTCATCGTGCAATGCTGGAGGAGCAGGGGTTTGCGATGTATGGGAAGGGTTGGTAAAAATAATTGTGAGGACAATGGCCGGAGGCAAAAAACAGCATGTTTATTAAAGTTCAGGGCTAATTCCCGTACTTTTATAAAAAAATTAACCCTGTATGCTCCATCTCAGCCGCACAATTCAAGTTTGTTGTTTATTGATTTTATTTCCATTTGCTGCAACAGCACAAATCAACGAATGGTATTTCTCAGATACTCTAACGAAACCGGGTGGACAGATCTCTCAGCGCATTGAATTAGCGGATGGAATTGTTTTTTCAGGTTGCAAGGCAATGGATTCGCTGTATCAGCCAACAGTTACGAGGATAGATACAAATGGAATTGTGCTTTGGCAATACACGGGTAATTGGAGAGGCTCTGTTGTTAAAATGGACCTGGGAGATGACAGCACCTTGCTTATAGTAGAATCCTTTGTGAATCCGAATAACTATGATTCTTACATTCTTTCGCGCATATCGCTGGTTACAGGTGTGGCTTTATTTGAAACACCTACAGTATTGATGGCCCGGATTTTTGATATCTGCAGGTATGATTCCACCTCGTTTCTTCTTGCTTGCCGTCCGACATCAAGCTCAACTAATTTAATTGAACGTTACAGCAGCTTAACGGGGCAGCTAATTTCTTCCATGCAAGTTACCCAGTTAAATAGTGATATCATGGATATTGAATTAGAACCAATTTCCAAAGATGTTTTTATCTGCGGCGGACCAGGAGTAGCACGATTGTCTGTCGTAGGTTTTAGCATGGACGCATGGCAGCAAGATTTCGACAGTCAATATGATTTGCATAATGCATATAAAATTGATTATGATTCTTTCACAGGTCAGCTTTATATTTTCGGTGAACGCGATGGGAATAATATACGGGCATTGGTAGCAAGGCTTCAGCCACTGACAGGTGCAGTAATCTGGTGGCGACCGGGATCTGTGAATTCAGATGTTGGTTATGCGGATCACAAGCGGCAAGGAGCTTTCATTTATTCTACATGGGAGCATTTATATTTTGGTGGCGGGCATACCTCATGGGAAACTATGAAAGTGGATACTTCCGGAAACCTGCTATGGATGGTTGAGCATGATTTTCAACCTTTTTGGAATTCCACATGTGGACAAGATGATCATTATTCATCAACAGCTATTGATGTGGATGCAGTCGGTAATGTTTACCTGACAGGTTACTATTGTGTAACCGGGAATCCGTGGGGACCTGCTAATTGGGGAATTATGAAATTAGGCGGAATGAGTGGTAATAAATTGTTTGAACGCACCATTACGATTGATTCGACAGGATCGAATGTTGCAAGCTGGGGAAAAGCAATCAATGTTATTGGTGGGAATATTTATTGCCTGGGAGGCGTGCAATTATTTGTATCACAAAATGCCGCACCGTACTGGAACAGCGGACTCTATTATGTGAAAATGAATACTGCAGGAAATATATCTGACAGGAAATTTATTTCGGGTGATGGATCAGCACCCTCAACTACTATTGATATTCAAAATTACGGGACAGATAAAACAGTAGTGCTGAAACAGGTGGACAGGGCCATAGAAGTAGAGCTTTACAATTATAATGAACAGCTTCTCTGGCAAAAAAGAATTGAAAATGCAATGCCACTTCTTGCACATAGCATGACCATTCTTGAGAATGGAACGATTTGCGTGAACGCACATGGAGGAGCTTATACATCATTGACCTATTCTACCTGCTACCTAGATAGCCTGTTTACTTTTCGTCTCGATTCTTCAGGGATTGAAGCACCTGTATTTGTTTCCAAACCCACGTATTCCTACCCGTTAGTTACGCTTGTCGGCTTTGTCAATGACACTGATTATACATATGCATTGTATACTGGTTATCCTTCCGGAACAGATGTTTTTTTGCAATGTTTTAACGACACCGGCTTTTCAGTTCCCTTTCTAACATCGATACCATATACGTTGAGCACCCGTAAGCTTGGTAAAAAAATAATGGTGAATTATTCTCCAACGGAAATAAAAGTTTTTATGCAGAACGGAATTGTTGGAACAATTAATAAACAAACGCAGGCAGAAACTTTTGTGTCTGTGAATAATAGCTGGAAGGTAATTGAAGAGGTTGTTGCTATAGATAGTGTCAATTTTATCCTGACAGGATTCCAGCAAAACTTTCCAACACAGCGCCAGGGAGTAATTTGCAAATACAATACTCAAACTAATTCTTTAAGCTGGTCGGTTTTGTCCACTGTCACTTCTGAAGGAGCATGTTCAATTGTTGATGCAAGTGCAGGTGTTGTTTATTCAGCAATAAACCAACTGAACGGCAGCGACAGCAGTATTGTTTTGAAAAAAATAGATCTCCAGAGTGGTTCAGTTTTGTTTACAAGCTTGCCTTATAATCATTCGCCTTTACTGCGTGCTACTGCGATGGATCTTGCATACAATCATTGTGAGAACGAAATCATTCTTGCAGCGGATCAACATGAAAACGGGGGTAACGGAATTTATTATCAGCCGGTATTCTGTCATTTTGATTCTTCGCTTGTATTAGTAAATGATCTTATTCATCATGGTGATTTTGCAGGTGATAATACAGCAAAATGCTTATCAGTACTTCCTAATGGATCTGTTTGGGGTGGTGGAAGGTTGCTGACTAATAACTATGGAAAATCAGGTTTTATTTTTGAGCTTGACTCTGCACAAAGCACAATAACTATTTCAGCCGGCGGACCTACACAATTTTGTCCCGGCGATAGTTTGCTGCTTACTGCTTCCGGTAGTGGTCCGTTTCAATGGAGCACAGGTGACACTGCGCAGAGTATTTTCGCTTACCAACCCGGAGCTTACCAGGTTCAGTCGGCTTCCGGAAGTTGCGCATCGTTATATTCCAGTCCTGTATATGTGCAATGGTATACTGCACCAATGCCGGTTGTAACCTATACTTTTCCCGATCTTATATCGTCAGCTGCCATGGCATATCAATGGTATTTTAATGGTGTACCAATAGCAGGAGCAACCGGGCAAATGCATATTCCCGCTGTTAATGGTAATTATACAGTAGAAGCCACTTACGCGAATGGCTGCAGCAATAGCTCGAATATTTTTGCAATGAATACTGTAGGTATTAATTCCATACATGTTAATGGAGTTGTAAGCATCACTCCAAATCCGGCTCATGAAGCTGTCATCGTTCAAATGTCGGCATCTTCCGATCAAGACTTAAGGATACATATAGTTCAGGCATCCGGTAATGAAATAAAAACAATCGATGTGAAAAGCAGCCAACTCGTTTCTGGTGTGCTTATTTCTTTATTCGGATTTGCTCCGGGCGTGTACATTATTCAGATCGAAGGTGAGCATACGCTGGTTACAAGCCGGATTGTTGTCATCTGATGTAAGGCTGCACGAAGTGTAATTTTAATTATAACGAGACGTGCAAGTTGCCTGTTTATTAAAAGCGTTCGGTTTTTCTGAGTAATTTAATTGACCCAATTATTGACCCCTTCCTAATGAAACAAATTTATTTTGCATCAGTAGTTATTTGCCTTTTTTTACTACCCCAACTAAAAGCCGAGGCAAATTCCAAAATTTCTCAACGACTTTCTTCAAGTGATGTAATATGCGAAGGCGTAGTCACTGCTGTGGAATCGAGCTGGAATACCGGTCACACGATGATCAATTCTGTATATCATGTTACGGTAAATGCAAAGCTTATAGGATCGCCTGGCAGCTCAATCAGCTTTTCATGTGCGGGAGGGCAAGTTGGTAATGATCTGATCGTCTCCTCAAGTGCACCAGGGATCGGAATCGGTAATGACGCGGTGTTCTTTTTTCATAGCGTAAATAATAACCTGGAATTGCTTCCCGGTGAATGGGGGGTGATTCACTTACCGGGTAATGGAGGAGCTTTTGCAGATGGAAGCATCCTATATAATTCAGCAGGACAACTTCGCCAACAGCTCGAGCAGGCAACAGGGCATACGTGGGATGCTCCATTTTCTGAAGCAGCTGCACGAATAATTACACAAACCAGCAGCGCCGTACAGCTTTCTTCTTTTTCTCCGGCATCAATTCCTGCAGGAAATAATTCTGTATTAACTATACGTGGAATTGGTTTTGGTACAACACAGGGAATGGGAAAAGTGCTTTTTACCAATGCAGATCTTGCAGGTCTTGTGAGGAATGTCGAACCATTTCCTTCTCAATATATTTCCTGGACTGATACATTGATCCAGGTAATCGTACCGAGTTTAGGTTATGTGAATTCAGGTACAGCCGGCTCCGGATTTATTGAAGTTGAAAATAATGGAGGGATGAGCAGTGTTTCATCAACAAATCTTATTGTTCCTTATTCACTTATCAATATTCTTGCAAGCGGCGCTCCTGCTCGTCCGGACCTGGTGAATGATAATTTAGCGGGGGGATATACTATCATACTATCCGACACGCTTGTGCAAAATACGATAGCCCGGCAATCTTTTTTTAACTCGCTGGAACGCTGGCGTTGTGCAACCCTTGCCAATTTTACTCCTGATTATTCTTTGAGCACTTTTTTCAATGTAGGTGCTGATGGAGTTAATATTGTGCGTTTTGATTCAATGAATACTTATATACTCGGAGTTACTTACTCATTTTATACACTTTGCTCCGGTATATGGCGATTAACTGAATTTGATATTGATTTCAACAATCAGATCAATTGGAATTTTTCTTCTGCTCCTCCTTCTGCATTGCAACAGGATTTTCAATCTTGTTGCATGAATCTTATTGGCTTTGCTTTACTTCTTGATAATGTGATGGACACAAATGATGTGATGTACAGCGATCCAGCAGCCGGAACGATAAGAAGGAATTTGAATTCAAATAATATTGCAGGAGAAACGGATGTATTAAGTTTTAGTGCGTTACCGAATTTATGCGGACCGCAGCCACATCAGCCAGTTACCAATTGTGCTGTTGGTGCACCGGATGACGCAAGTATCAAACAGGTAACGTGGCCATTTAATGGATTTTGCCAGGGAAATTTTCCTGTAAAAGTTACACTCGTCAATTATGGCTCATCTACACTTTCTACAATCCAAATTAACTGGAAGCTGGATGGCGTAGGACAAACACCTTTTTCATGGTCAGGAACGCTTTTGCATAGTGATTCATTGACAGTAAACATAGGTACAGCCAATTTTATTCCGGGAGGCCACACGATTGAATCCTGGACTTCGATGCCAAATGGAAATGCAGATGGATTTGTTGATAATGACACAGCGAATTATGCATTTTTAATTGGAACATGTACCAGCGCGAACAGTGCTGCTAATCAATTAAGCAGTCCCTCTAATTACACTTGCCCGGGAATTCTTCCTGTTACTGTCACCATATATAATTTTGGTCCTGCAACACTGAATTATGCCGAAGTGCACTGGAAAATAAATGGCGTGCTCCAACCCCCGGCGATCTGGACCGGTGCAGTTCCTGCAGCAACGACTTCTACGGCTTTTATTGTTGGAACGTATAATTTCACTCAACCTTCCAATACAATTAAAGTCTGGACTTCAAATCCGAATGGAATACCTGATTCTAATCCTTCCAATGATACATTGAATGCCACTTATGCACCGGTCGGATTAAGTGGTGTTTATACTGTAGGTGGTGCTTCGCCTGATTACGCTACAGTCACTGCTGCAATTACGGCAATCAATAATTTTGGAATGTGTGGCCCTGTTACATTTAATTTACGACCAGGGATTTATACAGGAGGAGTAACATTAAATGCTCTTCCTTCTGCACAGCGCCCGCTTTTAATCCAATCTGAAAATGGCGATAGTTCAACAGTTATTATCGGCGCAACCAATGGAAATAATTTTACCATTAACGGCGGCGATTACATCACTTTCAGAAAATTGACATTACAAACTACCGATGGAAACACATCCACGGTAGTTGCATTTGCGGGTGATGCAAATAATAACACGGTAGAGAATTGTGTTATCATCATGCCACCAATTTCATCTGCGAATCAGAATGTGATTGGGATTTCTACAGCCGGTGCACCTTGTGACAGTATAATTATACGCAATTGTACTATTACCAGGGGATCGAGAGGGATACAATTCTCCAGTTTGACCTCTGCCGCTGTTTTTGGCTCGGATATTTCAGGTTGCTCAATAACACAACAGTATGATTATTGCATATTGGTGAGTAATTATAATACCGTTCTGATTTCGGCGAATATCCTTTCTGCAACTGCGACAAATTGCACGGGTTTAGCGCTTACTAATTGTAATGGAACTTATAAAGTTTCAGGCAATAAAGTAACCAGTGCTGCTACAGCGCTAAGTATGTCATATTGTTCGAGTTCACTTTCATCCAAAGGTTTATTTATTAATAATTTTTTTACTTCGGCAGGTGGGAATCGATGTATCGGACTTGATAATGTAAGCGGTGTAAATTTTTTCAATAATAGCGTGCGTGGTCCGGTTGTATATTTATTCTATTTGTATTCTAATACAAACCTTGATCCGCACCTGGGGCTGGTCAATAATATATTTTGCAATCTGCTACCTGTCGGATCCTATATTTTTAATTTCGGATATTATGCCCAACCTCTCGCAGTGGCCTTTGATACATTAATGAATAATGCCTATTACCAGGCCGGCGATGCGTTTGGGTTATTCTATAATGTCGGAACAGGATTTGATCTTGCGCAATGGCAGGGACTTACTCATGCTGATTCGGGTTCTGTAATGGTCAGTCCTCAGTTTGTTTCTTCCACCGACCTGCATATTATTCCGACGTTTTCAAGCTTGCCCCTTAAAGGAACGGGCATATCACTTTCACCAGTTAGCCTTGATATTGATAATCAATTAAGAAATACCGCAAGCATTGATATCGGCGCAGATGAATTCGGTCTGTTTGCTCTTGATGTTGCCACCAGCAATGTTCAGCCTGGAGTGCGTGCGTGTAGCGGTGTCAACCCGGTAACAGTTCGCCTCAGCAATTTTGGATCAACACCGCTTACATCTGCAATTATTAACTGGAAGGTTAATAATGTTATTCAAACTCCGTATAGCTGGAGCGGCACGCTGTCAAGCATGGGAAGTATTGATCCTGTAACAATAGGTTCTTATAATTTCCCAACGGCTATGAGCTATACAATCCAGGTATGGACCACCCTGCCAAATTCCGGAACAGATGCAGTACCGCAAAATGATACAAGTACAGTAATTATCATTGGTGGTGGAATGTCAGGCACCTATACCATCGGTGGTGCTAGCCCTGATTATACAACCCTTGCACAAGCGTCAAGCGCGCTCAATGCGAGAGGTGTGTGTGGACCAGTTACATTCCGTATTCGCGCGGGAACTTATGCGTCAGCAAATTTTAATGCAACAGTCGGAGCATCTCTCATAAATACAATCACTTTCCTTTCCGACAATGGAGACAGTTCAACGGTAACTACCGGATTTACATTCGCAGGTTTGGGGTATTATCACGTGCACCAGCTTATAATAAGTGCACTAACATTTAATGCTGCAAAACATATACATATCAGCAATTGCATTAGTCCTGCTGTTGCATCGACACCTAATGCTGTGAATGAAAATATTGAATTGGAAAATTGCCGTTTCAATTCGGGTATTACAATGGTGGGATATTATTATAGTAATGGATTATATCCTGTGCATAGAAAGCACATTAATATTTCCATCCACAATAATGAATTCGTTTCTGGTGGAGTGAATCTCACCAATATGGTAGGTGCGAAAGTGTTTAACAATCGTATGCTGAATAATGGAATCATTAAGATCCATGACGTATTTGATACGCTTTTTGTTGGAAGCAATTTTATAGGAACTACTATTTCCGATGGAATGGATATTGAAATGCAATCTGCTGCACCCGGCATTCATCCTACCATCCGGAATAACATGATAAGTGTACAGTGTACTACTGCAATTTACGGAATGAACATTGCAACAGAAAATGATCTGGATATTCTTAATAATACCATTCGTTATGTTGGTATGCCGGGCTCATGGGCTTTTCGTGTGGTATACCCGGTTTCACAAAATCATTTGGTACGTATTATAAATAATAATTTTTCAAATTTCAGTGGTGGGTACGCTATGGAAATCGGGAACTCCGGAACTTTTCAAAGCGATTACAATAATCTTTATACCAATGGAAATGTTCTTGTTATCGGATTCCAATTCGGAATTATTCCGGCTTTACAGCAATGGATCGGCATATCAGGACAAGACCTGCATTCTGTTTCAGCTCAGCCTTCGTTTGTTTCTGCAACAGATCTGCATGCAAACAATGATCATGTTTTGCTTGATGCCGGAATTCCGCTTGCAGAAGTAACAACAGATATAGACAACCAACTACGAAACACAACAAATCCGGATATAGGGGCAGATGAATTTGTGTTTGTGCCTGTTGCCCCAACTGATGCCGGCATTTCCAATACAGATATTCCTTTTCCTTTGTGCCAGGGAAATCATCCTGTGAAAGTGAATATCCGGAATTATGGAAGCTTGCCGCTTACCAGCGCAACAATAAACTGGAATATAAACGGTCTGCTTCAAGCGCCATTTATATGGAACGGAAATCTTACCACGCTCGATACATCAAGCATATTGACCATCGGGACTTTTAGTTTTATGGCTCCTGATACTTATAAAATTAAAGTATGGACTTCGCAGCCGAATGCCGGCATTGATGGATTTACTACCAACGATACCTGCATTACTAATTGGGTTGCTCCCCAGCTTAGCGGAACTTATACGGTAGCTGGAATTGCTCCTGACTTCCCCACTGTAGATGATGCAATCAAGGTGATGAATGCCCGGGGAATTTGCGGCTCTGTAGTTTTTAATATTCGTTCAGGATATTATTTCCTGTCGCAAGGGATTATACCGGTAAGCGGTGCTTCAGCAATTAACACAATTACATTTCAATCAGAAGTAGGCGACAGCACTTTCGTAACTCTTAATGGGATTGATTTGAATAATTCCGCCCATTTTCATTTTCACCAGCTAACATTTAATAATTTTATAACACCGGGTAATGGCTCTAATCACATTCATTTCTCTAATTGTGTTTTTAACTCCTATTTTAATGCATCATCTTATAGGAATGAATATTTCCTGATGGAAAATAATGTTTTCCGCGGTTACGTTTCATTTTCCGGACCATCGCTTACTTACGAACGGGGAAATGTTTTCAGGGGAAATAAATTTGTTTCATGTGCTACATTAATGGCTAATTCACAAGAGAACGTAATCATTGAGGGAAATTCTTTTGACTGCTCAACGACAACCTCAAATAATCCGGCTATCAGCGTTGTTATTTGTGGCGACAGCAGCCGGGCAACCGAAAATTATATCTATGGAAATTATTATGTTGGAATTCACCTGAACGGTTCACACGGTACAAACCAACCTGTGTTAACTTCCAATAACATGATTTCCGGCGGTACGAATATGATCGCTGGCATAAGATGCGCTGTCAACAATGAGCCAAATTATATTTATAATAATAGCGTATGGCTCCAGGCTGGAACGTGCTTAACGGTAGATAACAGCGATGTTGATCTTAGAAACAATATTTTATATAATTCTGGTACGAACGGTTATGCTTATAGAAGAGTAAGTCCGGGTAATATAACTTCTACTAACAATGTGCTTTTTTCATCCGGTCCGGGATTGGCAATATGGCAAACCACAGTTTGTACAACATTGGTTCAGCTACAAACTTTAAGCGGGACAGAAGCGAATTCCCTGAATGTAAATCCTGTTTTTGTTTCAGTCTCTGATCTCCATATTCTCAATCAGGCGCTTGATGGAATGGGAGTTTTTTTACCAGCGGTAAATGTTGACTTTGATCTTGAGCCACGACAAAATCCTCCGGATATTGGTGCCGATGAACGAAACTTTTTTCCAAATGATATCGGCATCGTTGCATTCGTTCAGCCCATCCCTGCGTGTGAAGGGAGCGCAGTCGTTTCCGTAAAACTGAAAAATTTCGGTACGCAAAATTTGACCTCGTCAGTAGTGCAATGGACCATGGATGGTATTTTACAAACACCCGTGAGTTGGTCAGGGAATCTTACAACAGGAGGAATGACTACTGTGATCCTTGGCAATTATACTTTTCAGCATGCTACCACCGTTCAGTTGAAAGCATGGACAGAACAACCAAATGGCTTTGTTGATCTATTTACATTGAATGATACACTCGCCTCGGTATCGATTTTGCCAAGAATAAGCGGCACTTTCACCATTGGCGGGGTATCACCTGATTATACCGATTTCACTTCTGCGGTAAGTGATCTCACACTTTACGGAATTTGTGGCCCGGTTGTTTTTAATGTTCGAAACGGAACATACAATGAGCAAGTCACCATTGGAACAATTACCGGAACGAGTGTAGTCAATAATATAACCTTTCAATCGGAAACAGGCGACAGCACGCAGGTGACGCTCTCGTATTCAAGCGGAATGTTTAATAATTATATTGTGCAATTACAAAATTGCTCAGACATTACTTTCAGACAAATGACACTCCAGGCACTGAGTCCGGCTTATGGAAGAGTTATTGTTGCGAATGGAAATTTAAATCGAATATCATTCCGGAATAACCAGGTATTCGGCATTGCCTTTAATCCATCTGCTTTTGACCTGGCTGTGATCACTTATAGTGGAGCAAGTCCATCTGAATATTTCAGGGTAGAGAATAATTATATAACGAATGGTATATGGGGTTTATATGCAGTAGGTCCCGGTTTAACTTTTACGGTGCCTTCTATGATTGTGCAGAATAATATTTTCGAAAATCAATATGTTGGCGCAATAAGTTTTGGAAATCAATCGTATGCAATGATCATTGGAAATTTGATCAATACGAATTCGGTTTACACATCTTATAATGCAATTATTTCGGGCAATACCCGGTACAGTTTGATAAGCAACAATAATATCACCGGATTTATTGGGAATGGAATCGGACTCAGCGACACTTATGCCGCCCGGATTTACAATAATTTCATTAGTGTGATTCAGCCATGGAGCGGAAATTATGCATATTCAGCATTGATCATGACAAGTACGACTGCAACCTCAATTTGCAATAACAGCTGCATCGTAACCGGGGACCATTGGATAGGACACGTGAGCGCTTTTTTTATAAATACTTCTGATGGATCAAATTCTAGTGATACTATCATAAATAATTCATTCGTTTCTATGGGTGAAAGAAGTTATGCTATTAATTGGAGCTCTCAGAACCAGGCAACAAATTTTGTGATGGATCATAATAATTATTTTACCTGTGGAAATAATTTAATGTGGGGACTGAATTTTTTCTCTACGCTGCAGCAATGGCAAACATATTCGGGTAAAGATTCGAATAGTGTTTCTGTTCCGCCAATGCACATATCCGTTGATGATCTGCATATTGTTTCCAACAGTTTCCTTGATGGAAAAGGAATAGCAATGCCTTATGTAAATTTGGATATCGACGGACAAGCAAGAAATCTCTCTGCTCCGGATATTGGCGCTGATGAATTTTCGTCACTGGCAAATGACGCTGCAGCTGTTACCCTCGATGCAACAAATGCGATCTGCACGGGTGGAAATGTAAGTGTGATAATAGGAAATTTCGGAACGAATGCACTTTCCACTGTTGATATTCATTGGAGCGTTAACGGAATTCAACAACCAGTCTATTATTGGACAGGCAATCTCCCTCCAGCTACGTTTTCATCTTCAATAGTGTTAGGAACATATTTACTTTCTTCAACAGATACTTTTGTGTCCTGGACTGAATTGCCGAATGGTATTCCTGATTCCTATCCACAAACAGATTCATCATGTTGTAATTCGGTTGTCACTGTAACACTTCCGTCATTAGGTCCTGATGTGACTGTCTGCTCCGGAACTCCTGTGAATTTATCTGCAGGTAATTTTTCTTCTTATCTCTGGTCAGACGGAAGCACTTCTTCATCAATTAACGTTACAACTTCAGGAGTGTATTGGATCACAGTTACAAGTCCGTCCGGATGTAGTATGTCGGATACAATTATTGTTACCATTTTACCTTCACCTGCTGTTCCTACAATCGTTCAGAACGGAAGCAATTTACTTTCCAGCTCTGTAACAGGAAATCAATGGTACCTGAATGGAAATCCAATTTCGGGCGCAACAAACCAATTGTATATTGCTGTTACTCCGGGAACTTATATGGTAACTGTTACAGATCCTAACGGATGCAGTTCAAGTTCTGTTCCGGTCACAATTGTTGGAATCCGGGATTATGAAAGTAAAGAAAATTTACTTTTTGTTTATCCGAATCCTTCAACAGGAAGCTTCAATGTTGAGATGGAAATTGTAGATGGGGATAATGTTATTTCCTTGAGTCTTTTTGATACGCAAGGCCGCATCGTCTGGGCTTCTGAAACAAAAGCTCAACATGGAACTAAAATAATTTTCAATATCAACGAAAATCTGAATTCCGGAATTTATATGCTTGAAGTGCAAACGCAGAACAGAAAAATTATTGAGAAAGTGGTAATTAAAAATTAAGTAAAAATGTACCGCAGAAAACCAGCTCTGTATCATTCAGTATTTAATTATTCCGATGCTCCACCAAATACCGCGGTCGCAAAGGATCAGTCATAATTACCGGCTTCATTGTATCCCACCTTCCCTCCCAGGAAGCAATTTTTGCTGCAGGAAGATTATTCAGCACCATGAACGGAACATTGTCTGCAAAGACGTAATTACGTTTCAGAAACTGAACATACTGCTGCGGTAATTGCTGATTCGTAGAAAGCATTGTCAAATTCAAACCCGGCCCATTTATATATGCAGCAAGATCGGTGCAGCTGCTTAGAAGCGATGCCTGGAACGCGGGAATGGAAGGCATGTTGTAAGCGCAAAATTCTTCCCAGTCATAATCATAACCCTGGTTGTTTGCTTCACTCACTGCGTAGTACCAGCCCAGTAATTTCTGATGCGCTTTCAAAACTCTGCAGATCATTCGGGCAAGAACATCGGGCGCAAGATTTGTTATACGCTGACTCGCTGCTGCTACATTTGGCATTTTCGGTCCGATTTGATTTTCGGTATTGATCACATCAATGAGCGGTGCTTTGAACCATAACGAGGTAAGATCCTTGAGCGCATAATGGAACTGCATGAACTGGTTGTCAGGAATCATATCCTTTATTTGTTCCATCGAAAAATCTCCTACAAGTGCGATGATTTTTTCCTGTGCATTCTTTTGAAGCGTTTCGCTCAATTCACCAAGTGCACCGCCCACGAGTTTATGTACGATGATGTATAATAAATCAGCAGTAAAATTATTCCTGTAATCTGCGCCGAACACCAGTGTTGAAGTATTCTTAACGACTCTCAGGCTTGCTTTTGCCTGTGTTCGGGATGGATAGGCAGGGGCGTCTACAACCTGGTCGATCGTTGCAACATAATTATCGATGCGTACCATTGAAGCATAATCATTGTGTGTGAGATGTCCTGCGCAAACGTAAAATGTTTCCAGCCACAACCAGTAACGATGCCATGCCGGGGTTTTTTCATCAACCTGCGATTCGATATAATCGGAGTTCAGATGTTTGGCACTCCAGACAGGGTTCGCTGCGAGGTTTGGATATTCGTTCGTGAGCTCCTGAATTTTTTCCGCGATGTATTCCGGTGTTGAAGTTTTTGTTTCCAGCAAACGTTTCCATGCATTGTCGCGTTTGAAATCCGTTTCGTAACGCGCGAATCCGACAAGCTCGAGCGGAAGGTTGAGCTGACTGCTTGGTAATCCTCCGTGTTTGCGGCTTGCGGTTACAAGTATTTGTTGCATGCGCACAGCGGTAAGATTATCGGCGATGACAGGTCCGTGTAGCAGTGCTTCTGCCTGGAGCACACGCTTCGAACCAAGCACGCGTTCAAGGTCGGTGTCTTCATCCCAGTTTTCCCACGACAGGTCATTGACAAGATCTGCATTGCTGATCCATTCCAGCGACAGGTTTAGTGGCGCTAACGGTTGCATGAAGGTCCAGATGCCATTTGCAAATCTGAATTTCGTGCTTATGAATCCACCGACACGTTCCATGAGCGTTCCGAGCTTAATGCCGTTGCGCACTTCTATTTCGAGGAAACGCATAAGGTCGTCTCGAAAATCCCGTGCATCGTCCTGGAACAAGAACTTCAGGATGGGAGAAACAATCTCTAGTGTATAGTCGGCGTCGGTTTCTATTTTCCAGCCATTTGCCCTGTTGCTTCCGAATGGAAAAAGATAACACACTTCGATATGCGTGAAGCTCAGCATTTGATTATCGTGTGTGCCGAATTCCACCTCGATGCCGTAGGTGTTGTCGAGCATTCCTTCGAGAAGAAGTTTTGCTAAGCTCATGATTGGAAAATTTTGCGGTTAAACTTTAGTGTCGTCACGGAGTCCATCAATAGCCGTCATTACTTCATACGCGCTGTGGTGATTGTAAGGCGGCATGTGAATTCCTTTCATTATGGCTTCATACCACGGAACAAGCTTTTCGTACGTCATTGATTTCGGATTTCTTTGATAAAGCGTTCGTTTCTGTACCAACGCGTTATAATAAGTGGAATCTGCATTGACACTATTGAGCACTTCTTTGATCGCGTCGGTTACAGGTCCTTCGTCTTTCAGTAAGCCATGAAACCATTTGAAATAAATCATTATCCGCGCCGATGTCCCACTTGGTCCGCTGAGCAATAACCAATAATTATCATCTTCAGGACATATTGCAGGCTCGAGCCATTTCGGTTCAGCTGTTGGCAGAATGATATTGATATAGCTTCCCGATGCTGGCATTTCATAAGGAATTAAAGAATCGAATTCATTAGTCGTCCATTTAATCACGCTCGCATTGGTAGCCGCCTCTTGTCGTTCTGCAAGATCAAGCTCCGCCCAGGCAGCGTTGATGTCGCTGACTTTATTGGTACGAACTCCAATCCAGCCACCAAGGTTTTTGATCGATGATGCAGGAAGCGCTTTCGTCAGATCATCATACTTCCATAATTTTTTGTCGTACGATTGTTCGGTGTAAAGTGTACTTAGCGGATTATCCGGAAGTGTGTTCAAAATTGTTTTCGCTGCAGCTTTAAATACTTCCTGGTCAGTAATAATTTTTAGCGTCAGCATATAACCGGGAAGTCCGAATTGTTGAAGATTGCGTGCAATACTTGCCCCTGAATAACGGGTGTAGTTCCAGTATTTTCTCACCAGCGCTGCAGCTACTTCCCATCCACCGGTATTACTGCAGATAGTGCTCGCGAGATTCAGCACCTTTGCATTTTGATTCAGCAAGTTGCATTCGCGCTCTTCATCTTCTGTCAGACCCTGTAGGTTGAGATAATATCCTGGTGCATCAGTATCTGCTTGTAACATCTGTTTTATTTTTATTGGTTAAAATTCTGTGGTGTTATTCTTCATCGTTTTCGAAAGGCGCTACACTGTCAGCCAATTCCGACATAAGGAAATCTTCCATCGCAGTTTCTTCACTTACATTGTCAATGCCCGGCCCGGGATCATACGGCGGAAAAACCACCGGTGGAATTACCGGCACAGGTGGCACAACCGGATTCAGTGCATTCGGATCATTACGCAGCAGCAATGCTACAATAGGAATATCTCTTACGTTCATTTCAGTTCTTGTTGAATGGCTTTGAAAAGATCATCGGCTGCAATGACAATATCCTGCAGTGGCTGGTTATCTGATCGCGCGGAAAGAATTGCGTTATCAATAATGTCGCTGATGTTTCTTCCTGATAATGGCAGACTATTTACCAGCGCTGAAAGATTGACCCTGCTCTCGATCTGCACACCTTTATCCGACATCAATTTTTGAAAAAGTGAAAAACGTTGCTGCGGTGTAAAAGGTGGGAACTCAACAATAGTCGCGCGCCTGGAAAATGCGGGATCAATTTTTTTGATTGCATTTGTAGTGAGGATCGACAGGCTGCCGTATGTTTCAATCTTCTTAATGAGAAAAGCAGTGATCAAACTTCCTGGTCCGTCGGGATCATTTTTTCTTGCGAATAAAACATCTGCTTCATCGAAAAGTAAAGCGGCACTTGTTGCTTCTGCTTCCATGAAAAATTGATGCAGCTTACTTTCTGTACTGATGTCGAGCTGTGTGCAGTCGATCCGGTAAAGTGGCAGCTTCAAAGCATTCGCAAGGGATTCAGCAGCCATCGTTTTTCCTGTTCCTGTTGCACCGTACAATAGCGTGCATACACCGGAAACTGTATCGTTGTCGAGAAACACACGGCCGAGGAAAGAAGTGATAACAGCGTCGAGCTGTTTTTTGGTTGAATCGGCAAGTATCATGTCGGCAAATGTGCCGGGTGCCGGATCAATGTAAGCCATGCCTGCGAGCTGTGCCGGACTGGTGGAAACATAAGAATCCTGCAGCGCTTTTGTATCGGATGCACTGCCACTGCTCGTGCTCTGTTGCTGACGGATCATTGTTTGCCCGATGCGCGGCATGTTCATTGTGTAATTGTTATTGATATAATCCCAGTCGATTGCTGTTGGTCCGAGCAATGCATCGCCCATGGATTTCCAAATATCTTTTTCCATCTTCCTTGTAAGAGGAGCAAGTTCGATAGCACCGACTTTGAACGGATCTATTGATGATGGGATGTCGGCTACTTCGGTTTCTCCTATGAACATGATCGTTTTTTTCGGCGTGAGCAATGCGCTTACGAAAGGGACGAATCCTGGAAATGCTGCGAGATCCTGCAAACCATTTTGCCAGTAAAGTATTCCGTTGTATAATAAGGCAAATGCGAATGCGCTGCGTAGAGCTTCGTCCGGTACGGGACTTGCTTTAATAATTTCGGCATTCAGCCTGTAAAGCGGCTGGTTGTAATAGTTATTTGCAAGACGAATTGCTATAGTGAGTTGCCGTTCGGGAAAGCTGCCCCGGATGATCTGCAATTGGTTGCTGATAGCCCTGATGCCGTTATCTATTGGCAGGTTCAGTGGAGAGCCCGTGCAAAGTGTGAGCAGATCACCCGGAGGCTGGCTTGCCGTTTCGGAGAAATAATCGACCAGTTCTCTTCCGGGAGATACGATGCTGAATGCAAACTGATCGGATGTTTCAAGTGTGATAAGCTTCCAGGTGAAAAGTTGAGAGCCGGTTTCAAGTCGCGATAAGAGCGCAGATTTAGAAGCATAGGAAGTGGTAACAAGATTCGCGATCACTTCAAGTGCCGGTTGCGGCTTTTCGTTGCCTGTAAGTTTTTTATAAAAATCGAGGTAACGGGAATCAAGTGCGGGTAGCAATGCCATGCAGAGCATTGTCAGCACTTCATTGTCGAGGTTAAATGTATCTCGGAGATATTGAATCTCTTTGGAAGTGCCGATTTGTGCAACTGTGTTTTCACATAAACTTTTCCAATTCATGATGGCTTGTTCAAGCGCGGTTCCGGAAAGCTTATTCGGGTTCAGCACCAATTCCAGGCTGGCATCGGCGAGCCGTGAAGCTTGTAGTATATCCTGGTTGGCCATTTTTGTGGACGTTGTAAAATTCAGTAATGTGTAATTTTTTCGATGTATTATTTTGCAACTGTGTTTTAACTAAACCTGTTGAGCTGTTTTGCAAAAGTTTTCAGCAGGATAGCCAAAGTACCGCTCCGCCTTCACTATCGTTTTGTGTCGTGTCGGGATCAATCCCGGTTCCAATCACCTTAGTGGGCAGGCCCTGTATGAGCTGGTATCCGCGTGGTTCTACAGAGGGAACATTGCTGGCGGATTTCCAGTAATGCTGAAAAGGAAGATCGTACAGCTGTTGCCCGTCAAGCCCGCAAGCAGCACCCACATACAATCCCGGTATATATCCTGCGTTAAAAACAGCGGTGTACCAGGCAGTGCAATAATTGATCACGGACTGTTCGTTCGTTCCTTCGCTTATTCCTTCGAGGTCGCACCATAGGTTCATTCCTTTCGGTAAACCGATGGATGCTGCATTGGCAGCCGCGTTAGTTCCGTATTCCACACCAAGATCCTGCGTGGGTGTCCAGGATTCAGAAATCACATGCTGCACAGCGATCAATGCGAGGCCGGCATTTAAAATTCCGGTGGCTTCTGCATTCGAAAGATCGCCCGGATTTTGTCCCTGTCCCAGCGACAGGTAACGGGCGCAAAATGTGTAGCCGTTGGCTTTAAACTGGCTTGCAAGTTCAGCAGAAATGAAACCATCTGAATCAAAACCGTTGAGCGCGGGTGCTGCAGCTTTTACTGTTCCCGGCAGTGTCGGATTGGTTGTGTTTGCCATGATTTTGTGTTTGAGGAGATTATAATTGTTGTGCTTGTTACGAAAAGATTTTTGTTGTTTCGGGAGGTGAAGGATTTTGGTTGCCGGGTAAATTACTTGCTGCATTTTCCGACGATTTCATTAGTGATAATGCGTTTTTCATTGCGAGCTCAGCACCTTTTTGTGCATTTTCCATTGCCGACAATTCGGCTTTCATTGCACTTTCCATGGCTTGCTCACCGCCATCGTATAATGTGTTTTTATGAGAAGCGTCGACGCCGGTTACAGAATTTTTTTTCATCGCATCGCTAAGCCGCGCTTCCGATTCTTTAATCACTTCGGTAGCTTCTTTCATCGCATCCGCCTCTTGTTGTCCGAGTTCCTTCAGCTCCGCAGCCTGTGCTTTGAATGTAGTATTGATCACTTCCAGCATTGACTTAAGCGAATCATGGTGGATCTGCTGAATGTGCTGCTTCAATTGTGCCAGCTGTTTTTCCGTGTCCTGGCGGATGTGCTGCAATTGTTGCTGCTGCTCAATTTGCGCCTGCGATTTCGGCTTTGGATTTTTATCTTGCTTATGCATTCGCTGAAGAGTTAAGTGATTTAATCATTCCGGCCATGCGCCGTCTCGCCGACGTAATTGCCAGGCGAGACGGATGCATTTGCCGGGATTGGTTACTGGAAAATTTTGGATGTTGCAATACCTGTAGAAGCGGTATCGATAGAATACAACGTTGTTACGCCCATAGTAGTAGCAGCTTGTGCAGTTACGTTGGTCTGCTGCTGACTTGATGTTGCATTGTGCGCTGCGTTTGCGAGTGCCTGTGCGGTTGCCTGGAAAAGATTACCCATTGCAACTGCAGGAGCTGTACCAAGCACTTGCGTGTTAGCCTGTGTTACCGAATCTGTGATCTGTGAATTTACTGCGGTCGGAAATGCCATGATGTTTTGTTTTTAGGAGTGAATAAAGAAAAGTGGTGAAAGGTTGAAATGGATTAACGGAAGATGTTAATCTTTTTTGTGCCGATGCCTGTGGCCGCGGTGTCAACTGAATAAAGTGTCGACACGCCTTGTGTCATTGTGGTTTGGGAAATGAGGCTCGCTTGCTGCTGGTTAAATGTTGCATTGTGTGCAGCGTTGGATAATGCCTGGCCTGTTGCAACAAAAAAGTTTCCCATTGCTACTGCCGGCGCATCGCCAATCACTTTCGTGTTTACCTGCGATACGGAATCCGTGATCTGACTGTTGAGTGCTGTAGGATAAGCCATACTGGTTAGTGTTTAATAGTTGAATAATTAATAGGGAATTGTCTCATCGATTCTTTTTGGTTTGGCCGGCGCCACTGCATTTCAGCAGCGCCAGCCATTACCTTGCTCTTGTTTAAGAGTTCAGGATCTTCGAGGTAGCGATACCATCTGTAGCTGTGTCGATGGAATAAAGTGTTGTTACGCCCATTGTTGTTGCGGCCTGTGCAGTTACGTTAGTCTGCTGTTGGCTGCTTGTTGCATTGTGCGCTGCGTTTGCGAGTGCCTGTGCGGTTGCCTGGAACAAATTTCCCATTGCTACTGCCGGCGCGTCGCCCAACACTTTTGTGTTAGCCTGCGTGATCGAATCGGTGATCTGCGAGTTTACTGAAGTTGGAAATGCCATGAGGATTGGTTTTTAAAAATGAATGATGAACTGTTTAGCCGATCATCGCAGGATTAAGCGAAAATCTTTTGTGTTGCAATACCTGTCGACGCAGTGTCGATAGAGTAGAGCGTAGTTACTCCCATTGTAGTAGCAGCCTGTGCAGTGATGTTAGTCTGCTGCTGACTTGATGTAGCGTTGTGCGCTGCATTCGCGAGAGCTTGTGCTGTAGCCTGGAACAAATTTCCCATTGCTACTGCAGGCGCGTCACCTAATACTTTTGTGTTTGCCTGTGTTACTGAGTCTGTGATTTGGTCGTTGACCGATGTAGGAAATGCCATAATGATTGGTTTTTAATTGTTAGAGAAATTATTGATGAATTGATTGATGAATTTTTTGTTTGCTCTTTCCGTTGATCTGTAAACTGTATCACAGCATTACTGATCACACAGGGGATAATTTTTAAGAGTTGAGGATCTTGGATGTAGCGATTCCATCAGAAGCTGTGTCGATAGCGTAGAGTGTAGTTACGCCCATTGTAGTTGCAGCTTGTGCAGTGATGTTAGTCTGCTGCTGGCTCGAAGTAGCATTGTGCGCTGCGTTTGCGAGTGCCTGTGCGGTTGCCTGGAACAAGTTGCCCATTGCTACTGCCGGTGCATCACCTAATACTTTGGTGTTCGCTTGTGTTACTGAGTCGGTGATCTGGTCATTGACGGATGTCGGGAAGGCCATAGTGATTTGGTTTTAGATTAGATGAATTGATTGATTAGGATTGGTGTTGAGATTTATTGAAGATGTCAGCTGAATTTAATTGAGTAGATCAGGTTCACGCCCATTGTAGTTACAGCCTGCGCAAGAATATTTCCCTGTTGTTGCGCTACAGTGGAGTTGTGCGCTGCATTGGCCAGCGCCTGTGCAGTTGCCTGGTAAAGATTTGCCATAGCTACCGACGGAGCATTGCCAAGCACTTCCGTATTTGATTCTGTAATAGAATCTGTGATCTGGCCGTTTACTGTTGATGCCATTGTAAAGCTTGTTTAGTGATCGTGAAGAATGCCTTCATGAATTCATGCATTGGCTACGGTGGTGTGACCGGCGGCGTTACCGGTGGAACCGGTGGTGCTGGTGGACCCTGCGGACCTTGTGGACCCTGCGGACCCTGCGGACCTTGTGGTCCCAAATCTCCTTTCTGACCATCCGGACCAGTCACACCAATCACACCCTGTGATCCTGTCGATCCTGTTGGTCCCTGCAATCCTGTCGGTCCGATGTCGCCTTGTATCCCCTGTGGTCCGGGAGGTCCTTGCGGTCCTTGTGGCACCGGTGGTTTTGCGCTGATCGTTTGCAGGATGCGTGCGCAGGTAGATGTTGTTGCCGCAGAGTTCAGCATCTGTGCATTGTGCTGCGCCGTAACCGCATTGTGCATCGACATGCTCAGTGTTTCTGCCATGACGTTATTTACCATCGCCATCGACTGAGAGTTTGCAGTGCCTCTCACAAGCTGTTGGAGATCGGCCATGGAGGAGAACATATTGTTTTCGCTCATCGTGATTGTTTTTTAATTAGTTGGTTTTGATTTTTGTATCGGGAAGCAGAAAAATATTTCCTGCATCGTCTGCACCCACAAGCACCAGCGCCTGGTCGTTCTCAATCCGGTAAGTGATAAGTTTTCCATCCTGCGAAAGACTTCCTTCAGGTGTAGGAACCGAACTGATGATCGATTTAATTGTGCTCAGGTAACTTTCAGTCTGCGTGTTAATGCTTGCTTCATTCTGATCTTCGATATTTATCTGCTGTATCAAATTGAGCGCAGCCGATGCACTTGTATTGTAGCCGATGAACCGGTTAGATGATGACAGCTGCTGCAAACCTGTGCGTATGCCGTTTTCTGTGTGACCGGCTCCGATGCAAGGTGTAAAGAGGAGGTAATTGACGGAAGGCTGAAGTTGGTTGTAATATACCATAACTTCACTTTCCTGGATGCCCGGTGTCAGATTCGAAGGAAGCAAATGTTGCACAGCATATGTGAAGAAAAAGAACAGGTCGATAAATTCAGGAATTGTCGCAACTGATTTTTGTTGCGCAAACGCACACGCCTGCGCTTGAATGTTATCATCCATGTTTTCCAGCTGCGTAACAAAATCGGTAAGCACGAGCAGATCACTGAAGGAAGGCGATTGAAAAAGATCGGGACGTGTGATCATGTCGGACGAAAGAAAGCTTGCTGTTTTGCTGATCTCGTTATAGCTCAGCAAATCATTGCGCTGAAGAATTGCCTGCAAGCTGATTTCATTGTCGAACGATGTGTTTCGCGCAACAGCAAGCTGCTCGAGATCTTCATCTGCCATCGTCAGCATTTTTTTGAGCTCGGCCCTGAACGTGGTGAAGCGAATGTATCCGTCGGAGTGAAGACCTTCCTGAATTAATTGCAGCAGCTGGTCTTCATTTGCTATCCGGCATGGAGGCATCACCGTGTCTTTCATCGCCCACCTCAGCCATTCCGTGCCATTGGGAATCATGGAAAGCATGGCCTGGAAACGGTTGGTGAATTCCGCTATGTTTTCGATAAGATGGCCGCTAAGGAAGATCATGTGAAATGTTTTTGTGTGAATGAAATTTTATTGACCGGAAGGATAACCATTAAGCACGTCAGCGGCATTTGTACCGATCATGCGAAATGTGTTTGCTGCATCAACAGACATTTTCGTCGCGATGTCGATTGCCTGCGCGTAGGCCGGATCTTTTGTTTCGAGGAACTGCGCCATTGCAACACCGATTGCTGTTGCGCTGATGCTGTTAATGTTTCGCAGGTTGTCTGCAGCATCCTGGATGGCAAGGGCAGTGGATTGCGCAACTGACTGGTATGCTTTCCCTGCTCCTTCTTCGCGGATGATCTGCGGAGTCATGCTGCTGTCGCTGAGAATAAGGCCGCTTGTTTGTGACATGAGACGTTTCTTTAATGATTAGACAATAGATGAATGAATCGTATTACTTATGCATGTTAGCTTGCTTTGCTCAAAATGAGTCTGCAACATTGCGCGGTAGACGCCGTAGCAATGAGCTGACCATTGCGCTGGTTCGTGGTCGCATTGTGCATCGCTATTCCGATTGAAGCTGCCATGCTGGCGAATGTCATTTGCAAAGAATTCATGCGTTATTCTTTTTTTGTTTCGGTCAATAATTTTTTACTGCCGTTTTTATTTGTCAGGAATGCTGACGTGATTACAAGAGCAAACTTATTATGACTGATAACCGTTTACTTGTATGAAACCTGCAATCGTTTACCAGTTTGATGCATCAATTTATTTTCAAGCCATGCAACGGAAATTTCATGTCTGCTGTCAACAGTGTAAGCAGAAGGACGGCAACCGAATGCCGCTTTAAAACAACGGCAGAGATGCGCATGATCAAAGAAGCCCGACTTATAAGCAATATCACCAACAGAGCCTGATCGCTTCGCAAGCAATTCGCCGGCGTATTGTAATTTTAAATCGCGGATGAAACGTTGTGGTGAAACGTCGAATGTTTCTTTCATTTTCCGGTGGAGGCTCGAAGGACTGAGGTATAATGCATCTGCTAATTGTTCAACCGTAAAAGTTATATTACCCAGATTCGTAATTACCACGCGCAGTAATTCTGCCAGCCATGGTTTTTGATGCGCGAGCTTTAGTAATTGTCCGAGGTCTTCATCACGAAAAGGAATTTGCCAGCGAAAAGAAATGTCGTTTTGTTCTTCCTCGTGACGTTTCCGGAATGCAGAAGGGCTGCAGCCGTATTCATGGAAAAAGTTTCTGCAAAAACTTGTATGCCCATGAAAGCCGCACAAACCTGCTATTTCTTTTACAGGTTGATGCCCTTCACGCAATAGCTCAGCAGCCATGCGCAAACGATAGCTCAACAACATTTTTCCCGGCGAATTTTTTGTAAGCTGCATCAACTTGCGATTAAGCTGTGTGCGACTTACCTCAAGCGTTTCAGCAAGCTGTTGCACACCGAAGCCCGGATCTTTTCCCTTCTGTTTGATGATGGAGCCTACACGTTCGAGAAACCAGGAGTCGTCAGAGATGACACGTTCAGGAATAATGGTAGTTGCTGTAGAGAGTTCCGACATAACCTTTGATGTTGATTGACTCTTCAAAGGAAATTTATCGGCGCACCGAATTTAAGCGCTGAATTACGTGAATTGGAAATCACGTAGTTCTACTTGGTTGGGGAACGAATTACGAATGAAAACGAAAATACGAAACCTTGAAAGGAAAGTTTCTCATTTGACAATCAGTAAACTTTCTTTCATTTCTAAATCGTTTTCAACTATTAGTAAATATGAAAAGCAGAAATTAGGAAAATGAAAATGGGGGTAAGGGTAGTAATATATTAATACGCAATGGTGAAAAAAAACAACGGTACGTCTTATTAAAAAATCAATTCATAAAAACTATGTTTCACTGCAAACAAAACTAATCCTGCTGTATTGCGGCAACCTGTTTTGATAAGTAAATTGTTACGGTGACCTTCAACAGTCCGGATGCTGAGAAAAAGCTTTTCTGCAATCTCTGCGTTATTAAGCTCCTTGCAGATCAGCGTGAGCACTTCTTTTTCGCGCGCGGTTAATTCGATGTCGATGCTGTTACGTTTCGTTGATGAAGCTGTTTTTCCGCTTGCGCTGCTTTGTATTGCTTTCATCAGCGCGCTGTTTACATAGAAACCTGTTTTATGAATGGTGTGGATCGCAGTGATCAGCTCTTCTTTGTTGCAGTTTTTCGAAAGATACCCGTTCGCACCCGCACCTATTACTTTTGAGATCAGCTTTTCCCTTGCATAAACCGAAAGCACAAGCACATTGATCATCGGATAGTCATTTTGCAAACGGGTGTTGAGCTCCATGCCATCCATTCCCGGCATTTCAATATCGATAAGCAAAACTTGCGGTCGCAGATCTGCAGCTGCAAGTCGCTCTAAACAATCGAGTCCATTCTCCGCTTCCAGCACAAGCTTAAACCCGGGGACACTTTTTATAAGTGTAGCAAGACTCTCGCGAAAAAGCTGCTGGTCGTCGACAATGCCAATGCGGATGGTTTCCATGATGTGATTTAAAAAAAATCAGACATTTATTTTTAGCTGCATTCCGAAACCTCCGGGCGCATCATCGAATGAAAAAGCTGCACCGATCATTGTCAGGCGGCTTTCAATATTCTGCAATCCCATTCCTTTTTTTCGTTGCGGAGCTGAAGCAAGTCCGATACCATTATCACGATAAGAAACATGTAAGCTATCTGCCGCCGAATAAAAACCCAGCACGACAGCTGATGCCTGCGCATGACGTATTGTATTATTCACAAGCTCCAGCAATACGCGGTAAAGCGCGAGCACATCACTTTCTTTCAATCGCTTTAACGCATGAGCAGCATCCATTTCAAGACTAACATGCAGCTTGCCGGAGCGATTCACTGTTTCGCAAAGATCTTCCAGCGCATCCGTAAAATCATACGTGCCGGTTCGGATAGGAGAGAGGTCATGCGAAATATTCCGCACATCGGTGATCACGCGGTCAATAATCGATCTGCATTGAAGCGAAAGTTCGCCGTTGCTGTTTGTATCGTCACGTTCCAAAACCATACGCAATGCAGAAAGCGCAGTGCCCACTTCATCGTGCAGGTTCATGCCAATACGTTTGCGCTCTTCTTCCTGGGATTGGATAACGGCGTGCAGCAGCTCTTTTTGATGCACTGTTTCCGCACGGCTCATTTCCAGCTGTTGTAATGTCAATTGTCGTCGGTACCGGATGTAAAATAATACAACTGCAACTGCAATCAGCAGGGAGAATCCCATGCCTGCAATTACGAGTTGATCGATGTTCATGCGAGTCGTCTCGAAAGATAAAATGCCACCGAAAAGAAAATATACATTAACAGCACCAGCAGCGAGTGAATAAGCCATGCCAGCTGGTAGATTGAAAATCCGGCGTGATCAAATTCGGGGAAAAGAAAAAGAAAGAGTGATCCCGAGAAATAAAAGAAAAAGCCGATGCAGATGCACAGGAGCGGAAGGCTTTTTTGCGAGACCTCTGCTTTCGCGCCAAGCAGCTTGTAAAAAAAGAACAGGCACAGCACGATTAAGAGCAGCGCTTCAAGCGAACGCGAATAGCTGTTGAATAAAAAAATATCCTGGAGAAAATAAACATTCAAAATGCCGAACAGTGTGAATGCACCAATGAGATACGGGATGATTTTTGTAATTCGCATTCCTTGCAGCGCGCTCCTGAAAAATAATGCGCAGCAGGCGAATTCGATCACTGTATAAACGTGGAGCAATGGCATGTTGTTAATGTGATTCTTTGAAAGCACGATCGCGAAAAGATTAAAAACACAACCGATAGCGAGGTAATGCAAAATGATTCGCATGCCGCTGAAAAAACGACGATAGTAAAAAGCGCCGATAAGTATCGGGGCCAATACCGATAAGGGTATGGCAAACTGAACGAATAGCTTGGTCATTTGCTTAGGGAGATAGTGAGCTTAAATGTTTGTCATCAAAATGCTGCTTGCGTCGCAGAATTTCGGGCAGGGACTTGTAAAATCGTAAATAGTAACAAAATCTGTCCCTGGAATATTTTCGATAATATCTATCCCTGGATCAGGTTCGATAGGTTCCAGTGAAGCTTTTACACCAACAAGAAGCAGTTTAAGCGCAGAGCCGCCCTCTTCCTGCGGTTCACCCAATCCAACATAAGCTCTGACACCGATAGCATTTTGATATTGATCCTGTAGCATGGTCAGAAGTGCCTGTAGATCGCCCATCGGAATAAAAAAAGCTTTGGTTAGCACTTCCTCCGGTACATCATTGTCGCTCATCCAGTTGCGCCATTTAGAAGTAGCAACAACTGCATCATTAAGTTTAACAGGAAAGGAGGTGAATTGTTTATTATTAAGTTCCATGAACTGGGGATTTGGAAATACGGTTAATAAGTTTGTGATAACATTCATTAATAAGTGAGCAATATATATATGTTTTTAATATAAATGAATTGGTAAATGATTGTTTTTGAGTTAAAAATGGATTAAAATGGGGGTTTGGAGGAAGGTGGCAGGTGAAATAGCGAATGCCACACAAACTCATTGTAAAGAAAATATGAAGTGGCCGGATTAACGACAATGACCTCCAATAACCAGCTAAATGAAAAGAATAGTCCTATTAATTTTCTACTCCAATCTTTCTAATCGAAATTATAACAGCAGAATGAACAAATGAATTAACCTACTGGTAAATCAACTGCACATTTTCGATAAAACGGAATGCTGAATATTGCACCTCATTTGAAACTTATGAAAAAGAACCACGGAATTTTTATAATTATTATCTGCGTTGCAGCAATTGCAATAACCTTTTTCTCCTGCAAAGAGGATGAAAGCAACGGTCCGCAAAACTTACTGAAAAATGATTCAACCATTTTAATCATGGGATCAGAATCGGAAATGAAGCTGGTGGGATTTCTTTCCAGTGAATATCTTAAAGCACATCCCGGAATTAAAATTGAGCTCACCGGTGGGGGTTCTGCAGTCGGAATTGAAGCGCTGATTAATAATCGTGCTCATATTGCAAATACTTCGAGGGCGATTACTAACGAAGAAATGAAGCAGGCGAAAGCAAACGGAGTAAATCCAATGCAGCTGATCATTGCTATGGATGCCATTTCAATTATCACAAATCCTAAAGTTGGTATTGATAGTCTTTCATTAGATCAGCTGTCCGGTTTGTTCAGCGGAAAAATAAAAAACTGGAAAGAAGTTGGTGGTGCTGATCAGGCAGTAATCGTGATCGGGAGAAATGATAATTCAGGATCCTACCATTATCTTCTCGATCATCTTCGCATAGAAAGTTACGCAACAGGCTCGCGTGTAAAAGCAGGGAATAAAGAAATTGTTGAAGAAGTCAGCAAGCAGGCAGGTGCAATCGGCTACGTCAATTTAGGTTCAATTTATGACGATGAAGAAAAACCATGCAAAACCGTTTGGGTGGCGAGTGTATATGTCACCGGCGGACAAGCATATTCTCCATACCAGATGGAATTTGTCAGAAACGGAGAATATCCATTGACACGCCCATTGTATCAATACATCAACGCGCCTGTTTCTGGAAATGTGGAATCGCTATTGCGTTATGAGCTTACCGCAGTTATCCAAACTCATTTGCACGAGATTGGATATTTCCCGATCACCTCAATTTATAAAACGATTAATAAGAAGAACGGTTTTTGATCATCACGCAAAACTTCTCGCTCCTTTATACTTAAACTCTTCGTCCTGGATAAATCTTTGCAACATTGTTTGCTCAACTATATTTCCGTTTCTTTCGGCCATGTGTGATGCAATGCGACGGATGACATTTATAATGGATGCAGGTGATAATCCATGACGTTTAATCAATAGCTCAAGATCGGTTCCCTGCGCAAATTCAAGATGCTTTTTTGGCCAGAAGCGGTTCCATACCAGCAATTGTCTTTCTGTATCCAGCGCTTTGAATTGAGCAGCAGTGTCGAAACGTCTTTGAAAAGCGTAATCAATATTGGAACGTAAATTCGTTGCAACAACAATAATTCCATTGAATGTTTCAATTCGTTGCAAAAGAAAAGCGACTTCCTGGTTGGCATAATGGCTGCTTGCATTTTCTCCTCCTCCCTGCTGTCGTTGTCCGAGCAATGCATCTCCTTCGTCGAAAAAAAGAATCCAGTCTTTATTTTCTGCTGTATTAAAAAGCGCTTCGAGCCGCTGATTTGTTTCACCGATATATTTGCTTACAGATGCAGCAATATCAACTCGGTAAACGTTGCGGTTAAGAAGTTTTCCAAGCAATGCAGCCGTCAGCGTTTTGCCTTGACCTGAATCGCCATAAAGCAAAACCCTGCAACCGGGACGCATGACGTTTCCAAGATTCCATTCATTGCAAAGTTTGTCGTGCTGCCGCAATGTGATTTTCACATCTTCCAGCGTTTCCGAAGTGGATGGCATAAGAATAAGATCATCCCATTCAAGAGGAGTAGAAAGAAGGTGCGCGGGAAATTCTGTGCTGAAACGCGGTAGGCGAAATTCGTTGTACAAAAATAAATCTCTGTAAGTCCGTGAAAGCGACAACACACCACCATAAGGAGAGTCACCGGTTGAATGAGATCCTAATTCAATAACAGACTTGCGATAAAAAAAATGATTGGTATCGAAAAGGTGATGATATTTTATCCTGGTGTTAGGACTGCTTCCTCCCAGCAGCCAAAGTGCAGTTTCCCCGCTCGGAAGTGGAAATTCATCCGACTCAATTGTCATGCGCGAACGATTTTTTTCTAATGCAAGCTCACTTAATTTTGAAGAATCGAGATGAGCTAATAATGCAAGAAGAAGAACCGTTTTTTCATGTATGGCAATATTATTTTCAGTTAAAAAAATAGTGAAGGAAGAAGAATTTTTCGATTCAACTGCGGGGTGGAGTACCAGCAATTCTTCAAAAGTAATTTTGTCCGAAATTTTTCGGGCATTGATGAGATCTAATAGCCAGGTAATCTCAGAATCAAAATCGTGCATGATCATTTCAGTGCTTTTTAGGGGTTACTGCTTATTTAAATCAATCACTCCGATCCCAATAATCAAGCTTAGTATAAATTAATTTCCAATTATTATTTTGATTGCTCAGAATGGCAAAACCAATTTCAAGATCACCAATCATGAAAAAGATTTGAGCGGTAGTCATGCTGCTGTCAAAAACCATTAGCATAATTTCAGGCTGAGATGCTGCAACCCAGGTTTCTCTTTTGTGAAGTGGAGTAGGGCGATCATCAACGCAAAACGTATTGAAGTAAGGTTTAAGAAAAGCTGATTTTATTTTTGCAATTGAATCATCATAAACAGCACTTCCGAAAAATTGGGAGATTTCGTTTTGATGAGCTGCATCAAGAAGAAGCCAGTTCACCGGTGTATTTTTCTTTGAAAGAAATTCTCCTTTTGTGAGTGTATCCGGTTTGTCTTTTTTTGTAAATGAATGATAATGATCAAGGATGCTGCCTTTATTCAGATGGGTTGTATCCGGAAGTTTGATATCAGCTAAAACTGCGTAAGGCAAATTTTCCTGAATGATCCAATAAGCCGGGACAGCACGTTTGTTATTTGATTTGTTCGTGCTGTGGAACACACTTGTGCTCAAATAGACATTGGGATTTTCAGGATGAAAAAATGCTGAATAACATGCCTGAATGTTTTTTATTGTATCGCTATAATTATCGGACAATTTTGACTGTGTCTGTTTTTTCCATGATTTAATCCATGAAGCAAGCGCTTTATTATTAGAATTCTTGTAAGCAGAATTTAATGAATGCTTATGTGATTGACATGAAAGGTCAATTATAAGAAGTGCGAACAGGAATAAAAAAATTTTGTTGCGCATCATTTATTTGCCGGCTTTTTTAACAAGGTCAAGTGCAGTTTCACCACGACTTACGAGGACAGGTTCCCATTTGAAATAACAATCAGGAATTGATGTGTTTGTTTTTCTCGCTTCATCAACGAGTGCCTGAATTTTCAGTAGTAATGCGCGCTCTTTATTTTGTGCCATCAGCTTCAGCTTGTTTTTATATTGATCGAACACAAATGAAGCACCTTCATACAAACGTACATCCAGCGTAACAGCAGGATTTGCGCTTCCAAGCTGTTTGATTTCCTTCATCAAAGTAGAAATTTTTGCTGAACCTGTTCCTTCCTTATCAATAACATTACGAAGCTCTTTTATTTTATCCAGCAAAGGTTGATTGCCTGTTGCGTCAGTTTCCATCTTCGTGATGAGCGCATCCATTTTCAGGCGGTAGGGTTCTTCACGGTCAGCTTCAATTTGTAAGTCATTTGAAACGCGGTTAGAAACCATTTTTGTCTGGTCGGGCTGACTGGTATTTCTGCGGTCACCTACAGGAGTGTTACCCCACGTATCTGCAGAATACATTCCGGAAACATCGAACGTATCAATGATAAAATCTCCGCTACCATCAAGAACACGGTTAGAAGTTGGCACATAGAATTCGCGTGCACGGTCAAACCACAATCCCTGCACTGCACTTCCTGCTTCACGTATTTTTAAAATATTTGTTAAGGCATCAGTTGCTGCCACACCTTTTGCAACAAGGGAATAAATTGTATTATTGTTTGCAGATAAATTATCCGCGATCAATTGATAGACCTCGTTTACCCTGTCAGCAATAATTTTTTCCTGGTCCATTGCATCAACCTCCGCCGCAGAAGGGATTGCGTCCGTTCTGTTTAACGTGGTTGCAGAAATAATATTTTCAAAAGTTGTACGTGGTGAATTACCGACTGTAAGACCGGTAAATAAATTATTAAATGAATCTGCTGTTTTGCTGTCAGCAGGCTTTGTTGAAAGCAACTGATTGATTTGTTCAGATAATTTTTTAATCTCTTCGTGCTTTACAGCTTTTTCATCTGCCGCATATGTTTGTATTGGTGCCTGCAATGCGGCAAGAATGTTTTTACCTTCTTCATAAAACAGCTTTATGCTATCAGGATTGGTTTCCGACAAATGGAAACGGCCGCGATAAGACCTGATAAACGCTTTTTCTTCTATCGCCATAATATCCGTCATGCCATCTGCTTCCGGAAGAAGCGCTTCACCTTTAAGATCATTGCTTAAATAATCAACTCCTGCTATTTCAGTTTCATTTGCAGCTTTTTTGAGATCAGCAATAATTACCCGCAACAATTCGGAAACATCAGCACTTGCTATTACATCAGTCCTCACCTGCATCGCCTCGAGTTGTTTAACAACAGTATCACGCGTTGCAATGTCCGGCGTTTTTTTCAGCGGCATCAAAATGACTTCGATCTCTTCAATCAAACGCAGATCAGCATAGATGCGTTGTATCGGATTAATATAATTTGATGTTGGCGTTCCTGTTCCGTTACTGCGATAATGCTCCCATTCATTGACACCTTTTTTTGTATCATCCAGCAGCTCATCAATCATAGGATCGGGAAAATTATCACCCTGTCTGCGGTCAAGACGATATTCATATTTATGAACTTCTTTAAGCCCTTCATCACTTACAATCGCGCCTTGTTTTACCTGGATGAGCAACCGCTGAATTCTGCTGTTCCCTGTAGCATTACTGAATCGTAAACGCGTGCGAATAGTGTAATCTCTTTCAAGCAGATCATAATCATCCGTATCAAAATAATAATCATCGAAAAGATCAAACCCGATAGTTACACGATCTTCAAGAGGTGTTGCAGAGGATGAGCCTGCAGGAATATCCTCATTAGGTATAGCAAGCCACACGTATGAATTTTCCGTACGGTCATTGTGCGACTGTTGATCCCACGGCACCTGGTTATACTCTGCTTGATCGTCAGCATTGGTAAGATAAGCTGCATTTGAAGATAAAGGTGCCAGCTCTTCTGTAGCGTTCCATTCGTTTGCTGAAAGCAGCGCATAAAGCCAGGTTGGATTTTCTATGAGCTGATTTGTTTTTTTATCATAACAATGCAGCTCCATCGTGTATTCCGTCTCCGTAAAATCACGACGGGTTGCGGGAGTTGGAATAGCAGTATTATCAAACGTGGTGCTATGAACGACTTTATCCTTTTCGTATGTCGGCGCATTTGCATTACTCTTCCCGGAGAATAATTCTTTCAGCCAATCCTTGAAAGGCGGTTTCATAAAAGCGAGGTTGGAATTGGTTCCTCTCTTTTTGTTTTGCTTTAAATTTCGGGTGGTATACATGCAATACTGAATGATTTATAGCTAATATATATTTATTTTGTTGAATATACATGTTGGAATTGGAGTAATGTAATGGTAAGTTTATAGGAGTGGGAAAAGTATAATTGTGATAAACAGGAATATTTCCTGTTGAAATTTTGAGAAGCGCAACTGCTCCAGGCTATTCCGGTAAGGATTTCAATGTTCAGGAAAGCCTAAGCAAATTTCATATTTTTACAATAGGACTATACCAATATCAGTCAATACCATACCATGTTTGACACCCTAAAATTTTATTGCAAAGCAAAAGTTCCTTTCACTGAGCAAGAGCTCAATCTTATTGACGCTTATTTTGAAATCAAAAATTTACAGAAAAAAGAATTTTTACTTCAGGACGGAGGAATTTGCAACTTCATTGGCTTTATTGCGAGCGGGTCTGTCAGACATTTTCATATAAAAGAAGGGATAGAAAAAATATGTGATATTTCCTTTGAAAATTCCTGGGTGACAGACTTTCAAATTTTTACGCACAGCACCTCTTCTATAATGAATTTACAGGCGATGGAGAATACTTCTGTCTGTCTCATCAAAAAAAAGTAATTGAACTCTTAGCTGAGTCAAAAAAAAGTTGGGAAGATGCAACACAAAATGCAGTTACCTAAGCATCTAAAACTATCCGCAATATACGCTCCGTGTACGTAGAAAATTTAACAGCCGAAGTGAATAAGGGGAAAATTACACACTGGAGGATAAATTGTAAAATAAGTTTTGAGATGGATGGAAAAAAATGAAATTAGTATTCCTGTGAGAAGATGCTTTAGCTGCATGGAAATCCTGAAACCCATTCGGTGCATAAGTTTTTCCATTCCCTTACTCTGTTTCAAAGAAACGCAGTCTGTTTTTTGTAACAATCAGCTCTTGCTGTAAAGCATCTACCTGTTTCAATAAATTAGAAATGACATCAATGCCCTCTATATTAATGCTAAGTTCGTAATGAAAATGAACCATTTTCTCAATATCTTTTAATTGTTCTGGCGTTAAATATCGGTTGTCTTCGATAACTACAATATCTATCAGACCTAATTCATGTAATGAATTAATAAATGAGAATTCAGCATTATGGTGTGAACAAAATTGTTCGATAAGTATCAAATTGTTAGTTTCCATTATTTCTGATTTTTTGTAACTCCGCTAGTAATTCTTTTTCTTTTTCTGAAAGGATTGTAGGTAATTTTACCTGGTACGTAATGTATAAATCTCCAAACTCATTTTCCTTTTTATAAACGGGAAACCCTTTGCCTTTCAATTTAATCTTTGTGCCTGATTGAGTTTCGGGAGCAACTTTAAGTTTGACTTTAGCATCAAATGTATCAACCAATACATCACCTCCTAATAAAGCAGTATAAAGATCTAAATCTACAGTTGTATATAAACTACTTCCTTCCCTTTTAAATTTGGTGTCATTATTTATTGAAAAAGTAATATACAAATCCCCGTTTGGACCTCCATTTGCTCCGGGAGCACCATGCCCGGCTATTTTAATAATTTGACCATTTTCAATACCTGCCGGAAATGCTAAACGGATTTTTTTACCATTAACGGTTAATGTTTGCTGCTGTGCTTTATATACATCTTTTAAGTTAAGCTGTAGTTCTGCGTTTAAATCCTGGCCTCTGAATTTTGTTTGTCTGCCTCTATTTCCGCCAGAGCCGCCATACATGGATTCAAAAAATTCTGAAAAGTCACCGGTAAACTCTCCATAATCTTGTTGTTGATTCGAGCTTCGCTGCGATTGTTGCTGCTGAGCTTTTTTAAATTCATCAGCATGCTTCCAATCTTTTCCATACTCATCATACTTCTTTCTTTTTTCAGGGTCGCTTAAAACCTCATTTGCTTCATTTATTTCTTTAAATTTCTTCTCGGAGTCTTTATTATTCGGATTTAAGTCGGGATGATATTTTCTGGCCAACTTCCGATATGCCGTTTTGATGTCACTTTCGGTGGCAGTTTTTTGTATTTCTAATATTTTATAATAATCTATAAATTCCATTTTACTATTATTTTACAAAGTAAATTGTGATCAGGTTAAAGGTCTAACGGATGATAGTAAGCTTTACTTTCTAACGCATTTTATCTGTAACTGAGCAACCTAATACGTCTTCTAAATTAGACGCAGGATTGGCGCTGATTAATAATATCTTCTTACCTACGTCAGCAAGTTTTACAGTTGTTGCACAAGCAAGTGATGTTTTTCCTACGTCTCCTTTTCCTTTGAAGAATAAGTATTTTGTGTATTCACTTTCCATATTTTATTTTTTATATAAAGTTCATGTTTCTTTGCTCTTCCTCTTTAAGAAAAGTGTCTCTTCCACCATTTAAAACCTTCAAACCAGATTACTGAAACCACGCCAATTCCGACACAAGTGATCAGCTGTAAAAGGCTCAACATTTCAAACAGGAAGAAATCTGCAAGCGGTTTAAGATAAAGCAGTAATCCGGAAACAAGAAGTGTTATACCAATAATAAGTAAAACCATTTTGTTCTTATATTTCATTGTTGAAATAACAGAATAGTAAAATGATCTGTTTACCAGGGTTAAAAAAATATTAGCTGTGATGAGAACAGTAAAAACCATGGCTCGGGTTAACGCCTCACTATAGCCACTTGATGCGGCCAATTGATAGGTGATCAGTGTTCCTGCTGTTATCATTATGCCCTGCACAATGCTGGTGGTAAGTTCTTTCCAGTTGAAGAAAGTTGTTGAGAAAGGCCTTGGTTTTTGTTCCATTATATTTTTTTCCATTGGCTCGTTTTCATAAATGATCGAACAGGTTGGTCCCATAATCAATTCTAAAAAGATGATGTGGATTGGAGAAAATATATTAGGATAGATCCATCCCAAAGCAAGAGGAACAAAAACAGTTAGTATAATAGGAATATGTATGGAAATGATATATTGAATTGCTTTTTTTAGATTGGAGTAAATTTTTCTTCCCATTGCGACCGCATCTACCATTTTGGAAAGATCATCGTCTGCCAAAATAAGTGATGCGGCTTGTTTGGCTATCTCGGTCCCCTTTTTGCCCATGGCTATACCAATGTGTGCAGCCTTAAGCGCTGGCCCATCATTTACGCCATCTCCGGTCATTGCTACAATTTCATTTTTTGCTTTTAAGGCATTGATGATCTTTAATTTTGCGTCCGGAAACATGCGGGTAAATATCTGTGTGCTTAAAACGCTTTCCTTAAACTCCTCATCACTTAATTTCATTAGCTCATCTCCGGTAATAGTTTTATCATAGCCAACAAACCCAATCTGCTTTGCAATAGCGACAGTGGTTTCTGCATTGTCGCCGGTGACTATCTTAACCGTAATTCCGGCGGAATAAAAGCTCTCCAAAACTGATTTAATGTTTTTCTTTGGTGGATCGTAAAAAGCCACAAGTCCTTTAAATTTGAATTTGAGTGATTGTTGCTCTACAGGAAAATCACTTCCATCAAACGTTGTTTCTCCAACTCCAAGTACGCGGAATCCTTCTTTCGCAAGCGCTTTGATGGCCTCCTCTATAGATTGAATTTCAGCAGTTGTAAGTTTCGACACCTTAATAATGGCTTCAGGTGCGCCTTTAGCAGCAATGATCCGCTGTCCAGTTGCATTTTCAAAAACATGGGTCATCATGGGTGGTTTGCCTCCCAGGGGGTACTCATGCACTAACTTATATTCTGAACGTTCATCTGGTGATCCTAACTTTGAATAAGCGCTGTGCAATGCAATTTCCATTGGATCAAAAGGAATTGGCTCACTCGACCACATGGATAAGGTAACAAGTTCTTTTTCTTCCGCGCTCAATATACCTTCAGGATCGGAAGTTTTTTTGGAAGCCAACACAAAGAGTTTCGCCAGGCTCATTTTGTTTTCTGTGATGGTTCCGGTTTTATCAGTACAAATAACCGTAGCGCTGCCTAATGTTTCAACGGTTTTCATTTGTTTAACCACAATGCCCATTTTCATTAAGCGCCAGGCACCAAGTGCCATAAAAGTGGTAAATGCCACCGGGATCTCTTCCGGCAAAATGCTCATGGCCAGCGTGAGTGCTTTTAATAAACTGTCTAAAATACTTTTAGACATAAAATAGTTAATCACCCATACAATCAAAAAAACAATGATTCCTGCAATCACCATCATTTTTACAAAATTTCCGATCTGTAATTCCAGCGGTGTTTTTTCTTCTTTTATGCTCTCCAGGCTCTTGCCAATCTTGCCAAGTTTGGTTTGATTCCCGATGGCCGTTATAGTTGCAACGGCTAGACCGCTGGACACCGTCGTTCCCTGGAAGATCAGATTATCTTCTTTCGTTTTATCTTTATAAACTACGAAGGACTCACCAGTCAGGATGGATTCGTTCACGGAAAAATCATTGGAGTGTACAATAATTCCATCCGCTGTTATAAACGTACCTTCCTCAACCATCAGACTATCACCGATCACAAGATCTTCACTTTTTATTTCTTCTATTTTCTCATTCCTAATGACTCTGCAATTGGGCTGGGTTAGATTTTTTAATTTATCTAAGGCATTACGGCTTCTTGAATCCTGATAAAGTGAAATGCCAGATACAAGAACTATTGCAGAGGCCAGGAAAATTCCATCCCCGGTTTTGCCGCTTATAAAATAAATGGAAGAGGCTACCAACAGTAGAATAACCATCGGCTCTTTCAGGATGGCTTTTAATGCGTCTAATAGCCCATTTTCCTTCTTATACTCCGATTTGTTAGACCCGTGCTTTTCTCTTGATTGCACAACACTTTCTGTACTGAGCCCTTCTATATTAAAATTATTTGCGGCCATCTATGTTTTTTTAAATTATGAAACCTATGTTACAGTTTCAGATTTAAATCGTGCGGTTTTCGTTAAACGCGATATTTTTTTTTCATTCAGAAAAAGCTCTTTTACTGCCCCAAACATTGCTTTATTAGATGACTGTCATCATTGTTTCGCCTTTTTTTTGTGCGCGATGAGAACAAGTATTCGGTTATTCTTCCACTTACTTTCTATCAATGCTTTCGCAAATCAATGCTGTAATGTCAATTCCATTAGATGAATGAGGAATAGTATTACAGGTAATGATTTTATTAATTCCTGATTTTTTTAATTCTTCAAAAGCATTTCCTGAAAATACCGCATGAACACCTACGCAAACCGGAGGTTTCATTCCGGCGTTATTTAAATGCCCGATTGTTTCAATCATAGTGCGGGCAGTAGAAATAATATCATCCACTAAAACAGGAGTATGATTTTTGTATTTTTCAACTTGTGGAACAGACACTTCTACATCCCTGTCTCCATAACGTATTTTGTGCAACACGATAAACGGTACTCCTGCATTTTGTGCAACCTCACTCACCCATTGCTCACTTTCACTATCTGGTCCTATTAAGATAGCATCAGGAATATTACTTTTTACCCACTCAGAAATCAATCCTGATGCATGTAAAACGTCGCACGGCACAGAATAAATTTCTTTCATAGATACTCTTCGATGCAAATGCGGATCAATGGTAATAAGGCGATCTACAAACGAGGAAAGAAGTTTTGCAAAGTATTCAGATGTCACTGCTTCACCAGGATTAAATTGTTTGTCCTGCCTCATATAGGAAAGATATGGAGCAACAAGACAAATTGATTTTACTTTTAAATCTCTTAATAAGTTGCAAAGAAATAAAAGTGGCAATAGTTTGGCATCCGGTTGATGAAGTGTACAAACAATAATGATTTGTTTATCCTTCACATCACTCATTACTCTGACATACGTTTCTCCATCAGGAAATTGACGAATTTCTAGTTTTCCTTTTTCTCCTTTAATCCCGGCAGTAATGCTTTCGGAGAGTAATTCGTTTCCTGAAAATGAAAAAACAATCGGCTTCATTAGTTTATTTCAATTAACGCGTTTAAGCTGTTTAAATATTCTTTAGCGTATTCCAACTCGCCATTCGATTCTGCGTAAATGCTGAAAAGTACTTCTCCTATTTGTATTTGTTTTCCAAGTGCGGCATTGTATAGAACACCTGCTGCGGGAGCTTTAGGAGCACCTGCAAGTTTAGCGATACGGGCCAGCTTTCTATTATCTATTGATTTTACTATACCTGCTTTTTCAGCCAATACATCGAAGCAATACTTTCCAGGCACAGGTTCTTTAAATCCACCTTGTGCTTTGCAGATGGCAATGAATTTTTTGTAGGCTTCCCCATTTTCAAGTATTGTTCTTGCAACAGTGAATTCTGTTCCCGGCGTATATTGTCCTGATAATTTAAACAGTGCAGCAGCAAGAGTTATTGCTCTTTCTTTTAAATCTTTCGGCGCATTTATATTATTTTTTAATACTGCAAGAATATCGAAAGCTTCCAGTGATGGCCCAATGCCTTTTCCAACGGGCTGCGTACCATCGGTAATTATAATTTCGGTATGAATACCAATGGCTTCACTTACGGCATTAAAATAATATTGCAGTTTTAAAGCATCTTCATGCGAGCGAACTTTTGCAGTTGGTCCAACAGGAATATCAATAACGACATGCGTTGATCCGGCAGCAGCCTTTTTGGAAAGTACCGACGCAATCATTTGTCCTTCGCTATCAATCTCCAGCGCTTTTTCAACAGCTATCAACAAATCATCGGCGGGACTTAGCTTCACTGCTCCTCCCCAGGCGAAACATCCTCCTTCTTGTTCAACTACTTCCTGGATCTTTTCAATGGACAGGTTCACAGTAGTCATTGTTTCCATCGTATCCGCTGTTCCTGCGGGCGAAGTAATTGCTCTTGATGAAGTTTTAGGAATTGTTAATCCGGCAGCTGCAACAATGCTTACTACGATTGGAGTCGTGCGATTTCCCGGAAGTCCTCCGACACAATGTTTATCGAGTATTAAATTCTTTTTCCATTTCATTTTCTTACCTGCCACAATCATCGCTTTGGTAAGACCAATCATTTCATTCACAGTTAGATTATCTCCGGCACAAGCAGTAACAAACGCCGCTATTTCAATATTGGAATAATGCCCTGCGACAACATCCTTAATGATTTCATTGCAGGAAACTTCGTCAAGCACTTGTCCATAGATCTTCGCCCTGACTTTACTTAATGATTCGATAGGATGTAAATGAGAAACAAAAATCATTTCTCCGTCTTTTACATCTAAGCGTTTCATGGCTTCAATTGATAAACCAATCTGGCCGTTTTCAAGTATATCAGAGCTAACAACATTGAGTGTAGCAATAATCCTGTTTGTGTCTTTATGAACAATAACTCTCGTAAGGGCTCTGAAACCTTCTGATATGCAGACGTGACAATCCACACGCATGAAAATTATGTTTTCACGATAAGTGTCTATTCCCAGATCTTTAACTCTCAAACAATGTTGTTCCGATTTTTTCATGGCTAATTTTTCCAATCCTCAAATAGGGTGACTTGATTCAACTTTGGAATCGCCGCATTCCAATCATACACCTCCATAATTTTATTTTTTAATCCTACTGAGCCTTCGTGCTCGCCATGAACAATAAATATTTCGGATGGACTTGAATTAAGTTTGGAGAGCCATTGAATCAAGCCCTGCTGGTCAGCATGAGATGATAAGCCTTGTAAATTTTCGATTTTTGCTTTGACCGGAAAATATTTTCCAAATAATTTTACTTCTTTTGCTCCTTCTAATAATGCGCGCCCTCTCGTTCCTTCTGCCTGGAAACCTACCAGCATAATTGTTGCAGAAGGTTTTCCTAAATATTGAAGAAAATAAGTGAGTACCCTTCCACCGGAAGCCATTCCACTTCCTGCAATAATAATTTTAGAATCAGTGGATGCTGCAAGCTTATAAGTTTCTTGTATGGTTTTTATCAGCTTTATATCCTTACACATCTCTTTGCAATCGTCCATAGAAAGTTTATGCCACGAAGGATGGTTTTGGAAAACACTTAAAACATTTGTTCCCATCGGACTATCCATATATACCGGAATGTGGGGAATCCTTCCTTCTTTTCTAAGTTTCCATAACAGGTACATCAACGTTTGTGTTCGCTCTACAGCAAAGCTTGGAATGATAACTGTTCCGTTTTTTAATGCGGTACTATTAATTATTTCTATCAGTCGTTCTTCTGCATTTTCAGGATGAAGCCGATCTCCATAAGTGGATTCTATGATCAGAATGTCGGCCTGTTCCGGTTTTTGTGGTGGATACATTAACAAGTCTATTTCCCTGCCAATATCTCCCGAAAAAACAATAATTTTTGACCCGATTTTTAACTCAATAAATGTTGCTCCAAGAATGTGACCGTTGTACCGGAAACGACAGGATATTTCTTTATCAATTTGAATCCAATTATCAAGGGTTTGTTGACGGAAAAGCGGCAAAGTTTTTTCCACATCTTTACTATCATATAATGGTATTGCCGGTTTGTGTTTGGAAAATCCCTCTTCATTGGCTCTCGCTGCATCTTCTTCCTGGATTCTTGCACTATCTTCTAAAATAATTTTTGCTATTTCAAGAGTTGGTATTGTCCCCCATATCTCTCCATTAAATCCCTCATTAACTAATCTTGGCAAGTAACCTACATGATCAAGATGGCCATGTGTAAGCAGCACCATGTCAATCTTTGCAGCATCAAAAGGAATGTTATTCCAATTCAATAAGCGTAATTCTTTCAATCCCTGGAATAGCCCGCAATCAACGAGAATGTTTTTGTTTTTGGTTTCAATAAGGTACTTCGATCCTGTAACGGTACCGGCGGCTCCTAAAAAATGTATTTTCATAATGGTATTTTATTTTTTTAATCCTTTAAGCTTTTCAATTCGTACTATGTCCACAAACCACCTAAACCATCAATAACACCGAATGAAATAAAGTGCAAGTCAGCTTTACCTGTTCCTACAAGGAAGGCGACCACAAGTGGAGCAGCAAACCGTGTATGTGAGGTGTAAAGTGCAAAGTCAGGATTCTTATCGCTGGCAGAGCGCAGGTAATAGTAGGAGGAGCATATCAACACAAATCCCGGTAACCGAATCCAGGGTTCGTCTGAAACCGGTATTCCCACTATTGGTAAAATAAGATTTGGGATGAGAAGAAGTATAAGTCCCATGATCAACGAATAGAGACCGAAGATTGTTAGGCTACGACACACTTTTTTTAAATCCGGATTCATTGTTTTACAATTTTTAAAGTTTTTGCTATTTGAATTATTAGTGTAGTTGCAAGGGCCGAACTAATTGTGATGATCCAATCTGCAAGAGACATTGGAAAAATGGAAAGCACTTTCTTTACAGGCTCAATAAAATTCAGCACCAGGAGAATAGCAAGGCTTGTAAGAATTGCAAGCCACACAAAACGATTTCTGAATACTTCCGACTTAAAATAATTGGTTCCTGTTTTTCCCATATTAAGTACATGGAGCAACTGGGAGAAAATAAGCGAATAGAAAAGAATATTATTACACAACTGTGAATTCCAGATTTCTGTTTTATGAATGGTATAATGACTTACCAAAACGCCTCCAACACTTGTAATTGCAATTACAATAGAATAGAAAATAATTGCCCACCATCTTTTCGAATCTATAATTGGTGTTTGAATAGGTTTTGGCTTCTGTTTCATTACTGACTCGTTTCCGCCAATAACACCCAATGCAAGCGCCGGAAGAACGTCCGTAATCAGGTTAATGAAAAGTATTTGCAATGGGAACAGTTGAAAATGTAAGCTGAAAATAGATGCAATTGCAATTACAAGAAGCTCACTCAGGTTACAGGATAAAAGAAAAATTACAAATTTCTGAATGTTTTCAAAAATGATCCGTCCTTGTTTTATAGCAATTACAATGGAGCTGAATGAATCGTCTTTCAATACTATATCAGCAACTTCCTGCGCAACTTGCGTTCCTCTCAACCCCATTGCAATACCGATATCAGCCTTCTTTAATGCAGGAGCATCATTCACGCCATCTCCAGTCATCCCGACTACATTTCCTTTTTCCTGCAATACTTTTATAAGATCAAGTTTTTGCTTCGGACTTACCCGCGCAAAAATCGATGCGTTTGACCACTGCGTTTTATCTTCAACGGTTAGTAATTCATATTCCTTCATTCTTGAACCAATGAATACTTCTGTACCTTTTTCAGCAATGCCTAATTGCTCACCAATATTTTTCGCTGTTGAAGGATGATCTCCTGTAATCATTACGACTCTTATGCCTGCTGCCCGACATTCTTCAAGGGCTTTGAAGACTTCTTTTCTCGGCGGATCCATCATTCCGAACAAACCGAGAAACGACAGTCCCGAACTGAATTCCGTTTCTTTCTCTGAAGCACAATCTTTGTACGCCCCGCCTATTATGCGTAATCCGGAGGAAGCAAGTGTTTCTGCTTCTGTCAGCCAATGTTTTTTGAACGTTTCATCAAATGCTTTTAGTTTATCATTGCACAGGATGTGAGTGCAGCGTTTAACAAGCTCTTCAACTGCGCCTTTTGCATAAGCCACCAACTCATTCCCTGAGCGGTGCATAGTGATCATCATTTTTGTTTCGGAAGAAAACGCCTCTTCATTTATTTTAGGAAATTGCTGGCGTATTACCTCGATGTTTTCACCGCATTCTTCTGCAAATTTCAGCAATCCTGTTTCCAACGGATCGCCGATTTCGTTTAGTACATCTCCGTCTCGTTTCAATTGAGCAGTATTACAGAGAATTGCCACTCTTTTCATCCTATCAAACGATGGTGATGTAATTCGTTCGCCTTCTTTCCATGCCATTCCTTCACCAACCACCTGCGACACTTTAATTTTATTTTCTGTCAATGTTCCTGTTTTGTCGGTGCAGATTATGTTTGTACCTCCCAATGTTTCAACCGCTGACAATTTTTTTACAATCACTTTGTATTTTGCCATTTTTACCATGCCTTGTGCTAATGCAAGCGTAGCAACAATTGGTAATCCTTCAGGAATTGCAGCAACGGCGAGTGCAATGGAGGTCTTAAGCATTTCGATCAAATCTTTTCCATTCACCAAACCCGCAACAAAAATAATAACAACTAATCCTACGGTTATTACAATGAGCCTTTTACTAAAGTCACCAAGTTTTTTCTCTAATGGTGTTATGGATTGATCGGCAGATGCCACAAGACTTGCTACTTGCCCTAATTCAGTTTCCATTCCCGTTTCACTGACAATTGCCCACACATTTCCTTTTGTGAGATGTGTCCCTTTATAAAGCATATTGGAACGCTCAGCCAAAGGAGTTTCTTCCGGCAGCACTTCACTTTTCTTTTCAACAGGAACAGACTCTCCGGTCAATGTTGATTCATCCACCTGGAGTTGTGCATCACGCAAAATTCTTGCATCAGCCGGAATCATATCGCCCGCTTCAGCATATATAATATCGCCGGGAACAACATTAATCGAATCATACTCTAAAAGATTTCCATTACGAAGAATTTTAGCCGGAATTGCAGTCATCTTTTTCAGTGCATCCATGGAGCGTTCTGCCTGAAATTCCATGTAAAACCCTATGATGGCGTTAATAAAAATTACAATAATGATTGCAAAGCCATCCAGCCATTCACGGAAATAAAAGGAAAGCCCAACAGCAAATACGAGTAAGTAAACAATCGGATTTTTGAATTGCGAAAGAAAAATCAGTACCAGACTTCTCTTTTTCGCCTCATTAATTTTATTTCCACCGTATTTTTTCAAACGCACTTCTGCCTCAGCAGCTGAAAGACCTTTTGTGAGATCACTCTGCAGTTTCTTCGTCGCATCATCCCCAGAAATGGAATGATAAATTGAACGTTTATTTTTAATTTCCATTAGCATTCAAATGTTCACATAATTGTTTTCCTTCTTCCAAAACACTTTTAATTCTTCCGGGAGTTACACCTGCTTGTATCAAAAGCTGTTTATTATCACAGATCTCTTTACAAAGCACAATCTTCTTGTCCAGCAAAAGCTGCTTTTCAATTTTAGTAAGTGAAGTAAGGCACGTAATCGGATAAAGTCCAAGCGTGTCAATAAGATTTTTCAAACTGCCTTTTGCCGGGTAGTCCCAACCGATCAGGTTTAATCCTGCACATGTTCCGTATTGAATGGCATCAGATGAAAACCGTGTATTTGTAACGACCCACCCTTGGTGAAATTTTTTACCATGACCGGGTAATTTCAACCATTGCGCTTCTACATCTTTGAATCTTGCCTGTATATATAAAGGAATTTTCACGTCACTGAATTTTCCGGGTTGGTTGTGGTATTTACATTCGATCATAAAATGGTGATGATCCAATTCAGCAATTACATCTATTTCATGGCTCACACATTTGCCCTGAACAATTTCTCCGACGGTAGTTTTATATCCCTGGCGGCGTAAAATTTCACTTATATATTTCTCAAATGGAAAACCTGATGGACCTAGTTCCATAATAGCACGCTTGAGATGATACTTAGCGGCAAGATGCCTGGAACTTTCTTTCAAGAGGCTAAAAGCAATGCCGTAAATTTTCTTGGTTGGCATTCCTTCATAAAGTTTGCTTTTTATTTTTGCTATTATTTCAGCGACGTCACTGTCATCAGCTCCGGCTCTTTTTAATGAAATTTTAAGCTTCTCGGAGGAGAATGGCACAATTGCTCCTGAGGCTTTGGTAATTGAAATAGTATTTCCCTTTTTCATTCCCTGTATATTATATTTAATATTTACGCAAGTATTAAACGTGAACGGAACAACTAAATATTTTCGCCTGTTTACATCTTCATTCCACCCATAGCATTGGCACCTTTTTGCAAAATGAATTCGCTATTTATCAGATAAGAACCATTAGTCACAATTCGTTCGCCTGTGTTCAATCCCGAGATTACTTCTATTTCATATTTATTTTCTTTCCCAACCTGGATTGTACGACGTGAAAACATTCCGTCTTTTTCCCGGACCCACACGTATGACATCCCGTTTTCTAATATTAAAGCGCTCTTGGAAATCATTAATAATGTTTCTGCGTTTGAAATCGTTTTTATTGTGGTCATCATGCCCGGACGCAACACATGATCTGCATTAATAACTCTAAGTCTCGCAAATTGAATTTTGCTGTTTGGTTCAATAGAAGGATTGTCAAATACCCTGGTTGCTAAAAAGTTTTTACCCGGACTTGCACTGGTTTCTACTTCATAACCTGTGGCGGTATTAAATAGAGCGATCTCATCGGGATAAATCTGGGCATTGATGCGTACAACATTCAGCGATGCGACTTCAAAAAGTATTTCCCCGGTTTCCACGTATTGACCTTCACGTACAAGAATTGAAGTGAGGAATCCGGTTTCCCCGCTGTAAAATTTAATGGTTGGAGAAGCAAGCTTTTGTTTTTCAATTCCAGAAATCTGATTTGCAGTTAATCCATGCAACAACAATTTATTGCGTGCAGCTTCTACAAAATTTTCCGTTTGAGCAGTTTGAATGAGCTGAAGTAAATCCAACTGTTCCGCATAAAGCGTTTCGCTGTAAATTTCAAAGAGTAATTGGCCGTTTCTAATTTCATCTCCGGGATTACGCAAGTATAATTTGTCAATTCTTCCTTTCACTTTGGCACTGATAATTGTAACTGTACTTTCATCCAAAGCAACTTCTCCTAACACTGTCAAATATTGTCGAAAGTCTTTCATCCTAATTGTATCCGTTTTAATACCAGCCAGCATTTGTTGTCTTGCTGTTAGTTGTAACATCTCGGAATGATTCGTTTGGGTATGATCCATTCCGGGCATTGATGACATATCATGTTTTGATTCTTTACCCTGTTCTGGATTCGTAGTGTCTTTCTTTTGGTCAGGTTTATCATGAGAAGGTTTATCATCGCACGATAAGACAAATGAAACGAATAGCACCACTATAAAATGAATGAATATCTTCATGGCAATTCAGTTTGAATGAGTCCTTCACGATCAACAAGCAGTCCTGCATCCAACGCGACTTCTTCTCCCGGTTTTAATCCGGAAAGTATTTCAGCATGAGCGCCATCATGATTTCCTACGACAACAATCCGTGGAATAAAAACAGAAACATCATCTATCCGCTGAGTCTTCACCCATACGATCTTTCGTTTACCAAGATCAAAAACACAAGAGGAGGGAAGGCTGTAACTTTGCTGGATGGGAAAATCTATTTCTGCTTTAACCAGGGAATTGAATTTCAGAAGACCATTTGCATTTAACATTGTTGCTCGTGCAAATAGAAACCGCTGACCTTTTTGCAATACAGGTTCAACAAGATCAATTGTTCCTTTCAGCTTATTTCCAGGAAGTAATTCACTTTCAACATTTACAATCATTCCCTTTTTCATTAAAGCTTGTAAGCCAGGCTCGATACTCAGCAAAGCAATTACTTCCCGTGCATCGTTAATTGCAAATAGTGTTTGGCCTGCGCTGATGTAACTGCCTTCCCTGATCAAAGTTGACGTGCTGTTTGCCTCCCCAGCATTGTTTTTGTCAGGAGATTTCATTCCACTCATTCCGCTAGTTGGTTTTTCCTGTGTGGATTGGTTCGAAGGCATGTTCGATGAAGAAGTAATTACAAAACCTTCATAAGCAGAATAGATGGAAACTGAGGAAGGTGCATTTCCGTTTTTTTCGAATTCCCTGATTTGTGAATCGAACAATCCAAGAAGTTCTAACCTCTTTCGTGCCTGTGCAGTAAGTGATGATGATTTATCTTTTTCTAAAAGGAATAGATATTCGCTTATTGAAGTATTCAGCTCGGGACTATAAAGCTCAAGAAGCTTTTCACCCTTTTTTACATATTGAAATGGAAACCGGACATATAACCTTTCAATTCTTCCGCCGAACCTGGCAGCTATTATATTCGTGCGACGCTCATCAGGAATAATTATTCCATTTACTGAAACTGTATCATTATGTTGAGATTGTCCGAATTTTACGGTAGCCTGTTGTGAAAAAACAGTGTGCCCGGGATTTGAAATAAGTAATTTCAATATAGTAGAATCTACTTCGTCTACTCCTTTGTGACTTACCTCCGGTGTTGAGCATGCAGCAGTGAAAATAGCAATCCCTACAAACCAACCAAGTCGGCTGTTTTTAGAAAAAACTATTTTGTTTATGGATTTATTTTTCGATCTCATATTCATATTGTGTTTGAGGAATGAGAACTTTATATAACTGATTAACAGCCTCCATTTTTTTCATTAGCAGCATATCCCACGCATCTAATAACACAAAAAAGTTGCCGGTATTTTCTCTATAGGCAAGAAAGGCTGCCTCATAATTATCCTGGTATGCGGGAATAATAAGTGTATTGTAATTATTCAACTGTTCTTTTTCGTACCTCAACATAACAAGTTTCTCAGACGCCATTTGGTTTGCCATGAGTTGCATGCTCTCTTTTTCAAATTGCATAGCTTGAATCTGGAAATCCAATGCACGCACTTCTGACTTATACATTCCGGATGACCACGGTGCTATAGGAATAACCATCATTCCCATAACAGAAAATTGATTTGGCATGCCGAACATTTGCATATGAGTTGCCCTTATTCCAAAATCAGGCTTGAGACTTGTTTTCATGTAGTTCTGCTCTTGTCGCATGGAATAGATTTGCGCATCAACTGCAAGAAGGTCGCTTCTGTTTAAAATATTCTCGAATGAAACAGAGTCAGAAAAATTGCGGAGAACGATCATCGTATCGATAGTAAACGGTGAATTCACACTTCGATTCATCAATGTATTCAAGCCGATACTTCCTTCAGCTATCTGCGCATTAAACATCGCTTCCATATTGGTAAGTTCAGTACGCCTGGCTTTTGCTTTAAAAATGGTGGACAGATCAGACTGATTGACTGCATAGCGCGCCTCAGCAGTGGCAATCAACATATCAAGCAAGGATTCGCTTTCCTTCAGAATTGCAAGTTTTCGTTCGGCGATAAAACGCTGGTAATAATAAAGCCGCACACGTGCCCGAAGATTGTTTTTTATCCAGGCAGAATCATATTTCAATGTCAAACCTTGCGATTGGATATAGCTACTGTTTGCATCTAATTTTTTGGAATTCGGTATCATTTGTTCTGCTGAGATCATTATGCCAGCCTGGTTCATAGGACCTTCTTCTCTCCACATCATGGGCTGATACCCGAAACGATCAGCGCCGACAGAAAGCGTTGGTGGCATCCAGCTTTTTGCACCCTGCGCTCGTGCATCTATTGCTTTTATTTGCTCATTGTATTGGAGTAGTGCAGGGTAGCTTGTATCCATCCGGCTGAGAATTGCATCAAGACTTAGTTGAAGCGTATCTTGTTGTGCCTTTACTATAGATGACAACAAAAACAGCATACCAAAAACAAATAGTATGATTTGTCGACGAAAGAAAATGTTCTGAATATTTCTCATATCAATTTTCTTTTATAGGTAAAGCAACAAGACTTCCCCTCTTACGCAATTCACGTTCTTTTACCATTGTGTAAATTACCGGCAACACGATCAGTACAAATAATGTCGACGTAATCAATCCAAATACAAATGGAATGGCAATCGGTTTCATTACATCGCTTCCCACCCCGGTAGAAATTAAAATGGGAGCCAGTCCGAGCATATCTGCCATCACAGTCATTAATTTCGGTCGGACACGAAGTACCGCACCTGAAAAAACAGCTTCTTCGATGTGAACTTTGGTTAATTCCTCTTTTGATGCTGCTTTTTCTGCTATTGTTGCTTTCAATGATTCGTTCAAATAAATAATCATCAGAATTCCTGTTTCAACTGCAACTCCAAAAAGTGCTACAAAACCTACACCTACAGCAACAGAAAAATTTACATTGAAGAAATACATAGAATAAACCCCACCTATTAACGCGATGGGAATTCCAGTTAATACGATGAACGTTTCTGTGACAGAATGGAACGTGAAATAAAGCACAAAGCAGATGATGAGGAGAACAATAGGAATAATTATGCTAAGTCGTTTTTGTGCCCGTACCTGGTTTTCATATTGCCCGCTCCATTCAATATAATATCCATTCGGAAGCGTTTTAAATTCATCATCAATCCTCTTTTTAGCTTCCTTCACCACGCTCCCCATATCTTTCCCACGGATATTGAATAAAACGGTTCCGCGAAGCATTGCGTTTTCAGAATTTATCATTGGTGGTCCGTCTGTAATTTTAATATCCACAACGGAAGAAAGTGGAATAGAACCATATTGTTTTGTCTGGACGGGAATACGTTTTATTTCTGAAATATCATTTCGGAAATCCTGGCCGAGCCGGATACTTATATTAAATCGCTGCCTGTCTTCAACGGTATTTGTAATGGTCATTCCACCCAGCGCAGTTTCAATAATCATATTCACATCATCCACACTTAAGCCATAACGAGCTATTTCTTCCCGGTTTATTTCTATGTCAAGATATTTTCCACCTGTGAGCTGTTCCACATATAAATCCGCGAGCCCTTCAACTCCTATCAATGCTTTTTCAATCTTCCGCGATAGATCATAAATACTGTCGAGATTCTGGCCGTAAACTTTTATGCCTACATCCGTTCTGATCCCGGTTGAAAGCATATTGATTCTATTGATGATGGGTTGAGTCCATCCGATTGTTACTCCCGGTATCTGGATCTTTTCATTCATCTCTGCAATAAGTTTTTCTTTCGTCATTCCATCTCTCCATTGTGATCTTGGTTTCAGGATGATGATTGTTTCAATCATGCTTATTGGCGCATTATCTGTTGCCGTGTAAGCACGGCCTGCTTTTCCCAATACGTTTTCTACTTCAGGAAAACTTTTAATGATTTTATCCTGGACCTGGATAATTCTTTTCGCTTCTGTATTGGAAACATCCGGCAGGGTTACAGGCATTAGGAGAAGTGAACCTTCGTCAAGCGGCGGCATAAATTCGCTGCCCGTACTTATTACCAAAGGAATACTTCCTAGAACAATCAATACACTAACTGCAACAACACTTTTTTTCCATTTCAGGCAAAAGCGAATAATCGGACTATAAATTTTTATGAAAAAATTGGAAACAGGATTTCTGCTTTCAGGAATCAGTTTCCCTTTCATTAAGCTCCGCATGAGCATAGGCAAGACGGTCAGCGCAATAATTGCCGACCCAATCATGCAAAATGTTTTTGTAAGGACAAGAGGGGAAAAAAGTTTTTTCTCTTGCCCTGTGAGGAAAAGAATTGGTGCAAATGATAGCAGTGTAATCAGAATAGAGAAAAATACAGCGCGGCCAACTGTGCGGGATGATTTTTCAATGATCCCGATTCTTTCCTCTTCAGAAAGTTCTTTCGTGTTGCCGATGCGGATTTTCCCAGGTTTCATTTTTCCTTCGTTCCTTCCTCAATGTGCAGCACTTTATTTGTTAATTGCCTGTAAGCGTTTTCTGTCATCACAATACCTGCATCTACCAAATCGCCTACCGCAAGTGCAATCCCACCCAATGACATGATATTAGACGTAATACCAAATACTTTCATCAGCATAAATCCTATAAGTATGGAAAGAGGAATAGCAATGATGGCAACGAGGGCACTGCGGAAATGAAACAGAAAGATCATTACGATAACCGAAACGATAATTAATTCTTCCCAAAGAGATTCTTTCAACGTTCCAATTGAGCCATCAATCAAATCACTTCTGTCATAAGCAATTTTGAATTTCACGCGTTGGGGTAAACCTTTCACAACATCATTCATTTTTTCTTTTACCCGGTCAATCACATCTTTTGCGTTTTCACCATATCGCATGACCACGATACCGCCAACCACTTCACCTTCTCCGTTTTCATCCGTAATACCAAGTCGTAAATCACTGCTCAGCTGAACACTTGATATGTCTTTTATGCTGATAGGAATTGTATTATATGTTCCCACAGAAATCTTCCTTATATCTTCAATGTCTTTGATATAGCCCATTCCCCGAACCATATAACCACCGCTGTTCACTTCATAAATGCTTCCACCAACATCGCGATTGTTTTCGGAAATGGCTTTCGTCACATCCATTAAGGGTACACCAAAATATAAAAGCTTGTTAGGATCAATACTTACCTCGTATTGTTTTTGAAATCCGCCGAAAGAAGCTACTTCACTTACGCCATCAACACGTTGCAAAGCATATTTAATGTACCAGTCCTGTAAAGCGCGTTGTTCCCCCAAATTAATTCCGGGCGCGTCAAGCGTGTACCAGAATATATGACCGACTCCGGTTCCATCAGGACCAAGTGTTGGTGTAATACCTGTTGGTAAAAATCGTTGCGCATAATTCAAACGTTCGAGCACTCGTGTTCGCGCCCAGTATATTTCCGCATCATCGTTGAACACAACAAAAATGAAACTCATTCCGAACATTGAGGAAGCGCGAATAGATTTTACTTTTGGAATTCCCTGGAGATTGGAAACAAGCGGATAAGTAATCTGATCTTCCATGATCTTCGGATTACGCCCCATCCATTCAGTGTAAATAATAACCTGGTTTTCGGAAAGATCAGGAATGGCATCGACTGGTGTGGTGTATATTGAATAAACACCGCCAATAATTATCATGACGATTCCAACCCAGACAAAAAATCGGTTGTGAATTGACCATGAAATAATTTTCTCAATCATTTTATTTTTTCAGGAATGTGTGCAGCAAGCGACGAGAGAATTTGTCACTAATAATTGGGAAGGAAGCAGGCAATATTTTTTTTAAAATCACTGCTGGTAGAATCTAAAGTTAGCCTGGCCTTAAATGGTGAGAGTTATACAATTCAGGTCAATGTTTACATTATTCACACATGTGAAATTTATTGCTTGTTCTCATGCAATAAAATTAGAATTGGGTTGTTCAACAAAACATGACGACAATTTGAGTAAAACTGACTTTGATCATTTTACGATAAGAAAAGGGAATAATGGAAATGACCCTCAATTATTGGGCGTATTAAAAAAATTGCAACAAATGATTGGTTTTGTAATAAGTTTTTAAAAACAATAGGGCTACTACATTTCTCAATAAACTGTCCGCAATACCGTCCGTAACAAATAAAAAACCGTCACAAATAATTAATTTGCAACGGTTTCTCTAATTTTCCGTGGAGCAGGAGAGACAACGGTCGAACTTTTGGGAGGATTTGGAGAGATTGATTGAAACCGAAAATCCTTATTCTTGAAAAAAATCATAATAAATCTCGCAAAGCTGATCATGAAATCCCCAGCCGATATTCTCAGTACTTCGCATTATTTCCTGGCCGCGGGTTTTAAACTCTTTTTCCAATCCATTTGCCCGAATGTATTCGCAAGCATCAGAAAATATTTTTTCAATACTGCTATAGAATGCTTCGTTTATATCTCCGTAATTGTTGGTGAATTCCACCCCGCATTCCACATACCAGACCATAACATCAGCGAGAGCTTCGGGTGATTGTGACAGTTTTTTAAACCCGGTAATTTCCTTTCTTGCCTCGCGGAGTTTTGGATCTGCAAATCCGGGATTGAATAGCTTATGAATTTTTTTCTTAACCTTTTCAGCCTGAGAATTGCTGTCGGGATTCAGGGTGAATTTATAATAGGTTTGAACGTCCTTGTATTTTTTATGTAGTTCGATGATTTGAAGAATGAGCTGCTCTTTGCTGAACTGGGTGAGGTGTTTTTTAAGTGACATTTGCTTGTGTTTGATGTGCTAAATTATGCAAGTTTCTCTTCCAATGTCATTTATCCTGTATTCCTGTCAATATTTCTTTAAGCAAATTTGTAGCTTCCTCCAGCGAATCAATTCCTCCCGAAATCATATTTCTTGCCATGCGACTAGTGTCCGCATTTACACTGTTGGTATTAAGAATAGAAATGATTCGTTTTTTCAGCCGTCCCGATTTCGAAATTACAGAACGAATTTCCCTTCCAAGCACTCTTGCAGCAATTCGTTTTTCATCGAACGGTTCAATTTCCCAGAGATCAAAATGTGACTCCATTATCTCGTCGCTTCGTAAGCGGAAGTAATGTTCGATGATAAAAGCAATATCCTTAACATCCTTCATACGGATTTCCGGTTTATCATCGAAATCAATCAGCTTCAATAAAATAATTCCCGGTAAAGTGCAAACCTGGAAACGATAACCTTCTTTGAATTCGATCAGTTCTGTAGCCTCAGAAAACACTTCACTAAAACCTTCAACTGAAATATCAACTAATCCGCCTTCACCTATTTGTACAACTCCATCGGATTCAATGTCAGCGCCGAACGGAATTAAATCGAGGATATATTTTTCTTCAAAAATCAACCTGTGCGGATTATCGCGAATGGTTGAAAAATGTCCAGTCTGCACAAATGCTGCGATCAATTTCGTGAATGCTTCGTTCCCCGGCATGAGCACTGCTATGTCAAGGTCGCGGGTCACACGCTGAATCGGAATTCCGTGTATACCGGTCATCCATACATCTCTCGGAATTGCTCCGATTAAATAAAAGTCTATTCCCTCTTCCCGAAACACTTTTTCGACAAGATCAAAAACCGGCTTCATCGGTTCTTGCCGGATTTTAATCAAGTCGATCTTTGAGGTATTCATTGTAAATTTTTTGAGCGGTTTCTATAGTGCGCGCATCTTGGGTATTCATAAGATCGGCATAAACCAGCAATGGGGGAACGGTTTTGAATTTCTTTTCATCGTGCATCCAGAACTTCTGGTAGACACGGATAGGTCCATTTTCATCCGGAATAATACGATAAGCCTTCATTAATTCGTTTCGCGTCTCATTTGTATATAACATAAAAACTTCCGGTCGTAGATAATTAGCTAACAGATCAGCAGCTGGTTCACCGCCCCATTGTGTTTTCGTTTTATCCAATCGGATTGTTTTCCATTTATGTTCTTCATCATTATTCAGAAAACGAAAATTTCCGATGTGTATAGCTGGACGCAAACGAGCGGGATATGCTTCGGTCCAACGCTCAACTAAGCGACGGAGTTGCATAAGCTTAAATTCCTTCGGACCAGCGTTCACTAAATGTCCGAGATTCTTCAATGCAATAAATGTTTTGTTCACCGTATCAAGTGCGACATCTGCATCGCTTGCAATCTTGCGATAATTTTCATTGACTAATTTTGGATCGATCAGTAAGTTGAAAACCACACGTAAGCCCGCTTTCGTAAATGCGCGGTTCTGTTGTTCTTTGTTCTTTTGAAGCACGGGAGGACGCTTGCCATCTATTAGAATAAAATGTTTCCCGGTTTGAATAAAAGCATTTCCTGCAAGGTCGAAATAAGCAATTTTATTTTTCCGAAGTTTTTCTTTAGCAAACGGTAAAATATTGCCGGCAATCACAGCAAAATGTTTGTTCTGCTTTTGTAATTCATATAAATACTGAAGGTGCGTAGGTTGAATTTCCCGTTTGCACTCCACAGTAAATATTTCCTTCCCATTCGCAAAGGCCACTGTTAGTAATCCGTCCAGTCCCTTGTCAGTGCCGCGAAATGCTTTCCACTGGGTTTTTAATCCTGTTTCCTGGTGGAATAGCAATAATGCTTGTTGAATAAGTTCGGGTTCCATGTTCGTTATTTTATTATGTTCGTAAAAAACGAACAAACAAATATAACGAACAATGTTTAATTATCCAAGTTTACCAATACAAAAGAAGCGTTAGGAAGGTATTACGGGCAAAAGAGAATCGAACCTCAGGAAGTTTGATAACCAGCAAGGTTGATGTTTTTTGAAAAATGGGAAAAGTAAAAAGCGCCTGAGAAGCAGGCGCTTTTGATGAGGGTGGAGCAGGAGAGACAAAGGTTGAACTTTTGGGAGGGAGATTTGGAAACGATAATTGGCCAGGGTTAGTCTTTATAGTTTCATCAAACATTTTACACCACGGTAAAATAGAAAAGAGGCCATCTCCCGAGATAACCCCTTTTCATTTTGTTACCTGGGCTATTTAAATCTTCACAACGCGATGCATGCTTACTTTATCATTCGCAGTGATCCGGATAAAATAAACACCAACCGGTTCAGTTGTCATATCTACAGTGATATTTTTTGATTGAGATTCATTTTCATTACGGATTAATTTTCCGTCAACAGAATAAATCTCGACGATCACATCACCATTTAGGTCAGCTGTTGTTGTGATATTGATGGCACCGTTCGTTGGATTCGGGAATAAATTCCATTCGGTGGTTGCAATTGTTTGAATTCCCATACAGTTGTTAACGAAAATACTGTCTATTGTGCTTCCTGTGCAACCGTTTACATCAGTGAATGTGTAAGTGATATAATGTAGTCCCATTCCAGCAGTAAACGGATCGAATGTATTTCCAGAAACGGCAGTTCCGCTGAATATTCCGCCCGCTGGTAATCCACCTGAAAGATTAATTATTCCCGGGAAGTCGCCGCATGCGGTATCCATTTGCAGTGCAAGAGTAACTGTTGGTGCATTGGGATCATTGATAGAAGCGGCTACGGTAGTCGTGCATCCGTTTGAATCTGTGCATATTACGCTGTAAGAACCTGCTCCAATTGCAGTAAGATCTTCCGTCACAACGCTATTGTTCCATAGGAAAGAATAGGAGGTTGTACCACCCGTTACACTGATGTCAATTGATCCGTTTGTTCCACCACAGATTGTTGGATTTGATGTAGCATTTACAGAAGCAGAAAGGATTGTAGGCTCAGTAACTGTAACTGATGTTGTGCTTGTGCAACCATTTGCATCTGTAACAGTGTAAGAATATGTTCCTGCTGTTTCTGTAAATGGTCCTTCACCTGTGTAAGAAGAAGTTCCACCCGAACCTGTTACCGTTACAATTGCATTTCCACCGTTGCAAAGAATTGAAGTTGCAGATGAAGAAGCAGAAAGAACTGTTGGTTCAGTAACTATGATTGATGTTGTATTTGTGCAACCGTTATCATCTGTTACAGTATAAGAATATGTTCCTGCGATTTCTGCAAATGATCCCTCGCCGGTGTAAGGTGGAGTTCCACCATAACCCATAACTGTAACTGTTGCATTTCCGCCATTACACGCAATTGAAGTTGCTCCAGAAGCAGAAGTAAACAATATTGGTTCAGTAACGGTAATTGAAGTTGCGCTTACGCAACCATTTGCATCAGTAACAAGATAATAGTAATATCCCGCGGTTACTGTAAATGATCCTTCACCGGTGTATGGTGAAGTTCCGCCAGAACCAGTAACTGTAACTGTTGCAGTTCCTCCATTACAAAGAATTGAAGTTGATGAAGAAAGAGGAATAAAGAAAGTTGGTTCAGTAACAGTAATTGAAGTTGTGTTGATGCAGCCATTCACATCGGTTATAGCTACGTTGTAAGTTCCGGCTTCAAGACCATTGATATCTTCTGTTGTTTCGCTGTTTGACCAGCTATAACTGTAACTGCCGGTGCCACCGGTTACACTCAGGTCAACTGCTCCGCTCGAGCTGCCATGGCAGGTAGCACCTGTTGATGTGGTATTCGCGACAAGAGGCGCCGGCTGGGTGAGCGTAACAGAAGCCGTAGCCGAACATCCGCTCACATCAGTTACAGTGTAAGTATATACACCAGCACTAACTCCATTTATAGTTTGCGTGATCATCGCATTGCTCCACGTGTAGCTGTAAGGGGCGGTGCCACCAGAGACTATTGCGGTAATCTGTCCGTCTGCATTACCGAAACAACTGATTGGGTAACCATTATAGTTGGAGGTAACGGTTGCTGATGCGCTTAATACCGCTGGTTCCGTAAGTATAAACGACTGCGAGGTGTTACATCCGTTTGCATCGGTAACGAAGCAGTAGTATTCACCCGGACCGATCGGTGTTGAAGTAGCTGCATTACCACCTGAAGGTGACCAGGAGTAAGTATAAGGAGCAGTTCCGCTTATTGCAGTTATTGTCGCAGTTGTTGTTCCACCATTACAGGGAATTGTTCCGACTATTACAGAAGATGAAAGCGTAGAAGAATAGCTGACGGAGTAGATAGAACTGGTGGCTGTACATCCGTTTGCATCGGTAACAATTACTAAATATGTGCCGGGAGTAAGACCACTGATATCTTCGGTTGTAAAACCGAATGACCAACTGTATGTGAACGGTCCTGTGCCACCGGTTACGGTAAGATTAATTGCTCCATCTTGCGTGCTGCTGCAGGAAATGTGCGTAACGACAGCGGAAAGCGAAATGACAGCAGGCTGCGTGATCGTAACTGTTGCAATGGATGAAACGCAACCGTTAGAAATGGTACAGGAATATGATCCTGGTGTTAGTCCTGTTGCTGTTGCAGCGCTTCCGCCAGTCGGCGCCCAGCTGTAGGTGAATGGTCCGCTGCCGGTTGCAGTAATGGTTGCGCTACCGTTGCTTCCGCCATTGCACGATACGTTTGTTGAAGAAACAGTAGCCGTAATGACAGGCGTAGCATTTGATCCGGAGGTAATGCCGCCTGGCGCAATCCAGTTGGATGTTGTTCCGCTGAGGGCAAAGCTCTGAAGTGTGCCGTTGCGGTTGTTTCCGCTTGCATCGATAAGTGTTGTTATTCCGGTATTGATCCCGCTTTCGTATCCCTGGTTGAAATGATAATCGACCAGGAGACCGTTGGTGAACGCGGGTGTTTCTCCCGACATGCAGCTGGTGATCTCGGATGAACAGAGCGCACGGTTCCAGATACGCACTTCGTCAATGCTGCCATTGAAAAATTCGGGCCAGGCCGGGTCGGTGTGACCGCCGATGGTGAGCGGTAGCCCGGTTGCACTGGTTTGCATTCCAAGTGCAATCGTTCCGATGTTTGTTCCGTTAAGATAAAAGGTGGAGCTGGTTAAATTCATCACTACAGCGAGATGATACCACGTATTGGGATTGATGGTTGCCGATAAGGAAAGAAATGCAGCACCGTTAAAGATCCCAACTTGATTGGTGTTTTCATTCATATGGATGCTCCATCGCGCGCCTGTAGTAGTGGTGCGCATACCCAGCAGGCAGTTGTTACCGGATGCACTTGCGGAATTGAACCAGCATTCTACTGTACCGGTTGTAAAATCAAACGCCGGATTTGCGGGAATACTGACGATATCGTTGCTGCCATCGAAACTGAGCGCAGCACCTGGCGGAGGAGTAAATTTTACAAGGAAGACATCGCTACCAAGTGTTGTATTCAGAAAACCACCCCCTGCAATTCCGGTAGTGGATCCCGTGTAACCACAAAAATAGATCACCCCTGCGGCATTGATTGTAAAATCATAGATTTCGTCGAGAGATGTTCCGCCATAGTATGTTCCCCATTGGCGAACTCCAGAAGGATTAAACTTGACGAAAAATCCATCGATGAAACCTGCGAATGTATTTTGATAGCCGCCGGAGGAAATTGCTGTTGCAGAAGCTGTTGACCCCGCAATGTAAATGTTGCCGTCTGCATCTATACCACCCGAAAAAATAAAGTCGTTTCCGGAGTCGCCATAATATGTTCCCCACTGACGAACTCCTGCCGCATTAAATTTCACAAGGAAACCATCATAATTTCCTCCAAAAGAATTTTGATGACCCCCGGACGAAATTGCATTGTTGGAACCGGTAGCGCCTCCTAAGTAAATATTTCCTGAGCCATCTATTTGACAGAACCAGGCCATTTCTTCATTAGCACCTCCGTAATAGGTTGCCCATTGACGAACTCCGCCCGAATTAAATTTTACGAGGAAAGCATCTGACACACCTCCAAAAGTATTCTGGTGCCCACCGGAAGCAATCGCGTTGCTTGAGTATGTTTCACCTGTGAGGTACACATTTCCGGATGCATCAGTAGCGCAGGTATATCCATAATCATCACCCGTACCACCATAATAAGTTCCCCACAGACGTACTCCTGCAGTATTAAACTTTACAAGAAATGCATCCATGCTGCCACCACCGAATGTATTCTGATGCCCTCCGGAAGCAATACCAGTTGTTGAACCAGTGGTCTGCCCGCTGAGATATACATTACCTGAGGCATCCATTGCACAAAAGGTTTGATATTCACCCGATGCTCCTCCATAATAAGTGGCCCACAGGCGCGTACCCGAAGGATCGAATTTTACGAGGTATAGGTCAAGGGCGCCAGCAATTGTATTTTGATGCCCACCTGCAGCAATAGAAGTGCCCGACCCAGTATAGCCGGACATGTATACATTTCCGGAAGCATCTGTTACGCAATAATCACCGCTTTCATTTGCACCTCCTCCGTAATAAGTTGCCCACAGGCGAGCACCTGCCGCTGTAAACTTAACCAGCATGGCATCATATCCACCACCTATTCCATTTTGATATCCGCCAGCAGCAATGCCAACGAAAGAGGTGGTGGTTCCTGCAAGAAATACGTTTCCGGAAAGATCGGTTGCACAGGAGTTTCCTGCATCGTAATTGGGGCCGCCGTAATATGTTCCCCATTCACGGACAATCGGATCGATCACAAGCGTTTTATTTTTGTTGTATGCACCCAATTCAAACCGGAGTGTATTTCCTTCCAGTACAAATTGTGTGGCAATCGTATTTCCGTCCTGGAAACTCACAGGTGCATTCTCGGTGATCGTTCCCATTTTGTTTCCTAAGGAACAACTCCCGTCTTCGTTCAACTGCAATGTTTCGTAATCGGAATAACGAATAACAATTTGTGATGCATCAGCACCGGGATGAACGATGAAATCATATTTCATTTGTTCGCCAGAGAGATAAATTACCCAGTCAATTCCTTCATAAATATCCTGGTACGTGACCTTGCTGTAACTGTGTACATCCAGTGCGTTATGGTTGTAATAATTTACAAAATCGCTGCTGCGTCCTTCGGTGATCACTTTCGCGTTTTTGTTTGCTCCAACGAGGGTCATGTCCATGCGCCAGGTTTCAAGGCGAATGTCTTTTTCCATGTTACGTGCCTGTTGCTGTTTTGCAGCTGAAGGATCGCCGATGAGTTCCAGAAAGTCTTCAGTATAGTGCAACTTGTTGAATTGCCATGCAAGTCCGCCATTCATCAGGAAAAATTTTGTGTCTCCGTGTTCCATCATGAAACGGACATCTGTATTCGGCGTTCCATCGGAAAGATTGGTAACCTGGCCTTTGTTTTCTAAAAAACCTGTGTTGCCAACATTGTTCCATGTGGAGACGGTGGCAACATCAGGCTTTTGTGCAACGCCCGGCAAATAAAATGTTACGAGTAGTAAAAGTGTTATCAGTTTGTTGATCATAGGGGAATAATTTAGGTCGTTGCTTTTCTTTGATGTAAAGAAAGGAGGACGGGCAACGGCTTTTCAAAACGGGGGCGAATAGCGCAACTTTGTACGTGAACGACAGTTGCGAGAAAAAGAAAAGGCACACAAAACAAAAATCGCACCTTTTAGAGAAGCGGTTTATTTATGAATCAGCAACTTATCGTTAAAGCCTGACCTGGTTTCCCCGCGATACAGGAATTTCCACATCACCAATGAAAACAGATTTCGAAGTAGCTTTCGTAATCTTCGTAATATTCACGACGGCCGAACGGTGTGCACGATGGAACATTCCATTGGGTGTATTTTCCATCAACCAGTCGAGTGTGTAACGCAAGGTGTATTTTTTAGACGTGGTGAAAAGATCAATGTAATTGTCATTGCTTTTCGCGTAAAGAATTTCATCGACGGATAATTTTACAATACTGTATCCGTCTTTAAAAGAGAAAAATTTCTCACTGTTCTTTTCCGCATTTTCTTCCACGAGACGAATGGCGGCATAAATGTCGGCCTGTTTGAATGGTTTAGTAATATAACCAGCCGGCTTTGTGCCGAGCGCTTTGCCTATGATTTCTTTATCTGATTGTGCGGTGATGTAGATGAATGGAATTTTATATTCCTGGTTGATCCGTTCTGCGATCTGGATACCTTCGAGTTCTTCTTTCATCCGGATATCAAGTAATACGACTTCAGGATGAAATTCCTCCAGCAGGATCATCGTCTGTCGTTTGTTGTGTGCAAGCACAAGGTTCTTATAACCGAGTTCGTTCAGCACATCTTTTAAAAATTCTGCAATCAACACTTCGTCGTCTACAATGAGGATCTTAAAGGGGTTGTTTATTGGCATGGTCGGGTATTTCAAATGAATAGGTCAGACCATTTTCATTTATGATTGTATAGCTTGCTTCCATCTGCCTCGAAAAAATATCGATGAGGCGCTGCCCGAGGCCCTGGCCTTTTATATTCTCGTTGATGCCGGAACCATTATCACTGATTATATATTCGAGGCAGCTTTTTGCTGGATTGTATTTTAACCGGATGCTGACGAGGGGATGCGGTGTTTTTTCAAAAGCATACTTGATTGAATTACTTACGATCTCAGAACTGATCATGCCGAGAGCAACACTGTCATTCACATTAAATTTTATATCATCGATATCCAGTTGAAATGTAACGGGTGCTTGCTGATCGTATAGCAGCTCATTCAACTTCGCGATCAATTCATGCAGGTAATCTTTGATGTGAACAAATTCAAGCTTGTCTTTGTTGTACAACATTTCATGCACCAGCGTCATCGAATTGATCCGGAGCGAAGTGTTTTTGAGGACCGCCTTGTTCTTTTCATCTTTCATCGAGCTGATCTGCATCTGGAGCATTGCTGCAATGAACTGCAAATTGTTTTTCACACGATGATGTACTTCCTGCAGCAAGGCAGTTTGTTCACCCAGCGATTCCCGCAACTCTTTGGTCCGTTCGCTGACTGTTTTTTCCAGCCGTTCGTTCTCTTTACTGATCTTACTTATCCGGTAACGAAAATACAGGAATGCAAGCAGGACTATGGAAAGTATGGTGCTGGTGATAAACCACCAGGAAAGATAGAACGGCGGCAGCACACGCAATTCTATCTGCAACGGCTTGCTGCTCCACGTGCCGTCTGAATGCTGGGCATAGACAACAAGCGTGCATGTTCCGTAAGGCAAATTTGCGAGGTTGATCTGTCCGTCGTACGAATAATTTTTCTTGTTGTCGAGTCCTTCAATTTCATACACGTAAAGATGAACCCGCGATTGCAGGTCGAGTAGCAATACAGACAAGCTGAGGTTCCTGCTGCTGCCCCGCAATTCAAGATAACCGCGGTTACGATATTCGTCCGAAACATCTTCCTGCTGGTTGGTTGCCGGGTTGAATTTTTTCAGGCTCCGGATGATAAACGGATACTCCACTACAGCTGTCTTGCCTGAAAGGTCAAGCGGATTAAAATAGATGCAGCCGTCGATAGTTCCGAACCAAAGATTTCCCTGTTCGTCTTTGAAGCTCGAGCTCCGGTTGAATTCCATATGCTGTAAACCATCTGCCGTGTTGTAAACTTTTGCACGCCTGTTGACCTTGTCGAAACACGCAAGACCGAAATCTGTGCTGATCCAGAGTTTACCGGAGTGGTCTTCTTCGATGCGGCATAATTTCACTGACAGAAATCCTTCGTCAATACCAAAATTTTCAAACATGTTGTTTTTCCTGTTCCATCGAAACAGGCCTTCCTGCGCCGTGGCAAACCACCATGTCTCATCTTTGTCGATATGCAAATCGTTGATCCCGATAAAAGGTAACCGATGACCGGCCTTCGCATTCTTTCCAAAAAAGTCGACAATTTTTCCATCCGTGCTAACAATAAAAATTCCGTTGTCAGCTACACATACAATTTGTTTTTGCGCGTTTTCGAAAATTCTGTAAACAAGATCCGGTACAGGGAAAGTCCCAGGATCGATGTGATGGATGCTGTTGGAAGTTTGGTCGTAGATGTCGAGATTCTTCGTACAGCCCAGCAGAAGATGACCTCCTTGCAAAGGGAATATGCTCCAGATCTCATCGCTGATAGAATGTGTTTTAAAGGTGCTGGTTCCTGTTACAAAATCAAAGGTGTGCAGATCGAAAGAGCCGAGCCATAATGTATTATTGGCAAACAGGGATGAATGGTTGTAATCGTTTTGAATACGCACCGTTTTCCCTTTGTACGTAATGTAAACGTGTGTAAAAAGTGAAACGACTGAAAAATCAGTATTGGTAAAAATTCCTCTTGATGATTGATAACCCGGCATTGTTTCCTGCTTGGCAGAATAAAGCGGATGAAAATACTTTTCGGTAATATTGACTTTCAACAAGCCTTCCGTAGTAGCGAGCCAGTAAGAACCGTTCCTGTCGCGAAACGTGTGTAGCAGGTTAGCCCTTCGTAATGCTTCTGAGTCGGTAGAATCTATGATTGGGATGGAGCCCCGTTCAGGAGAGTAGAGCGAGAAAAAATGCCGGTCATTTATTTCAATGCCATAAAAATTGTTCGAATAGTTATTCGAAAGACGGAACGTATAATTCCCAAGCACCCCCGAATCTTTGCCCAGCAAGCGGATATCGCCGTTCATGCTGATGAAATAAAAATGAAATTGCAGTTTGTCGTCAGTACGACCAATCACATACCCGCTTGAATCACGGTAGAAGTAACGCTGCGAATTCCGTTTGTTCAGGATCAATTCTCCGTCCGACATAAGGAAAACATCTGCTTTGTCGAAATCAGTTCTTGCTGAAAATTCGCTGCGCTGTATAGTTTCCTTTCCGTCGCGGAAAACAAATTGAATGACTTTTTTTACTGGTCTCGTTTTTTTGGTAAAACTTCCATCAGTGTTCCTGATCATGACCGGCTTCGTTACCCGGAGTTTGATATCGTCGTAGTTATACGGCACCGGAAAAAATCCCTCGCAATTTTCACCATCAGGAGCATAGAGATGTGTACCCGACCCCGCGTGGAACGAAGCGTTCCTGTAATATTCCTCCAGCGATTTCACTTGAAGTGTGTAGATGTCGATTACATCCATGCCGGCATCTGAAATATTATTGTCGGAAAAATTCTCCTGGTAAGCGATGATGAGCGTTGTTCGTCCATTGGGGTAAATGCTGCCAATCGGCCTGTTCTGCAGCCCATGCGTCTTGGGTGTTAGCAGCTGAAATTCCTGCCCATCGAACCGGCAAATTCCGTAAGGTGTCCCGATCCAGATGAATCCGAGCTGGTCCTGGTTAATGCAGGTTACTTTATTGCCAGGCAGTCCGTCGGAGTATGTGTAAAGCCGTTTCTGAACAATGTAATCCTGGTCCCCCGCAAAAGCGAAACAGGGAAGGAGTAGAAACGTAATGATGAAACAGGAAAGAGGCTTCAACCGGCGAAAAATATTGATAAAGATACGCCGGAGGTTTCAATAGGAGTGTTTGAGGGATGAATAGCGGAAGTTTGTGGTTGTAGTGTTGTTAAGTAAGTAAAGCAGGTAAATAAAAATGACGACACGATTTTATTCGCACCGCCATTTCTAACGTTAGTGAAGCAGGAAAAACAAAAGCCAAACTTTTAGGAAGAAGATTTGGAGAGATTATCCCAATTTTAAACTTACTCTGTCTGGTTGTTCCATTTTACAACTTTTATGAAACTGGTGTCATGTCCACCCACACCATAAGGTAGCTGCCCGGATCTGTAGCAGTGTTCATTGCCATTAAATTATCTCCCAGCCTGTCTTGCAGAGGGAAACCATAACCAGAAGTGAGCGCGCTGATGCTACCAGCATATGAATTGTAATCTAAAGGATTGCTTTGTGCTCCGCTGAAATAAATTCGCTGGCCGCCCGGCGTTTCATTCGCATTAACCACAGTGCCATCCGGTAATGTGCCGCCCCACCATTGTGTGCTATTCAGAGAACCAATCGGGTTCGTATTGAACACTACTGTACTTCCGACGTATCCGAAGTTAAGCCCGGCTAAGAGATCGCCTACCACTTTTCCCCAAAAATCATTTGTAATTCCTGTAGTAGCTATTACAGGAGTAGTGTTAAGTGTATAAGGTGCATTGCATCCATAAATACCAGAACTTGCATTGAGATCAGAAAAATTCATAGATATCTGCGTTGTATCGCCGACACCAATTCCCTGCTGCACTGGAGGCACTCCTTCTGAATGACCATTGCCTGAACCCTGGTTAGGTACCATGGTAACATTCCCACTACTGTCAAACGTTGCGGTGAAGTCATAACTCTGGGCCTGGGTATCGGGATTTCCCGTTGGTTGTGAACCGGTACCGATATAGATTCCTTTCAGGCGCAATGTTGCTTTGGATAAAGTGCTTTGGAGGTAATGTGTAAAATCGTGGTATAAACCAGCTGCTCCCAGCTGTGGACTGATAACGCGTGCAAATGCGCTGGCCGGCAATTGATCAGCAGGTTGAGGCAGTACCGATCCATTCGTACTTGTAGCTGAGGCTCCCGCTGCGTTGGCCATGCTTAAACTACTTTCACTGATCTGATCACCGTTTGATGCATGAGGGGCATTTGCGGCATTTAAGGAGAGCGAAATTGCAGTGAAATCTATGTAAGACAAATCAACATTAATCTGTGAATTCAAAATAGTAGGCTCGAAATACTGGTAACGGGCCGAATAATTTGGATCATTGGGATTTTGTGCAGCCGGAATGTAAGTCGCGCTCATGCCCTGCAAACCACTTCCAAAACTTATATACAGCCGCCCTGAAAAGGAACTGACAAGAACAGCGGGCACATCATTTGGTAAATTGGGAGCAACTGAAGTTCCACTCGCAATCGATTGAAGCGAATAAGCAGTGTATGGCTGAAGGGTTTGTAACGTTCCCGTATTGTCATAATAACTCCCGACAACACTACCACCGAGAAACTGGATGAAAGTAGTGCTTAATGATTTGCCGCTAAATAGAATTGGAACAGCAGGAGAAAGCGCAGTATTGTAAGTGAACTTATCAGCTGAACTGGTTGCTGATGTTACACCCTGGACAATTACGGTCACGTCGACAGATGCTGCAATTGAATTAGGATTGGTGACAGTGATCTCTGTATCGGAGATCACTTTGATATTTGATGCACCAGCTAAACCAAAATTCACAGCTTCAGCACCCCTGAGTCCTGTTCCGGTAATGGTGATTGTTGCACCGCCAGCCAAAGAGCCGGAGCTTGGGCTGATTCCTGTTACCGTGGGTGGAATGTAGTTGAACTTATCAGCTGAATTTGTTGCTGATGATACGCCCTGCACAATGACGGTCACATCGACAGCCCCAACAGTTCCGGTGTTAGGGGAGGTGACGGTAATCAATTTATCAGAAATAACCTTGATGCTGGATGCGCCGGCAAGGCCAAAATTTACAGTTGTGGCGCCACTGATGAAACCAGTTCCGGCAATGGTAACTGGTGTATTTCCTGCAAGAGAACCTTTATTCGGGCTGATTTCAGTGACTGTAGGGGTGGTTGTTGTGCTCATAGTGTTCCGGATTAGTTTGCTTTTAATTTATTAATTGTTTGATTTTGTTTTTGTGCAATGCACGGCAGGTAAAGAGTTGCGGGCAATGCAAGTGTTACCCGTTTTTTGATCATGATGAGAATTATTTTGGCCTGAACTATTCTCTGTATACAAAAGAAGGAGCAAGAGCGCCCGCTTTTAAAAACAGGGGTGAATAGCACAACTTTGTATGTGAACGGCAGTGGCACCTGGAAAAGAAAGGGACGCAAAACAAAAAATAGTCGGTAACAAACGTTCGTTATCGACAAGCAAAAAAGCCCCTGATTTCTCAGGAGCTTTTCATTCAATCCGTGGACCCGCAGAGAATCGAACTCTGGTCCAAACAAGCACTAAATGCGCTTTCTACATGTGTAGCCGATTATTAATTGTCGGGAAAAGGCAGGCTAATCTGCAGGCCAATCTCCTCCGTAGTTACTGATAGTGTTTCGGCGACGTAACGGCACCTCACACTCCCTTTATTTATGGTGCTCCCGATCCGGACGTCAAAGGGAAAAACTTCCGGGGGAACATCGCTAGGTTAATCCTTAGGATTAAGCAGCAAGGGCGTAGTTAGACTCGCCTGTTGTTGTTTGAGGGTTGAGATTTACGTGCCATATTCACAACGCACGACATGCTTACACAAATAGCCACCCGCTGTCAAAACCGGTCGGGCCCATTGGTTATTTGATACACAAAGGTACTCAAATTTTACGCCATCTTCCCCGATTTTACGGGCTTCCCAGGCATTCCATTTCTTTTCTTTCTCTTTTAAATAAATAAATAAATTTTCAATTGATTAAATGGTTAAATAAAATCAAAAATCGTAATTTAACCTTGGCAATACCCAATTATTTTATTTACCCCGTATGGTGCGTGGCGCTTGTGTTTGCTTGTTGCTGTTTGTGGCGCTTTGTATGACTTCCATACTCCCCGCTCAGGTTCCGCTCGTGCAATGGTATACCGTCGATGATGGACTTCCCGGCTCACAGGTTTACCAGGTGCTGCAGGATCGAAATGGTTTTATCTGGTGCAGCACTGGAAGTGGCGTAGCACGATTCGACGGAAAAAATTTTGTCACCTTTTCTACTGCCGATGGTTTCCCTGATCGCGGCGCATATCATTTGGTTGAAGACAGTCGCGGACGAATTTGGTTTATGACATTTTCGGGAAAAGCGTGTTACTATGAGCGGGGCCGGTTTTTTTCTCCCGATGTTCCAATGGTAAAAAATGATTTTGTAAGATGGCTTGTAGAAATGCCTGACGGACGATTATTGTTTTTAACGAACAAGGGATATGTGATCATGCAATCGCCCGGCGGATATACACGCAACTATTATGTCGGACCAAGTCCCCTGTTTCACGGACAGCTGCTCGGGTCGGATACACTTATCATTGGTTCCGACAGGTATTTTAGTCTTCAGCTTTCTACAGGAATTGTAGCGGAGATCAATATTCCGGTACAGCCCAAACGACGATTTCTTCGTGTGCTTCCGTTTACAAAAAGAAAATTATTGCTGACTACTGATTTAGGATTCTACCAATTCAGTGAGAAAGGTTTGCAAGATATTATTATTGACGGAGAAATTATGGCGGAACAAGTGTGCACGATGGATGACAAAAACGGTGATCTGTGGGTTGGTACATATAGCGGAGCAATTCGTTTTGCGGGCGGACAAATCGACAGAGAGCATATGTATTGGACGCTGAAGGGTCATGGCATTACATCGATCATCAGGGATCACGAAGGCAATTTATGGTTTTCGGTATTCAATGAAGGTATATGTATGTTGCCCAAACAATTTACATCCGTTTACAATCGCGAAAATGGTTTGTTGGCAGATCGTAACCTGCTCCGTATAGTTGTTGGAAAAGACAACGGCGTTTATGCCTTTACCGGAACAGGTGATATGTTCCGCATCGATAGTACGCAAGCTGTGCATGCAGGGCGGTTACCTATGCCGCTGCCGACAGTGGAAGTGGTGCTTGCGTGGAATGCGTATCCTGAAATAATCCTTGGAAGTGGCAATTTAATTTTCAGGTTGAACGATGGAGTGATCTCGCATGATGATGAGATGAGCAGGTTTTTTATAGGAAAGTTTTTTGCATTTTCAAGACCTGGCTATTGGATATTTCCGGATCAGCGGGACCAGCTGCTGGAGATCAATGAATATAATGAGCAAACCCAAAAGTATAAAACAGTTTGGAGTGCGCAGAACGATAGGGTTCCCACTATTTCATGCATGAACTTGTTTGCAGGAGGTGAAGGTTCATATTGGTTGGGAACACGTAACGGTGCGGTTTATCTTGATGCAACCCAAAAATTATGGTTTGTATCAGATGATATTCCTGAGCTGCGCACGATGATCACAAATCTTGCACGCGATGTTTCAGGAAAAACATGGATAGGAACTGCGAACGAAGGTGTTTTTTGTTTTGACGGAAAAAAATTGATTGCGCATTATAATATTAAGAATGGCTTACCAGGAAATTCCTGCAATAGTTTTTATCCCGACCAGGTAGAGGGAATGTGGGCTTGCACGAACGGAGGTTTAGCATGGATACGTCCGGGAAATACAACACCGGTGAATGTTTTTCGCAGTCCCGAAATGTTGCCCGGGCAGGAAGCGCTTTCCATGTGCAAAGTGGACCGGCGTGTTTACGTTGCAACAACAAAAGGTGTCGGGTCGTTCCTTGATAATGCCGGTCAGCTTCCTGCTGTTTTTCCGCCGGTTTATATCAGCAGTGTGAAAGTTGACGGACAGAATAAAAATGTTTTTGATTCCTGCAAAATGGAACCGGGACAAGATAACCTCGAGCTGAATTTTACTGCGATTGAATATCGGAAGGGTGGGGCAATGCGTTATCGTTACCAGCTGGAAGGCGCAGATACAGGATGGAGCTATACTTCAACCAGTCATATTCAATATCGTTCTTTGCAACCGGGAAAATATATTTTTCGCGTGTACGCATTAAATGCAGCGGGGTTGAGCAGCAAGTTTCCTGCAGTGCTCGCCTTTACAATTCCGCCTGCATGGTGGCAAACATGGTGGTTTCGTTTCGGTGCCGGAATATTTTTGCTTGGCGTAATTTTTTCAATGATCTTCCTGCGTGCACGTGCTGTCCGTAAAGTAGCAGATGTACGCAGGCAGTGGTTGGAAACACGCCTGCAATCTTTACGTGCACAGATCAATCCGCATTTTGTTTTTAACGCTTTGAATTCAGTGCAGAGCTTTGTTTTTTCCAAACAACCGGAACAGGCCAATGAATACCTCGTAAATTTTGCGCGTATGATGCGAATGATTTCTGAAGGTGCAGAAAAGGAAACCATTCTCCTTCGCGAAGAGATTGCATTTCTCGATTATTATATTTTAATGGAGAAGCTGCGTTTCGAAGACGATTTTGAATACAATATTATAACTGATCCGGAAGTGGATGTAAATTCTTTTCGTATTCCGCCCATGATCATTCAACCTTTCATAGAAAATGCATTCAAGCACGGACTCGCACAGAAGGAAGGAAGAAAAATATTGCAGGTTCAATTTTCAGGTGAAGCAAATCGTTTGTTTGTGCGAATTGAAGATAACGGAACAGGTAGAAAAGAACGCCCTGTAGAAAAAGAAATGGAAAAAAGCGCGCTTGGAATTGCAAATGTAATTCAGCGCCTGGTGTTGCTGCAGCGAAAATCAAAACGAACCAGCCCGGTTACAATTACTGATCTCTACACAGATGACGGCCAGCCTGCGGGTGTACGCATTGATCTTGTAATTGCTCTCCCGGAAAAGTTAATAACATCTAAAATAGAATGATGATGACCAACTCCTCTGCATGCACAACTGTGATCATCGATGATGAGCCGAAAAGTGTAACCCTTTTGCAACGCATGCTTGAAAAGTATTGCCCCGATGTAAACGTAGTGGGCACAGCAGGCAATACGGAAAAAGGATATGAGCTCATCAATACCACAACACCCTCACTCGTTTTCCTCGACGTAGAAATGCCCGACGGATCAGGATTTTACTTGCTGAAAAAATTTTCCCGCATTCCATTCCGTGTCATCTTTACAACTGCATATGATAAATATGCCATTCCAGCGATCCGTTTTTCTGCCATTGATTATTTGCTAAAGCCGATCAGCATTGCAGAATTAAAAGCAGCAGTTGCAAAAATTTCAACAGGTCCGACAGAATTAAATCAGCTGCCCTTAGCCGAAAGCGGAAATCGACCGCTACAATTTAAAGGCAGAATTGCATTGCCATCCAATGATGGTGTGCAGTTTGTAACTGTTGATGAAATTATTTATTGTGAAAGCAGCAGCAATTATACTTTTTTCTATTTGAAGAATGGCACCAAGCTGTTGGTTTGCCGCACACTGAAAGAATACGAAGAGCAGCTTTCCATGCAGGGATTTTTCCGCATTCATCAATCCTATCTTGTCAATCTCCGTTATGTGAAAAGTTACGTACGCGGAAGAGGAGGATTTGTAGTTATGGAAAATAATGCAGAGCTCGCTGTATCTGTAAGAAAAAAAGAGGAATTCCTCGGGTTGACCGGGAATAGTTGAAACCGGATTTTTCGGTAAGCCCCGGAATGCACACGAATTCTCAGCGTAGTAACACATTCACTCATTTGTGATTGATTCACCTTTGGTTATAGCGTAATATTATTTCACGAAAAGGTATACGTGGCTGTTTGCCTGTTTCGGTACTTAATATTATTTCCTAAACCTTAATTTATGAGAAAGAGCTATCTCTTAATCACCGGATGCGCGATCTGTTGCCTGTCCCTGTTTTCTTTAAATGCACAGGCGCAAAACAATCCACTTGATTCAATCAACCTGCAGCTTCGTGAAATTTTTTCGCCGCTGTTACGACCATTGCCGACACAGGAATTTTTGTACGACATGGCCGCTCACGTTACTGATCATCCGTTCAACCGGCACAATTCTCTCGATACAGTTTCCTCTGATGAATGGTATCGTATCTACGAAGAATGTTATTATATGGCGTACGACACGACATGGCTTCCGAAAAGCGAAGTGATACATGATGATGTACTCAATACAGGCGCAGATACCATACCTATCGGCATCCAGGATTTTGGCTATTACAGGTTAAAACCAAACGCACTTACTACACCGCTGTATTTCACATTTGATACTGTAAATAATTTGCTCAGCGATATTCCGGGCAGAAGGAATGAGCCCTACACCACAGATAATATTTTTGTTGCTGCACCATTGTTTCATATGACACAAACCTCAACCGTGATTTTTACAGTCGGTGAAATTTTTAAAGATGCGGCGAACATGATGTATTACGGTGCACCGTATTACCTGTATATTGATTTCGGTGATGGGACAGGCAAGCACCTTTTTAATCCAATGGCACCTGCTTACCATACTGCTCATTATCCTGCCGGTCAAACAAACGCAACGATCAGGACTACAATAGAAACGGACGGAGTAGAAATAAAATTATCGATAAGCGAATTGTTAATCGGTGCATCGGCTGAATACACTATTCCTGATTATTCTTACCATGTAGGAACAACTTCAGGACTCGGAGTTTCTGTTTTTAACAATACAGGAAATTGCCTCAATCCGGGCGATACTAAAATAGTGATCTACCTTGCGGGTTTTGGTATGCTTGACTTCCTTCCAAGATTTCGCAGACAGCCCGGTGATGTATATGACTACATGATCAGCAATCCCAAAATAGCGAATCTTAAAAATTTCGGGTACGAATTTCATGTTGTTATTTGGGATAATAGCCGCACTGATATCCGGACGAATGCAATGATGGTGGTTGAAATGATTGACGGTCTTAAGCAGACGTATGGTGTTAATCACCAGTTCATCATCATCGGTGAAAGTATGGGCGGACTGGTTGCACGCTATGCGACGTGTTTCATGGAGAGCGCTGCCTACCAGGATCCTATTGCCTGGCCAACGGGAGTTTCGCGTTCTTATATGCATAACACGCGCGAGCTAATCACTTTTGATACGCCGCATCAGGGTGCAAATGTTCCTCTTTCAATTCAGACATTTTACGATGATGCTTTATACACATTAGGATTTCTGGCGCCAATGTCGTCACGTATGACAATGCGTTATTTCAATCTTTTTATTGATGGTGACGCAGCAAAACAAATGCTGATCTACCACATTGATACAAAATCAGGTGCCGGACTTTACAAAAATTATTCGCCTGATTTAATGCATACGCAATTTTTTGCCGACCTCGATAATTTAAGCTTTTCCGGTAATGGTTATCCAGAGCATTGTAAACTTATTGCACTGTCGAATGGCTCTCTCGAAGGAACACCGCAACGGAGGTTTTATAATACAACTGACCGTATTCCTAATGATAGATTAATGGATGCCAGCATAGAAGTATATGCAAAAATCCTATGGTTCAAGGTGCGTATTATCGATGGAAATTTAACAATGCTCACAAATCCGAATGGTGCAGGTTTGCTTTATAACCAATACGTAGGTTTCTGGCGTTATAAAATTAAATTTAAATGGTTTGGTGTACGATTGACGAGCAGGTTGGACCTTGTTACAAACCGCAATGAGTTTGCAGATGTATTGCCGGTTTGTACGAGCCCGGGCGGATATTATTCTAACGGACTGGAAAAAGTGATCGGTAATTCCACCTTTAATCATTCGTATGAATTATCACAGTATACACTTTTCAATCTGTTCGCATTCAAAAGTGGCTCTGATGGAAATGGTTGCTGGAATTTTAGCGCTCATGTAGGTGTGAATGGTTTCGCAAGTATAAATACCAATATACAAGCATGCTCTGATGGATTGCATTTCTGTTTTGTTCCAATTCAATCAGGTCTCGATTTTGGTACGCTCGGTGTTGCACCTGCATTGTTTCACGATATAGAAAATGATCCGATCGCGACAAAATTAGCAAGCACGCCATTCGATGTGATCAGCGGAATGGCATCAACAGATCCATCATCCATAATGCCGAACATGTCGCATCTGTATGTGAAATATGAATACAATGAAGGTTTATTAATGACTACCAACTTCACCTATGGCAGCTGTGCAACTATTTACGGTCACTGGCTCAACCGGGAAATCGGCGACGATTATTTATACCTCGATAATCTGGATGTTGCATGGAGCAGCACGTATGAAAGTTACGACTGGTTGTACGTGAACGGCATAAATCCTGCATATGATTATGGTTTTGGAGGCACGCTGAATGGAATTTATTCAAGGAACGGTCAGTTTGTACACAACCCGAGCTATGCTCCTTTGTTCAGTACGTTCAAATGTGACGCTACTGTGTATCTACCGCCATTAACACCCCATTATAATATCAATGGCTTACCAATAACAGAATATGCAGTAGTGCAAACAAACGGATTCAATTGCTGCAATCCATATCGCCTTGCTGCGCCTGAGAATTCCAAAGGCGAAGAGTCGATTAGCATTTATCCGAATCCCGTTGATGGAACGCAGTCGCTCTCAATTGATTTTGTTGCCACACAAGAAGCGCCAGTGCAACTTACCGTTACAGATTTCACCGGGCGCATCATTCGCCAAATAATATTGACGAATGAAGCTGCGTTAGGAAAACAAACTTTCACAGTACCACTGGATGGTATGCAGCTTGCTACCGGCATTTACATTGTACGTGTGAAAACCGGTACAACAGAATTTCAACAAAAACTAATCGTCAATTAAATTTGAACACCAAATGCCGGGCGGTGAAGGAAGTTTTCTTCACCGCCTTTTTTTATATAGAAAAGTGATATGGAAAATGGAATACTTCTGTTCGTTATTTGTCAATTGTCCCCCTTGCCACTCGTTCCTTTCCTATCTTTGCACTGAAATAAAATTGCTTATGAAAATCGGAATTTTGCGTGAAGGGAAAGTGCCTCATGATAAACGCGTGCCTTTTACTCCGGCGCAATGTATTGTGCTTCACCGTGAGTTTGGAATAGAAGTTTTAGTTCAGCCAAGCGATTGGCGCAGCTTTTCTAATGAAGAATATAAAGCAGCAGGTGTAAAGCTGCAGGAAGACATTTCAGGTTGCGATGCGCTGATAGGGATCAAAGAAGTTCCGATGGATGAATTAATTCCCGGTAAAAAATATTTTTTCTTTTCGCATACGATCAAAAAGCAGCCGCACAATAAAAAGCTGATGCAAACACTCATCGCGAAAAAAATCCAGATGATCGATTATGAATGTTTGACCGATCCGGATTTCAATCGCATTATCGGCTTTGGATATTTTGCAGGAATCGTTGGCGCTTACAATGGAATTCGTGCGTATGGTTTGCGTTTCGGCTTGTTCGATCTGAAACCGGCATGGCGTTGTCATGATCTTGCGGAGCTGCGTGAAGAGTTGAGAAAAGTACGACTCACAAATATCAAAATGATCGTAACCGGAAATGGTCGTGTTGCAAACGGTGCAATTGAAATGATGGGTTTGCTTTATACAAGAAGAGTAACGCCTTATGAATTTGTTCATTACAGTTTCCGCGAAGCTGTTTACACACAATTGCATTCTTCCGATTACAATGAGCCATTGGATGGTTCTCCCTACGATCGCGAAAATTTTTATAAGCATCCTGAAAAATTCAAAAGCACGTTCGGAAGATTTACAAAGCATTGTGATATGCTTATTCATTGTTCCTTCTGGGATCCGCGTGCGCCGAAATTATTTCAGACGGAGGATATGAAGCTGCCCGATTTTCGTGTAAGTGTTATTGCGGATGTTACATGTGATATTGACGGTTCAATTCCTTCTACTACAAAACCTTCTACGATTGAAGAGCCATTCTACGGTTACAATCCGGATACAGAAGCAACAACAGCTTATGCTTTTGACAACGACGTGATCACGATAATGGCTGTAGATAATCTGCCGTGCGAATTACCACGCGATGCTTCAGAAAGTTTTGGAAAAGAATTAATTGAAAAAGTTATTCCTGCATTACTCGGAAATGATCCGGATGGATTGATCGACCGCGCAAGCATTTGCAAAGACGGAAAGCTGACAGCACGGTTTGAATATCTTTCTGATTACGCTTTTGGGAAATAAATAAAAGAATAAAGCTTAAAAGGGCGATCCCGTTACGGAGTCGCCCTTTTATTTTATTTCTGCTTCCGGACCTTTAATTCGTCACCGGCTGATCTTGCTTCGGATCAAGAAATCTGAAATAATTTTCCTGCGTCACACCTTTGATTGCGAATGCAGTTAGATACGATTGTTCTTTTACAAGCAATTGTTTAGGGTAAGCGGCATATTGCGAATCGCTTGATGCTAAATAATTTTTTCCTTCACCTGCTGCAGCTGCTGTTCTTTTTAATTCTGAAATGGTTGCGCTGAATTCTTTGTCGATCAACGTATATGTTACCCTCAGATTCGTATTCGCCATGGTTTCTTTATAAATAGCGGCGTGATCTTTTTTAGCATGATGCAGGTACCATGCGATGAACAAATTAAATTCATAATAAGCAAAGTAGCTTCCTTTTGCCTGTGAAAGAAAATTTCGTGCTAAAACCGTATCGCCATTTGCCAATGCAGTATTAGCAGCCAACACATTCGCACGTGTCGCATTTTCATAAGCAGAGAATTCATCCATCATTCCATAAATGCCTGCAGAATTAGCGGAGACACCCGAACTGTCGCCAACATAAGTAGTGTATCTGAAAATACGCTTCGATGCGTCAGCAGGAACAATCTTTTTAAATTCACTTGATGTATATGTAGTTGTTCTGCTCACAGGAATTTCAATCCCGGGAATAACCATATACTTCGCTCCGTTAAATTGATGCGTCGATTCATGAATGACAGTTCCGAAATCACTGGTCAATGTTACACGTGAGGTATCATAGGTCCACATCATTTGATTTCCATCTACAACAGTTGAGTAACATCCCGGACCGCAATAATTCTTTTCCAATAATAGCTGGTAAGGATTAGCGTAAAACTCAGCCTGGAATAAATAAAACGATTTGGTAAATGCAGAAAGCTCTTCCTGTTTTTTAGCAATCGTTTTTTCATTCTTTATTTTTTCCTTTTCCGCTTTTTCCGCTTCAAGGTCAGCAGCAGATTTTCCGGTCAGCGGATTAAAATCCCACGATCTTTTATAGTTTTCATCGTCAGATTTTTCCAACATGGATTCTTTACCGATAATGGCTTTCACGCGACTTTTAAAAAGTCCTTTGTCGGAAATGAAATATGTTTTTCCGCCAACAGAATTAAATCCATGCTTATTATTCTTAGAAGCGAATGTAATTTTTCCGTGACGAACAGCGTAGGTACCAAAATCATGATAGACACGCTTATTGGTATAACGCATATAATCATACGAGCTTCCGCTTTTCAGCTGGAGCACATACAGATTGTCTTTGCCGGATTTATGAACGAATACGCTGCTGATTGAATTATCTGCAGACAGGTCGGTGAACTGCAGCAACAGCACGAGGAGAAATGACATGATCTTCATACGCAGTAGTATTAGGTGTGAAGTAAGAGTTGGTCATTCCTTTGTTTGAGATTGTTTCTTTATATAACGTTGATAGTCGAACAGATGTTGCAAAGATCAATCCATGATTTTGGGATTTAGCAATTCTTAACTCAGGAAAAAAGGGAAAGGGTGACAGGTGACGAGTGACAGGTGACAGGTGACGAGTGACAGGTGACGGGTGACGGGTGAGGAATTTTAATAGCAAGAGAGATTTTTTCGTCCCACGGTCCCCTTTTTCTTCCGTCCCTTAGCCTGCCCTGAGCTTGTCGAAGGGTCCCTCTTCTTTTAGTAGCGAAAATATTCTCCTATGAGAACCTGCAAAAAGGCTTGTCCTTCTTTTTTCATTTGCTGTTCTTCGGCGGGAGAATTTGCTTTTACAAACTCGGTGAGATTTTCTTTTACGTGCCAGACGAGATGGCCTCCGGGTTTTACCCAACCGAATCCTTCGTCGAAAGCGTAGTAGGCAAAATGTTTTGTGTAAGGATTTAAAAGATTTTTGCTGTAGGTGAATTTTTCCGCATTAAAATCCAGCTGATGTAAAAGTGTAGCAGCAAGATCAGTTTGAGATGCAACTTCCTCATATTTTGTTCCGCGGAAAGACGGCTTAATTACTTCGCCATAAAATAACATCGGAATTCGCCTGTACTCGGGCTGATTGAACGCCCAGTTCTTCGGTGAATTATGACTGTGATCGGAAACAAAAACAAAAAGGGTGTTTTTATACCAGGAAGTTTTTTTCGCGCGTTCAATAAAATCATGAATGCATTTATCGGCGTAATAAACTGAATTGATGTATTCTTTTTCTTTATCGCCCCAGTGAAGCACTTCTTCCATGGGAAAATCAAAAGGTGAATGTGAGCTGGCAGTAAACATCGAAGCAAAGAAAGGCTCCTTCTCATTTGCCAGCTCTTTCAACTGACGATCAAATAAATATTGGTCAGCAACTGCCAGCTTTCCCTGCGGAACAGAAGCATCAAAATCTTTTCCTTCAATGATCTTGTCAAATGCATTGTAATACATGTACGACCGGATATTTCCATAGCTCAATTGTCCGCCGAACATAAATGATGTTGTATAGCCTGATGTTTTGAAAGGTGTATTCAGGCTCGGAATATTCATGTATTTATTCGGCTGTGTGATCACGGAAGTTTTTGGCTGTGCCGGAAATGCGGAAAAGACTGCTGCCATTCCCTGGTCGGAAAGACTGCCGCTTGCGTAACAATTTGTAAATAGAAAACCATCCTTGGTGAGCGTTTCAAAATGTGGTGTGATGCTGTCGTAACCTCCACAACTTTTCACAAGATCGGCCGACCAGCCTTCGAGCACGACAAGCACTACATTTGGTTTTGGAATAGTAAGAATGTGAATCGTAGTATCTTTTTCTACCGCATGAAGCTTTTTAAATTCTGCTTCAGCAATTTGCTCCGGAAGAAAATGATAAGGCTCACCTGCATTTGCATTTTCAATCCAGTTGCTGAATAAATTAAAAGTAGAATTCACTGCTGTCACATTTAAAATGTTTTGCTTTGAATAATACGCATCGCTTACTTGTATCGGAATTTGCTGGTAACCACCGCGCATTCCTGAAAAAAGTAACCCGGGAACAAGAATTAAAAACAGCACCAATTGCAAAACCGGTTTGCGTTTCGGTTGCAAATCAACCGGTGTAAAATATCTGGACATCAAAATTCCGATGCCGCTTAACAATATAATTCCAAAAATTCCGAAGAGAAGTTGTTTGCCGGTAGCAGTATGCAATACTTCTGAAGGATTTCCTAAAAACCAAATTGCTTTGTACGTAAGCTTCGTATGCCATTCATCATAGATGGATAATTCGGCAATGGTGAGCAGGCTTACAAGAATGATCAGGATGAAAGTGATCCATCGCGAAATACGCAGGAAGATTTGTTTTTCAGTAAGAAGGCTCAGCGAATAAAACAGCCACGGAAGAATCATCATGTAACAAGACATGGCGATGTCGAGATAGATGCCATGGAAAAATGCAGCGAAAATTTCACTTGTACTTCCTTCAGCAATTTCTTCGCGATTCCACAATAAAAAGATGAGTCGTGTAAGCTGGAAAAAAATCATCCAGGAGAAAAACTGGCGGAGGAAAACGATTGGAATGGATTTCGCCATGAAAATTAATTCAAAATTCAATACTCAAAATTCAATATTCGTAATTAATTAATCTTGAATTTTGAATCTTGAATTACCCTTGTATAAGTTTAATCGTTGCATTTCTGTCCTTCGCGCTGAAGACTGCATTACCTGCTACAAGCACATTTGCTCCTGCTTCTTCTAACGCACGGGCATTTGTTGTGTCAACGCCGCCATCTACTTCGATAAGCGTTTGAAGATTTTGCGCCTTGATCATCTGTCGCAATGCTTTGACTTTATTTATGGTTTGCGGAATAAATTTTTGTCCGCCGAATCCCGGATTCACGCTCATCACTAAAACAAGATCAAGATCGGCAAGCACATTTTCAAGCACAGTCACAGAAGTATGCGGATTAATCGCTACGCCGGCTTTCATGCCTAATGATTTTATTTTTTGAATGGTGCGATGTAAATGTGTGCAGGCTTCGTAATGAACCGTCAGCATATAAGCGCCATGCGATGCAAATTCTTCAAGATATTTATCCGCGTCTGCAATCATCAAATGAAAATCGAGCGGCTTTTTCGCATCTTTCTGCAATGCTTTCATCACAGGAAAACCAAAAGAAATATTCGGGACAAAAACGCCATCCATGATATCAACATGGAACCATTCTGCCGGTGAATTATTTATGAAATTTATATCATCTGCAAGATGACCGAAGTCAGCAGAAAGGACGGAGGGAGCTACTAGTATGGACATGGTGCAAATTTACGATTTACGTGCCTGAATGTACGAGGTACGATGTACGAATTACGATTTATTTTTGTGATTGAATTTTGGATTAAAATCGACATCGTACATCGTACATCATTCCAATGTTTTTCTGAGTTTAGCAGACAATTTCTCTTTCACCAATTCATACGACTGCCGGATATATTTTTCCCATTCTTTCTTTTTGAACCGGGTTGACTTTTCCACTAAGATCCATTTGTGACGTGCGAGATAAGGTGCGGGAATGATATCATCGCTTGCAGTCAGTTCGGCAAAATCTTCGTCGGTTGCTTTGAGCGAAACTTTCATCGGTTGCTCAAACCCTGTTACGCAAAACATTTTTCCGCCAATAAGAAAACAAAGATCCGCCCCCCATTTTACATCTTCAGTAACATGAGGTAGAGAAAGGCAGAATTTTCGAAGATCTTCTATTGTCATTGAGGGAACGAATTACTCCGCCGCGACGGATGAAAACGAATATACGAATCATTATGCCATTTGCATATTCGTCTTGATTCGTAATTCGTCGCACCTATACGCTGAATGCCGTATTGTTCCTGTGCGTTTACTGGTCTAAATTTCGATTCAAATCTATACAATGAAACGATTAATTTTCCTTTCCCTTTTTGCAACGGTGTTTGCACCAATTTTTGTTTCAGCACAAACCAGCTTATTTTTCGATCCACTTCCTGCCGGTACTACATCTATTACATTGCCGAAGGAAAAATTAAACTACAGCTATGGCAAACAATTCGTAGTCGCAAGCGAAGAAAATTATAAAGCGATTTTTGATGACAGCTTACACGCTACACTTCCGAAGATTGATTTCACGAGGTATGAATTGATTGCACGATTCTATTGTAGTCAATGCCTGGTCCATTGTGATCGTCCGGGATGCCATCGAAATGCTTGCAGGTATTCGCGCACGTGGAATTTAGTGGAGAAAAATAACCGGCTGGCATTAACTGTTCAGGAATTATACGGGAAGAATTGTTCTTATTTCCCGGTATTTGCAAAGGAAATAATTTGCCGCGATGACAGCACTTATTCAGCGCTGTTAAATAGCTGTCCCGGTATGAAAAAAGACAGCGTTGATTTTAATCAGCAAATGGTTGTTGCACGAAAAATTTATGTTGATTGTGCTGCACAGATCAATCACGAATTTTATCTTGATACTGCACAGCATTGTTTGGTGTGGCGATTATATAACGGGTACAGAGGTTGTCACAGCATGAATGAGCGTTCCTTTGTATTCATTTTGCCAAAATTACCGCAAGGGTATGTGATGCGTTTTGAGGAATATGAAATTCCTTCAGAGTACTAAGTGATTTATCAGCTTAAATTCTGATACCGATAATACAAACATCATCAATCTGCGAAAGCTCACCTTTCCAATTTACAAATGTATCATCGAGTATAGTTCGCTGCTCACTCATCGGCAGGTGGTAGATCTGCAAGAGTAAATTTTTCAATGTTTTGTAACGGAATTTTTTTCCAAGCGGACCACCAAACTGATCGGCGTAACCATCGGTGAAAATATAAACGCAATCACCTTTTTCAACTTCTACTTCGTGGTTTGTAAATGGTTTTCCATAATCGAATTTTCCGATCGGTTGCTTATCCGCTTTGATCTCGTAAATGTTTGGCTCTTCACCTTCTGTCGGGACAGCTGTTCCTTTGCGAATGATCCACAACGGATTGTTTGCGCCTGCGTATTGTAAAATGGATTTATTTCCGCGAGATGATTCAGGTTGTAATGCAATAAGGGAAATGTCCATACCGTCCTTTACTTCATCACCCGTCGATTCAAACGTTGCGACAACAAGCTCTTTTAATTTATCCAAAATATCAGAAGGCTTGCGTAAAGCAAATTCACCAACACAACGATCGAGATTATTGGAACCCACCATGCTCACCAGCGCGCCGGGAACGCCATGACCGGTACAATCAACGGAAGCAATAAGCGTCTCTTCCGGTTTTTCATTGATCCAGTAAAAATCACCGGACACAATATCTTTCGGCTTAAAGAGAACAAAACTTTCTTTCAACGCTTTTTCGATGTGCTCTTTATCAGGAAGAATTGCTTTTTGCAGGCGAAGCGCATAATTAATTGAATCGAGAATTTCTTTATTCTGGTGTTCTACCAATTCTTTTTGCTGGTTGATTTCTTCTGTGCGTTCAATTACTTTTTGCTCGAGATTCTGATTGATGTGCTTTAATTCTTCAATGAGATTACCAATAGAAATTTGCATTTTTCTAAAGCTCAATGCAAGAATGCCGATCTCATCTTTACGTTTGATCTGTATGTCGACGTTGAAATTTCCTTTCGCAAGCTCCATCGCATCGTACGTTAATTCTTTCAATGGTTTTGTAATCCGTTTTGAAAGGAACATTGAAAATAATGCAATGAAAAGCAGGAGAATGCAAAATGCAAAAATGATCCTGTTGCGCAGCGTATACACATTTTCAAATGCTTCCGATTCATCCAGCTCGCTCATAATCGCCCAATGCATCCCTTCGATCTTCAATGGCTTGAATGCAGATAAAACAGGAACGCCCCGATAATCCGGGAATATTTTTGTTCCTGTTTGACCTTTTAAAGCTGCTTCTGTTCCTTCCGTTTTCACCGGTTGCAATCCAATCGATGAATTAAAATTCTGAATGCGTTCGATCGTCGATTCCTGCAATCCTATTTCTTTGATCATCTTGAAATAGTTTGAGCTGTCTTCGATCAGGAAACGAGATTGATTACGCAATGTAAAATCATCACCGACAATATAGGTTTCACCTGTTGCTCCTAATCCAACCTGTGCCCATTCCCTTTTGTTGGTCATGATGTCGTTGATCTTGTCAATCGGCATTTGAAAAATAAGCACACCGATTTTTTCTTCCCCATCATAAACAGCAGTCGCGACGAAAGAAGCAGGTGCATTGTAGGAAGGATGATAAGGGAAAAAATCAACATGTGAAACAAACTCTTTATCCTTCGCAAGATTAGCGTTACGAAATGATTCAGCAAGATTGGTTGCAATAAAAGGACCCGTTAATAAATTAGTTCCGAAATCAACTTCTTTGAAACAGGTGTAAACAATATTCCCATTTTCATCCACTAAAAAAACATCGTAATAGCCAAACTTCTTCAGGTAATTACGAATGACAGGATGATATTTTTTATGCGTTGCAGAATAGTTGCTTCCGTCACCAGGATCATCCATTTTAAATTTTGCACCAACAGGATTCGGATTATTTGCGATATAAATATCCTGCAGTATTCTCCCGTTTTTATCCTGCGTTGATTCGTCTTTTAAATTCGCCGGTACGGAAAGATTTTTATTCAGCCTGACAAGATATTCATTGGTAAAATATTCATCCACGCTTGCATTGACAGGAATCATTTTTACATCTGTCATTTGCAAATCACTTCCGATGGAATTAAACCCGGAGGAGAATTCCTTCATCGCTTCAATGATCGTCGGATCTTCAGAAAGTGTAAGCAGCTGATCATTGATCTGCCCGAAATAATCTTCGATCTGGTTCGCTTTCATTTCGCGAACCGCCGTAAGCCTGTTGAATGATTCTGTCTTCAGCGAATCGCGTCCCCGGAAATAAGAGATAGTTCCGATCACTGCCATTGAAACAAAGGCAACAACGAAAAAAGAAATAGTAAGCTTAAGACCTAGTTTCATAAGGGAAGAAAACGCGGGCGCTTAATCGGTAATGATCAGCTTACCGTTACCTTTTTTATCTCCCGCCTGCAGCGAATAAAAATAAGTACCGGCTGCATAACCGCTGAGATCAAGTGTAAAAATAGTTCCGGATGAAACGTTTGAAAGTTTTTTCGTTTCAATAAACTGTCCGCTGATATCAGATAATGTAAAAACAACTTCACCATTCACTGCTTCATCAAATTGGAAATTTACATTATCAGTGGAAGGAACAGGAAAAACAGAAACACCTTCCAAATGGTTCAGCTCTGCAACACCAACAAGCGTTAACGTATTTGCCGCTGTGTCATTTGAATTATTAATGTCGCTGGTTTTGGAAGTCCAGCAATACAAAATATCATTTCCGGAATAAGGCGGAGTAAGCGGCGTTGCAAAATTGAAAAGCACTTGTCCACCGGCAGGAATCAACGGGCCATTGTATGGTTCGCTCACAATAGTTGGATTTCCTGCAAGCTTATAATTCATCTGGATGAAATAATTGTCAGGTGTTGTTGCGTAATTGTGCACCCAGCAGGAAACTGTTGTTGGGCCGCTTACTGTTGAAAGATTTGCAGGAGAAAAAATGGATGCAACACCAACATCTTCCGGGCTCGAACAAACGTAATCAGCACCAATGAAAAAATCTGCATTCTGGTAATCTCTGTAAGTCGACCAGATGCCCTGGAATGTTTCATACGTTTGACGCGAAAAGGGCGGAGTAAGATCTGTAGCAATAGAAACGTTTAACGTTGCCATTTCCCAGTTCACATAAAATCCGCCATTTTGAATCACAACATTTCCTGCAACCGGAACAGAATACAATTGATACGCAACGATTGCATTTCCCTGCACAAGAACCGAATCAAGCAATGTTCCCGGTGATCCCTGCGGACCATTATCATCATAAATTTTAGCGTAGAATGCCGGTCCTGTAATTGGTGAATTTGTAAGAATAAAATTTGTGTTGAGAATTCGCGCAGGATAAGTCGGCGGCTTAATGTAAACACCAACTCCACCTTGTCCGCCCGCCCATGAAATTGATCCGCCAACAAAATTAGTTTGATTATCGGTGTACGAAAGTCGGATAGAAGAGAGTGTAGTATCGACCACAACAATTTCCTGGTAGATAGAATCGTTCACCGGAATTGTATCACCTGACACGCCGGAAATTCGCGTAATGAAAAATCTTGTGCCTGCACCTGCAGGAGAAAAAGTGGTAGGGAAAGTAACCTGCTGACTTTGTCCCGGTACAAGTCCGAGCGTAAATGCATTGCTGGTTACTAATTGAACGTTTGCAATTGTTTTTACTTTTCCATTGATCGTAACAGGTGCGAAAGATTGATTGCCTGAATTTTCGATTGATGTAACGAGTGAATGTGGTCCGCTGTTATTGGCAAGAAAAATTCCGCCATCACCTTCTGCGTGATTCCAGCTTACACTTGCATCAGTAACCTGCATCACCACCGAAGGAAAATAATATTTGATCGTGTAGTTCGGCAATGGCTGAAACGTTAAAGGCTGCAATCCCATTGTGCCGATATTATTTTCAATGCCGCTTGAATAATTGCTGATTGACGTTCCTGTTATCGATTGAAAATTTACGGTGATGGATGAATCCGATCTGCAAAGAATAATTTCGAATGTATTCGAACCATTATATCCCGGTGCGAATTGATCCCAGTAAGGAACATTCACATATTCAAGGATGAATGAATCAGCTAATGCTTTGTAATACACCTGGCCGACATTCCCCGTTCCGAGAAAAGTTAAATCAGCCATAAAACCTGCGATATAATTATTCACGCCACTCGGATTCGGAATAGTAGGAAAATTCGCTGCAAGATTTCCAGGACCGAATTCGAGATATCCATTTGATCCAACCCAAACTTTGCTTTCGCTGTACCAGTAATATCCGAATTGAAAACCGATTTGAATTGGTCCCACGAAATTATCATCTCCTAATCCGAGAACCTGTGTTCCGCCATTTGCAATACAATCATACCAACTGTAAGGTTGACCACCCGGTTCATTGCTGTCACTCCAGGTATAACCGAATCCGTCAGGACCACCGGCGTTAGCGTTTGCAAGAATGCTGCTGAAAAGAAATAGGGCGAGTAAAATTTTTTTCATTGGGCCGGGATGATTACAGATTACAAATTACTGATGACAATGAGGGTTATTTGTCGATTTTTTAAATATCAGTGCGGAATGTCCCGCGGTTTTTTAGTTTGGGTGGATCTTTACGCATGATCCTGCGCACGAATCCGCGAAGAAAAAATGGCGGGTATTTATATCCTTTATTTGCAAGGCGTTTTCCCATGTCTTTATAATCTTCATCGTTTTCAGGAAGTGTAGTATTCATTCCATCCACATAACGATTATACATGCAGAAAGCAGCTGCAACTAAAATAGCATCATGAATTTCTTCATCAGTAGCTCCGGCTTTTTTTGCGTTGTCAATTAATTCAGGAGTAACATGTCGCCCGCTGATCTGAACTTTTCCTGCAATCTTCAACAAGCATTTCATCTTTTCAGAAACAGGAGCAGTGTCCGGGTCTTTTACAATGCACGAAACCGCATTTCCGTTATCGCCCAAATGTTCATTGGCAGAAGCGCTGTGTGATTTATGACAAAATTCGCAATTGTTAAGCCATGAAACATAAGAAGCAATCAATTCACGCTCACCCGAAGTCAGGGGAGAAGGTCCTTTGAGAATGGTATGTGCAAGATTTGACAACGCTGATCCGGAAGGGCCTTTGTAAAAAAGCAGCTCGAGAATCCCGGGTTGCGGAATGTTTGTAGAAATGTAGGTCATGAAAGAGTGGTGCTGTTTGCAGGAATAAAAATAGGAAAAAAAGGGGTACGGAAAAGGGGAGAATAATGTCTTCCCAAGCAAGCGATCTATAGGCTATTAAGAAAATCTTCTGCGTTTTTGGCTTCTTTCTTTCCGGCTTTAATAAGGTTTAATTCTTTAAGAGCCTTTTTCAATGATTTAATCACAATTAATTTTGCAGGCGCGGTTGGTTTTTTTGTGAAGGATTTCATGATGTAAAATTAAGAAAAGCGTAATGAAAAAGTTTAGTTGATTACTAAGTCAATAATTTGATCGGTTTTCTTCGAAACACAAAAACCAAAGTGTAGTGTTTTCACTCTTCCCTTTAATTCCGCAGAATATAAAACAACGTCTTCACCAGTTTCATTTATAGTTTTCGTATCAAAGCCTGTTATCTTCATTGTTCTTGGTTCGGCTCTCGGTAAAAGATTATCAATGTGCTTTCGAATTTCGTAATGTGAGCTTTCAGGATAAAATCTGGGATCAAGTACCAAAAAGGGTATGCTATCTTTTTCTTGCTGAAAGAATCCATCAACTATTTTTGAGAGTAATGAGGCCCATGCAATGTCATTTTTAAAATAAGAACCATCTAAATATTCGTTTTTGTTTACAATTTTAATTCTGAAGGCATCATATTCTCTACGGCGTGCTTCTGACATTTCATCAAAAAAATTCAAGGCAACCACAGAAATCATCTTGTTGCGTTCTATTTCACTTGATGGAATTTCTACATTCTTCAATACTAATTCTATAGATTTTTTTTCACCATCAGTAGTTTGAAGTTTCGGGTAGTTAACGGAATAACCTGATGCATCAAATATTTTCGAAATTTTTACTGCATCGGAATCTCCATTTGCAAGCGTATCCTCCTTCGGCATATCAATTACTTTGTTTTTGGACGAATCTGTGCATGTGATCGTCAAAATAAAAAGTAGAGGAAAGAGAAAACGCAAGGATTGCATTTGTTTAAAATTGAGACATAAAAAAAGAGAGCTTATTAGGCTCTCTTTCAAAGATAACTTGAATATAAATCTATCCCAAATATGTCTTCAGCAAACGACTTCTCGAAGTATGTTTCAACCTGCGAATCGCTTTCTCTTTAATCTGCCTCACGCGTTCCCGTGTAAGATCGAAACGTTCACCGATTTCTTCCAGCGTCAAAGCATGTTCGCCGTTCAATCCGAAATACAAGCGCACCACATCTGCTTCACGCGCGGTTAATGTGGAAAGCGCACGCTCAATTTCTTTACGAAGTGATTCGCTGATGAGTGAATTTTCCGGGCTTGGCGTATCCTCGCTTTGCATCACGTCATACATATTGCTCGTATTCTCATCGCTCGAAGCAAGAGGAGCATCCATAGAAACGTGGCGACCGGTGTTACGCATCGCTTCTTTAATATCTTCAGGTGAAAGATCGAGCGCTGTTGCAATTTCATCTGCGCTTGGCTCACGTTCAAATTCCTGCTCAAGACGTGCGAATGTTTTATTGATCTTATTGATCGAACCGATTTTATTCAACGGCAAACGCACAATACGAGATTGTTCCGCCAATGCCTGCAAAATGGATTGACGAATCCACCACACCGCGTAAGAAATGAATTTAAATCCGCGTGTCTCATCAAAACGCTGAGCAGCTTTAATGAGTCCGAGATTTCCTTCATTAATTAAATCGGGAAGACTGAGTCCTTGATTCTGGTATTGCTTTGAAACAGAAACGACGAAACGAAGATTCGCATTCACCATTTTAGTTAAAGCAGATTGATCGCCTTTTTTTATTTTCTGAGCGAGATCAACTTCTTCCTGGGCGGTGATTAAATCGACACGACCAATTTCCTGTAAATATTTGTCGAGGGAGGCGGTTTCACGGTTGGTAACCTGCTTGGATATCTTAAGTTGACGCATCGATGTAGGGGGGAATAATTAAAAAGTTAAAACCATTCAGAAAAGTCAGGGATGATACTGGCTTAACGAATCTAATAAAAAAAAGTTACAGCGTGTTATGAATCTGTTTATAATTAGGTCATTAGAGTGATTTTGAGCGAAAAAAGGGGTGAAAATACGGGTTGGAATGGTCGTTTTTCCCCGTTGAATGGCTGAAAAGGGCGTACGAATCACTGTGAAAATTGCATTTTCAAGCCCGTAAAACGTGTTTTGTTGTCATTACTTTAAAATAATTGCGCAGGAATAAACCCGTACTTTAAAATCCCGTGGTTTTAAATTTTTCCCGTGGATGAATGAATATTGTTAGTTTTGTCGCAGATTAAAAATCAGAAATGTTTTCTCTCACATCAAATTACACTCTTAATGCACTTGCTCCTGTTGCCCCCGAAAGCAACCGTACAAGCGTCATGTGTACTTGTGAGATGCGCTATTTTCATATGGATACTTGCCATTGGGAATATCGATTAAAGAAATAAGCGAGGCAACGCAACTTTCTTTTCAAGTCTTAACAGACAATTTCACTTTCACTTTCTCACTTCTCATTTTATGACACCACAGGTTATTTGTCCTGCATTATACCGATTTCCTCTTTGCTCATGGCGAATGTTGCATCATATGCATACTTCAATCAGGCAGCACAGGAATATTTTCCTTCAGACATTTTACAGGAAATCAGAAATCGGTTAAAACAAAATTTATGTCACTCGTTACAAATACAATTCTTGAAAGAATCAACAGTCTCATCGTAGTCGTCAACTCCGAAGGGAAAATTGATTATGTAAGTCCTTCCGCAAAACGTATTCTCGGATTTGAACCCGAACAATTGATGGGTGAAGGCTGGTGGAACCTCACACGCGATGATAAAAAAGAGCGGCGAAAAATAAGAGAGCTTATTAAAACACAGATCGCGCAAAAAGTATTGCTCGAAACTATTCCGCAGGAAAGAATGTTGAAGACCGCAAATGGCGGAACAAAATGGATCTTGTGGAATACTTCGAAAGGACTTTTTAATAAGCTCGTTGCCATTGGTCACGATATTACCGAGCGAAAAAATGCCGAGCTGAATCTTTTGCTAAAGCACAAAATGCTCGAGCAGCAGAATCTTGAAATTCTTGCAAGCATCCGTTATGCGCGGAGAATCCAGGAATCTATTCTACCGGATAAAAATAAGATCGCTTCAGCTTTCGCGGATGCATTTGTTTTGTATCAGCCGAAAGATGTTGTGAGCGGCGATTTTTATTTCTTTCACCAGCGGGGCAGCAAAACATTTATGATCGCGGTAGATTGTACCGGCCACGGAGTTCCCGGCGCGTTGATGACGATGCTTGCGAATTCTATTCTGAAAGAAGTAATTGTAACACGCGGAATAGAAGAGCCGGCAGAAATTCTCTATGCAATCGATCGTGAATTATTTATTGAGCTGAATAAAGATGACGGCAGAGATATTTCGCGCGATGGAATGGATGTTGCAATTACTGTAACTGATTCAGAAACAAAAACACTTCAGTATGCAGGAGCATTCCGCCCGATGTTGCTTATACGCGGACAGGAAATAATTGAATTCGAAGCAAATCGTTTCCCGATCGGATTTTATGGTGATACAGAAAAAGTTTTCACCTCGCACGAATTTCAATTGGAAGCCGGCGATGCGTATTATTTATTTACGGATGGATTTTGCGATCAGTTCGGTGGCGAACAAAAAAAGAAATTCAACCGGAAAAGATTTAAAGAGCTTTTGCTTTCGGTTCAGTCGATGAGCTTTGATGAGCAGGAAGGATTTCTTCAATATGCGTTGTTGAACTGGAGACAAGACGAGCCGCAGGTGGATGATATATTGGTGGTGGGAATGAAAGTTTGAGATTGCCTTTTTGTAAGAATAAAACAGCGCAGTCTTTGATTTTGCTAAACAATTTATAGTCAATGAATTAGTTATACGATAAACTAAGTTACCCTAATTTTGTGTCGTTTTGGATCAATAATTACCCTAATTTTGTGTCGTTTTAGAGCAATAATTACCCTAATTTTGTGTCGTTTTGGAGTAATAATTACCCTAATTTTGTGGAATGTTTACAAGGACCATATTGCCTGAGCTTGAAAAATGGGCAAATAAAAAAAACAGGAAACCATTGGTATTGCGTGGCGCAAGGCAAGTTGGTAAAACCACTGTTGTAAACCAATTTGCAAAAAAGTTTGAGCAATACATTTATTTGAATTTAGAATTGCCGGCAGAACGTAAACCATTCGAAGAGTTTACTGATTTAGAAACGTTAGTGCAGGCATTGTTCTTTTTGAAAAACAAAGAATATTCAAAAAGGAAAAAGACATTATTATTTATTGATGAGATCCAGGAAGTGCCTGGAGCGTTTAATATTTTACGTTTCTTCTATGAGCAAATGCCGGAGATACCGGTTATTGCTGCAGGCTCTTTACTTGAAACAATTTTCAATAATAAGCTGAGCTTTCCTGTTGGCAGAGTAGAATTTTTAGTTGTGCGACCTGTTTCTTTTATAGAATTTTTGGAAGCTGTTGGTGAAATGCAGGCGTTAGAGCAAATAAAAAATGTTCCGCTAAAATCCTTTGCGCATGAAAAATTATTGGCGCTGTTTCATACGTACGCATTAATCGGCGGTATGCCTGAAATAATAAAACAATATGCAGAAGCAAAAGATATAACTTCATTAGGCAGAATTTATGATGCATTGATCGCTTCTTATATTGATGATGTAGAAAAATACGCTCAGACAACCAACCAGGTTCAAATCATCAGGCATGTTATAAAAGCCAGCTACTTTGAAGCGGGAAAACGAATAAAACTTCATGGGTTTGGTAAGTCGGCTTACGGCTCAAAGGAAGTTGGTGAATCAATGAGAACATTGGAAAAAGCAATGCTTCTCAATCTAATTTATCCAACAACGAATGCGAAGCTGCCGATCATGCCCGAGCTGCAGAAGTCACCGCGGTTACAATTATTAGATACCGGTTTAATGAATTATGCTGCAGGTTTGCAAAAAGAAATCATCGGCACAACTGATTTGAACAATGTTTACCAGGGGACAGTCATTGAACATTTGGTTGGACAGGAATTGCTCGCGTGTAATTTCAATGCATTAAGCGCATTAAATTTCTGGGTACGAGAAAAAACAACATCAATGGCTGAAGTAGATTATGTTTTAGCGCACGATGGAAAACTAATTCCTATTGAAGTAAAATCCGGTAAAGAAGGCAAGCTGAAATCGCTGCATTTGTTTATGGATGAATCGCCGTTGAAAATTGCTGTTCGTTTTTATGCGGGGGAGTTATCGGTGACAGAAGCAGTAACGACTAAGGGAAAAAAATATCGCTTGTTGAATTTGCCTTATTTTTTGGTTTCTCAGTTGGGTGGGTATATTGAGTGGTTAAATGAGGAAGTGAAAGTTGTTGGTAAGAAAGGGAAGTAAATTAATGCCTGGTAGTGAGAATGAAAATTTGAGATTTGAATATGGAATTTCAGATTTTGTTCGTCCTTATAGTGCAATAGTAAAAATGAAAACTGCGACCACCCTATTTTTATTCTTTACCGGGATGTTTTTCACCTGCCTTTCCGCGCAGGTTGTGCTTCGTGGTGTTGTAAAAGACAGCGTGAGTGGCGAAGCATTGCCATTTTGCAGCTACCTCGTGAAAGGAACAATGAATGGCGGAACGACAAACGAGTACGGGCAATATATAATCAATGTGGAGAAATTGCCTGCCACGATTGTGTTTGTCATGAGCGGTTACCGGCGAAAGGAAATTATTTTTCAGTCAGAAGAATTCGGAAAAGTGCAACTCTTCTCTGTTACGTTTGAACTTTCTTCTGTAACGATTTCCAGTGAAAAAGTAGTCACCTGGCACCCGGAAGATGCGTGGACGTTTATTGATTTCAGATTTTACAATGATTTTATTTTGTCGCTTGTTTCAATTCGCGGAAAAAATAAGGAATACCTCGTGCTGATGGATACGCTGGGTAAAACGGTCTCAACGCTTGCATTAGATCATCATGGCGATTCACTTTATAAAGATTGCCTCGGTATCGTTCATCTTTATTCGGGCGACAGCGTTTACCAGGTGCATTATGATTATGGAAAAATTTCATTGCCTTATGCAACAGCACGAATGGAATTTGCAAATGAAATGTTACCGTGTCGCTGTCAGCTGGGACAATATTATTATTTCAGCTTTTCAAATTATCATCAGCTGAAGCTGGATTATTATTACATCAACTGGTACCAGAAAGGAGAATATCAGCCATTCCTTTCCGTTCACGACAGTGATAAAATTATTTCATACAACGAAAATTACGACATCCGTTATTTTCTTGAGCGTCGTCGCCTCTACCAGGAATATGCTGAGCCGCTTGATTCAATAGTGAAGCACATGGATTTTTATCGTTCACAGCTTCCGCTTTCCCGAGAAGAACAAACATGGCTTTCACCTGTTGCATCGCCACTCGTGAAGGTTGGAAGTAATGTGTATATCGTAAATATGATGGATTCCACTTTACTCACTTATGCAGGTGCAGGAGAGCAGCAGCATAAAACAGATTTTCCCTGTTTGAAAACAGATGGATGGAAATGCAATGAGTTGTTCGCTGATGAATTGACAGGCGCGTTGTATGGACGTGTGCTAAAAAAAGGTTCATCCACATTTGTGCGCATTGATCCGCAGACAGGAAAAGAAACAGGGCGCGTGGATGTTCCGGGTTACGCATACATCACACATCCGCAAGTGCGCGGAGGTAATGCTTATTTTTTGTGGAAGGATCCTTATTCAGATCAGCCGGCGAAGTTGAGGGTGGTAGCTTTGAGATGATTTGCGTGAGGATTGCAGTGAAAAGCCCGGACTTGTAACGTCCGCCGCGGCGGAAGCCCGACCTGACGCAGGAAGGGCACGCACACGGCCTGTTCAATATACTGCTGATACTCCAAAGACTAAATCACTATCAGTCAATAAAAAAATCCCCCCGGATCTCTCCGGAGGGATTTTCTCACTCTATAACTATTTTCAAATTCGAATTTCAAATAATCGAATCTTCAAATTTCAAATTACTTCTGCGCGTCCCTTGGTGCAGCCGGTCTTGCAGGACGTTCTGTATGTCCTTCAGGCTTTGGCATTAACACTTTGCGCGACAGACGATATTTACCGGTCTTCTCATCGATTTCAATGAGCTTCACTTTTACTGCATCGCCTTCTTTCAAAATTCCGTCAAGATTTTCCAGGCGCTTCCAATCTACTTCTGAGATGTGAAGCAATCCGTCTTTTCCTGGCAGGAATTCTACGAATGCACCGAAAGGCATAATGGTTTTTACTTTTCCATCATACTCAGTTCCAACTTCCGGAACTGTAGTAATTCCGCGGATGCGTGATACTGCGCGATCGATTGAATCTTTATCAGAACAAACGATATCGATGATTCCGAATTCGCCTTTTTCTTCGATAACAATCTTCGCACCGGTGTCGCGTTGAATTTCCTGGATAATTTTTCCGCCGGGCCCGATAACCTGTCCGATGAACTCGCGTGGAATTGTCAATTGAACAAGTCGTGGTGCGTGTGGTTTGAATTCACCGCGTGGCTCGCTCAATGTTTTATTCATCTCACCTAGAATGTGTGCACGGCCGTTTTTAGCTTGTTCCAAAGCCTGGAACATTACTTCGTAAGGAAGTCCGTCCACTTTCAAATCCATCTGCACTGCTGTGATACCATTTGTAGTTCCACAAACTTTGAAGTCCATGTCACCAAGATGATCTTCATCACCGAGGATATCAGAAAGCACTGCGAATTTTCCATTTTTCGTGATGAGACCCATCGCGATTCCGGAAACTGATTTTTTGATTTTGATACCGCAATCCAAAAGTGCAAGTGTTCCTGCACAAACTGTTGCCATCGACGACGAACCGTTTGATTCAAGAATATCAGACACGATACGAATGGTGTATGCGTTATCATCAGGCAATTGATTTTTCAATGCGCGCAATGCAAGATTTCCGTGACCAACTTCACGGCGACCTGTGCCACGCATTGGTTTTGCTTCGCCGGTTGAGAATGGCGGGAAATTATAATGCAAAAGGAAATTCGCGTTGCCTTGAATAACAGCTGTGTCGATCAATTGCGACTCGAGCTTTGTTCCGAGTGTAACTGTTGTCAGCGATTGTGTTTCTCCGCGTGTGAACACAGCAGAACCGTGCGCCATCGGAAGATAATTTACTTCTGACCAGATAGGGCGGATGTCGGTAAGACCACGGCCATCAAGACGAATGCGATCAGTAAGCACCATATCACGGATAGCTTCTTTTTCTACATCGTGATAATATGTTTTTGCCATTCCGAGATTTGCATCTGTTTTTTCTTCTTCCGGAAGTGATTCCCAGAATTCAGTAAATACAGCTTTGAAATCTGCTTTGCGTTCGTGCTTATTCGGATTTGCTTTTTTCGCTACCGCATAAACTTTATCATAAGTACCAGCCTGCACTTTCGCGCGAAGGTCTTCGTTATGTGTTTCATGCGAATAAGTACGTTTTACTTTTGATTTATCAACTTCTGCAGAAAGCTCATTGATAGCACCGATCATTTTACGGATTGCAGTGTGAGCGAATTTGATCGCCTCAAGCATATCAGCTTCAGAAACTTCTTTCATTTCGCCTTCTACCATGAGAATATCTTTCTCAGTAGCAGCAACGATCATATCCATATCCGAATCTTTCATCTGCTCGATAGTTGGCTGAGCGATGAACTGGCCATTCACACGACCAACACGAACTTCAGAAATCGGTCCGTTGAATGGAATGTCAGAAACGGCAAGTGCAGCAGCAGCGGCAAATCCTGCAAGACAATCAGGCATGATCGTTTTATCAGAAGAAATGAGGTACACGAGCACTTGTGTATCTGCGTGATAATCGGATGGGAATAAAGGGCGGAGTGCGCGATCTACAAGTCGGCAGGTTAAAACTTCTGAGTCAGAAAGTTTTGCTTCACGACGGAAAAAGCTTCCCGGTATGCGGCCTGTTGATGCGAACATTTCGCGGTAGTCAACAGTGAGTGGCATAAAATCTACGCCTGGTTTAGCATCTGGTGCAGAAACGGCAGTAGCGAGGAGCATGGTGTTGCCCATTGTGACAACAACAGCACCATCAGCTTGTTTTGCAAGCTTGCCTGTTTCAACTGTGATCATACGGCCATCGCCGATGTCAAATGTTTTTTGAATTACTTTCATTTTGGTTTTTCTCTTTTTTATTGCAGCTCGTCAGCGGGTCGCTAATTAAAAAAGCATCCCTGCTGACTTTAAGGGATGCTCCTGTTTAAGACTTTTCAAAAATCAAAAAAACAGATTCCAGCATAGTGTGGAACCTGTTTTTTTTGATTTGTTTTTGTTCGGATCATTTATTTTCTGATCTCGAGCTTTTTCAGAATTGCTCTGTAACGCTCAATATCGTTTTTCTTTAAATAATCAAGCAACGCTTTACGCTTACCCACCATTAAAACCAAAGAACGCTCTGTGCTCTTGTCTTTTGGTTTACGTTTGAGGTGGCCTGTAAGGTGATTGATGCGATGTGTGAAAAGGGCGATCTGTCCTTCAGAAGAACCGGTGTCTTTTTCCGATGTTCCGAATTTCTTAAAGATGTCCTTCTTAATTTCCGACGTCAGGTACATTTGTTTTGCTGTTAGTGGATTAAGATTCCTGATTTTCAGGAGTGCAAAGATAGGAAAGAATCTGGTAATCTGGTAATTTGGTAACTGGGTAATTGAGGAAAGCAGGGGAAATTGGGAATCCGCCGCGGCGGAGGAAATGATGCAAGGGAGGTCGTAAGAGTGAATTTATGTAACTTATTGAAGTTCAGACCCTGGTTTTAAATTACCCAGTTACCAGATTACCAGATTATTAAATCCAGTCCACTGAGATATTAATCCTTGAGAATCTCCAATAAATTAGATAATGTAGCTTTCAAATCTTTCCTGCTAACGATCTTATCCAAAAAACCATGTTCCAAAACGAATTCGGAGGTTTGAAATCCTTTCGGAAGATCTTTTCCGATCGTTTCTTTCACAACACGCGGACCGGCAAAACCAATCAGCGCGCCGGGTTCTGCAATGTTTAAATCGCCGAGCATCGCGTAAGAAGCTGTAACGCCTCCTGTTGTCGGATCTGTCAATAAAGAGATGTATGGAATTCCTGCATCATCAAGCAACGAAAGCTTTGCAGATGTTTTTGCCATTTGCATTAACGAATGTGCTGCTTCCATCATTCGCGCACCGCCTGATTTCGAAATGATCATGAACGGAATTTTATTCTTAAGCGAATGATCAATCGCACGCGCAATTTTTTCTCCGACAACAGAACCCATTGATCCGCCGATAAAAGTAAAATCCATGCAACAAACTACGAGTGGATTGTCATTTACTTTTCCAACGCCGGTACGCAATGCATCTTTCAGGCCAGTCTTCTTCATGGAATCAACCAGGCGATCAGGATATTTTTTTGTGTCTTCGAAATTTAACGGATCACCGGAAATAAGATTTTCATCCAGCTCGGTGAATTTATTTTCATCAAAAATGATCTCGAAATATTCTTCAGAACCAATACGATCATGGTGATTGCAATTCGAACAAACAAAATAATTTGCAGCGTGCTCGTTGGTAGGAAAAACTTTTTTGCAGGAAGAACATTTATGCCACAAACCCTCAGGAGTTTCTTTCTTCTCCTTGGTAGATGTGGTAATTCCGCCTTTTATTCTTTTAAACCAACTCATCCTTGAAAATATGTACGAATTACGATTTACGAATTACGATTTGAATTTTTCCGATTTATGATTTGATGTAGTATAAATCGTACATCGTACCTCGTAAATCGTACATTCTAAGCTATTGTAATCTCATTTGATAAATAAACATCCTGGATCGCGTTCAATAATTGGATTCCTTCTTTCACCGGTTTCTGGAATGATTTTCTTCCTGAAATTAATCCGTGTCCGCCCGCGCGTTTGTTGATCACCGCTGTTGCTACTGCTTCAGCAAGATCAGTCGCACCTTTTGATTCGCCACCTGAATTGATCAATCCGTTTCTGCCCATGTAACAATTTGCAACCTGGTAACGGCAAAGATCGATCGGGTGATCTGAGCTTAATTCGGAATAAACTTTAGGATGTGTTTTGCCGTAATTAACCGCCGTGTAACCACCATTATTTGTCGGCAATTTCTGTTTGATAATATCTGCCTGGATCGTTACACCAAGATGATTCGCCTGTGAAGTCAAATCTGTTGCTGCATGATAATCCACACCATCTTTTTTGAAGCCGGGATTTCTCAAATAGCACCAGAGAATGGTTGCCATTCCCAGCTGATGCGCTTCTTCAAAAGCCTGCGCTACTTCTACAATTTGTCGTGCAGATTCGTCTGAACCAAAATAAATTGTTGCGCCAACAGCAGCTGCACCGAGATTCCATGCTTCAGCAACCGAACCGAACATGATCTGGTCGTATTTATTCGGGTAGCTGAGGAATTCGTTATGATTGATCTTTACAATAAAAGGAATTTTATGCGCGTACTTTCTTGAAACTGATGCAAGCACGCCAAACGTTGTAGCCACTGCATTGCAGCCACCATCCATTGCCAGCTTAACGATATTTTCTCCGTCAAAATAAATGGGATTCGGAGCGAAGGAAGCGCCGGCTGAATGCTCAATTCCCTGGTCGACAGGAAGAATGGAAACATAGCCTGTATTTGCTAAACGTCCATGACCATAAATGGCTTGAAGGTTACGCAAAACCTGGGGATTACGGTTTGTAGGCGCAAACATACGGTCTACAAAATCAGCTCCCGGCTGGTGGATTTGCTCCTTTGTAATGGTTTTACAAGTGTGGTTCAAAAGGCTATCTGCCTGTGATCCAAGTAGTTCTGTGATTTTTGAAATCGCCATTCGTTTTATTAATTGAACTTTTCTGCGTTATGGTTACAGGGGGCCAAAAGTAAGGAAAAAGTTGGTTGTTGGTGGTTTTTAGTTGGTGGATTCTTCGGGTAAAAATGGGGATAAAATGGCTGAAAGGAATAAAAATCGATTGTTTTTAGCGCATTTTAGGGATAAAACAGATCAATTTTATTAATTAAATGAAAATAAATGGTTCTGAAATAATTCTACCACCACAAACTTTTTCCACCACCAACCACCAACTTTTTTCCCAACCACGAACCACGAACTTTTCCTAAAACGGATAACCAATTCCAAAATTCAAATTACTCTGCAACTTTCGCTGACCCACCCACCAGCGCTGTCCATATTCATAAGAAGGATCGCGGACCTTGAAAAGAGTATTTAGTTCGGAGTGTTTAGTTCGGAGAAAATTGAAATATTGATAATAAAACTCCAAAACACAAAACTCCAAAACACAAAACTCCGGAACCAAATACTCCGAACTCCGAACTAAAACGGATACCCGATTCCAAAATTCAAATTACTCTGCAACTTTCGTTGCCCCACCCACCAGCGCTGACCATATTCAAATGAAGGATCGCGGACTTTGAAGCCCCAATCGAGACGGATGATGAAAAAGTTGAGGTCATAACGCAAACCGATACCCGGACCGGCAGCTAGGTCCTGCAGGAAACGGAAATCTTTAAAGCTGAAATCAGCATTCGGACGAAGCGAATCTGGTCTGAGCACCCAGATATTTCCTCCGTCAAAAAATACTGCGCCGTTCAGGGTTTTTGTAATTCTGAAACGATATTCGAGGTTATACTCTAATTGTACATCGCCGAACTGCGCATATTTCTGATCGCTCGGAACAATGTATGAACCGGGTCCAAGCGTTCTTGCTTCCCACGCACGAATACCATTCGCACCGCCACCATAAAAACTTTTCTCCAATGGAAGCGTAGGGAAATTCCTAAGCGGAACACCAATTCCGATTGCAGCACGCATTACTACGTTTTGATGATCGCCAATTGGTTGATTATATCTGCCATCAACAAAAAGTCTCACATAATGCGAAAAAGGAATTCCTGCAATTTGATAGGAGCTCTCTACCTCGGTAGCATTAAAAGCATTAAACAACGGGCGCAATAAAAGCCCTGAAAATTCCAAATCGGTCTTCAGAAAAAATACTCTTCGCCGTTGTTGAGTTTGCGTATTAACCACGTAGGTTATCCTGCAATCAGTAATAAGATGATCGGTAAAACGATAACGTAAAAGCGGGTCAGGATTTTGAAGAAGGTCGATAAGACCTTGCCGCGGAATTACTTTTACAACGTTCAATTCAATCGGGAAAAAAGCAATCCTTCCGAAATCACGTCCCGGCTTTTCAGGTGTTTCAAGCCGGCGGATGCGAAACGTGTAACCGTAGGATAAGTTGGCAAGCGAACGGTCATAATCGATCCTGCGCTGGTAATTGAAAGAAGCAAGAAATACCGTTCTGCGGTCTTCCGTGATCTGCCTGGCAACGGGTTTGTTTTTTGAAACTAAATAATTGAACGGAAAAAATTCGCGCGGAATATTAAGTGATGATTCAAACCCGGCCTGCACCGTATTAAAATTCAGTCCGCCCTCTATCTCCGTGCCATTTAGCGTTTGCTGAACTTCAGTACCTGCTTTAACGCTGAATTTTAAAATTTCTGCTCCACGCGCAAGATTAGTATTCTCATATCCGAATGAACCGCCGACGCCTAAGCTTGTTCCGCTATTTGTTGTAGCTTCAAACTGTGTGATGAAATTTTGTTTTGAAACAGGAATAAGCTTTATATAAATATCGAGCTTATCACCATCTACTTCTTTCGGATCAATGACAACCTGCCTGAAAACACGAAGTGCTGTAAGCTGTCGATACGTAGCTTCATAATCTACCTGCCTGTAAAGCGCACGTGCCTGGAATGAAATTCGTGATAAAAGCATTTCAGGTTTGAATTTCAAAACTTCTTCAATCGGAAGTCCGTCGCGCATTCCGATATTACGCAGGAAAGCAATCTCGCGCACATAAGTTGTATCGTATTGCGCATCATCACGCAGCTGAATGCTTCCAAGTGATTTTACATAAATATTCCTGATCGTATAACGCTGGTGATTTGTTTTGATCCAGGTGCTGTCGTTTGTCTGAACTTCCTGTTTGTCAATAATGATGATCACATTCACCTGGTGCGTTCCTAAAGCAGAATCAACGCTGAAATGGATATAATCTTTTGAAAATTTGTAATACCCGTTATTCCGCAATGAACGTGTGAGCCGATCGCGTTCAGCTTCAAAATTATCCTGGTCAAAATTCTCACCGTATTTAAGCAGGCAATATTGAGCAGCTGTATCGTTTTGCAAGTCGTAGCTGATGCCGGGATCTTGTATTTTCCATTTGATCTTATTGATCGTGTACGCTTGACCCGGCGTAACAATAAATCCCTGGATCACTTTTTTCTGTCTCCACTTTTGTGATGGCGGAAAAAAAACTGTGTCACGAATTGCACCTTCGAAGTAACCTTTGTTGTGCAAATATTCTGTTACCTGGTGAACTGATCGTGCCGTTTGAGCAGTATCAAGCACAACAGGCGGCTCTCCGATATCGTATAAAAACTGGCCAATCGTGCGATGTGCTTTCGGTATACGTTTATCGCGGCCCTTTTTAGTTTTGGGATGACGGGCATAACGGGCAAGACGTTTTCTATAACGTTCGGCAGCGCGCAGTTTTCTTTTTGCTTCGCGTTTCGGATTAACAAGATTATGAATAGCGAGATAAAAGGGATAACCTGCACCGCTTGAAAGAAAATGTTTATTCCAAATCGAATAGCCGAGCTTGCCACGTTTTAAAATATGCGGATTGTTTAAGCCAAGCAATTTCCTGTTCGGCTTTTGTTTCAGGTAAGCATAAATTTCATCCTTATTCACTTTCGGATCATCGCAACGGATGATCACTTTTTTGAGCATCACTTCATCTTTGCCCAACCGTTTCGCAGTACAGCCCATCCACCCAACCATCACGCACAGCGCTAGCAGGATAAAGACAAAATATGATTTATTTAGTGGCAAGGTTCGGTAATAGGAAGTTCGGCGTATTTTCGCAAAGATAATGCCATCACCGTACCGAAAGATAACAAGCCGCAACACTAATACACGTTTGTATGTTGACTAAATCGAAGTTGAGCCTGCTCCGTGCGTTGCGACAGAAAAAATTTCGCAATGAACACGGGCTTTTCGTTGCGGAAGGTGATAAGCTGGTCCCTGAAATCCTTCAATCCGATTTTGTTGTAGAATCTTTATTTGCGACGGCTGACTGGCTGAAAGAAAACAGTAAAATCGTTAAAAAAGCCGGTGAAGCGATTTCCGTAACCAAAGATGACCTTGCAAGGATTTCTTCGCTCGTTACACCGCAGCACGTTCTCGCTGTTGTTAAAATGCAGGAATACGTGCTTGATATCAAAGATCTTTTAAGCACGTACACTATTTTGCTTGATGGAATTCGCGATCCCGGAAACCTTGGTACAATCATCCGCATCGCTGACTGGTTCGGCATTCGTGATATTATTTGTTCTCCCGACAGCGCTGAAGCATGGAATCCGAAAGTAGTACAGGCTTCGATGGGTTCCTTGTTGCGTGTTCGCATTCATGAAATGGAACCGGCGAAGTTTCTTGAAGACCTGAAGCATAACGCAGAAAAAGAAAATATGAAAGTTCCTGAAGTGTATGGAACATTTATGGAAGGTGAAAGTATATATAAGACAAAATTTAATTCCAGTGGTGTGATCGTTATCGGTAACGAAGCGAATGGAATAAGCGTATTAACAGAAAAGCACATAGGCAAAAAAATTACTATTCCATTGGTTCCCTTATCTAATGGTGAAAAAGGCCGGCCTGAATCGTTGAATGCCGGAGTGGCAACAGCGATTGTTTGTGCTGAATTAAGACGTGGTTAAAATTAATTTTTGAGCCGGTTAAACTTTGTCTGTAGTGCTCCGTCTTAAAGACAGAACCACGGAATACACATTATTCAAAACCATACACTCATGAAAACCAACCGGATCATACTCAATGCCTGTCTGCTTATTGCTGCTTCTGCACTTATGCTGACAGGTTGTAAAAAAGAAGAACAGGACAATGATACTTCTGCTTCAAGTGATAATGCATTTGCAGAAGCAACTTACAATGATGTTACGAATATTTCAGATGAAGCCGGTGTGTCAGGATCGCTCAGCAATTACAGGAGTGGTCCTGCTGCTGAAGATGGACTTTTGTCTTCCTGCGCAACGATTACTTTTGATTCTGTAAATGGTGCAGACCAGGATACAATTCACATTAATTTCGGAACAGTAAATTGTGCCGGCAATGATGGTCGCAATCGCCGCGGAGAAATTCTTGTTTATTATTCCGGTGCTTACCGCGATTCTGCTTCTGTGCATACAATTACATTCAACAATTATTTTGTGAATGATAATCAAGTGCTCGGAACAAAAACCGTGACTAATATGGGACACAACAGCCAGGGAAATTTGGTTTATGATATCGACGTCAACGGACAAATTCACCTTGCAAACAATGCAGGAACCATCACATGGATTTCACAACGTCAGCGTGAGTGGTTGCAGGGTGAAAGCACGGCGATCTGGAGTGATGATATGTATTCAGTAACAGGTTCTGCTTCGGGAACAGGTTCCGACGGACATACATTTACTGCAAACATTACAAGTCCGCTTATTCGTAATATGGCTTTAGGTTGCCGCAGGCATTTTGTACAGGGAACATTCGTGCTCACACCGGATAATCGCCCGGCCCGCACCATTGATTTCGGAAGTGGCGCATGTGATGATGTTGCAACTGTAACGATCAACAATCACACCTATACGATTCATCTTCGCTAGCTGCGTAAACACAAAAGAAGTCCTGTTATATATTTAAGGAGTGTTTCTGAAACACTCCTTAAATATATAACAGGACTTCTTTTTATGCGAAAAAGAAAAAAGCTTATTTGACTTTAGCCGATTTTTCTTTCATGAGCTTGTGAATTTCTTTCAAGTATTCGTTCTCACTTTTAAGAATATCAAGCTCTTTTTTAGCGTTATCGAGTTCGCGTTTCATATCCATCGCAGTCACAACATGCGTTTTTCCATTGCTGCCTTTTTCGTCCATTACCAGGGCCGAAGTGGAGTAATACTGGAAAAAATCAAAGTTGAGACAACGTGAAATGTCACGAAGCAGTTCCGAATCGATGGATTTGCGTTTAAAAATACCATAGATGTTTTGAGGAGATGTGCTGATTCGCCTAGCGAATTCGCTTTTTGTCATGCCAACTTCTTCTAAGTGTTGACGAATGACCTTACCAATGTGAAGTGCCATAGTTGTTTTGGGTCTTTTGTTGCAATGGTTTATATAAATGATTCAGTATCATCAGTCGATAGGGGGCTATCATTCTGACACTGGGGTACTACGGGGTTTAATTATAGCTGACTGTAGGGGAATCAACCGGATGCTTTTTTATTCCTTTGAGGTTTGCCGTTTTCGCGGAAATTCTCATGATCAGCGATAACGGGTTTGTTCTGTTTTTGATTTTGCCTGGTAGGGCCAAGCAAATTTACGATTTCGCGAAGATAACCGTTATGTAACTCCAAAGTGTTGATTTCTTTACGGATTTCAGCAATTTGTGTCTTTAATTCGGTAGAAGAGACGTTTATCAGCGTTTCGTTGCCTCTTCCCTGTGGATTAAGTCCAAGATAATGCTGGAAAAAATCATAGTCCAAAGCCCTGGAGATCTTCAACAAAAGATCAGTATCAATAGAATTTTTAGCAAGGATATAATGTGTGCTTTGCGGCGTCACACTGATTCTCCTGCTTAATTCGCTTTTTGACATCCCGATTTCCTTGATCTTTTTACCAATTAATTTTCCAATATGAACGGCCATTCGAATACAAAATTAAATATTGAAGGGGCTATGACTACACAGATATTAATTGAATATTTAAAATTAGGTAATGAATTGTGATAAACCAAAAAAACCTGCAATAAACAGGCAGGTTTTTTATACTATTTATTAACTTTTAATCTTCAGCAAGGAAAGGATAGCGATAATCCGTCGGTGAAACCCAGGTTTCCTTGATTGTACGCGGAGATACCCAACGCAGCAAATTGATCATTGCACCTGCCTTGTCATTTGTTCCAGATCCGCGCGCGCCACCAAAAGGCTGCTGACCAACAACAGCTCCCGTCGGTTTATCGTTGATGTAAAAGTTCCCGGCGCTGTTCACTAATTTTTTTGTTGCAAACTCAATCGCGTAACGGTCCTGTGCAAGAATTGCTCCTGTCAACGCATATGGCGAAGTGTTGTCAACAATGTCAAGTATTTCTTCGAACTCATTTTCGTCATATACATACAACGTCAAAACCGGTCCGAATAATTCTTCACACATCGTCACATATTTCGGATCATTCACACGAAGAACAGTTGGCGCAATGAAATAACCTTTCGATTTATCATACGTTCCGCCCGCAACAACTTCAACATCTTTATCTTTTTTCGCTGCATCAATATACGTTGCAAGCTTGTCGAAGGATTTTTCATCAATTACCGCATTGACAAAATTGGTGAAATCTTCTGTCGGCCCCATCTTGAAACTTTCAAGATCACGCTGCACACCTTTTTTAACTTCTTCCCAGATGTTAGATGGAATATAAGCGCGTGAGGCCGCAGAACATTTTTGTCCCTGGTATTCGAAAGCTCCTCTTGAAATGGCAGTGATCACCGCTTTTGCATCAGCAGATTTATGCGCAACGATAAAATCTTTTCCACCGGTTTCTCCAACAATACGCGGATACGATCTGTACTTGTGAATATTATTTCCGATCGTCTGCCAGATGCTTTGGAAAACTTCTGTCGAGCCGGTAAAATGAATTCCTGCAAAATCCCTGTGATTAAAAATGACATCAGCAGCATCCGGGCCGGAAGGATAAATCAAATTGATCACACCATCAGGAACGCCTGCTTTTTGAAAAATTTCCATCAAAACATTCGCCGAATAAACCTGTGTATTGCTCGGTTTCCAAACGACCACATTTCCCATCATCGCGCAAGACGTAGGAAGATTTCCTGCAATAGCGGTGAAGTTAAACGGAGTCAGCGCATAAATAAATCCTTCGAGCGGACGCCATTCCAAACGGTTCCACATTCCCGGCGCAGAGTTTGGCTGCTGGTGATAAATCTCCGTCATGTAATGCACATTAAAACGGAGAAAATCAATGATCTCGCAAGCAGAATCAATCTCCGCCTGGAATGCATTTTTAGATTGGCCGAGCATGGTCGCTGCATTTAATTTTGCGCGATAAGGCCCTGCAATTAATTCAGATGCTTTGATAAAAATGCTTGCACGATGCTCCCAGCTGAGATTGGTCCATTTTTCTTTTGCTGCCAATGCTGCATCAATTGCCTGCGTCACATGTTCTTTGCTGCTCTTGTGAAAATAACCGAGCGTATGTTTATGATCATGCGGAGGAGAGATGCGTGATTTATTTTCGCTGCGCACTTCTTTTCCGCCGATGTACATAGGAATGTCCAATTCAACAGAACGCATTTCAGCAAGCATTTTTTTCAATTCCGCACGCTCGGGACTTCCCGGCGCATACATTTTGATCGGCTCGTTTATTGGTGTCGGTACTTTATAAATTCCTTTTGGCATATTGAAAAAGTTCTTAGTTCGGAGTGGTTAGTTCGGAGATGAGAAATTGTATTGGTAGTGTGACAGGTGGCAGGTGACAGGTGAGAATCATTACAAATCACTTGTCACATGTCACTCGTCACCCTTTCCCGTTTTTATTTTATATCCTTCATTTTATGTGCAAGCGCATTGAAGAATTTCTCAAGCGGACCTTTTACCATCGGGCGGATGAAAATTGGAATGTCGCCGTTGAAGATAAGTTGTCCGGTGCACGTATTTTCTCCTGTAGAATTGATCAATGCATCGAGTGTAAATGCGAATGGTAATTTTCCACCATCTTCAGATACAATATGAATTTTAGAATTCGGTGTTGAAGATTCTATTTTCAATCCGACTTTTGCCATGCCGCTGATATTAAAGCTGCAGGTGTCTTTCGTAGCTTTCCATTCTGTCACCTCTTTCGGCATTAGCTTTTCGAAATTATTAAAATCGCTCAGGAATAAAAACAGTTTTTCCTGCGATTGTTCTACCGGGATCACATCACTTTCAATTGTTGTCATGAAATAAATTTTAGAGAATTAATAAATGCTAAATGCCCCAGCCGGAAGGATTTTTTCTCCATGCTTCAAGAGCAGCAATATCTTGTTCAGTAATATATCCTTCATGCAAAGCCTGGCGAATAAGCGAAGGATAATCGCTCAGCGTAACAAGATTTACATCAGCATTGCGGAAATTTTCTGTCGCCGTTTGAAATCCATAAGTAAAAATGGCGGCCATTCCTTTCACATCACATTTTGCTTCGCGCAACGCTTCCACCGCTTTTAAGCTGCTTCCGCCTGTAGAGATCAAATCCTCGATAACAACAACAGATTGCCCGGGCTTGATTTCGCCTTCGATGAGATTTCCCATTCCGTGCTTTTTCGGTTCGGGTCGGACATAAATGAAAGGCAATCCCATTTCTTCTGCCACAAGCGCGCCCTGGGCAATTGCGCCCGTTGCTACACCTGCAATGACATCAGGAGTGCTGAAATTATCATTTATCATCTGCACGAATTGCTGACGGATGAAGGTCCGCACTTTCGGGTAGGAGAGGGTCTTGCGGTTATCGCAATAAATAGGCGATCTCCAGCCAGAGGCCCATGTAAAAGGTTGTTGAGGTTGTAGCTTTACGGCTTTGATCTGAAGAAGAAATTCCGCAACTTTCGCAGCTATCCCGGCGTTCGTTACCATATGCGACAAAGGTATAAAGAATGTATTATAAAACTCAGTTAACAGGATTCAATTCATATTTTTGACGGAAGGTAAATTAAAATATAAAACCTTGTGCTTAAGTAGGAATAGTGCAATACCTTAGCTCATGAAAAATTCTTTGAAAATCTTTTGTTTTGCCGGCATTCTATTAATTGGTTCGTGTACCAAAAATCCATTTTGGGTCGGCAATAAGGAAATGTTGGTTTATGAGTACGATAACTCATCAATTTTTTTGCAGCCTGGTGCAGATTTATCAGATCAATCCAAATTTATTTCTGTTGATTCAGCTTCCGCAGTTAATATTGGTCAGAACACAATAAGGATTTCACTTAATGGCGTACGTGTACAGTCCAACAGGAATAACTTTGAAATTAAAAAAGTTATAATAAGTGAAAGAGAGAAAGGAGGCAGAAAGTGGGAGCAGCAATCAGAATTCTCACTCAATACTTCAGCCTCTAAAACTGATATAGCTTCCGTGCTTGTTTTAGATATGAGCACATCACTTGGTGGAGTAGTTGATAATCTGAAAAAGTATGCAAAAAGATTTGCGCATACCATAGTTGAAGGCACACCGAATTCAAAAGTTGCTGTTATATTTTTTTCCACGCGGAGCTCAATTCAAAGCAGCATATTTTATGATGCAACGAATATCGGCCTGCTGGATGCATTGATTGATGGGTATTCAAATTACCAGGACAGAACAGCATTATTTGAAGCGACAAAAACAGGACTTGACCTTCTGGATGGTCTGAGCTTCCAGGGTTCAAAATCGCTGGTCGTTTTTACTGATGGGGGAGATAATGATAGTAATAACCCGGATAACCTGAAATCAACTATAGGTTCTTCGGGAATTGAAAGATTTACCATCGGTCTTAAGGGATCTGATTTTGATAAAGATGATTTGGAATCCATCGCGTCTGATAAGGGAAATAGCATTGTAGCAAAGAAGGAAAGTGATCTTGATGATGTTTTCTCCCAGATCACAAAACAGGTAGTTTCTATTTATCATATTGAATACGACCGATCAGATCAAATTCTGAATAAACCAATCGAAATTTTATTCGAAGTCGAGCTTGATAAAATCAAATAGCCTTGCCCTTATATTTTATTTTGCATCAGGGATTTTAATAAAATATAATCAGAGTTGGTAAGAGAAATAACATGTATAAAGTTTTCATCAACAATCATCCGCTTTTCATCGTCAAAACCGATGCGGAAATTGCTATGAATCCGGGAACGCTTGTACTCCGTTTTGACCCCGCAAGTCTCGATGAATTGCTGAATCTCGCCCACGGACAGCATGATTTTTTCACCCGTACTTTTTTGTTCGATGAAAATCCTGAAAAAGTGATGGAAGAATTTCAAAGCCGCTGCAAAATAATTGAAGCTGCTGGCGGACTTGTTAAAAATAAAAAGGGTGAATTGCTGATGATCTTCCGGAATGATAAATGGGATTTGCCAAAAGGTAAGCTCGAAAAAGGAGAAACACCCGAAGTTGCCGCCGTGCGTGAAGTAGAGGAGGAGTGTGGAATCGGGAAGCTGAAGATCATTAAACCTTTATCATCCACATTTCACACCTATAAGCATCACGATAAGATTGTGCTCAAAAAAACATATTGGTACGAAATGACTTGCGATGATGATAGAAAATTAAAGCCGCAAAAAGAAGAAGGAATTACTGATGTGAAATGGATGAAAGAAGAGCAGGTGGAAATGGCGATGAAAAATACATTTCATTCTATTGTGGATGTGGTGAGAAATATTTCCTGAGTTACTTCCATTTGAAAATTGCAATCTTTAAATGTTCATTTGTACAATTGCAAAAAACCTCCCCATGGCAGAACCCTTTATCACCTTCCAAAAATTCAACGACCAGATTGCTGCAATGGATCTTGGTGCAATTTTAGAAGAAGCAAATATCCCATACGAGTTTGAGAATACATCTACTGTTTTCGATGTTTCATTTGCGAATAATGAATCGACAAAAGAATTCCGCATCAAGATTAAACAATCAGATTTTGAAAGAGCTGATCTTTTATTGGAACAAATTTCTTTGGCTGAAATAGATAACGCCGATAAAGAATATTACCTGTTCGAATTTACCGATGCTGAATTGATCGATGTTGTTTCCAAAAAAGATGAATGGGGACAATTTAATTTTATGCTCGCTCAAAAAATACTCAAAGACCGTGGAAAAGAAATGCGTCCTGAAAAAGTTGCTTCATTCAAAAAAGAAAGAATTGAAGAACTGAAGAAGCCGGAAGAAAGCCAGGCGGGTTGGATTAATCTTGGATATATCCTGGCCTTTTTGGGAGGATTATTCGCAATCTTTATCGGGTTGCATTTAACAACGCATAAACGAACTTTACCGAATGGAGAAAGAGTTTACGCTCATTCAGTGGAAGAAAGGAAACACGGGAGCTCGATGGTAATTATCGGCTCCATCTTTTTTGTGATTTGGATGGTGATTTACTTTTGGAGGGAAATTGTAAAAGGAAATATTTAGTTCGAAGGATGCTTTAATAATCAAGGCGCTTTCCTGTCCACCGAATCAATCTTATGTAACATCAGCCGCGCAATATTCGCCGCGCGCGTTTTCGCTTCATCCGCACGACTTCCGGCAAACAGATCATCAACCGTTTGATAAAACAGCAAAAGCCATTCTGAAAATTCTGTTTCTTTCATTGGCGTTAGCTTGCTCAGCTCAACATGTTTCATCATCGGGTTGCCCGAAAAACTATGTTCACCCAACAGCAAGCTCGCCCAAAACGAATACATTTTCGGCAAATGTTCATCCCAGTTTATTTTCGCCACATCATTAAAAATATGCGCGAGAATTTCATTGGTTTTTATCTTGTCATAAAAGGAATCTACCAATAAAACCACATCCTCCCTGCTCTCAATATCCTTTTTCATAAGTTGTATTATCGTTGATCATGAGGAATATATCCGGTCCCTTTCGGGTTAGCGATCTTATAAAAATTATATTCTAAATCGCCACTCGGATTATCTGCAGGTGTAACGAAAAGCTTTCCTTCAGGATCAATGATAAATCCGCTGGGCACGCTGAAAATATTATAATCGCTTTTTATTTTTTCATTGAAGTCGAAATGCAGAATGGTCCACTTGTATTTCGGATTTGCTTTTATGAAAGCCTTAAATGCATTTGTATCCGGATCCAGCGAAATGCTTACGAATTCAACTTGTTTTCCGTATTTCTTTTGCAGCTCTTCCATGTAACGAAATTCACTCATAGAATGTGTATTCCATGTCGCGAAAAAGAAAATGTAAATGTATTTCCCTTTGTATTTATCCAGCGGATCGATTTCAACTCCGAGCTTATTCTTGCCAATAAAATGCGGAGCAAGTGAGCCGCGTTTTAATTTCGTGTAAAATGTCACAATGTTCCGTGCAATGCGGCGGTGCTCAGCAATCCTGCTTCTCGTGGATGCTTGCTGTGCGATCGCAAGAACATTTCTCGAATTAAAAGCCGGGTTGTTATACGATTCAAAAAGTCCTTTCAGCATCACCAGCTCGCGCAACGTGTCATTTTCCATCCACGGCAAACGTTTCATCGAAGAAAGCAAGCTGTCGTAGCTGATCAGGTTATTCACAGCGAAAAGCATTCCCTGGCCTTCCTTACGCGCCGACCATTTGTACATGTAATCCTGGAAAAAATTATTAAAGAATTCCATGTATTCAGAATTCTGGTGATAGATCTTTTTATTCGCAACATATTTCTTTCCCGTCAGCTGCTGGCTTTGAAAAATTCCATCTTCCATCGAAGCCAGTCCATAGTTCATCCACGGAAGAAAATAAGGATTCTTCACTTTCGCATAATGACGGTTCATGCGCACATGAAAAGTATCCAGCACCGCAAGCGAATCTTTCACAACAAAGCTTTGAAAGTTTTTTCGCCAGAATTTATCAAACTTCTGATTGTAATCATCAGCAAGAAAATTCATGTCGGTAGAATCCTCGATATAGATGGACATCGGAACCATATATTCTACATCCGGATTAACCTGCGATTTCGGATCACGGTCAGGAAATTCTAATTCAACTTTTCTTCCCGGCTCAGCATAAAGAAAACCATGCACTTTTTTGCAGCGAAGAAAAACATACGTTACACCGGAAACTTCTACATCAAGCGAAAACTTTCCACTGTCGCCAACGATTCCTTCGGCTAATTTTATTTCAGTATGCGTAATGAAATCGTCATACATATACGCGCCGATCACATGACCATCGCGACCGGGAGCAAGTCCGAAAATGGTGCAGGTATTTTGTTGCGCTATGATATACTGCGCAAGAAATAACAAGAAAAAAAACGCTGTGAGTCGTTTCATTGGTTAATTCATTTCAAAACCCGTGCCTGATTAGGACTTAAGGTCAATTGCCGGCGGAACAAAAGGTGAAGCATCGCCGCCATTTCGTACTATATCACGGATAATTGTCGAATTTATTGCGGAAAGCTCCGGAGTTGGCAAAATAAACAGCGTTTCAATCTCCGTCGCCATCGTTTTATTCATCTGCGCAATGGCTTTTTCAAATTCCAAATCAGTGGTAGTGCGCAATCCTCGTACAATAAATTTCGCATCCGATTTACGGCAGAAATCAATCGTCAATCCGCTGAAAGATTCCACGGTGACTTTTTTCTCATCAGCAAAAACATCCCTGATCCAGCCTGTTCGTTTCTCCAGTGAGAAATAATAATTCTTATGGCTGTTAACGCCGATCGCAATAATCACATGATCAAACAAAGGCAGCACGCGCCGCACAATCGATTCATGTCCACGTGTAAAAGGATCAAACGACCCGGGAAATACTGCGATGTGTGCCATGTCACTTTAGTTTTTTTACTTGTCTTAATTTAAATCGTACATCGTAACTCGTACATTTTTTTTTATTCCGGTAATCCGAAAAAGCTGAAATTCACTTTCCCATACTTCCTTGTTTCAATCATGTAAGTAGTATCGGTGAAATAAATTCGTTCAGGATGTTCGATGATTAAAAGTCCACCGGGCTCGAGCATTCCTGCGTCGAAAACAAGTTTCGGAATTTCACCTGTTGTTTCCACTTGTTCGTAAGGCGGATCAACAAAAATAATATCCCATTTTCCCTTAGCAGAATTAATAAATTTAAAGGCGTCGGAACGAATGGTTTTGAACTTTGCAAACTCCAGCATGTTCGAAGTTTCCATGATGAATTTCAAACAGCGCGAATCGGTATCTACGCACGTAATATTTTTACAGCCACGTGAAGCAAATTCGTAGGAAATGTTTCCTGTTCCTGCAAAAAGATCAAGCAATTTAACTTCTTCGAAATCGATTTTATTCACCAGCACATTGAACAAACCTTCTTTCGCAAAATCTGTTGTCGGACGAACCGGAAGGCTCGATGGTGCGGTGATCTTTCTTCCTTTACGGGAACCACTTATGATACGTATCATGAAAAATAATGAAGTGAAAAAAGTATATGATAAAAATGAGAAGGAAATTGTTCGAAACCTTTTGCAAATCGCGCTTCAACAGGACGCTGACCGAAAGTAATATTGCGAATGTATTTTTTTGCGAGACCGGAAAGCGCAGAATCTGTTTCTATCTCGCCTGTAATTTCCAGGTCGAGCTCTTCCGGGTTCATCTTCAATTGTTCGCAGGCAAAAAGCAGGTAATAAATAAAATCTTCGCTGGTCTGGAAGCTGAACGAATTTGCAAGCAATAATTTTCCGCTTTCCGTGATCACCAAATCAAAACGCTGATTTTGAACATTGGCAATTACCCGACGCGTAGTTTTATTTTTATTGACAGAAAGCGTGCGTTCAATCAACGGCGATAAATGATGACGAATACGAACGGACGATGAAATTTTCTTCAGCGATTTTTCAAGCTTCACATCCAGCGCATAAATATTTCTCGCTTCCGCATTACGAAGCACATCATTCACAATCACATCTTCTTCGCTGGTCGGATGATTGAAATTTAAATAATCCGAAATTTTCGTGCTGTCGAAAAATGCCGATGGAACAAGCGTAAACCGTTCCGTCACGATACAAACATCTACACGTTTGAATCCCGAAGTTAGCCAGTCGTGATCCGCAATTATTTTATCAAGCTGATTTGCAATTGTATTTTCTGCATTGACTTTTTTCAGCTGGTATTTTTCAAACGCTAAAAAATCATTTGTCAGATTATCCAGCACCGCAAACACCAGCTGATCCGCGCTGATTTGCATCACAAGACAGAATTTCTCCGTCCGCGAGGAATCAAACGCAGCATCAAAAAAATGAATAGAAGGGCTGATGAAACGGCGGGTATCGTTCATTGTCCTCAAAGTTAAGAAAGAATTCCATGGGCAGGATTCAAAATTCTCCCGATAGCTATCGCATTGGCGTTAAGTTAATATTTTCAGTTTAGTAATTGGCATTCGTTTTCTGGTTTCATAAAACAGTAGGGGTAAGATATTTTCCAGGTCAGCCAGTGAACATTTCCAGTTTTTTC
>JANOCU010000018.1:0-10722 GCA_031412295.1 Bacteroidota bacterium
AACAATACAGGGGATTACACTCTGCGAGTAGCCAACCAATAAAATCGACACGAGGTGCAACCAAGGGTTTCCTTTAGCGTTGTTGGTATAGAATTGTGTATTCTCGTCCGTAGGTCCCGAAGTATTTACAGAAGAAAGAAAGAAGAAAAACTCCCTTTGAAATGAAAATCTCTCTACTATGAAAAATAGTAATTACAAGGAAGAAAATCTCCCAAACAAAAGACAAACCCCATTCCCCCATAATCCCTAATTTCACCCATCAAAACGTCTCATCAAAATATTCAAATCCTTGAATTTTGAATCTTGATCCCGATAGCTATAGGGAGAATCTCGAATTTTGAATCCTATGAACCACTTCCTCGAAACAGTAATCTTCGAATTCCACCGCAACAAACAACTCGCCGAAAAAGCAATGTCGCAAGTGAACGACGAACAATTCACCAAACAACTTTCCCCCGAATCCAACTCCATCCAAATCATCCTCCAGCACCTGGCAGGAAACATCCTCTCCCGCTGGACAAACTTCCTAACCACCGACGGCGAAAAAGAAACACGCAACCGCGACGCCGAATTCGAAACGCAAAAACTTTCCCGCACAGAACTAATGCAACAATGGGAAAAATCCTGGCAAGTCCTCTTCCAAACCATAGAAGCATTAACACCCGATCAGCTCACACAAACCATCCACATCCGCAAAGAACCCATGACCGTAACTCAAGCACTGTTGCGACAAATCAGCCACTACAGCTACCACGTTGGACAAATCGTTCAGCTGGCAAAAGAGTGGAAAGGGCAGGAGTGGCAAAGTCTTTCCATTCCAAAAAACAAATCATCCGAGCACACGCAAGGAAGCTACACGAAAAGTTGATTGGTGATCAGTGTCCGCCGCGGCGGAAGTGATTTGGTAAAAAGAGCAGTGCCAACTGCCTCCTATTTTCCTTAATTTCGAATTTTCGAATTTCAAATTTTCGAATTGCCTTTTCAATCACCCAGTCACCAGATCACCCAGTCACCAAATCCCTTCCAGTACGAACGCTCTCCTTGAGACTTTTATGATAGACACCTACATCACCTACATCATCATCGGCATCACCTGCGCAGTTTCTTTGCTTACCATGCAAAACCAGGAGCTGAAGGGCCGCTTTATGTTCAACGCATACGCAATAGCACATAACAGGGAGTGGTGGCGCTTCTTCACCCACGGCGTTCTGCACGCCGATTTTATGCATTTGTTTGTCAATATGCTTTCACTGTTTTTCTTCGGTCCGAATGTAGAAAGAGCATTTTGCAACGACCTTATTTTCGGTCCAACAATGGGCAAAGTAAATTATGTGTTGCTGTACATCGGCGCATTATTATTCTCCTCGCTCATCACATTTTTTCGCGAAAAAGACAACCGTTATTACAACGCACTCGGAGCATCCGGAGCAGTTTCAGCAGTTGTCTACGCAGCCATTTTGTTATTCCCAACATCCACCATCAGCATCTTTTTCGCCATCCCTATGCAGGCATGGATCTACGGAATCTTATACCTCGTCTATTCCTCCTACATGTCCAAAAAACAAATGGACAATGTCGGCCACGACGCCCATTTCTGGGGAGCCGCCTACGGATTTCTTTTACCGCTGCTCATGAAACCCGCCTTATTCACGTGGTTCCTGTTCGAATTAAAAGAAGCATTCAGCCGCTATTAAGCCAATTGTAACTACAAAGCCCCAACCATCGTTTAACGCATAACACACCAGCTTCAACTCCCTAATTTCAATCTCCTAATCCCGAATCTTGAATTTTGATCCCGATAGCTATCGGGAGAATATTGAAATGAATCATCAAATTTTCAAATCACCAAATCTTCAAATTTAATTTTCGGTAATTTCACTCCCCTATGAGCAACGGCCCCGCCGAAATCCTGTTTTTAAACGGAGAAGAAAGAAGTTCAGGGGAACCACTTTTTAACTCTCACAACCGTTCATTCCGTTATGGCGATGGATTGTTCGAAAGCATGCGGCTTGTCAACGGATCACTTTCCTTTTCACAACGTCACATGTCGCGGTTAATGGCCGGTGTCACGCTGCTGCAAATGCGCCTGCCCGATAGTTTTGTGAGTGTATCGCTCGAAGAATGGTGCCGTCGCCTTGCCGAAAGAAATAACATCACCGGCGGCGCACGCGTACGTCTAAGCGTTTTCCGTAACGATGGCGGCTATTACCATCCCATCACCAACGAAGCATCCTGGCTCCTTGAAATGTGGCCGTTCGATTACAACGAATATGCGTTGAACGATAAAGGACTCACCGTCGAGCTCTACCAGGATATCCGCAAACCCATCAATAAGCTTTCCTCGCTCAAAACAGCCAACTCGCAGCTATACGTGCTCGCCGCCCTGTACGCCAAAAAAATGAATGTCGACGATGCCATACTTATCAATCACAATGGCAATGTTATCGAGGCCACAGGCTCCAGTCTTTTCGCAGTTAAAAATGGTGTGCTCTACACCAGTCCCATATCCGAAGGTTGCGTCGCCGGAGTCATGCGCGCCGTCATCATGGAAATCGCACAGGAAAATCGCATCGCAGTGTACGAAGTGCCGCTACCCCTCAGCATCATGCTCAATTCCGACGAAGTATTCCTCACCAACGCCGTCCGCGGAATCCAGTGGGTAAGCTCCTACAAAACCAAACGCTACTTCAACAACACCGCCAAAAAGTTTGCAGAGTTTTTGAATAGAAGAGTGAATGTGTTGGTTTAGAAATTGGGAAATTGGGTAATTAGGAAATTGGGTAATTAGGGAATAGTGAATAGTGATTAGAAAATCGTAATTAAGAAAATTTGGGCGTGTTAACGGGCTATTCGTTACAAGTCCTCTCTCGTCAATAGAAAAATAGCTAATAAAGAATTACAGGCTCTATTTGACGAGATCCGGGCTTTCCACTACTATCCCGCACGCAAAAAAAAATCGCACAAGATCATCGCCTCTCCACGCGAAAAATCCTACCCAATAGAGACGCGAACATCGCGTCTCTACTAATTCCCCCCCCCCCAAGGCAATTTCTTATCTACAGAATCTTTTCAATTACCCAGTTACCAGATTACCAGATTACCAAATCCCTTCGCAAGCTTACTCCGTAGTACTCCTGATCAGCTGCGATCGGTACTTCGTAAAAATGCTGCTCTTCGAAACAAACCCCACATACATATCATTCTCCACCACAGGCAAATTCCAAGCGCCCGTCTCATCAAACTTTTTCATCACCGCATACATATCATCCTCCGGTTGCACAATCGCAGCAGGTGGCCGCATCAATTGCTCCACGCTCACCTTATCATATTTATCATGCCGGAACATTACCTCGCGAATATGATCAAGCGTAATAATGCCAAGCAATTTTCCATCCTTATCAATCACCGGGAAAATATTGCGCTGCGATTTAGAAACAATTTCCACCAGCTCACCCAATTTCAAAGAAGGCAGCACAGTTTGAAATCCCGTTTCAATAATTTTTCTCACCTTAAGCGTGCTCAGAATATTCCTGTCGCGGTCCTGCGTAAAAATATGCCCCTTCTTCGCCATCTTCTTCGTGTCCATCGAAAATGGCTCAAAATATTTTACCACCGAATAGCTCAGTGCCGAAACAATCAGCAACGGAATCATTAATTCATACCCGCCCGTAATTTCCGCAATCAAAAATATTCCCGTCAGCGGCGCATGAAAAATTCCCGTCAGCACACCCGACATTCCGACAATGGTAAAATTCGCAATCGGTATATTGTTAATGCCAAGCAATTCCAATCCGCGCGAAAAAACAAAACCCAAATAGCCGCCCGTGAAAAGAGCAGGAGCAAAGTTGCCGCCATTACCACCGCTGCCGATGGTAGCACCCACAGCAAAAACTTTTATCAGCATGATCACCGTTATGAAAAGCAAAAAGCCCGCGCCGCTCGTAACATAGTCTTCGAACAACGAATTTTTCATCACGTTATCATAGTTGCCGTCAGCTAAATTTTTAATCGAAGAATAACCTTCACCGAATAAGCTCGGAAAAAGCCAGATCAAAACAGCAAGCGTCAATCCCCCTGCAATCGCTGATGTGTATGGAAATTTTTTCTTCTTAAAAAATCCGTCCACCTTCGGAAACATCCGCGAATAATAAACGCAGAAAAATCCACAGAGAATACCGAGCAGCATATACCACGGCACATTCTTATAATTAAAAACCTGCTGCAAGTCGAACGTAAATAAAACGTCATCACCAAGAATGATTCGCGACATTAACGCACCCGAAGCAGCCGCAATCATCAGCGGAATAAAAGCAGAGATCGTAACATCCACCAGCAGCACTTCCAGCGCAAACAGCAATCCCGCAACCGGCGCGCTGAATGCTGCAGCAATTCCTGCCGCCGCACCACTCGCAAGCAAAAGCGTTCGGTCTTTATAAGTGAGATGATACGTCTTCGCATAATTAGAACCGATCGCCGCGCCCGTAGTAACAATCGGCGACTCCAATCCCGCCGATCCGCCGAAGCCAACCGTAAGCGCGCTCGTGATCACATGCGAATACATTTGATCTTTCGGAAGGTTGCTCGATTTTTTCGCAATCGCATACAAGATGTTTGAATTGCCACGGCCTAATTTTCCTTTCAGAAATTTGGTCACATAAAAAACCGTCAGCAAAATCCCGATCAGCGGAAGTATCAATCCCGGAATATATTGGTATTCGCTTCCGTAATCCTGCGTAATAAGATGTTGCGTCTGGTGCACGAGCCATTTCAAAATCACAGCAGCAAGTCCCGCAGTAAGCCCCACAAAAATGCTCGACAAAATTAAAAACTGTTTTTTGTCAAGCTTATTATGCAACCACTCAATCGTACGCTCTACCGGATGAAGAATTTTCGTCACGCCGCAAAGGTAGATAAACTATCGGAGAGGCACAGGATCTGGTAATCTGGTAACTGGGAAATTGACGCACGTGCTATTGCACTAAATCCCAGGCAATTTATCCGTTCAAGTTTTTTAATTCCCCGGTTACTAAATCCTTTTTTTCAATTACCCGGTTACCAGATTACCAGATTACCAGATCAGTTTAGAGATGGATCTTCCGGGAAGTTCGCCATTGGAGCAAAAGCGTCTCCCATCTTCTTCACAGCAGCGGTCCACATTTCTGCAGGATCAACATTGAAAATAATATCGTTATCAGCATTAGAAACAAACCATGATTTACTCTCCAGCTCTTTTTCCAGCTGACCCGATTCCCAACCCGCGTAACCAATAAAAAACCGGACCTGGTCTTCGCTCATTTCTTTTTTTTCGATAAGTCGTTTTACTTTACCAAAATCACCAAGCCAGCTCAAATCCTTTCCGATCGGGAACGACTCTTCAATTTTTTCACCGAGCGTATGAATGAAATACAATTGATCACGCTGCACCGGTCCACCAAAAAAAGCAAGCTGATCATAGTTCGGAAAATCAGGCACCGCTTGCTGCACGGTAATTTCCAATGGCTTATTCAGAATAAATCCCACCGTCCCTTTCTCACTATGATCCGCAATCAGCACCACTGCACGACGAAAATAATCGTCATGTAAAAACGGCTCCGCAATCAGCAATCTTCCTACAGCAGGTTTTAATTTATTCTTGGCAAACATATATTTCAAATTTACGAAAAAGAGGTGATCTACCTGCGCGAGCTTCGGTAGACAAAGTTAGAGATTGGTGATTGGGAAAAAAGTGGGTGGTTCGTTTCCATTCACCTGACACCCGTCACCTGTCACACTTCCTTCCTCCATTTTCTTACCTTTACCTCACCAATGGAAAACCTCTCCACATACATCAACCAGCTGCGCCACGACTTCTCAAAAATGTCGCTGGATGAATCCATGGTTGATGCAGATCCTATCAAACAATTTAATGCATGGTTTCATGCAGCAGTTGATGGAAAAGTAAATGAGCCGAATGCCATGGTACTTTCCACCGTCGATGAAGAAAATCGTCCATCCTCGCGTGTGTTGCTGATGCGCAATTACGATGATGCAGGTTTTGTGTTTTATACCAACTACAACAGCCGCAAAGCAAAAAACATAGAGCAGAATAATAATGCATCGCTGCTTTTTTTCTGGCCCGAGCTCGAGCGGCAAGTGCGCATCGAAGGAAAGTTGGTAAAACAAACAGCAGCAGATTCCGACCGCTATTTTAATTCGCGCCCGCGAGAAAGTCAGCTCGGCGCATGGACATCACCACAAAGTGAAATTCTCGCCGACCGGAAAGCATTAGAAACAGAGCTCGCTATCATCGTAAAAAAATTCGAAGGCAAAGAAATCCCAAGGCCGGAATGGTGGGGCGGATATTTGCTTAAACCGGACACAATAGAGTTCTGGCAAGGCAGACCAAGCCGCTTGCACGATCGGATTTGTTATATGAAGGAAGAGGGTGGATGGAAGATTGTTAGACTTGCACCTTGAAGGGATTCTCCCGATAGCTATCGGGATCAATATTCAAAATTATTTCATGAAGCTTAATCAGCTGCGCAATTCCGATCCCAGGGGCTGTTTACAATGGTTTATTGTGATTGGAATTATTATAGGCTGCATGTACATTTATCGTCTCATTAAATCATCCTGAGTTTGAATCCTTACTCGTGAATATTATTTACTTGAAATGTTCTTGAATCTTGAACTGACTACAGACTACTGACTACTCAACAATTAGAAAATTAAAAATCCCGCTTAGTCGCGGGATTCTTATTTCTAATCTTTTGTTGCTGGCTTTTTAGCTGCTACTTTTTTCTTTGCTGCTGCTTTCTTTTTCGGAGCTGCTTTTTTTGCTGCTGCCTTTTTCACTAAAGCTTTACGCGGACGTGTATTCCCGTGTGACTTTCTCCAGATTTTACCCTTGCGGGATTTTTTATCACCTTTTCCCATAATATGGATTTGTTGTTTTGAGTTGGTTACCGGACAAATGTAAGAAAATTATTTTTGTCAGGCTTTAAAGCAGATTCAAAGGGTGCTGATAAGTTTATTTTCTCCATTTACATTTACTTCAGTGACATTGCCCTCGTGGACTAAAATTTGTTTTTACGGATATCAGCTTTTACCCATTCCATCTCCAGGTCACGTTTTTCCATCCGGTCTTCAATGGTATAGCTGATTTTTACATCGGGCACCAGCGGCATCATAGATTCTGTTTTTACGCTGTTGTTTTTGAATTCCAGCAGCTCGAGTCCAAATGAAAAATTAGTCTTAAGGTTGGGTAAGGTCATTGAAAAATAAGTTCCGGCCCAGAAAAAATTAATTGCCCCATTTGTCTCATCGCCCACGAAAGTCACATTCTCCTGGCCGGTAACAAAACTGCAGAATAATGAGGCAGCCGATTGCGTAAACGGACCGACTAGAATATAAATATGTCTTTTAAATCTTTCTTTTTTCGGGGTAATAGGCTTTCCATCAATAAACCGGTAAAGTTTTCGCAGCGTGTCTTCCTTATGCGATATGAGAAATCGGGTTTGCATAAAGAAATGGTTATCCATAAGCTTTAGGTACGTTGGTTTGTTTTCTAAAGCGAGGTAGCTGTTGGTAAAAACAGTGATCGTGTGATCTGATATCCACGAAGCCATTTGACCGCTTACTTCTGAGTCGCCACCATTGTTGTCGCGCAGATCAATAATCATGTTCGGAATGTTTTTTTCATTCAATTCACGGACGAAAGAAATAAATTCTTTGCTGATCTCCGTGTTATGTATTTTTTCACTGAACTTTTTAAACCTGAAATAACCATAATTTTTTTCGACTTGCCGGGTAAGAATTCGTTGTTCTTCTGTACCGAAATAAGTCTTACCATATTCCAGCACGATCGTTTTAAATAACGGTGTTCCCCTCAGCAAAGCAGGTGCTACGAGCACTCCTTTTTCAGTAGCAATAAAAAAAGTGTCCGGCTCCGAGCAAAACGCGCCATAAAGATTATTAAAATAGCACTGGAAATTCGGGTCCATTGTTTCGCGTATGCCATCCCTGAGAAAAAATATCTTTAAGCTGTCGATCAGCGCACCCGCATCTGTTTGTCCGATGGAAACCACTTTTACTCCGTTGTAAGAAGAATCTGCCGGATAATCTTTGATGTAAAGCTGATGGTTTACGATGTAAAAGCTCATCGGCAGCGCTTTTGTTGTGCCTGCATCGCCATAGATCGAAATGTTTCCGGCATGACTGTTCCCCAGTTTATAAAAGAATTCCTGGATAATGTAAATCGCTTTGTTCCTGGATGTGGTGGTCAGCAATCTTTCCGATACAAGTTTTGTTTGCTTATCGAATTCTTCCTTGCTGATATTTTTATAGAGGCATGGATACAACTCTTCCATGCTGGTAACGAGAATTTGAAAATCAGAACGAAATTTTTCACCTGTTTCATTCTGAGGTGCGTCCGACTTAAATAATCCGATAGAAATGAATGAAAAGAATAACAGGAAGGCTTTTAGCATGGAATTTATTACTGCGATTTATTTCGATCCTTAGTTTTCTCAAACTCCTTCACCAGCAATTCTGAACTCTTCACTGATTCCATCATCCAGCCCAATTTAATATCGAGCATCTCCTCTTCCGTCAATGAAAACTCAATATCCGATTCGCGCAGCTTTTTTGTTAGCTCGTACATACAAATAGCTGCGGAAACAGATATATTAAAGCTCTCCGTAAAACCCGACATCGGAATTTTTACAAACTCATCGGCGGCATTCATGATCGTATCGGAAAGTCCGTCGATTTCGGTGCCGAAAAATAGTGCAACTTTTCCTTTGGTAAGATCAAGCTCGCTGACCAGACAATCTTTTGTGTGCGGAGTAGTAGCAACGATGCGATAGCCCTGCGACTTGAGCGCGTTGATGCAGGAAAGCGAATTGTTTTCTGATTTGGTGTGACGCGTAAGTGTGAGCCACTGGTGTGAGCCGAGAGAAATATCAGCGCTTGGATTGTACTTGTTTTTATTTTCGATTACATGTACATCTTGCACACCGAAACATTCGGCACTTCGGAGAACTGCGCTTGCATTGTGCGGCTGAAAAACGTCTTCGACAGCGACAGTTATATAACGCGTTCGCTTGTGAATTACTTCTTCAAATTTTTGCTTGCGCCGATCGGTTACAAATCCGCTGAGGAATTCGTACAGCTCCTGTTTGTAATTATCCATGTGATGCTTTTCCGTTTGAGAGCGCCATGAGATTGCACATGCGGAATAACATACGTGCGCCGACATTCGCATCCCATTCATCTTCGCCGGGAGAAACTTCATTCAGATCGAGCCCGATGATTTTTTTTCCCGACTTTGCTACTTGCTGAATAAGATAAGCCGCCTGCTCAAATTCAAATCCACCTGCAACAGGCGTTCCTGTATTCGGACAAAGTTTCGGATCAAGTCCGTCGATATCAAAGCTGATGTAAATATTTTCGGGAAGTGTTGCAATAATTTCTTCGACTTGCTGCGCCCATGTTTTTCCTTCGTATTGCGCATGCTTCAGATCGCGATCGAAAAAAGTCTTCACTCTTCCGTTGCTGTTTTGAATCAACTCAAATTCTTCCTGGCAAAAATCGCGGATGCCGACTTGTACGAGCTTGCTCACTTGCGGAATGGTAAGCGCGTTGTACATGATGGATGCGTGCGAATAAGTAAAACCTTCAAATGCTTTACGAAGATCAGCATGCGCATCGATCTGCAGAATTGCATACGAAGAATATTTTTCAGCGAGCGCCTGCATCATTCCGAACGGTGTGCTGTGATCGCCGCCGAGCAATGCAACAAGCTTTCCTTTATTCATCCATTCGAGGCAACGTTCTTTCACCCATGCATTGAGCAACTCAGAACCCGCATTTACCTGCAGGAGAATTTTTTCTACGAGCTCGCTCTTCGAAGGATCGCCGCCATTGGTTAAAACATCAATGTATGCTTTTGCACCTTTGCGAAGAATTTCTGCACGGCTTTTCAGCTCTTCAGAAATTTCTTCCATGGCAAGGCCGATCTTCCATGCATCTTTGACAGCAGGTTCAAAAAGATCAACCTGGAAAGAAGCATTAAAAATTGCTTCCGGACCATTCGCAGTTCCATCGCTATAAGAAACCGTAACATCCCACGGAACAGGAACAATCACCACCTCAGCCTCATCGCAGGTAAATGGAAGTCCATAAATATTAGCATTCGGATCACCCAAATCGTTGGGATTAAAATTCGCAATCTTGTCTTCTTTAGCCATGGGAAATATCTGTGTGTGATTTGGTAATCTGGTAATCTGGTAACTGGGTAATTGAATTGTGTAATTGGATTGTGTAATTGGATTGTGTAATTGAATTGTGTAATTGGATTGTGTAATTGGATTGTGTAATTGGATTGTGTAATTGGATTGTGTAATTGGAGTGCAAATCTACGAAAGCATTTGCATTGCAAGTATAGTTGCTAATCAACTTTAGATATGGGAAAGATCAGTGTAAGTGATTTGATAATCTGGTAATCTGGTACTGGGTAATTGAAAACAATTGTCTAAAAGCATTCATATTAAAAACCAGTTCACAGATTACTTTTTTAATTTTTCCTTTTTTCAATTACCCATCCCGATAGCTATCGCATTGGCGTTAAGTTAACGAAGCTATTGACATTAAGGTATTGAAAACCAATAATTGAATGGATTAAATCAGACTCTCCGATAGCATAATTATGCAGTGCTAACAAACATTAAAATGCACACGGAG
>JANOCU010000019.1:0-33553 GCA_031412295.1 Bacteroidota bacterium
GGTTTGCCTAAATTCAACAGGAAAAATCGAGCGAAAACCAAGCCGTGCTAACGCTCGAAATCCCACCCGAACTCTCTGGTTTTCTTTCGCTCAAAGGGCCCACGCTGATTTTTCCTGTTGAATTCTTAACGGCAAACCCGCTAAGGTTGGCCCTTTCATGAAAATTAATCCTTATGAAATTTTACTTTACCAGCACCAATGTTCTTAAAAATACATTTATCGTTTAGTCGAATTGTATAAAATCGGATAAGCGGTAATAAAAGCGTATGGAAGTTGAAAGGATAAAAGTTTGAACGACAAAACACTTTGCTACAGGCAACAGAACGATTAATTAGCAGGATTTGACCAATGAAAGTTACGGTGCGCGACTACTTTTATTCCAACAAAAATTTCTGCCTATGAAAACTTCCTTACGAAATCTCAGAAAATATTTACTGGCTTGTTTGATTTGCAATACGGTTTTGCTCACCGCTCAAACAGGAATTGATCCTGCCCTTGCTGCTGCATTGCAGAATTCAATTAACACGCTCCGAAACACTTACCAGGTACAGGGAATATCGGCTGCAGCTTTTATTCCCGGACAAGGAACCTGGCAAGGCGTAACGGGGAATTCTTACGGCGCAGTGCCGATTGATTCCACGATGCTTTTCAGCATTGGCAGCATCACCAAAATATTTGTTGCTGCTGAAATTTTAAGGCTTGCAGACAATCAGCAAATTTCATTGGATGATTCGCTGCATTCCTTATTGCCGCCGATGATGTTTGTGAACCCGGATATTACCGTGCGGCAATTGCTCATACATAAATCAGGCTTGTCTGATTATTTAAATCCGAATTGGGAAAACGGAATGTTCAATGATCTGACGCGCATCTGGTACCAGCCTGAAGTGCTTGATTCTTTTTTAGGTGCGCCGCTCGGACCTCCGGGTTCGCCGTGGTTTTATATAAATACGAATTATGCGCTGCTTGGAATGATCATAGAATCACAGCGCGCCGATTCACTTCATACCGTATTGCGCGCGGATTTTTTATCGCCGTTCAGCCTGGATAAAATCTTTATGGAAATTTTCGAATCGTATACAGATTCCATTCCGCACAACTGGTCGGCGCCGAATTTAAATCCTGCGCTTGCACAAGATGCTTCTGCGGTGCCACACGAAGCACTGTGGAGCTCGGTAGAAGCTGCAGGGGGATATTTCAGCAAAGCGTCTGATCTGGCAGAGTGGGGCTACAATTTGTATTCAGGAAATGTGCTTTCTGCTAATTCGCTGAATGAAATGCTGACGTTCACTCCTGTTGCCGGCGGATATTTTACCGGTTATGGTTTAGGTTCCATGCGTTTTGTTTCAGGCAACAGAACGTATTGGGGACATGCAGGAAATTATTTCGGTTATGCTTCGTGCATGATGTATAATCCGCAGGATAGTGTTTGTGTGGTGGTGCTGATCAACCAGGATTGTATCGGTGCAAACATTGCCAAACCTTTGATGAATATTATTGCAAACAACCTGGCTTCAGGAATTACAGCGTATCAAAATACAACTTCCCTTGAACCTTATCCGAATCCTGCAAATACGTCAATGACAATTTCTCTGCCGTTTGTAAATGAAAGCTGCACCGTTCAATTGTTTGATCTGAATGGAAATGTAATCATTGAACAACAGGCAGCAGGAACACAAACGGTTTTAAATACAGAAGCGCTGAGCGAAGGAATTTATTTGCTGCGCACTTCGTATGAATCGGCTGTTTACAATCAGAAAATAATTATTGCGCATTGATTATAAAAATGTTTTGCCATCCTTCGGTAGGCTCAGGGCTACGGTGGGATTAACACACCGCAAAAAACGAAAGCACGGGAAATTATTGAGGTTAATGCGCCTGTGTTTTTGTAAAAGCCCGAAGGGTGGCAATTCTTTATTATAGAAATCTTTATTACAAAAGAAGAAAAGCCTCTTAGGACCATGTCATTAAATTAAGCTGTTCCACCTGAGATTGACAATTAGAGATTCCTTTAAACAGGCAGATTTCCATTATGAGAACAGGTCGCACCTACGGCGCTTTATTAGGTTTTTATGGGGTTAATATAGACAGGTCGCACTTACGGCGCTTAGACATTTGTAGGAATAGTTTATAGTTAGGGCAATTACATCGCTGATAAAAGTTCACTAATCGATTAGCGCCGTAGGTGCGACCTGTCTATAAACTAGTGGGACCCCCTACATCCATAGCGCCGTAGGTGCGACCTGTTCTTTCAATAACTGAATTAGTACGGAAGCAAAAATGGGCTTAACTTAATGACATTGCACAAAGGCACAAAGGCACAAAGTTTTTTCTTCGTGTATTTGGGCCTTTGTGCCTTAATTACGCAAGTCTCAAATTAATTCGGATCATTTTTTTTGCAAAGGAAGTCACCAGAAACTCGAAAATCCAAGCAGACCAATCTATGAGGGCTTAATATGAACTAAAGTGAAAATGCCGCCCATAACAGGCGCATTTCTACATTGAAACAGTAATCACCTTAACAAGGAAATTCGCTTTAGGCTTGTAAGGAGTATCTCCATCATCAACTCTGGCTTTGGAAATTTTGTACCCGAAGTCGAAGGTGTAAAATGCATTATTATCAATGTTATAAGCTATGTAATAATCTCCTTCTTCACCTTCATTTAAGTAATGATCCATATCGGGTTTGTGAGGTCTGTTTAAGTACAATGTATCGGAGGGGGAATTATTTTTATAAACGATGATGTATGCTTTGTCGCATTTCCATCCATCTTTTGGGCGATTAGGAAACTGGTGCTTTCCATCTTTATCGTTAAATACCTCCCACGACGGGGTAACCGAGTATTTCAGGTGGAGAAGAACTGTAGAATTTGCAGCAGGTTGAGGATCACCTTCATTAATGCCCACGAATGAGCTGCAAATCAGGATTAGAAGTGCGAGGATGAAGTTTTTCATGTTTTTTTTGGAAAATTATAACTCTTTTAATTCTCAAGTCGGTAACAAGCGTTTGTTGTCGAATAAATAGTTATTGAGAACCGTCAAAACAAAAAGAGGCTCTTTCGAACCCCGCTAATTCACTCATTATTAACAAATTTAAAAGGAAGCCTTTTGAGGGGCTTTCTTTTTTGAGACTTGCGTAATTAAGGCTTAGTGGCTTTATTAAAAAACTATACTGCTTTTTTCCCTTTCAGGCGGAAGATCACTGTTACTAAAACCGTCATCACAAATCCTAAAAGGAAATTAGGAATGCTCCAGAATTGAGCGCGGTCCATCATGGTTTGTTTTGTTACTGCTGACAAAAACTGGTTCACCTGGTCTTTATGACCGGCAGCGATCATTCGTTTTACATCGGCTTCTACATCAATATGCGTAAGCGCAACAAAAAATCCGATTCCCCAAATGACGGTAATAAGCACAGCTGTTAATCCGCCGGCTTTTAAGCAACCTTTAAATTCAGGAACAACGTTGGGTTGAGTTTTTGTGAAAATTTTAATGCTCATGTAAATGCACATGAAATAAATGATCTGCGGACTGTAATAAAGCAGCATTTCAAATGTTCCTGATGTGCCGTTTTCCATGGAAAGCATCATGGAATAAAATTGAAGCAAGGCCACTACAATTCCACCAACAATTCCAATTACAACGGGAGATCTCATATTCAGTAGGCAGTTGTCAGTTGTCAGTTGTCTGTAGAGACGCGATGCCTCGCGTCCTTGTACAGCAATATTCAAACGTCAGTAGTCAGTTATTTTTTGCGTGAGTGATAGTAGTGGAAAGCCCGGACCATGAAGGAACATCCTTCATGTTTCCTTCATGGGAGGACTTGTAACGCCTGCCTGCCGCCGCGCAAACCAGTGCTGCTGCAGGCAGGGATAGCACGGCCTTCGGACACGCCACCAACCACAAACCTTTTTTTACCACCTACCACCAACTTTTTCCTTACCCATTCATCGAAATCAAAAACTCTTCATTCGATTGCGTATTTTTCATTTGCGATTTTAGGAAATCCATTGCTTCCTGCGGATTCATATCGGCGAGGTGATTACGGAGGATCCAGATGCGCTGTTGTGATTCTTTATCCATCAACAAATCATCGCGACGTGTAGACGAAGAAACCAAATCAATAGCAGGGAACACACGCTTGTTTGCGAGCTTGCGATCTAATTGCAATTCCATGTTACCTGTTCCTTTGAATTCCTCGAAAATTACTTCATCCATTTTCGAACCGGTATCGATCAATGCTGTGGCAATAATCGTTAGTGATCCGCCGCCTTCAATTTTACGCGCAGCACCGAAGAAACGTTTTGGCTTCTGCAATGCATTTGCCTCCACACCACCGGAAAGCACTTTTCCTGATGCGGGCTGAACCGTATTGTATGCGCGCGCAAGACGTGTGATGGAATCCAGAAGAATTACAACATCATGTCCGCACTCTACCATACGTTTCGCTTTTTCCAAAACGATGTTCGCAATTTTTACGTGACGATCTGCAGGCTCATCGAACGTAGAAGCAATAACTTCTGCTCTTACGCTGCGTGCCATATCGGTTACCTCCTCAGGACGCTCGTCGATGAGCAGGATCATGAGGTATGCTTCCGGGTGATTATCTGCAATTGCGTTTGCAACTTCTTTCAGCAAAATTGTTTTACCGGTTTTCGGCTGCGCAACGATCAATCCACGCTGACCTTTTCCGATCGGTGTGAACATATCCATGATGCGCATGGACATATTTGTTTTTGATTTTCCGCTTCCGCAGAGATTGAATTTTTCTTTCGGGAAAAGTGGTGTTAAGAAATCGAACGGAACACGATCGCGAACAAACGCAGGATCACGGCCGCTGATCTTATCCACTTTTACCAATGGAAAATATTTTTCACCTTCTTTCGGCGGACGGATTGCACCTTTTACAGTGTCACCCGTTTTAAGTCCGAACAATTTAATCTGCGACTGAGAAACGTAAACATCATCAGGCGAATTCAGGTAATTGTAATCAGAAGAGCGAAGGAAACCATAACCATCAGGCATAATTTCAAGCACACCTTCAGCAACTACTATATTGTCGAAGTTGTACATTTCTTCCATGCCCTGTTTTTGCTGAAAGGGCTGACGGTTGAAATCGCCTGCATTATTCTGATTCTGGTTTTGATTATTTTGATTTTGATTGTTCTGATTTTGGTTCTGCGGCTGATTAAATTGCTGGCGCTGCTGAAAGTTCTGCTGCTGATTTTGATTTTGGTTTTGATTGAACTGGCGCTGCTGTGGCGGATTCGGATTAGGTGCAGGTGTATTATTTTCTGCAGGCTTATTGTTTTCCGATTTCGGTGCGTCGATATCTTTTCCCATTTGTGCCTGGATAAAAGCAGGCGGCTGGTTGTAAGCGGGAGGAGCCGGTGGAGGCGGAGTGTTCTTGTTGAACTGGTTCGGATTCGGGTTCGGCTTCTGGAAAGGCTTTTGTTGATTTTGCTGGTAAGGTTTCTGTGCCGGTGGACGATTCTGTGGCGCAGGAATGTTTACCGGTGTAGGTTTCGGAACGTCGTTGATGATTGCGCTCAGATCCGGATCAGGAAGCTTTACTTTTTCTTTTGGCTTTTCTGCTTCTGCTTCAGGCTTTTTTGTTTCAGCAGTTTCGAGGTCGACAAAACGTGAATCTACTTTTGATTCTTCGTTAAATAATGCCGGTGTTTCTTCCGACTTGGGTTTGCGTCCTCTTTTTGGCTTTTCGCCCGAATCTTTTGGTGCATCTTTCGCTCCACTCATAGCCTGTTGGTCTAGAATTTGGTAAACGAGTTCCTGTTTTTTTAAGGTGTCAAACTTTGGAATGCTAAGCTCTTTTGCAATTTCACGGAGCTCTCCGACCAATTTGCTGTTGAGGTCAATAATGTCGTACATGTGATAAATTAGAAATGAATAAAAATTTTAATTGTTCAGTTATTTGATAAAGGAATTTGGAATAGGAACGTGGGGCAAAAGGAGGGAATAGAATTATTCCACGTTTTTAAAATGATTTATTTCTGCATACTGATTAAAAGAATGTTTTTTTGGGAATTGAAAACCCTGAAGAGGTTTTTCCTGCACGAATACTATGGTGCAATAATACAAAGATTATTCCGATCCAACAGCTTTTGCCTCTTTTTTTTCATCTATTTGGCCCCGAATTGCATGCTTTCATTTTTTGTATTGGCAGAACTTCGTAAACAGGAACTAAAAGTGTTTTGCCGGCTCATCGGGAATGGGTTTCTTTGTAGTCACAAACGAACTACTTATGATACAACGTAAACAAACCATTTTCCTTGCCTTCGTCGTTATTCTTTTTGTCATCTTACTTTTTATCCCTGTTTACGAAATTCATCCTGTTACCACCATCGCCGGGCAAGTACAAGGCAAAATGCTTTTTATTCCGCTTTTATTAATTCCTATGATCCTTATCGCCCTGCTTGCCATCATCACCATATTCATGTACAAAAACCGGCCCATTCAAATGCGCGTGTGCAGGGGCGGACTTATTATTTCGCTTATAATCTCCACTAACGCTGTTGTTTTCCCGCAGTTTTTCATCCACGGCATCCCACGCGAAACTATCGGTATAGCAGCCGGCGCATATTTCCTGCCTGTTATCGTTATCCTTTTTGCAGTGGCTGCTTATTTCATTAAAAAAGATGAAGACTTAGTAAAAGCAGCCGATCGTTTACGTTAATTAAATTTTCTCCTTATGATTCAGCGCACACAGTCCATTTTTTTTATTTTAATTCTCGTGCTCGTAATCACGCTGTGCTTTTTACCCGTTTACAATATCACGCTTGTTAACGGCGAACAAAGCTTTATCACCTTCCGCAAATTGCCACAGCTAAAAGTGCTTATGTTAAGCATTGCCATTATTCCCTTTCTTGCCATCATCGCACTCTTCACTTACAAAAACCGCAAACGCCAGCTGCTCATTACGTACACCGGCCTGCTTCTTTCACTCACATTATTTGTCCTTTGCCTTTCCTTTCCACAGGTTTTTTCAAACGCTTATTTATTAAAAATCCCCGGTGAGCCATTAGTGGATTACGGAATGGGCATTTATCTCATCGGTATATTACCCGTTTTATTTTTCTTAGCCGTCCGCGCAATTCGTAAAGATGAAAAGCTGGTAAGAGAATCAGATCGGTTGAGGTAGATTAAAAGATTCGAAAATTCGAAATTTGATAATTCGAAGAGAGATTAGGGCGTGACCGTTCTTGTCAGACTGAGTAGCGAAGTCCCGATTCCGATCGGGAAAGGCTGACAAGAACGGTCGGGCTATCCCTGCCTGCAGGAGCACAAGCAAGCGCGGCGGCAGGCAGGCGTTGCAAGTCCTCGTTAGCAGCGCGCAAACCTCAAAGGATGCAGCGCGCTTGCCCTCCGAATCCTTTGAGGTTCATCCACCGAACACTCCGGGCTTTCCACTGCTATCACTCACGCTTTTTTTTATTAGCAAATTACCGCATTAGCAGATTAGCACATTTCTCATTTGCACATTTACAAATTTTTCATTTGCAAATTATTCATCTGCGTAAATCCCTGCCTGCAGATGCGCGTGCTTGTGCTGCGGCAGGCAGGAGCGTAATCAGCGGTTGCCCAGTTCCACCACCTCCAAATCCTTTATCTCCTTCCCGTCAATCGTAAATCTTAGCATCGTTCGTTTCTGGTGAAAGCCACTTATTCCCGCCGCACCCGGATTTAAATGCAGGCAATTATATTTCTTCTCGTATTTCACGAGCAGCATATGCGAATGCCCGCAAATAAAAATCTTCGGCGGATTTATTTTCATCACCTCTTTCACCGATGCAACATATTTTTCAGGTCTTCCTGCAATATGTGTTATCATTACATCTACCTCCTCACAAAAAAAACGCAGCGTCTCCGGGTAACGAATGCGAATATCTTGTCCGTCAATATTTCCGTAAACTGCTTTGAAAGGTTTTGTTTTTTCCAGCGCATCCGCCACTTTCACAATCCCTATATCACCCGCATGCCATATCTCATCGCATGAGGAACAGAATTCTAAAATGCGATCGTCGATATAAGAATGAGTGTCTGAGAGCAAAGCTATTTTTTTCATTCAACAAAAGACCGGGCTTATTTACGGGTTACTAATTATCTGCGTAATCTGCGAAATCTGTGGCTGTCATTGTAATAGTATAACTACGTCGCTGCAGGAATACAAAGTTCCGTCTTTTTCGTAACGGTAAATAATTTCCCATCTGAAACTTTGCGTTTGTTCTACATCATCTTTTTCTTTTCCATTCCATCCTTTATCAAGCTCCACACTCGAAAAAATTTCTACGCTGTCTTTATTATAAATCGAAAGATGATATTCAACCGGCAGCTTACCCGTAAAATCAGGCGCAAACTGGTCGCTCCACACTTCGCACGACGGACAAAATGTTTTTTGAACCTTAACAGTCGGGTCGCAGGGAAGCGTATCGGAAGCAAAAGAAATTTGTTTTGCGTCTAAGGAGCAGGACAAAAGAAGCATAACAATTAAGGTCCGGAACATGGGAGTAAGGGATATACTTGTAAGCCTGAGCAAGTATCGTTCCTTTTATCCAATAACAAATAGTTTTATATGTTAATTTCCTGGTATATTTTCATTTCCTGAGCAGCATGATCGCGCCGCGGTAAGAATGTCTCACATCATGCACATCATACCAAATCAGCTCCATTAAATAAGCGCCCATTTGCACGTAATTTTCGCCACGGTAATCATGGCTGCCGTCCCATCCCTCGTAAATATTATAAGAAGAATAAACTAATGCGCCCCAATAATCATAAATGCGCATTTCAAATTTTTCTTCCCTGATCAAATAGCCATAAACATAAAACACATCATTGATAAAATCACCATCAGGCGTAAATGCATTCGGCATAAATAAAATGGACTCATTATGAATGCAAACAGTTTGTGTTGTTGAATCTGCGACACCAAACATATCCTCCACCCGAAGTGTCACTTCGTAACAACCTGTATCACCAAAACAGAAGTAAGGATCCTGCAGATTGCTTTGACTCCCCAATGGATCAAAAGTCCAGGTGTAAGTTGCCTGCGTAGAATCGAGGCTGTTAAATTCGACGCATTCTGAAGACGCTCCCTGCGCATTCCAGGTAAAAGAAGAAGGATTCTGCGAAAGCAAACTTCCGTAACAGAGAATTAATAACAGGAACAAATTTTTTTTCACGCGATAAATATAATGCAAACGGTCACCAACTTATCGCCGGTGACCGTTCGTGGCAAAAAATAAGTTAACGAATCAATGTTACGTGCCCGATGCGATTATGTTTATTTCCGAGCTGGTCAACTGCTTTGATCTTCCAAACGTAAACATCTTCCTGGCAGAGATTCGTATGGCCCCGCACCATTCCATCCCAGCCTTTAGCAAGATCGTCGGTGTAATAGATCATATTTCCCCAACGGTCGAAGATCCACATTTCGAATTTATCAGGATCAATTCCAACGCCGACCGGAATAAATATTTCATTCGCACCATCGCCGTTCGGAGTAAATGCATTCGGAACAAACAGTGTAACATCCGGATCAATGCAAATTTCCTGCACAGCCGTAGCGGTACATCCGTTTACAGTTGCAACCATAAGCGTCACATCAAAACATCCCGGACCCGGATAAAGGAATGATGGATTCTGCAGCGAAGAAGCTGAATTATTCAGATCACCGAAGTTCCAGCTCCATGTTGCTGCAAGGGATGATTGATCGGTGAAATATATGGTTGGATTTAATTCTGTTGTTGGTTGCGGACTTGCTGTAAACGCTGCTACAGGATTCGGGAATACCTGTATGTAATTCGGCATTACAATCGTGCCGGTGCAGCCTGAAGCAGTTGTTACCGTTAATGTAACAGGATAAGTTCCCGCCAGCAAGTAACAATGACTTGGATTTTGTAGTGTCGAAAACGGTGAGCCATCACCAAAATCCCACGACCATTGAACGATTGTTCCTGAACCGACAGTTGAATTGTCAGTGAAATTCACACAACGCGGCGCGCATCCCTGCAGCGAATCACCTGTAAGTATTGCAACAGGATTCGGATTCACTGTAACAGTAACTGTTGCGCTGTCGGCACATAAATTCGCATCGGTTACATACACCGTGTAAGTAGTTGTTGCTGTTGGTGCGAGAATATTTGTTGCTCCCGGTAATGGTCCCGGCATCCACATATAATTATAGCCCGGTGTTCCGCCTGCTGCAGTTCCGGTAAGCGTTGAACTTTGTCCGGCACAAATTGCGCCCGGTGTTGCCGTTGCTCCGATTGTAAGATCCGTCGGTTCGCTGATCGTAATGTTTACAGTTGATGTGCAACCTGCAGAATCTGTAACAACAATGCTGCAAGGACCCGCAACAAGACCGGTTGCTGTATTCGTAGTGCTTGGCGAACATGACCAGGCATAAGTAATGGTTCCTGTGCCCCCTGTCGTTGTTACAGAAGCAGTACCGTTATTTCCACCGAAGCAGGAAACAGGAGTAATTGTTCCTGCAGAAGCAACCACACCCGGAATATTATTGATGGTTACGTTCGCTGTATCATCGCAACCATTTGCATCAGTCACCACAACGTAATAGGAACCCGAAACAACGTTAGTCAGATTTGCGCCGGGCGTTGCAGGAGCGTACCAAACAGGTGTAAGTGTTCCTGTACCGCCTGAGAATACGCTGGAAGCAGCGCCATCTGCAAAGCTGCAATGTGCATCAACTGTTGATGTTGTAATCGTAATATCTGTTGGCTCAGTTACAGTTGCGCTTGATGTTGCAGTGCAGCCGTTAAAATCGGTCACAGTCACATTATATGTTCCTGCACAGATATTATTACAACTTGCGCCCGTACAACCCGAACTCCAGACAAATGTATAGTTCGGTGTTCCCCCATTCGGAATTGCAACAACCTGTCCATCACAAATTCCGAAGCACGTTACGTTAAATCCGGCTGATGCAACGGTGAGCTGTGTTGGTTCTGTGATTGTAAATGTTTGTGTTAATGTACAACCATTAAAATCGGTAACGAGACACGAATAGTTTCCTGCACATAAGCCGGTTTCCGTTGCATTTGTTCCACCGCTCGACCATATGTAAGTATAAGCGGGAGTTCCGCCCGTGACTGCAACCGTAGCGCTGCCGTTACAAACACCGAAACAAACCAGGTCCACTTGTGAAGGTGTAATTGCAAGTGCCGGTGGTTCAGTGATCAATACAGTTGCAGATGCAATACATCCGTTGGCGTCTGTAACTGTACAAGTATAAACGCCGGGGCAAAGACCTGTTGCTGTAGTCCCGGTCCCACCGTTTGGTGTCCACGCATACGTGTAAGGTGCAGTACCACCCGATGTGCTGACGGTAGCAGTTCCATCACATGCGCCGTTACAGGTTACATCAGTAAACCCGGTTACCACAATTGTTGGCGAACCTGCATTCGGTACCGTTACAGTAACAGTGAGTGTGCATCCGTTAAAGTCGATGATATCACACGTGTAAGCCCCTGCAAGTAAATTTGTCGCAGTAGGAGTCGTTTGTCCGCCTGGTGTCCACAAATAGGAATAAGGAGCTGTACCACCTGATGGAGTAGCTGTTGCAGAACCATTTGCATTTCCACAGGTTGCGCTTACGAATGAAGTGGTTGCAGTAAGTGCAGCCGGTTGTGTGATCAAAACAGTTTGTGTGATCGTACATCCGTTTGCATCCGTAATAAGGCAAGTAAAAGTTCCGGCACACAAGGCAGTTGCAGTAGGGCCTGTTCCGCCGGTCGGATTCCATAGATAACTGTAAGCAGGAGTTCCGCCGCCAACAGTTACAGTTGCTGTTCCGTCGCATGCTCCGTTGCAGCTTACGTTTGTTTGTGCAACAGTAACTGTGAGCGCAGGTGGTTGTGTAATGCTGAATGATTGTGTAATACTACAACCGGCAGGTGAGCTGATCAGGCAGGTGTAATTTCCTGCACACAATCCGCTTGCTGTGGCGCCCGTTCCACCGCTCGGCGACCATAAATAGGTGTAAATTCCTGTTCCGCCCGAAGCAACGACTGTCGCGCTTCCTGTGCACATGCCGTTACATAATACATTCACCTGCGATTGTGTAGCAGTGATGGCAGGTGGCTCGGTAATTAATACGGTAGCGGTTGCAGTACATCCTGACGCATCCGTTACGGTGCAGGTATAAGGTCCGGGACAAAGGTTTGATGCTGTTGTTCCTGTTCCGCCGGTTGGTGTCCATGCATAAGTATAAGGAGCAGTTCCTCCAACCGTGCTGACAGTTGCTGTTCCGTTACAAGCTCCGTTGCAGGTAACGTTGGTAGAACCTGTAACAGTTAACGTAGGTGAACCTCCATTGGGAACAGTAACTGTAACCGTAAGAACACATCCGTTATTATCGGTGATGGTACAGTTGTAAGTTCCTGCTAATAAATTGGTCGCAGTAGGTGTTGTTTGCCCTGTTGGTGACCATAAGTATTGATAGAGCGGAACACCGCCTGAAACGTTTACAGTTGCCGAACCATTTGAATTTCCACAGGACGCGCTTACGAACGAAGTTGTTGCAGTAAGAGCCGGTGGTTGTGTGATCGTAATCGTTTGTGTTCCTGTACAACCACCTGCATCTGTTGCAGTACAGATATAAACGCCTGCGCATAAACCTGTCGCTGTGTTGGTTGCTCCTGAAGTTGTATTTGCAACCGCAGGCGACCACACAAATGTATAAGGTGCCGTTCCACCGCTCGCCGTTACAACAGCTGAGCCTGTACATGCACCGTTACATGTAACGTTTGTCTGGGATGTATTGGTTAGTGTAATTGATCCTCCTGCTGCAGGTACTGTTACAGTTGCAGTTGCTGTTCCGCAAGTGGAAGTAACGGTTACCGTATAAGTTCCTGCACAAAGTCCGGTTGCGGTTTGAGTGGTTTGTACCGGTACAGTATTCCAGCTGTAGGTATAAGTTCCGGCCGGAGTAGGAGTGACTGTGGCAGTTCCGTTACACGCCGAACAGGAAGCCGGTGTTGCGCTTGTGGCTAAGGAGAGTGCAGAAGGTGTGCAGGCAACACATGTAGTTCTATAATACAACCCGGTGACGCATAGATTAAAGCAGTCACCACCCGTATTCACATCAAAGACAGAGGTTGTTTGCCCGGCCGTGACCGTTGTGGCGACTTGTAGATAATCCCACCAGTTCCATTGTAAGGGTGCCGGTGTTCCGTTGGCAGACCATGATGTTGGATTAAATTGAATATCACCCACACAGAAAAATGCCTGCGCACCTGTTGTTGGTCCGCATACAGCAGGGAAATTCATTACGTGATTCGCAACGCCACCATTAACGATCATCGCACCATCGTCAATGATAATTGTTCCGCGGTAGGTTTGTGTCGGGTCACTCCAGATTACTATCAGGGTTGCACCGTCCATATCATTTCCGGAAGTCGGCGGATTGGTGAGAATACCACTTATGTTATATGTTCCGTTTCCCCCGATCGTGGGAGTTACATCAGCACGGTAGGTATATGAACCAGCATAGCTCCAGCATTTATCCGGCCCTTGTCCAACGATTGCCATTGGATAATTTCCTGTTCCGAAAGGACCGTTAATGGTTGCGGTCTGCGCCATTCCATCACCCGAACCTTCGGCCCATAAATAAGCTTTTTCAATAACTGCGCAGGTAGGAATCCCGGAAATTACAAATGGTGCCGGCTGAGGAACCCCGATAGGTGTAAACCGCTGCCCGAGACGTTGTGATGCTGAAGAGAAATTTAATCCGCAGGCTGTTTGGGAATAAATATTTCCCAGCGTTCCATTTCCATTTTGGGGTGTTGGATTAGGTCCGTGTATGGCGGTTTGTGTAGATGAAGTAGCCGTATAACCACAAGCGCCCGGAACACCCGGAGCATTTACATTTGGTGATGCAGCTTGCTGGGCAAATAAAAATGCCGGCAATACTAACAGCACAAATAATATGAACTGGCGTAAAGATGGCCTCATATAATTCGTATTAAGATGAAATGGTGGTGGTAGTGGTGGTGGTTGGTTAACGCAATTTATGTTAACGTGACCTGAATTCCTAATATTTCGACTAAACCTGTTTTCTACACGTTGAAGCATAAAAAAAGAGAGCTAAAAATTAATTCAGCTCTCCTCTGTATGATTTATAGTTGGTTAGTGGATCATTGTTACATGACCAATATAAGTATGCTTTCCACCGTTCTGATCTCCTACTTTTATTTTCCAGACATACACATCCTGCTGACTTACATCAGTCTGGCCTTCAACTGCACCGTTCCATCCCTGGTAAAGATCGGTGCCATGGAAAACCAGATTTCCCCAGCGATCGAAGATCCACATTTCAAATTGGTCAGGATCAAGCCCGAGACCTTTTGGAATGAAAATATCATTTATGCCATCTCCGTCCGGTGTAAATGCATTCGGAACATAGATCGAAACATCAGGATCGATGCAAACAAGAACCGAGGTAACATCCACACAATTATTTGACGAGGTAGCAGTAAGCACAACATCATAACATCCTGCAGCTCCATAAGTATAAGATGGATGCTGAAGTGTAGATGAACCTTGTGTTGAATCGGCAAATTCCCAATTCCATGAACTTGAATTCGTAGAATTGTTTGTGAAATAAATAGTAGGATTCAATTCAGTTGTTGGTTGCGGGCTTGCTGTGAAAGACGCTACAGGTGTCGGATACACATTGATGTAATTCGTCATCGTAATTGTGCTCGAGCAGCCTGATGCTGTTGTTACAGTAAGCGTCACTGTAAATAAGTTGGAATACGAATAGCAGTGGGTCGGGTTTTGCTGATTCGAAGTAGGAGAACCGTCACCGAAATCCCATAACCATTGTGTGATCGTACCTGCAGAAACAGTTGAAAGGTCAGAGAAATTCACACAATGCGGAATACAACCCGCAAGCAAATCACCTGATAACGCAACAACCGGGTTGGGATTTACTGTCAGATTCAGCACGGCGCTGTCGATGCAGTTATTCGCATCGGTAATCGTAACGGTGCATGGACCTGAAGTTGCCGGTACATAACTTAATGATGGGCCTGCAAGATTCATTGGTGTCCAGCTATACGAATAAGCAGGAGTACCGCCTGTTCCTGTTGCAGTCAGCTGTATCGGCTGGCCTGCACAAACTGTAGACGGAACCGCTGTTGCAGCTACGGAAAGTTGTGTAGGCTGCGTGATGGTGAAAGTTACTGTTGAAGTACAACTTGCTGCATCTGTAATAACTACAGAACAAGTTCCTGCTGTTAATCCTGTTGCTGTATTTGTTGTGCTTGGTGAACAATTCCAAACGTAGGTGTAAGGTGCGATTCCACCGCTTGCATTTACAATTGCAGCACCATCATTTCCACCGAAACAGGAAACAGGAGTGATTGTTCCTGCTGTTCCAACAACACCCGGAAGGTTATTAACAGTAACAGTTGCAGTATCATCACAACCATTTGCATCGGTCACTACAATAAAATAATTTCCTGCAGGAATATTATTCATGTTTGGTCCAGGTGTTGAAGGATTATACCAAACAGGAGTGAGTGTACCTGTTCCACCCGCAAAAGTTGCCGAAGCTGATCCGTCCGGAAGATTACAATGCGCATCGACAGTTGATGTTGTAATTGAAATATCAGTTGGTTCTGTTACTGTTGCTGTTGAAGTTGCAACACAGCCATTCGCATCTGTAACAGTAACTACATATGTTCCTGCACAAACGTTATTGCAGCTTGGACTGATGCAGCCTGAGCTCCATGAGAAGGAGTAGTTCGCTGTTCCGCCTGCCGGGATCGCAACAACCTGCCCGTCGCACGCAGCGAAACAGGTGACGTTAAATCCGGCGGAAGAAACAGTTAACGGTGTTGGTTCAGTGATCAGGAAGGTTTGTGTTAATATACAACCCTTCGCATCGGTTACTTCGCAAGTGTAATTGCCTGCGCAGAGATTTGTTGCTGTTGCATTGGTTCCACCGTTTGGTAACCAGTTGTAAGTATAACCCGGTGTTCCGCCTGATACATTCACAGTGGCAGTTCCGTCACAAACACCATTGCAGCTTACATCAGTTTGTGCAGGAGTAATTGCAATTACAGGTGGTTCTGTAATGATGATTGAAAAAGTAGTGGTGCAATTGTTCGCATCAGAAATGGTGGCGGTATAAACACCCGGACATAATCCTGATGCTGTAGTGGCGTTACCACCGGATGGCGACCATGATGTTGTATAAGGTCCTGTTCCGTTCGAAATATTGAGTGATATAAATCCGTCACACGCACCGTTACAACCTACGTCGCCATAAATTGAAAGCGAAGCAGTTGGTGAAGATGCACCCGGCACGGTTACGTTTACCGCGAAGTTGCAGCCATTCGCATCAGTGATAATGCAGCTGTATGGACCGCTTACAATGTTTGTTGCCGTTTGTGTGGTTTGTACCGGTGTTGTATTCCAGGAGTAAGTGTATGGACCTACACCGCCGGATGGATTTACAGTTGCCGAACCATTCGGATTACCACACGTGGATTGTGTGGCAGAGCTCGTGGCAGAAATAACAGTCGGTTCGTTGATCGTTACGGTTTGTGTTCCCGTACAACCTGCGGCATCTGTTGCCGTGACGACATACGTGCCTGCACAGAGACTTGTTGCCGTATTTGAATTTCCCGTGGTTGTGTTCGGTGCTGCAGGAGCCCATGCAAATGTATAAGGTGCAGTTCCACCGCTTGCGTTAACCGTTGCTGTGCCATTACACTGTCCGTTACAGGATGCATCTGTTGTAGCGGCAGTTGCTACTGTAATGCTTCCGCCAAGTGTTGGAACTGTAACCACTGCAGTGCCTGTTCCGCAAGAGGAAGATACGGTCACTGTGTAAGTTCCTGCACATAATCCAGTTGCAGTTGGACCCGTTTGCACGGGAACGGTACTCCATGAATACGTGTAGACGCCGGGTGGATTTACACCGACGCTGGCCGTTCCGTTACAGGCAGAGCACGTGGCGGCAGTAAAGATCGTGGAGAGCGAGAGCGGGGTAGGTGTACATGCAACACAGGTTGTTCGATAATACAAACCGGCAAAGCATAAATTGAAACAGTCGCCCGTGGAAGCAGTTCCTGTAAAGATAGAATTGGTTTGTCCTACGTTTACCGTGGTATTTACAGAAACAAAATTCCACCAGTTCCAGGTATAGGTTGCTGGTGAGCCGTTCATGGTAATTGTTGTTCCTGTCAATTGCAGATCGCCCATTCCGCAGAACGCAACTGCGTTGGTTGTGGCACCGCAAACTGCAGGATATGTCATGTTGTAGGTGACAGTTCCTGCAAAACTATTTACGATCATTGCACCATCATCAATCCGGATTGTGCCACGATACGTTTGGGAAGCATCTGTCCAGATGACAAGTAATGTTGCGCCATCCATATCATTCGGATTATTGACAAGAATTCCGCTGATGTTATATGTACCGTTTCCATTCACTGATGCTGTTACATCCGCGCGATAGGTATAGCTTCCCTGGTATCCCCAACATTTGTCAGGACCTTGTCCAACAATTGCCATCGGGTAATTTGCGCTTCCAAGCGGACCGCTTATTGTAGATGTCATCGGGGCACCGTTACCAGAACCTTCGCACCACAAATATGCTTTTTGAATTACTGCGCACGAAGGAATTCCTGTAATTACAAATGGTGCAGGCTGAGGAATACCGACCGGTGAAAATCTTTGACCAAGACGTTGTGATGCCTGGCTATAATTTAATCCGCATGCGGTAAGCGTATAAATATTTCCTAATGTGCCGTTACCGTTTTGTGGTGTATTGGGTGACGGACCATTGATTGATGGTGTGACGGAAGGTGTAGGAGCGCTGTGAAGTCCGCTTCCGCATGCACCGGGAACGCCGGGACAACCTGCACTTGTAGTAATTACTTGCTGGCCAATTGTAATTAAAGGCAACAGGATTAAAACTAACAATATGAAATGGCGTACGAGTGACCTCATGATTAATTGCGATTTGATGTTATGAATAATGTGCTATGCTTTTTGAAGGGTGTTTGCCAAGTGAAATTTAGGATATTCCGCTCTCAATTCCAAATTAAAAAGTTTTGAATTCCTTTAGGTGCGATTTTGTTGATTAAACGGTTGAAAAGGGGATTGTTTTGCGTGTTTTCCGAATTTAATCACCTGGTTTTCAAAAAAAAGAGCCGGGCTAAATTGCCCGACTCTTTTAACAATGCATTATAAATTTCTTAACGGATCAGGTTGACGTGACCGATGATCTTTTTCTTTTTATCGCTCAATTGTTCAGTATAATAAAGCACATACACATAGGTATCTGTTTGTGCAATATTCTTTCCGCCATTCGCTTTTCCATCCCAGCCTTTCGACTGGTCGTACGATTCGAAAATCAGGTTTCCCCAGCGATCAAAGATAATTAAGTGATAGTTGTTTACGTATTCTCCATATACAAAGAACATATCGTTGGTTCCGTTTGCATTCGGTGTAAACGCATTCGGAATATAAATGGTTGTATTGGGAACAATATAAACGTCATATTCGATTGTATCCCTGCATCCACCATTATTCACAACTATCTGTATAATATGGAATGACCCTGTATCTGTGTAATTATTCGATACATCGCCGCAACCAACAACAGTCAGCAAATTACCATCACCGAAATCCCAATAGCATGTATCACCACCGGTGCTTACGTCATCAATGATCACCGTTGGCTCCAGCACAGATGCAGGATTAGCGGAAGTGATATTGAATCCTGCAACCGGGGTAGGGAAGACTGTAATATAATTGCTTACTGTAAGTGAATCTTTACAACCATTCACATCACTTACATGAAGCTCGATGGTGTATTGTCCGGGGTTATAATAACAATGTTGTGGCGGAGTTGGTCCGGAACCGAACGGTGAATTATCTCCGAAATTCCAGGTGCAGGATGCAATTGCAGGTACCGAAGCCCCTGTGAAATCCACACAAACCGGCGCACAACCATCCAGTGTGTCACCGCTCAAGGTGATAACAGGTAATGGATTTACAACTACTGTGAATGTTGCAGAATCAGGTGTTGTATTACATGCGTCTGAAATTACAACTGTATAGGTTGTGGTGGTAGTCGGGCTAACCAAAACGGAATCGTTTGCCGTTGCCGGTGAAATCCAGAAGTAATTATACGGTGGGGCGCCACCTGTAGCCGTTGCAATTAATTGTGCACTTGCTCCTGTGCAAATAGGTGAAGTGCCGGAAGCAGCTGCTACGATCGGTACGTTCGGTGGTTCTGTGATTTGTATTGTATGTGTTGTAGTACAACCGAAATTATCTGTGATGTCGACAGAATAATTTCCTGCACCGAGATTCACTGCTGTATTTGTGGTACTCACATTCGGCGTCCAGACATACGTGTATGGACCCGAACCGGAGGTCGGTGTCAGTGTTGCTGTTCCATTCGTATCTCCGAAACATATATTATTCGTCGTCGCAAGCGTGGCCGTTATAGCGCCGACACCCAGGACCGTGACGGAATCGGTATGCGAACAACCTAAACTATCTGAAACCGTAACAGTATACACACCGGGAGGAAGGTTAGTAGCAGTTTGCCCGGTTTGCGGGGGAACTGTATTCCATACATAAGTAAAAGGGCCTGTTCCTCCTTGTGGTGCTGCGGTTGCAGTTCCGTTAGAAGCTGAACACTGACTTGGAATGGAATCCATATCAAGTGTGAAAGGTGCAGGGCAACAGGTTTGACAATTGGATTGCCAATATAAACCCATTACACAGAAGTTATAACAATCTCCACCGGAGCTGTTTCCGAATGATGAAGTCGTTTGACCGGGAGTAACGGTTGTAGCAACGTCAATCCAGTTCCACCAATCTTCCACAACTGTAATCGGAAAAACACCATTCAATGTAAGCTGCGAACCAAGACCTTGTAAATCGCCCTGCGCCATGAATGCTCTTGCGTTGCTTGTTGTTCCTGTGCACGCCTGGAAACCTGTGATCGTTTGGGTAGTGGTTCCTCCATTGATTACCACACATCCATCCCAAATTACGATATCACCCTGCCAGGTTTGTGTCGGATCGCTCCAAATAACAATTAAGGTTGCTCCGTCCATATCATCCTGCGGATTAGGCGGATTTGTTGGAAGTCCGCTGATCTGGTAATTTCCATTGCCAACAATAAGTGAGGTAACATCCGCGCGGTAAGTAAAGGTCCCCGGATAGCCCCAGCATTTATCCTGGTCCTGTCCGATCATGGTCATAGGAAAAGGAGCGGACACAGCAAATGGATTTGTAAACGTCATTGTGATAGGGATACCGCTTCCACAACCTTCTGTCCAGACAAACGCCTGTTCAATTACTGCTGTTGCAGGAATACCGGAAATGGTAAACGTTGCAGGTTGGGGAACGCTTGGCTGGTTGAGCAAGGGCACACGCATGCTTAGCTTCTGTGTTGCGGTTGTATAATTTAATCCGCATTCACTTCTTGCATACGTTGCACCGAGTGTTGCACTTCCATCCTGAGGGGTTACAGGATCAGTTGAACGTGCAGTCGAGTAGGTGTTGACAGGATTGTGGCCATTTAACGGTGTAGATCCGCCTTGTGCGTATACACGAATAGCCAGCAGGAATATTATTCCTATTGAGAGTAAACTTGTTTTCATGTGGGTATTGCCTTTTCAAATATAAACAAATTCCGGTAATTCAAAGGCTTACCTTGTCAACTTATCGGCAATTTGTTAACGTTGGTAGGTTAGGAAAGTAATTCCAGGGCGAGTTTCCGGGTCTTTTGCAGGCTCTCCGAAATCTTTGAACTATCAGCTTGCAGATTGGTATAACGCAGCGCAGCCAATTCTTCAAGGGTTGAAATTGTTTCGGTAATGCTGTCTGCCGGGAAATTTTTAATAGTCAAACGATAACGAAGCTGGTGAATGGAAGCTTCCTCACGGCTTAATTCCGTTTTAAAAAGTACTGCGCTGAGCAATGTTTCGTAAAGCTGTGCAATCCCGGATTGAATGCTTCCGTGCATAATAAATCGTTCAGACGAATTCAGCATGGTTTGTATGTCCGGTTTGTATTTTACGTGTTCGTGCTCCACCGCTTCAACTTCTGCTGTGATTTTATTTTCTTCAGCTGCTGCCTGCTTTTTCTTTTTTGTTGTTTGATAAAAATAAAGCAGGATCAATAAAATGGCAGGAATAGCGATCCACAAAATGCGGCGGATGATTTTGCTATAGGAAGGACCGTCGAGAAATGTTTCGGGCAGATTATTTTCTGAAACATCCTGCGAAGGATCACCGGGGGCAACGTTCAGTTTAAATTCGGGCGTCTGAACGGTTACATATTCTTTTTTCTTCGGATCATAATAAGAAAATGTAATTCCGGGAAGTGTGTATGCTCCTTCTTTTTTGGGGATGAGTGTGATGGTGAATGTTTTTTGGCCTTCGATTCCATTCCTGCTGATACTGACGCTGTCATCCGAAACCGGTGAAAAGCTTTCCACTTCATCCGGAAACTTTAATGGTGAAAGCTGGATGAAAGTAATATTTCCCTGTCCTGTAATGGTGATATTTATTTTTACAGCTTCATTGACCTTTACATTTTCTTTATCGATAGTAGCGCTCAATGAAAATGTTCCTACATCGCCTCCGAATCCTGCAGGCTTATTTTGTGGCAAAGGAAAAACTTCGATAGGAACTTCCGGTGTTGTCAATTGCACTTCCACAGGAATTCCCATTAAATCGTCTATAAGAGGATCTCCTGTGGGATATGCATTTTGTTTTACAGTACAGATGTAGTTGTAGGAAGGAATCTTTAATGTACCGGTCATATTCGGAAAAACATATTCTTGATAAAGGGTTTGGATAAAATAAACTAAACCGTTTATAATCGTATCACCACTTGAAAATGATTGACCAATCTGTCCTTCATGATACCAAAAGCCATTAAATGTTTTTGCCAGTGGTCGTTCTTGACCCGACCACGGTGGTACCCGATAATACAGGTTAAGCGATAAGGTGATTTGGTCCCCGATAACTGCTTTTTTTTTATCCGGCACACAGCGCAAGAAAATCTCATTCGAAACAGAGGATTGGTCACCCTGCTTTACAACCAAAGAAAGTGTATTTGAAAAAATCCGCCTGCTTCCTGCCTGTATTCTTGCAGGTCCGATACTGAATGTGCCGACCTTATAAGGTGAAAGTGTAAATGTTTGTGTGATTTTTATTTTTTCGTTTGAGCTATTCATTTTGTAATTGCTCGTGCGACCGATAACAGCTAATCCATTTATTTGGGGTAGCTCAGCGAGCGAAGCAAAATCTCTTGCTTCAGCTGTTAACCTAACAATGACAGTTTCACTAAATCCGATGGTGTCTTTATCGATCGTAATTGTAATATATTGAGCTGACAATAAAAATCCCTGCAGCAGAAAAAGTCCTGCCGCTAAAAATCGAATTCGTATTGTGGTCTTATTTCTCACCAATCTTTTTCTTTGCTGGTGCTGAATTTGCTTTTACGTGAATTCATTCGATCACGCGTTTTTTTCTCCTGGTCTTTCAGGGCTTCAAGCATTCGTTGTGCTTCATCTTTATTCATCGAAGGTGTAGGGGGAGGATCGGAAGGGGCTTTCTCTTTATCTTTTTGATCCTGCGGCTTATTCTGCGGCTTTTGATTTTTCTGGTTTTTCTGATTTTGTTTCGGCGGAGGCTGACGTGCTTTCTTCTTTGCTTGTGCATAAGCAAGATTGTAGCGCGTTTGTTCATCATTCGGTTTCAGCTTCAACGCTTGTTTGTATGCGTTAATGCTTTCCTGGTATTTGTCCTGCTGCAACATCGCATTGCCCAGGTTGTACCATGCTTTTGCAAGAGAATCTGAATTATTTCCTGCAGTTGATTCTGCATATGCGCGTTCTGCATCGGCATATTTTTTCTGGCGATAAAGCGCATTGCCCAGGTTATAGCTGGAAGTAGCAGCAGCTGTGTCTTTTTCAACACCATCTTTATAATATTTCTCAGCGGTTGCAAAATCCTTTTTCCTGAAGCTTTCATTTCCTTTACGCGTATTCTGCCAGCCGTCTTTAGGTTGCGGTGGAAGCTGCTGTGCATTTACACTCAGCGCGAATGCTGAAATGAAAAATAAGATCAGTGATTTTATTTTCATGTTCGTCGTGAATTAAATTCATTTCTTTTTCCTGCAGGTAATAATGCTTCAATTAAAAACAAGATCAGGGATGCAAGCAGCAGCCATGGGAAAATCGGCGTAAAGCTGGTGTACCGCCATTTTTCTGTTGTTGCTTTGCTCAAGCCTTGTAGTAAATTATAAACTTTGCTGATTCCGAGATCGGAGTTTGAAGCACGGACATATATTCCTTTTCCTGCTGTTGCCACACTTTTCAAAGTAGCTTCATCAAGCTTCGAAATAATTTCCTGCCCGCTCTCATCTTTTTTATTTCCTGCACGTTTGCCTGTTCCGTCATATTCAGGAATTGTAGTTCCCTGCGGTGCACCAATTCCGATCGCACAAACAATCACGCCTTCTTCTGCTGCGCGTGCTGCCGCTTCTGCTGCATTATCTTCATGATTTTCTCCATCGGAAATAAGGATAATTGCTTTTCCATTGGATTTATCTGTTTTTCCGAATGCTGCAAGTGCGTTGTCAATTGCATTTCCGATTGCTGTTCCCTGTACCGGAACCATATCGGGTGAAACGGATTGCAATAATAATTCTGCTGCATTGTAATCATCTGTCAGCGGTAAACAGGGATAAGATTGCCCGGCGAAAACCACCACACCAACACGATCTGATCCCATCGTTTGAATCATCTGTGCGAGCGCGAGTTTTGCTCTTTCGATGCGGCTTGGTTGAATATCAGTTGCACGCATGCTGTTGGATACGTCGAGCACGATCATTATATCAACACCGGTGGAAGTTACTTTTTGTTTGCCGCCGACAACCATCGGTCCGCTCATTGCAAAAGCTAAAAGGAAGGTTGCTGAGAAAAATAAAATAAAATGCCAGCGTCGCACGGAAGGATTATTTCCGATAAGCAATTTTTCGGTGAAAGCACTTTCTGCAAATTTTCGCATACGTTCACGGCGCCTGCCAGATGAACGCATCCATAGCAGCGCAACCGGCACTACGAGCACAAGCAATAAAAGCATCCATGGATATTCGAAGCTCATGTCAGCGTATCAAATGTGGTGTAACGTAAAATAAATTCAAGCAGGATAAAAAACAGCGCAGCAAGCAGGAAGGGTAAAAATTCTTCTTTACGTTCTTCAGCTCCTTTTTTATCGTATTCACTTTTTTCGAGATTATTAATATCAGAATAGATCTGCTCGAGATTTTTATCATCCGATGCGCGGAAATATTTTCCACCGGTGATATCGGCAACCTGGATGAGTGTTGCTTCGTCAATATCTACCTCGGCATATTGCATGACAAAACTATCGTCAAAATTTTGTGTGGTCGGTGAAAGCACTTTTCCTTTTGTTGAGCCCATTCCAATTGTGTAGGCACGCACACCAAAAGTTTTTGCAATTCTTGCTGCATCGAGCGGCTGAATGGTACCTGCGTTATTTTCTCCATCCGTTATCAGGACAACCACTTTACTTTTTGCATTACTTTCTTTCAGGCGTTCGACACCTTTTGCAAGACCCATACCAATGGCTGTACCTTTTTCAAATTCGCCATGACTATTATAGGTGATATTAGAAATCAGGTATTTTAGTGCGTCATGATCAGTCGTAAGCGGACAAACAGTGAATGGTTCTCCACCAAAAATAACAACACCGATACGATCATCGCGACGTTCTTCGATGAAACGAATTGCCTGGTATTTGGCAGCTTCCATCCTGTTGGGAAGAAAATCTACGGCAGCCATACTTTCTGAAATATCGATGACGAGCATGATGTCTATTCCTTCGCCGTGTTTTTCTTTAAATCCTGTTCTCGACTGCGGCCGTGCAAGGGCAATAATTAAAAAAACAATTGCAATAACGCGGAAGAGATATAAAATGCTTCTCCATTTTACGATGGAAGGTGTTGTGGTTCCTTTCAGATATTGAAATGAAGAAAGTGAAAGCGCGGGTCTTCCTCTTCCTGCTAAATAATAGATGAGAATCGCCAGCGGCGGAATTGCAGCAAGGAACCAAAGCACCCAGGCCCATTCAAAAATTATATTGTACCACCATGCTATCATTTTGTCTGTGGTGTTGGTGGTTCAGGTTCAGGATAAATTGCAGTTGCTTCTACGAATTGCATTGCGAGCTGAAGCATGTTTTCATTTTCTTCTGCTACAGGAATTTCTTTTCCGAACTTCACTAAATCGGCTGTGCGCAATACTCTTCCGAGGAATAGCAGTGCGCTTGCATCGGCACGAAGACTGTGAAGCGATTGAATAATTTCGCCTGTGGTCATTTCTCTTGCATGAATACGATAACGTTCAACGATCCACGCACGTAGAATTTCGGTGAGCGCGATATGATATGCTTTGAGCTCGCCGTGCATCCATTGTTTTTTTCTGCCCAGTTCTGCGAGCTGCTCCAATACTTTTTCATGTGGTAAAAGCAGCGTTGAAGGATCAGGCGCAACAGGAACCGGTTTCTTTTTCCTTGTGAGAAAATAGATCAGCGCGATAATTCCGAGCAGCACAGCGCCACCGATTGTCCAAACCCACCATGCGATTGGTTTGCTTTGTTCTACGATTGGCGGAGCAGCAGGAACATCGTAAATGTCTTTGATGTCTTTAATGGGTTTTGTGGTATCGACAGCGACAGAAACTACATGCAGCTCGACCGGAAGTGTTTCAATTGTTTCGTTATCGACGAAAAATTTCTGTGCGGGAATTACATACATCCCGGAATCGAAAGCGGTGATGTAAAAAGATCGCGATTGTTCGTACAACACAGAAGCGCGGTCTGCAAGCACAGTGTGAATGGAATCTGTTTTTATAATTTCAATGCCACGTGTGATGGTATCCTGGTATTCGGGCCACACGACGATGGATTTATTTGTGCCTTCCTGGTAACGTACGGCAAGCTTTAATTCAACATGTTCGCCGATACGAATTTCGGATTTCATCAACACAGCTTCTGCATCTAAACGCTGGGCGAAAATAAATTTGCCGGAAAAGAGCAGCAGGAAAAAAAGTATGGCAGTTATTTTTTTCATATCAGCTCCGTTTCTCCCTTTTGCGGAATAACGCGGATAAAGTTTTTATATACTGATCGCCCGTCGGAATATGTGCAGCGTCGACACCGCTTTTTTTGAAAATATCATCCATCCACAAACGGTGCATGCGCGATGTGCGTGCATATCGTTCGCGAACTTTTACATCGGAAGTATCGACCCAAAGCAATTCGCCCGATTCAGGATCCATCATTTGCACTAAGCCGATGTCAGGCAATTCCAATTCGCGGCGATCGTATACATGCAATGCAACTACATCATGACGACGATTTGCAATTTTCAGCGCATCATCAAAAGCGCCGCTCATAAAATCAGAGATCACAAAAACGATGCAGCGGTTCTTGATCACGTTTGTGCAATATTCGAGCGCGGCTGCGAGATTTGTTCCGTTGCCTTTCGAATTAAATTCAAGCGATTCGCGGATGATGCGCAGGATATGTGATTTTCCTTTTTTAGGCGGAATAAATTTTTCTACGATGTCGCTGAAAAAGATCACACCGGCTTTATCGTTGTTCTTCATTGCAGAAAAAGAAATCACCGCAGAAAGTTCTGTGATAAGCTCTTTTTTCAATTGCGCATGTGTTCCGAATGCACCGGAGTAACTGACGTCGACAAGCAGCATAACGGTGAGCTCACGTTCTTCCTGGAAAATTTTTACATACGGATGATTGAAGCGTGCAGTAACATTCCAGTCGATGGTACGCACTTCATCACCCGCCTGGTATTCGCGCACTTCAGAAAAAGTCATGCCGCGGCCTTTGAAAGCGCTGTGGTATTCGCCCGAAAAAACCTGGGTAGTGAGCCCACGCGTCTTCAGTTCGATCTGACGGACTTTTTTTAGAATGTCGATTGTTTCCATTTGGAAAAAAGGTGACGGGTGACGGGTGACAGGTGACATGTGACAGGTGGAAAGTGAAGATTTATTTTTTCACTTGTCACATGTCACTTGCCACTTTTTCCCAATTTATGGTACTTGTACTGCTGCTAAAACGTCGCGGATGATATTTTCGGTGGTGATATTTTCTGCTTCTGCTTCGTAGGTGAGACCGATGCGATGACGAAGAACGTCGTATGCTACTGCGCGAATATCATCGGGAATAACAAAGCCGCGATGTTGCAGAAATGCATATGATTTTGCGGCTTGCGCGAGGCTGATGGATGCGCGTGGTGATCCACCAAACGAAATCATGGATTGCAATTTCTGCAGACGATATTCCTGCGGGAAGCGTGTTGCAAAAACGATATCGACAATATATTTTTCAATTTTCTCATCGAGATAAACATCTTGCACCACTTTGCGTGCGCGGAGAATATCTGCGGGACTGAGAATTGGTTTTACCGGTGTGCGTACGGTTGAAAGCTGCTGGCGAATGATGTGCTGCTCTTCTTCGCGTGTTGGATATTTGATCACGACTTTGAGCATAAAACGATCGACTTGTGCTTCGGGTAAGGGATACGTTCCTTCCTGCTCAATCGGGTTCATGGTTGCGAGCACTAAAAACGGATCGGGCAATTTAAATGTTTCATCGCCGATAGTAACTTGTCTTTCCTGCATGGCTTCGAGCAGCGCGCTTTGCACTTTTGCTGGAGCACGGTTGATCTCATCTGCAAGAACGAAATTTGCAAATACAGGTCCTTTGCGCACCGTGAATGATTCTTGCTTCTGGCTATAGATCATTGTTCCGACTAAATCGGCAGGAAGCAGATCGGGAGTAAACTGGATGCGTGAAAAATCGGCGTGCATGGTGGAGGCGAGCGATTTTACTGCAAGTGTTTTTGCGAGACCGGGAACGCCTTCGAGCAGAATGTGGCCATTGGAAAGCAATGCGATGAGCAATCGTTCGATCATGGTTTTTTGTCCGACGATGACATGATCGAGCTCCGCATTGATTTTATCGACAAAAGAACTTTCTTCTTTGATACGTTCGTTCAACGCGTGAATATCGGTTGTTGCAGCATTCATAAATTAAGGTGATTTCGGTGTTTTTCAAAGGTACGGCAGGCTGCTGTGAAGTAAGGAAGTGTCTTCCAAAAAATTGTTAACTGGTTTTATAGTGAAAAAGAGGGAAGAGAGGGAAATCTTATTGTGAGATAGTGATAAATTTTATTTTTTAGTCCTGTAGGGACGACACTTTTGTAATACAAAATCATAAGGTCCATCGAGCCCTGTAGGGGCGAAATTTTTTCTACGCGCCTCGCCTACACTGGTAATACGCGTGGAGAAAATTTCGCCCCTACAGGGCTTTAGGTTATGGTGTAAGATTGATTTGTTACAAAAGTGTCGTCCCTACAGGACTTGTGCTTATCGGATGAAGCTATCTGATTTTCAAATTATCACTACAAATGATTCTCATGAGAATGTTGTGGTTTTAAATGATTGTAAACGAGGATATGCTACTAACTAGCCCCGATAGTAAGGAGCTCCCTGCCTGCAGTCGCGCGTGCATTTGCTGCGGCAGGCAGGCGCCGACTGAATAGCGGGTTGAAATGGTGGTAAATGAGGTAATGCTTCTGCTCCATATCTAAAATAATTTTTCACTCATCATTCAGCCTTCTTTTTCCTGTAAATTTGCGCCGTGGAAATTCCTTTGATTTTACAGGAAGAAGCTGAACCGAAAATGCTCACGCGTTATTTTCTTCGTCTTTCTTATAATGGTACTGAATTCTCGGGGTGGCAATTTCAAAAGAATGCGATTTCGATTCAACAGACGCTGAATGAAAAGATCAGCATGTTGCTGCATGAGCATATTGAGCTGACGGGTTGCGGGAGAACGGATGCGGGTGTGCATGCACGAAAGTTTTATGCGCATTTTATGAGTGAAAAAGACGATCTCGAAAACAATGAGAAAGTAATTTTTCGCATGAATAAAATTCTGCCGCAGGGAATTGCCATTCAGCAGATCAAAAAAATGCCGGAGAAAGCGCATGCACGTTTTCATGCTTATTCGCGCACATATGAATATCATATTTGTCGCTTAAAAGATCCGTTCGGACCCTTTCTTCATTGGTCGATGCACGATGAATTGAATGTGGAGGCGATGAATGAAGGTGCGAAAGTGCTGATGCAGTATGATGATTTTGTTGCGTTCAGCAAAACTTCGGATGTGAAAACAACGATTTGTAAACTGACAAAAGCGGAATGGAAAGTTAAAATAGGGGAGAAGGGGACGTGTGACGAGGGACAGCCTGTTGGTTATGTTTTTGAAATTACAGCGAATCGTTTTTTGAGAAATATGGTGCGTGCGATTGTGGGAACTTTGATTGATGTGGGAAGGGGAAAACAAACGCTGGATGATGTGCATCGTATTGTTCAATCGAAACAACGTTCGCAAGCAGGGACTTCTGTTCCGGCGAATGGACTTTTTTTAACGGATGTGAAATATCCTGTAGAATACAATCTTTAAAACTCATATTACCATGGCAGGAAAAAAAATGGTTTGCCACAGAGGCACAGTAAAAAAAGTTTTGCCACAAAGGCACTAAGAACAAAAAGACACAATAAAAAAACCACCAACCTTTTTTTGACCACCAACCACCAACCAAAAGAATGAGTGCAGTAACGGGAAAAACATTTGACTGGAGTTTGCTGCGGCGTATTCTTGGATACACGCGGCCTTATCGTGGGTTGTTTGCGTTGGGAATTTCGCTGACGATTATTCTTTCTTTTTTGTCGGTCGGGACGCCGTTGCTGATCCGCCATATTATGAATACGTATGTGCATCATAGCGCAAATCCGGCGGAGAATGAAGCGTCGCAGCATAATCTTTTGTTGTTTTGCCTGGTAATGCTTGGACTTACGATCCTGCAATCGGTTTTGCAATTTGTAAACGGATACAGCACGAGCTTGCTTGGTCAACGTATTGTTCGTGATCTGCGATTGCAGGCGCACAAAAAAATAATTCATTTTAAGTCGCGCTATTTTGACCAGACGCCGATCGGGATGCTTGTGACGCGTGTGGTTTCGGATATTGAAGCGATCAATGATGTTTTTGCGCAGGGATTTATTGTCATCGCGGGTGATATGCTGACGATCGTGGTTTATCTCGCTGCTATGCTGATCGTTGATTGGAGAACTACACTTGTTGTGCTTTCAACTGTTCCGATCATGTTTCTTGCAACGTGGTGGTTTAAGAATGCGGTGAAAGCTTCGTTTACAGATGTGCGCAACCAGGTTTCACGGTTGAATACTTTTGTGCAGGAACATATTACGGGAATGAAAATCGTGCAGGTTTTTAACCGTGAAAAAGTGGAGATGGAACGCTTTCGTGATATCAACGGAAAACACCGTGATGCGAATGTGCGTTCTGTTCTATATTATTCGATCTTTTTTCCGGTTGTCGAGATACTTGTTTCCATTTCACTTGGTTTGCTTGTGTGGTATGCGGGTATTCGCATTTTCGATCATGTGGCTGAGCCGGGCAATGTTACTTTTTTCGTTTTGCTGATCAATAATTTTTTCCGCCCGATACGCATGCTTGCTGACCGAATCAATACGCTGCAGATGGGAATGGTTTCTTCGGAGCGTGTGTTTAAAGTGCTTGATACCGATTCTGTCATTGCTGATAACGGAACTGCGGAGCTGAATGCGGTGAAAGGCAATGTTTCTTTCCGCGATGTTTGGTTTGCTTATAAAGAAGAAGAGTATGTGCTGAAAGGAATTTCGTTTGAAGTAAACGCAGGAGAAACCATTGCAATTGTCGGCGCAACCGGTTCGGGAAAAAGTTCGATGATGAATTTGCTTACGCGTTTTTACGAATACAATAAAGGTGAAATTCTCATCGATGGAAAAAATATCCGCGACTACAAGCTCGATTCGCTGCGAAGTAATATCGGGTTGGTATTGCAGGATGTGTTTTTGTTTTCGGATTCGATTTTAAACAATATCACCTTGCGTAATCCCGGCATTTCACTTGCGCAGGTGGAAGCAGCTTCAAAAGCAGTTGGCGCGCATGATTTTATTTCAAAGCTTCCGGGTGGTTATGATTTTGATGTGCGCGAACGAGGCGGAATGCTTTCTGTGGGACAACGGCAGCTGATTGCATTTATCCGTGCGTATGTTTACAACCCGGGAATCCTTGTGCTCGATGAAGCGACTTCTTCCATTGATACAGAATCGGAAATTCTCATTCAGCGCGCGACAAAAACGCTGACAAAAGGAAGAACTTCGATTGTTATTGCGCATCGCCTTGCTACAATTCAAAATGCAAGCCGGATCCTTGTTGTCGATCATGGTGAGATCATTGAATCGGGAACGCACCAGGAATTGATTAAGCAGGATGGCCAATACAAACGATTGTTTGAGCTGCAGTTCAAGCAGGATTTGGTTGCGTAGAATGATCGCCTATTCCCGACTACGCCCGAACAAACGGCGATGTAAAAAATCTGTTCAGTAAAATTTCATTACTTTAGAACCATGGCAAAGCATCACGACGACGATAACGACCTCCCTGATCTTAATAAGGTCATTGAGAAAGTAAACAAGCATGTGGATACGCGGCTTGAGTACATCAGGCTGCTGGTTTCAGAACAAGTGGCTATTGTTACTTCGAAATTGTTGACGTTAGCAGTTGTTCTTATCCTTTTTCTTTTCTTTTTCCTCTTTACAAATATTGCCGCCGCGTTTTGGATCGGAAAATATTTTGATAATTATGCAATCGGATTCGGTTCCGTTTCTTTGTTCTATTTATTGATCGCGGTAGTTTATTTGCTACTTCGTAAACCGGTATTTGAAAAACGAATGCAGGATACTGTCATCAATTCACTTTACCCTGAAAAAGACGAGGAGGATGAAGATGAGTAATTCGAATAATACTGGAATGCGCAGGTTGCGTAAAGACAAAAAGCGCTTGCAGGCTCAGATTGCGCAGGAAAAGCTGGAGCTCTTCGAAGCTGTTGAAGAATATAAGGAATCGCTTTGGCCGGTTAAGGTCATTGGTAAATTCAGGAAGACTGCGGAGTCGCTTTCCGAAAATAAATTTCTTATCATCGGCGCCCAGCTTGCTTATGCTGCATTGAGTACGGTGAAGCAAAAAGTTACGCAAGAGGAAGAATCAAAAGGCGGAATGAAAGAGTTCCTTAAAAATATGGTGGGAAATTTTATTCAGCAGTATATGAATAAGAATAGTGAGCAAGAAGAAGAGGAATCTGTTGAAGAATAAATAAACTGTGGCCCTGTGCCTCCGTGGCAAAACAGTTTGGCCACAAAGGCACAAAGGCACGGTAAAAAAATTAGTTTTCCAGCTGCGCAACTTTTGGTTTTAATTCGACTGATTCCATTGCATCGATCATTCGCAGATCTAAAAGTGTTTTTCCATTTTCCATGGTGTTAAACATTGGAATGAATTTCTTTCCCACTTTAATTTCAGAACATTTATAAGAAGTGCGCGAATAGATCGTTTGTGAAAATGTATCGTCGAATGCTTTGAGCAAAACAATTAATTCGATTTTCAATTCCATAATATCAGCTTCTGATAATCCGTTGAAAGGACTATTCTCATCAATAGGATGCACGACGGTCCAGCTGCTTGGAAAAAGGTTGATCTTATTTCTTTCCAATGCAAGTCGCGTAAACGATCTGACTTTCGAATCTTTTTCAAACCACGCCATTGTAATATCTACTTCCACTTCAATAAGCTGGTTGCGTCGCATATTTGCAACACGAAACATCACGCCGGTCATGTTTTTGTAAGGAGCAATGATTGCCTGTTCGCTGTAAATTAATTTCGCCTGCGGACGGGAAAATCTTCCATACAATAAACTTGTTGCAAGCGCAAAACATAATAACCCGAGCATGGATTCGATTGCGGCCACTGTGCTGGTTGCTGCTCCTAAAGGTGCAACCCTTCCATATCCGAGGGTTGTAAGTGTTTGTGAACTGAAGAAAAATCCTTCCATAAATTTATCCGGCTCCGACAATTCAGGGCTGATTCCGGAAAGATGATGCATCCCGATAAAATAGTAGATCGCTGCAAAAAATAAATTGACAGTTAAATAGCTCGTTACGATCAGCAATATGAATTTTGTCCACGACATGGTAATGAGCTCGTGAAAAATTTCATACGGACGGAATTTCGGTTCACCAAGACGTTCGACATTGAATGAACCGTCTTTGTTCATGTTGCGGTCGGAGCTTTTGAGTCCGAAGCCAAGATCGTCGGTGCTGTTTCCTTTTTTTATGCGGATTGCCATGGGGCAAAAGTAGGGAATTTGAGAATGTGCTAATTTGCTAAACATTACTGTCCGCGATCTTTTGATGGAGTTTATCAATGCGCTCCAAGGGAATCCTTTGGACCGATTATTTTCTTGCTTGCTTCTTTTCTTTAGTAGAAAAGAAGCAAAAGAATCGCCATCT